>NZ_JACYUU010000003.1:0-610993 GCF_014841925.1 Rhizobium sp. CFBP 13726
GTTCAAATCCTGCCCCCGCAACCAAATCATCATTATCGAAAAACACCCGTAGCCATAAGCTGCGGGTGTTTTGCATTTGTGGCCTAACCGAACCGTATCGACGACCGATACGCCGTGTGTGCCAAGACGGGTGACGCCGGATGGGATCGGTTTTGCTGGGCTTCTCCTCAGACAATGCTGAAAACTCTTCGAGCGACGCTCGTGTTGCTAGCCTCTGCCAGGGCTTAAGACATAGCTGCACGGGCGCAGGTTTCAGTGCTCAAACGAAATTGCGAGACCGCCTTTCCTTCCTTGAGGTTGCAGGTTTGCCGTTCGCTGCACTATCGTGCAAGCCGATTGCCTGATGGAGGTTACCGTCCAAGGGCGGCGGCCTGCCGAAAGGTTTGCCGCTGACCGACATCCCCTCCGAATATGATGACGTTTGGACCCGTAGGCGCTGAGGCCATGACAGGCTGTCAGTGAAACAAAGGAATGACATGTCTGATTTCGATTTCTTTTCCGCAAGGCGCCCGTCGACCCTGTCGACCGGCGCGATGATTGCCACGTCGCATCCGCTCGCCACCGCAGCCGGTCTGGAAGTCCTGCAGGATGGCGGCAATGCTGTCGACGCAGCGATTGCGGCTGTCTCCGTCCAATGCGTCGTCGATCCCCTGATGACCGGTATCGGTGGCGATTGCTTTTCGCTCTACGCACCTGCGGGCGGTGCGGTCAAGGCGCTCAACGGTTCGGGCCGAGCGCCTGCCGCCGCCTCCGTTGCAGCCCTTACAGAGCTCGGCTTAAACGGCGAGATTCCCCAGACAAGCCCGCATTCGGTCACCGTCCCGGGTGCCATTTCCGCCTGGTGCCGTCTCCACACCGATCATGGAACTCTACCGCTCGAGCAATTGTTCATGCGCGCGATCGGCTATGCGCGTTCCGGCTTTCCCGTCACGCCTCGTGTCGCGATGGACTGGAAGGGCAATGAAAAGGTTATCGCCGGCGACAGCCACGCCGCTGCGGTGTTTCTGCCTGAAGGCAAGGCGCCCGTTGCAGGCGCTGTCATCCGCCAGCCGCTTTTGGCAGACCGCCTCGAGGAGATTGCTGCAGGCGGGGCTGCCGCCTTCTACGAAGGGGAAACGGCGGAAAAGATGGTTGCCCATCTGCGCTCGCTCGGTGGTCTGCACACGCTTGAGGATTTCGCGGTCGGCAAGGATGGCGCGAACTGGGTCGATCCGGTCAGCGCCAGCTACAAGGGTTTCGACGTCCACGAGTGCCCGCCGAATGGACAGGGGCTGGCGGCGCTGCTGATCCTGAAGATCGTCGAAGGCTTCGATCTCGCCGCCATGGACGAGGCGGATCGGATCCATGTCCACGCGGAGGCGACCAAGATCGCCTATCATCACCGCGACGCCCTGATCGCAGACCCCGACCATTGCGCGGGCGTTGCTGAGCAACTGTTGTCCGATGAAGTCGTTGCGACGCTCCGCAGCCGTATCGACATGAAGAAGGCATTGCCGCCGGTTCTGTGGGACGAGCCAGAACACAAGGACACGATCTACCTCTGCGTCGTCGATACGCAGGGCAACGCGATTTCCTTTATCAATTCGATCTTCCATCCCTTCGGCTCGACGCGTCTCGACCCGAAGACCGGCGTGCTGTTCCACAGCCGTGGCGCATCCTTCCGGTTGATCGAGGGGCATCCGAATGCGATCGGCCCGTCGAAGCGCCCGATGCACACGATCATTCCCGGCATGGTGACGCAGGATGGCAAAACGGTGATGCCGTTTGGCGTGATGGGCGGCCATTACCAGGCAGCGGGTCATGCGGCCTTCCTGTCGGGCGTGATCGACAGGGGCCTCGATCTGCAGGCGGCCATGGACGTGCCGCGCAGTTTCGGCTTCGGCGGCGTGCTGGAACTCGAGCCCACCGTCAGCCCGGCGGTGCGGGCAGATCTTGGAGCGAGAGGCCATGTGCTGAAGATCGTCACCAGCCCGATCGGAGGCAGTCAAGCCATCCGCATCCGCGACGGCCTGCTCGAGGGCGGGTCGGACAGCCGCAAGGATGGCATGGCGCTCGGCTTCTAGCCATGGCGGCGTATTCCGTTGCTGTCGTTCAGAAGTGCAAAAAGCCCGCCGAGTGCGGGCTTTTTGTCGTTCTAGCAGACGGAGGAACGCCCTAGCGCCACTGTTTCATTTCCGCATCCACCAGCACGCGCCATGCCTGGGAATCGATCAGAGCCTGCGGAAACAGGCCCGGGATCTCGAAAAACGGGGCCGAGGGGTGCTCGTCCGAACTCCGTGCAGCGGCGGAGAGAAGCTCGTCGCGGCGCGGATCGTTGCAGTCCTGTAGCCGGCAAACGGCCGCCAGCCACACGCCGACGACATGCGCATAGGCCGCCCCATCCTCGCCTTGGCCGAAAACCTCAACTGCGGGTCCGAAAATACGCTGAGGGATCTTCTGGCTCGTATCCATCGCGATCTGCGCGCAGCGATGCGCGATTGTCGGATTGGCAAAGCGTTGCAGAAGCTGCTGGATATAGGCCGACAGGTCGATGCCCGGGACCGGGTCGAGCGTCTTGACCACGGTGTTGAGATGTCGCTCGACATCGTCAACATGCCGTTCAACCGTCATCACGTCACGTGTGCATTCCAGCCCGTCCAGCAGGCCCAGATGCGCAAGCAGCGTATGCGAACCGTTGAGAAGCCGGAGCTTCATTTTTTCATAGGGCTCGACATCGACGGCAAAGAGGGCGCCGGCGGCTTCCCATTGCGGTCGGCCGGAGACGAACTCGTCTTCGATCACCCATTGCAGAAACGGCTCCGTATCGAGCGCCAGTGCGTCTTCGACGCCGAGCAGTCGGGATGCGCGCTGCCGGGTTTCTTCCGTGGCGGCGGGCACGATCCTGTCCACCATGCTGGAGGGAAAGGCACCGTTCTCGGCAATCCATTCGGCAAGAGCCGGGTCGCGCCGGTTTGCCATGTCGAGCACCAGCCGCCGCAGGATCTTGCCATTGGACGGAAGATTGTCGCAGCAGAGCACGGTGAAAGGCGCGACATCCAGGTTGCGTCGAAGCGCCAGCCCTTCGACGATGAAACCGATCGGGCCGACCGGCGCCTGCGGGTTTTGAAGATCCGCGGCAACGGAGGGGTGATCGGGATCGAGGCCGCCTGTCGTCGGATGCAGCCCGTAGGCCTTTTCGGAGACGGTGAGTGTGACGATCCGGATGTCGGGGCTGGCGAGATAGGCCAGAACCTGGTCGCGCTGGTCCGCAGCGCAGATCCAGTCGACGGTCGAACCGATCACCTCGGAACGATCGCCCTCGGTGTCGCGCACGGTGATCGAGTAGAGCCCGTCCTGTTCGCCAATCGCTTTGACCGGCTCCGGCGAGCGCAGATTGACCGCAACGATGCCCCAGGGGCCAAACTCCGCCTCGAGCGCCTTTTGCGTATAGACCGCCTGATGGGCGCGGTGAAAGGCACCGAGCCCGAAATGCACGATCCCGGGGCGAAGTTTCGTGCGGTCGAATGGCGGACCGGTCACGGTTTCAGGCAACACCGTGGCGGATGAAAGTCTCTGCAGGGTCATTCTCTTGCTCCAAATTCCGGATGGCTGAGCGCGCGCTCGATGCCGCGCAGTTCTGCCAGTCCCTTGAGCCGGCCGATGGCTGGGTAGCCTGGCTGGGCGCCACGGGTGAGATCGTCGAGGATCTCCTGACCATGGTCCGGCCGCATGGCAATCCTGTGGTCTTCACGTCCTTCGCGATGACGCCGCTTTTCTTCCTTCAACAGGGCGGCGATGACCGCCACCATGTCGGTACCGCCTTCGAGATGCTCGTCTTCGAAGAAGGAGCAGGGCAAGGAGTCCTCATCGCGCGTCACATTGCGCAGATGGACGAAATGGATGCGGTCGGCAAAACGCTCGGCAATCCGGGGAAGGTCGTTGTCCGCACGCGCGCCAAGCGAACCCGAGCACAGCGTCACGCCATTGGCGCGGCTGTCGACCGCTTTGAGCATATGGGCGTAATCGACTTCGGTCGAAAGGATCCGCGGCAGGCCAAGCAGCGGCCACGGCGGATCGTCCGGATGAGCGCAGATGTTGATCCCCACCTGCTCGGCGACAGGCACGACTTGCGAGAGGAAATCGACGAGGTTCGACTGGAGTTTTGCGCGGTCGATGCCGTGGTAGGTCCTCAGCTTCTCCAGAAGCTGGTCGAGCGAGTATCCGTCCGCTGATCCCGGCAGCCCCGCACCGATGTTGCGGCCGAGCGCTGCGATCCTGTCATCCGCGAGCTCGGAGAATCGCGTCGCCGCTTTGTCCTTCAGGGCGTCGGGATAATCGGACGCTGCATCCGGTCGCTTGAGGATATGAATATCGAAGGCGACGAAATCGGTAAGGTCGAAGCGCATCGCCTTCGCGCCGTGCCGGGTTTCCCAGCGCAGGTCGGTCCGGGTCCAGTCGAGGACCGGCATGAAATTATAGCATACTGTGCGAATGCCGCTTTGCGAAAGGCGGCGCAGACTTTCCTGCCAGTTGGCGACATGGGCGCGCCAGTCGCCGGTCTGTGTCTTGATTTCTTCCGAGACGGGCACGCTTTCGACCACATCCCAGTAAAGACCGCCGGCCTTGATCTCCGCGTGTCGCTTCTCGATCTCGTCGGCCGGCCACACTGCCCCCGTCGGAATGTGGTGCAGGGCACTGACAATGCCTTCCGCACCGGCCTGCGCCGCATCCCTCACCGAGACCTTGTCGATCGGTCCGAACCATCGCCAGGTATGCTTCATTCTGTTCTTCCCGTTTCATGGTCGAAAAGTGCGATCTGCACCTTGCAGGCGACGGAACGGTCCGAAGCCTGTTCGAAGGCGCTCAGCGCGTCCTCGAGTGGATAGGTATGCGAAAGGATTGGCCGCACATCGATGGCGCGCCGAGAAATCAGATCGACCGCTTCTGCAAACTCGCGATCGAAGCGCTGCGAACCGCGCCAGTTGATTTCCTTGCCGACCAGCATGTTGAGCGGGATCGTCACGTCTCCCGTCACGCCCACCTGAACAAGAGTTCCCCGCGGCTTCAGGGCTGCAAGAGCGGTGCGAAGCGCTGGGCCGGCGGCAGAGCAATCGAAGGCCACATCGATCGTGCCTTTGCCTTCGAGATAGGGCGCAAGCGCTTCCGCGTTTTCGGCGACGTTGACCGTATCGGTCGCGCCCATGGCGGGCGCCCGGGCAAGCGCTGCATCGGCGAGATCCGTCACGATGATCTCGGCAGCGCCTGCATACCGGGCGGCTGCGACCGTCAGAAGGCCGATCGGTCCAGCGCCGGTCACCAGCACGCGCTTGTTTTTGAGATCGCCGGCCTGGGAAACTGCATGAAGGCAGACTGCCAGCGGTTCGGCGCAGGCGGCTTCGGCTGGCGAAACATCTGCCGAGACCGGATGGCACTGCATTGCCGGCACGACCAGATGATCGCGGAACATGCCCTGTTCGTGCGGCAGGCGCATGGCGCTGCCCATGAACCGCATTTCGAGGCAGTGGATCGGTTGGCCGAGACTGCAATAGTGGCATTGGCCACAGGGTTGGGAAGGATTGACGGCGACCAGGGTGCCGACGCTGAGACCGGAAACGCCGTCTCCGATCGCTTCGACGAAGCCGGATGCTTCGTGTCCGGAAATGATCGGTTCGCGCACGCGGATCGGGCCGAAGCCGCCGTCTTGGTAATAATGCAGGTCAGAGCCGCAAATGCCGCCCATCGCCATGCGCAGGAGCACTTCACCGGGTCGAGGAGCGCCATAACCCTCGCTCTCGACCTTGAGATCGCGTTTGCCATGCAGGCGGACGACGCGGGTAAGCATGGGGATAGCCTCGTTTCGTGCGTTTCGATCGGTCATTCCGCGCCGGGCCGGCCGGCGCGGAATGGGTGTCGGTATCAGCGGATCAGGCCCATTTCCGTTGGCAGCCACAGCGTGATTGCCGGCACGAAGGTGATCAGCACCAGTGCGAGCAGCAGCGGCACCAGCCACGGAAGGATTGCCATCGTGGTGCGCTCGACAGAAAGCTTCGCGACGCGGGACAATACGAACAGCACCATGCCGAGCGGCGGATGCAAGAGGCCGATCATCAGGTTCAGCGTCATGATCAGGCCGAAATGCACCGGATCAATGTCGAACTGCAAGACGATCGGCAGCAGGATCGGCACCAGGATGGTGATGGCGGCGATCGTATCGAGGAAGCAGCCGACGAACAGCATCAGAAGGTTGACGAGGATCAGGAACACCCACTTGCTGTCGGTCAGGCTGGTGATCGCCGTCGACAGAAGCTGCGCCGTCTGGCTGACCGTCAAAAGCCATGCAAAGACCGAGGCCGCGGCCACGATGAACAGCACGGAGGCCGTGGTTTCGATCGTATCGAACGTTGCCTTGGCAAGCGACTTGAGGGTCATGGTGCGATAGCGCACGAGGCCGAGGAACAGCGACCACAGCACGGCGGCAACGGCTGCCTCGGTCGGCGTGAACCAACCCATCGTCATGCCGCCGATCAGGATGACAGGTGTCATCAGCGCCATGACGGCGGAGAAGTCGAAATACCAGTCGCAGGCGAGAAGCACGACGAGCGCGATCAGGATCGACAGGTTGAGCGATAGCCCGGTCAGCGTCAGCAGATAGATACCAAGCGGCACCATGGCCACAACAAGGACCTCCGTCGATGCGCTGAGGATATTCCTCCAGCTGAACGGCGTATCGGAACCCCAGCGTTTCACATAGGCGAAGATGGCAACGGTCAGCATCATCAGCACCGTCATGACGACGCCCGGCACGATGCCGGCCATGAACAGGGCGCCGATCGAAACGTTGGCCATCATCCCGTAGATCACGAAAGGCAGCGATGGCGGGAAGATCGGACCAAGCGTTGCCGATGCCGCGGTAACGCCGACGGCGGCCTCGATCGGATAGCCGTGGTCCTTCATCGCCTTGATCTCGATCGTGCCGATGCCGGCAGCGTCGGCAAGCGCCGTTCCGGACATGCCGGAAAAGATGACCGAACCGATGATGTTGACCTGCGCCAAACCACCTTTCATCCAGCCGACCAGCGCGACTGCGAAAGAGTAGATGCGGCCGGTCACGCCGGCGCTGTTCATCAGGTTGCCGGCAAGAATGAAGAAGGGAACGGCCAGAAGCGGGAAGCTCTCGACACCGGCAATCAGCCGCTGCGCGACGATGATGTCAGGCGCAACATTGTAAAAGACGATGTAGAGGACCGACGAGGTTGCCATGGAGATGGCGACCGGCAGACCCAGCACCATCAGGAGAAGAAACGAACCGATAAGCAGCAGCATGAAATCAATCCTCGGCGTTCTGGAATTCTTCGGGGCGCTCGAGCACCGAATAACCGCGGCGCATGTTGGCGACGAAAACCTGGATGGAGCGCAGCAGCATCAGCACGAAGGCAACCAGCACGCTGTAGAAGACGATGTTGCGGGGCAGGTTTACGGTGACCATCTCCTCGCCCTCGACGATTTCCATGTACCGCCACATCAGCCATGATCCGTAGGTAAAGAAACCGACCCGGATAATGTCGACCAACGTCGCCATGATGCGCGTCACATGTGGCGGCAAGTAGTGGTAGAGAACGTCCACCTGAATGTGGCGCGACATGCGTACGCACATGACGGCGCCGAGGAAAACCACGCCGATCAGGCAATTGACGGCGATTTCCTCCGTCCAGGCATAGCTGTCGTTGAGGACGTAACGGGTAAAGAACTGCAGGAAGACGCAGCCCGTCATCACCCAGAACAGGGCAAGCGTGACCCAGTCCTCGAAGGCATAGATTTTAAGGTCCACATCGACGGGCGCTTCGTCGAATGTATGGGCAAGCTCCTCAGGGGTCACCTGAGTGTGGATTTCCGGGGATGTCGACATGGATCCGATCCAGTTTCACGAAGGGAAGGCGCGGCTCTCGCGAGCCGCGCGAACGTTGGCGTGATCCGCGTTACTTGATGGCGCGGATGGCTTCCCAATCGGATTTCGCGTAGCCGAACTCTTCGAAAGTGACCTTTTCCAGCACGGTCTTTTCGAAGTCCGCCTTGTCAACGGTCACGACGTTGAGGCCGCGCTTCTTGAAGTCCTCGACGAGCGCCTTTTCGCGTTCCTCGATGATCTTGGTGGTGCGGGTGGCGGCTTCCTGCGTCACTTCCGTGAAGATTTTCTTGTCTTCGTCCGACAGGCTTGCCCAGCGGCTCTTGGAAATGACCGTGTTGAGATGGTCGACGATGTGACCGGACAGAACGATGTTCTTCTGGACTTCAAAGAACTTCTTCGCCTCGATCGTGGTCAGCGGATTTTCCTGGGCGTCGACCGTGCCGTTCTGCAGGGCGAGATAGACTTCCGCAAAGGCGATCGGCGTGGTGTTGGCGCCGCAGGCCCGTGGCATGGCAAGGTATGCCGGAACGTCCGGAACGCGCATCTTGACGCCCTTCAGATCGGCGCATTTTTCAATCGGCTTGTTGGATGTCGTATGGCGCGTGCCATAGTAGCTGACGGCTGTGATCACGTTGCCGGTCTTGTCTTCATAGCCCTTGGAGAGACGCTTGAAGACGTCGCTCTTCACATAGGCGATCAGGTGCGCCGGATCGCGGAAGATGTAAGGGAAGTAGGTAACGCCGATCGGCTTGTAATCGCGGGCCGCGAAGCTGGAGCCGGAAATGATCATGTCGACCGTTCCGAGCTTCAGACCCTGGTTGATGTCGGCTTCCTTGCCGAGCTGCGACGCGGGGAAGACGTCGATCTTGTAGCGACCTTCGGTGCGCTTGGCGATTTCGCCGGCAGCCCAAACGGATTCCGTATGGAACGGCTCCGAGGTCTCATAGACATGCGCCCACTTGAGCGCTGTCTGCGCCTGTGCGCCGATTGCCGACGCCATGACGACGGCGGCGGCACCTAAAATAGTGGTAAACTTCAACATAACTTTCTCCTCCCGAATTGAAATCTCAAACTATCGTCTCGATCCGCCGCCTCCTCGCGGTCGGATCAGTCGTTCCTCGTCGGCTCCTCTCCGAAGCTTTCCGAGAATCTCTTCTGCGACAGCGTCAAATGCTGCCGCATGGCCTCGCGCGCATCGGCGGGGTTGCCCGCCGCAAGCGCGTCGCGAATGATCTTGTGTTCTTCGAGTGCTGCCTTCCAGGTGTGCGGGCCTTCGAAATAGCTGGCCAGCTTGGTGAAATACGGCGACAGCCGCTTGTCGTAGATCAGGCCGGTAAAGCGGTTGAGCGCCGAATTGCCGATCATGTCCGCAATCGCCGTATGAAACGCCCGGTCCAGCGCCAGCGCCTGGTGCGAATCGTCGAGCGAACCCTCCATCTCCGCAAGGATCGAATTGAGCTTTGCGATGCTCTCGCTGTTGGCCTTGCGGGCTGCCTCTTCGGCAATAGCGCTCTCGATCAGGCAGCGCGCCTGCAGGATCTCAAAAGGACCATCGCTGTCATCGGCGGCAAGGATTTCCGGCTGCCGGTTTGATCTGGCGCTGACATAGACGCCGGATCCCATGCGGATCTGGATCAGACCCTCGACTTCGAGCACGATCAGGGCTTCGCGAATGGTGGGGCGGGACACGCCAAGGCGCTCGGCAAGCTCACGCTCGGCCGGCAGACGCTCACCGGGCCGGACTTCTCCGGCTTCGATCAGCGTACGAAGCTGTTCCGCGGCCTGCCTGTAAAGGCGGCGCGGCTCAAGGGCGACGAACATGGTGTCCTCCACGCGTTCTCCCGACGCGCAATGCGGTCAGATTGTCTTACCAATTTTGGGAAGTCAAGTGCCATCAACCTGTGACTGTGCCGGCATCTCCAAAACCGGCAGTTGCGCCCCGTAGCGACCCGCAAGAACTTCGAAAGCGGCGTGTGTTGCCGGATCGAGCGTGACGCCAGATGCTTGTCGATCCGCTGCAACCGCCCATTCCCGGTCGCCTGGCGCCATGACCCGGCAGTCGGCACGGGCGGGAGAGTTTCGCAACACGTCCAGATAGCGTGCCATGCCCGCATCGAACGTCTCCCGATCGCCGAACGCCTCCGGCAGGATCGCAAATACGAAGGCTCCAAGACCGCGCGGCGTCGAAAAATCTGGACCGCCCATCGGGGCGAGGGCGAAACTCAGGCTCATGCCGGTCACGACAGCGCTGAGGATTTCCGCAAGCCCGGCAAGACCCGCGCCCTTGAAGCCGAATTCGCCGCCGAGCGGCGCCAGCATGTCGGCCTTGTCCGCATCGAGCGTGTCGATGCCCGAAACATCTGACGCGACCGACTGCGGCAGGGTCGTGCCCATGCTGCGGTAGAGCAGAACGCGGTTATAGGGAATGGCGCTGGTTGCCATGTCCAGCAACCACGGATCTTGCCCTTTCACCGGCACGCCGACGGCAATCGGGTTGGTGCCGTGGAAGCGCGATGCGCCCTCATGCAGGCGCACGAAACTGTCGGAATTGCAAAAGGTGAAGCCGATCACGCCCTGGCGGGCCGCCTCCAGCGCATAGGCGCCGGCCGGGCCGAAATGCGAACTGTTGCGGATCGCCACAGCGCCGATGCCGAACTGACGCGCGAGCGCGATTGCGCGGTCCATCGCCGTATAGGTCGCGAGTGCGCCATGCGCATGATCCGCGTCCAGCGTCTCCACCGCCCCGAAACCGCCAGCGGGCTTTAGCTTCGGCACCTTGTTGAGGCGCCCGCCTTCAAGCGCAGTCACGTAATGGTCGAGAAGACGCACCCCGTGACTGTCTACGCCATGGCGGGTGCCATGCATCATCGCCCGCGTCGCCGCATCTGATGTCGCAGCGTCTGCGCCGCAAGCCAGAAGGACGTCGCGGCAGAAGCGATCGAGCTCCCGGAGCGAAACGGTGGCTTTGTTATTCCCAGTCGGCATTCCAGGACATCCTCCACAATGTCTTTTGTCTACACTAGACATACGATTTGGAAGATGCAATCCATGCACTGCGATTTCGATCGATCGCGTTTGTTTTCCTGGAGAGCCGAATGGCTGGCCCGTCCCCGAGGCTTCATCAACGTGTGTGCGAGATACTGGCATCCGAGATCGCCTCCGGTGCGCTGTCTGCCGGCGCGTATCTGACCGAAACCAGCCTTGCCGACCGCTTCGGCATCAGCCGGGCGCCAGCGCGCCATGCCTTGGGCGAGCTTGAACTGCGAGGCCTGATGCAGCGCGTCCCGGGAAGGGGATACCAGATCCTGTCCTCGGAAAGCGGCACCGCGCCCGCCGCCCCGTCGAGCCATTCTGCGGGCTCCGACGAGAAGATCCATTTCCTGTCGAGCTGGGAGCTGATCTACCGTCAGATCGAGATCGAGATCGTCTCGCGCACCTCGCTTGCCAGCTGGCGTATCAACGAAGCAGCGCTTGCCGCAGCTCACGGTGTCAGCCGAACCGTAGCACGGGACGTGATGGCAAGGCTGCAGCAACGCGGCGTGGTGCTGAAGGACGATGCCGGCCGCTGGCTGGCACCGGGCCTGACGCCTGTCCATATCGGCCAGCTTTACGAACTGCGCTGGGTGCTGGAACCGCTGGCTCTCGAGCAGGCCTTCCCGCACTTGCCCGATGGCTACGTGGCGGGATGCATCGAGTTCGTCGAGCAGGCGATCGCCGCCGCCGAGACGGTCACCGGCGACACGCTCGACCGCGTCGAACATCAGCTGCATTCGGAGCTTCTCGGATATTGCGACAACCGCGCGCTGATGCAGGCAATCAGCCTGCCGCAGGCGATCCTCGTCGCCCACCATTTTCTCTATCAGCCGAAGGCCACCGGCTATGACGGCGAGCCATTCCTGCTGGAGCATCTCGACGTGCTTTCGCCGCTCGCTTCCGGCGATATCGGCGCCGCATGCGATGCGCTGGAGAGGCATCTGCGGATCTCACGCGACCGCGCAATCGCCCGCATTGGGGCTGCCGCATCGCGAACCATCGCCCTGCCTGACCTGCCTTATCTGGAGCGGCAGGGGCACGTCAAAACAGACTGATGTCTACCACCGGGAGGAGGAGCCCAAGAATGAAGATCAAATCCATACAGCCATTCATCCTGCATCTGCCGCTAACCTCGGACTCGATTTCCGACAGCACCCACAGCATTACCCACTGGGGTGTCGTCGGCACCGTGATCGAGACCACCGACGGGCTGAAGGGCTACGGCTTTACCGGCACCCATGCCCATATCGCCTCCGACCGGCTGATCACGTCCTGTATAAGGGATTGCTACGCGCCGCTGCTGATCGGCGAGGATGCCAACGAACATCAGCGCCTGTGGACCAAGCTGGCACGCTATCCCTCCCTGCAATGGGTCGGCCGTGCGGGGATCACCCATCTGGCGCTGGCCGCCGTCGACGTCGCGCTCTGGGATCTCAAGGCGAAGAAGGCAGGCGTGCCGCTCTGGAGCCTGCTCGGTGGCGCAAGAACCGATCGTCTCGAGGCGTATAATACCGATATCGGCTGGCTGTCGTTTTCGCTGGAGGACCTGCTGGCCGGGTCGGCGCGCGCCGTGGAGGAAGAAGGCTTCACCCGGATCAAGCTCAAGGTCGGCCATGACGATCCCAATATCGATGTGCGCCGCCTGGAAGCGGTGCGCAAGCGGCTGGGCCCAGACGTGCGGATCGCCATCGATGGCAATGGCAAATGGGATCTTCCCACCTGCCAGCGGTTTTGCGAGCGGGCCCGCGATCTCGACATCTACTGGTTCGAGGAGCCGCTCTGGTACGACGATATTGCCGGACATGCGGCGCTTGCGAGAAGCAGCACGATCCCGATCGCGCTTGGCGAGCAGCTCTATACCGTCGATGCTTTCCGGGCGTTTATCGCAGCCGGTGCCGTGTCCTACGTCCAGCCTGACGTCACGCGTCTCGGTGGCGTCACCGAATATATCCAGGTTGCGGATCTGGCACTGGCCCACCGGTTGCCGGTCGTACCGCATGCAGGCGAGATGAGCCAGGTTCACGTCCATCTCAGCTACTGGCATCCCGCGTCGACCATTCTCGAATACATTCCCTGGATCAAGGATCACTTCGAGGAACCGTCCAATGTCGATGCCGGCATTTACCGCCGGCCGCAGCAGCCAGGCGCCAGCACGACGGTGCTGAAGGAAAGCTTCGAGCGATACGGCAAGAGCCTCGGCTAGATGCAGAAAGGCCGCCGGCGTCAATCGCCAGCGGCCTTATCTAGTTGATCGTCGACAGCAGCGAATACGGTCGATCTCAGATCTCGAAGATATTCTCGAACGATTCCGGAAAGTTCTGCCGCGCCAGCTTTTCGTTGATGACAAGCATCGCCTCATAGGAAAGCGGATCAAACGTTTTGTCGGCCGGCAGCACTTCGCGCCCGAACAGAAGGCTCAGACGCGCGGCATCGAGATTGCCGCGCTCGAAGGGTTCGGTGCCGAAGTGATGCCACAGCGCATGCAGAAAGGCCCCGTCGATCTTGTGCTCTTTCGTGCCGGGACGTGCCCGGCGCGGCAGAGCCTTGATCGGCGTCACGCCTTTCGGATTGGCCCGGCGGATGGTGAACTGCACCCCCGTGCTTGGCATCCCGCCCGGAAAGCCTCGGTGTTTTGTCATTTCAGGCAGGTTTGCCATGCTCGTATCCTCAAGTCCTATGCGGCTGATCGGCTTTTAGCCGATCTTGTCTTGTGTCTTCGTATCGAAATCCGAAGCGTCGTGGCGCTCGTGCAGCTGCTCCGATGGCTCGCCGGATGTCCGGTTGACCATGCGGCCGCGCTTGACGCCAGGCCGTGCGAAAACCTCCGCCGTCCAGCGCTGCAGGTTCTCATAGCTCTTTACCTCAAGAAAATCACCTGCATCGCCGTAAACCTGGCCAAGCGCCAGCGTGCCGTACCAGGGGAAAATCGCCATGTCCGCAATCGTATACTCGTCGCCCGCCATATAACGGTTGTCGGCAAGATGCCGGTCGAGCACGTCGAGCTGGCGTTTCGTCTCCATCGCATAGCGATCGATCGCGTATTTGATCTTGATCGGCGCATAGGCATAGAAATGTCCGAACCCACCGCCGAGAAACGGTGCCGAGCCCATCTGCCAGAACAGCCAGTTCATCGTTTCCGTGCGGGTGCGCAGATCGGTCGGCAGGAAGGCGCCGAACTTCTCCGCCAG
Organism: Rhizobium sp. CFBP 13726; assembly: GCF_014841925.1. Lineage (NCBI taxonomy): Bacteria > Pseudomonadati > Pseudomonadota > Alphaproteobacteria > Hyphomicrobiales > Rhizobiaceae > Rhizobium > Rhizobium sp. CFBP 13726. The sequence continues at coordinate 14,107 of NZ_JACYUU010000003.1, forward strand.
ATAGACGAGGATCGAGGCCGATTCGAACACGCGCAGCGGCTTGCCGCCATCCTTTGGCGCATGGTCGCAAAGTGCGGGGATCTTTGAGTTCGGATTGATGTCGACAAAGCCGGATCCGAACTGATCGCCCTTGCCGATATTGATCATCCAGGCGTCGTATTCGGCCTGTGTGTGACCGGCTGCCAGAAGCTCTTCCAGCATGATCGTCACCTTGACGCCGTTTGGCGTGCCCAGCGAATAAAGCTGCAGCGGATGCTTTCCGACCGGCAGTTCCTTGTCTTGCGTCGGGCCGGCGATCGGGCGGTTGATACTGGCGAACTGTCCGCCATTGCCCTTTTCCCAGGTCCAGATCTTCGGCGGCTCGTAGCCGGCAGGAAAATTATCGGCAGGAGTTTTCTCGGTCATCAGGGCGGTCCTTCCTGAAAAATTGCTCTTAAAATACGAATGATGCCTGCGATATAAGAAGAACGATAAGAGATTTCCCGTTTTATAGCGCCATCGTATCGCGTTTTTTGGTGCTGGTCAGGATCTCTCTATGCTGCCCCACCGTGTTCCGAACGAGCGGCAATGGTTAACCACGTACACGCAACTCCGCGGTCGGTTCTTGTTCAGTTAACCGTTGCACCGGCACTGTCCAGCTATTCGAGGACACCCGTGCCTGCTTCAGGCGGAGACGTGTCCCACAACAAACAGGGCGAACGGTTTTCCAGCGACGAACTCAACGTTGCGGCGAAGCTGGAAAAGGTGGTGAACATGGCAGTCAGAGCGGTCGTATCGATAGAAGAGGGTGTTTCCGCAGACGCCTCGGCGTTTGCCGCGCGGCTGGACGCTGCCCGTTCGCGCCTTGAGGAACGCTTCACCGAAGGCGGACGAGCGCTTCTTTCCATTCTCGACGTTCTCAACCGCCTGGTCGCCTCGCTCGATCAGGCCGAGAGCTCGCTCGACGAAGAAACGGCGAACGCATCCCTGTTCGAGCTCACCCAGACGGTCGCGCGGCTTTCGCAGCTGAGCGAAAACGAGAAAGGCCGACAGGTCCAGTTCGCCCTCATTTCCGACGCCCAGAGGCACCTGAAGGGCCATTCCGAGGACATGCAGGAAACCCTGCGCTATCTGCGCACCTTTGCAGTTACTGCAAAGATCACCGGCGCCGGAATTGCAGACTTTGCAGGATTTGCCGAGGAAATCCTGCAAAGGATTCAGGACGGCACCCGTCAGGTCAATGATTTCTCGGACAAGGTCCAGTATCTCGGCCAGGGACTGGGTTCCCTGATCACAAGAGGGAAGAGGATTGTAAGCTCCTACGAGGACACAATCCCGCAGATCGCAGCGGGACTGTCGAACGGTGGTGAGGCGATTGCCTTCAATCGCAGATCGATGATCGAACAGGCTGCAAGCGTCCGGGCAATCGCGCGCGGCATCCAGACCAAGCTCGCCTCGACGCTGTCTGCAATGCAGATCGGCGACACAACCCGCCAGCGGATCGATCATTGCCAGTCAACGCTCACGCTCCTCGACGATTTTCTGGCCTCACCGAACGCTACGCCGCTGACCGGTCCTCAGCGCGACAACCTGTCCGCTGTCATCCGGAGGCTTGTCTCCCATCAGCTCAGGCAGTCCATCGATCAATTCGAGCGTGACACGGCAAAGATCGTCGCAAGCGTGGCGGGTTTCCGTTCAGATCTCCAGAAGATCGATGCAATCCGGGAAACGATGGCAGAAGGCCAGGGCGGCGCCGCCGCCATGCGCCAGCTCGACACCGGCGTCGGCGTTGCGCGCGAAGCGGTTCGCCAGATCGAAGCCGTTGCCGGCGAGGCGACGGAACTCAGCCGGTCGACCGGCCAGACCGTAAGCGAGCTCGTCACCAGCATCGGCGTCGTGCAACTGGTCCGCACCGATATTCACTACATGGCCCTCAATACCAATCTGCGCTGCGGCAGGATCGGAGATCAGGGCAAGGCGATCAACGTGGTTGCCGCCGAACTGCGCAATTACGCGGGCGAACTGGATGGTGCCGCCGACAAGATCCTCGTTCATCTCAGAATGCTGGAAGAATCTGCGCAAAAGCTCAGCGCCTGCGAAGATACGGGCGGCTCGCTCGATCTTCGGCTCGAACAGGCACTCGCCAATATCCGCGTTGTCGGCGATCGCAGGGAGACCGAAATGTCGCTGCTTGGCGAACACAGCCGATCCGCCGTCGGCGAAATCGATGCCTCGCTTGCTCGGCTTGATTTCAAGGTTGAGCTTGGTGAGGTTTTGCGGGCCTGCGTGGAAGAGGGCGAAGCCTTCGCAAGCGCCCGGCCACTGGCCGCCATCGAGCCTGCCCTCATCGAACTCGGGGCTCGCATTTCCGCCCTTTACACAATGGGTTTGGAACGTGAACTGCACGCGAAGATCATGGGAACCACACCCCTTGGCGAAACGTCCCTCGTCTCGGTTGCATGAGTGACGACACGCTGTTTTCAGGTGTCATCGGCATCGACGGCCTCCAAGTCAGACCGATTAAATACCCGCTGGACCTTGACCTTTCGCTGGGCCTTTGTCATGTGACCGCCTTCATTTGACGAAGCGCCCCATCGGGACGAGCCCCGGCGGCGTTATACGAAAGAAACAACATGACCAAGCCCACATCCTCGGCGCCGTCGCAGCGCATGCTTCGTGTTGGCGAACAGGTACGCGCCGCCATTACCCAGGTCCTGCAACGTGGCGAAGTTCGCGACGACCTGCTCGAGAAAACCGTGATTTCCGTTTCGGAAGTGCGCATGTCGACCGATCTGAAGGTCGCAACTGCCTATGTGACGCCCCTTGGCGTCGCTGACCATGACGTCGTGATCGCAGCGCTCAACCGGCATGCCAAATATATTCGCGGCCGCATAGCCGGCCAGCTCCGTCAGATGAAATACATGCCGGAAGTGCGCTTCCGCGACGATACGAGCTTCGACAACTACAAGAAGATCGACGAGCTGCTTCGCTCGCCGGAGGTCCAGCGTGATCTCAACAGCGACGAAACCAAAGACCAGAAATAACAATCAAGAAGTATTGATGTCCAAACCCCGCAAACCAAAGGGCCGGCCGGTTTCCGGCTGGCTTATTCTCGACAAGCCGATCGATTTCGGCTCGACCGAAGCCGTGTCCAAGATCAAGTGGCTGTTCAACGCCCAGAAATGCGGCCATGCCGGCACCCTTGATCCGCTTGCGTCAGGCATGCTGCCGATCGCGCTCGGCGATGCGACGAAGACAGTGCCCTATGTCATGGATGGGCGGAAGATCTACGAATTCGCCGTCACCTGGGGCGAGGAACGGTCGACCGACGACCTCGAAGGCGCTGTCACCGCATCGTCCGACAGCCGTCCGAGCGAAGAAGAGATCCGCGCGCTTCTGCCGAACTACACCGGCACGATCAATCAGATCCCGCCGCAGTTTTCTGCCATCAAGATTGCCGGCGAACGGGCCTATGATCTGGCCCGCGACGGCGAGATTGTCGAGATCCCGTCGCGCGAGGTCCAGATCTTCCGCCTGACGCTGCTCGGCGTAACGGCAGACAAGGCGCATTTCGAAGTGGAATGCGGCAAAGGCACCTATGTTCGGGCGCTCGCCCGTGACTTCGGCCGCGATCTGGGCTGCTACGGTCATATCTCGGAACTGCGCCGCACCTTCGTCGCGCCCTTTGCCGAAGACCGCATGGTGCCGCTCGCCGAACTCGTGGCCCTGGAAAAGATCGAGGATCGCGACGAACGGCTTGCAGCCCTTGATGCCTTCATGATCAACACGTCGGAAGCGCTTTCCAGCCTGCCGCATCTGCCTGTCACAGACGATCAGGCCCACCGCATCAAGATGGGCAATCCGATTATCCTGCGCGGCCGCGATGCACCGGCTGACGAAGCGGAAGCCTATGCGACCGTGCGCGGTAAGCTGCTCGCCATCGGCGAGATCGGCCAGGGAGAGTTCCGTCCCAAGCGGGTGTTTGGCTGAGCCTCTTCCATTCTCTCCTTGAATGGTCTATAGGCACCGCCAGCAAAAGCAGGCTTTTCCGCCTGTTTTGCGTTTCACGGCCAAGACTGGACGACATCCCGGCCTTAGGCGACCCATAATCCTCATATTCGAAAGGATAACACGATGTCGATCACTGCAGAGCGCAAGGCCGAACTCATCAAGGAATACGCGACCGTTGAAGGCGACACCGGTTCGCCGGAAGTCCAGGTTGCGATCCTTACCGAGCGGATCAACAATCTGACCGAACACTTCAAGGGCCACAAGAAGGACAACCACTCGCGTCGTGGCCTTCTGACCATGGTTTCCACACGTCGTTCGCTTCTCGACTACGTCAAGAAGAAAGACGAATCCCGTTACAGCAAGCTGATTGCTGCCCTGGGCATTCGCCGCTAAAAAATTTCCGGCGGGCGCTCAATCGGGCGCCTGCCGGTTTCTCATTCGGGCCAAGCGTCCGATGGAATGTTTGCGATGCGCTTCATCTCGCGCCGCAAGAATGCCCGTAGACCCGGATGGGCCGGATCTGCAAAAACCAAACCGTTGACCTGTCATGGGGCAGGATTGCCGGATGCTTTCGACCAGGGATCACTCAAAGACCCTGAGCAGACGTCGACCACCGAAGTCGCCGACCCGAAGCCTCCCGTTGTCTTGCCCGTGATCTGTCACATCGATTGCGGTCGACTATGCACTGCGCCGGCTACGGCACTGCGCGTGCTCCCGCATTAAAGGACACCATATGTTCAATACCCACTCCGTCGAAATCGAATGGGCAGGCCGCCCGCTGAAGCTTGAAACGGGCAAGATCGCCCGCCAGGCTGACGGCGCGGTCCTCGCCACCTACGGCGAAACCGTCGTTCTCGCCACCGTTGTTTCGGCCAAGTCGGCCAAGCCCGGCCAGGACTTCTTCCCGCTGACCGTCAACTACCAGGAAAAGACCTATGCCGCCGGCAAGATCCCGGGTGGCTATTTCAAGCGCGAAGGTCGCCCGTCGGAAAAGGAAACGCTGGTTTCCCGCCTGATCGACCGTCCGATCCGTCCGCTCTTCCCGGAAGGCTACAAGAACGAGACCCAGGTCGTCGTTACCGTCATCCAGCACGACCTTGAGAACGATCCGGACGTATTGTCGATGGTTGCAGCCTCCGCTGCCCTGACGATCTCGGGCGTACCTTTCATGGGCCCGGTTGGCGGCGCACGCGTCGGCTACATCAACGGCGAATATGTTCTGAACCCGCATCTCGACGAGATGGACGAGTCGACCCTCGACCTCGTCGTTGCCGGCACCCAGGACGCCGTCCTGATGGTCGAGTCGGAAGCCAAGGAACTCAACGAAGACATCATGCTCGGCGCCGTCATGTTCGGCCACAAGGGCTTCCAGCCGGTTATCGACGCGATCATCAAGCTCGCTGAAGTTGCCGCCAAGGAGCCCCGCGATTTCCAGCCGGAAGATCATTCCGCGCTCGAAGCCGAAATGCTGCAGCACTTCGAAGCCGAACTGCGCACCGCCTACAAGAACACCCAGAAGGCTGAACGCTACGCTGCCGTCGACGCCGTCAAGGCGAAGGTCAAGGCGCACTTCTTCCCGGAAGGCGTAGAGCCGAAGTACCCGGCCGAAGTCATCGGCGCGACCTTCAAGCACCTGCAGGCGAAGATCGTTCGCTGGAACATCCTCGACACCAAGAGCCGCATCGACGGTCGTGATCTCGAGACTGTTCGCAAGATCGTGTCGGAAGTCGGCATCCTGCCGCGCACCCACGGTTCGGCCCTGTTCACCCGCGGCGAAACCCAGGCGATCGTTGTCGCGACGCTCGGCACCGGCGAAGACGAACAGTATGTCGATTCACTGACCGGCATGTACAAGGAACGCTTCCTTCTGCATTACAACTTCCCTCCCTACTCGGTTGGCGAAACCGGCCGCATGGGTTCCCCAGGGCGTCGCGAAATCGGCCACGGCAAGCTCGCATGGCGCGCGATCCGTCCGATGCTGCCAACGGCTGAACAGTTCCCCTACACGCTGCGCGTCGTCTCAGAGATCACCGAGTCGAACGGCTCGTCCTCGATGGCAACCGTCTGCGGCACATCGCTTGCCCTGATGGACGCTGGCGTCCCGCTCGCAAAGCCTGTTGCCGGTATCGCTATGGGCCTGATCCTCGAAGGCGAACGCTTTGCCGTTCTCTCCGACATCCTCGGTGACGAAGATCATCTCGGCGACATGGACTTCAAGGTTGCAGGTACTGTCGACGGCATCACCTCGCTGCAGATGGACATCAAGATCGCCGGCATCACCGAAGAGATCATGAAGGTCGCGCTCGGCCAGGCACAGGGTGGCCGCAAGCACATCCTCGCCGAAATGGCCAACGCCATCACCGAAGGTCGCTCGGAACTCGGCGAATTCGCACCGCGCATCGAAGTGATGAACATCCCGGTCGACAAGATCCGTGAAGTCATCGGTTCGGGCGGCAAGGTCATCCGCGAAATCGTTGAAAAGACCGGCGCCAAGATCAACATCGAAGACGACGGCACGGTCAAGATTGCCTCCGCGTCCGGCAAGGAAATCGAAGCGGCCCGCAAGTGGATCCATTCGATCGTTGCAGAACCGGAAGTCGGCACCATCTACGAAGGTACCGTTGTGAAGACCGCCGACTTCGGCGCCTTCGTCAACTTCTTCGGCGCCCGCGACGGTCTGGTCCATATCAGCCAGCTCGCTTCTGACCGTGTTGCCAAGACCCAGGACGTGGTCAAGGAAGGCCAGAAGGTCTGGGTCAAGCTGATGGGCTTCGACGAGCGCGGCAAGGTTCGCCTGTCGATGAAGGCCGTCGACCAGGCCACCGGCCAGGAAGTCAAGAAGGCTGACGGCGAAGCTGCCGAATAAGCCCTCGACCTATCGAGAGATCGAGGCGCGGAAGGAATAACTTCCGCGCCTTTTTTGTTTTCACCGACGACACGACCGCCCGAGATCCGATCATGACCCGAGAAGCCCTGAAGACCCTTTTCCATCCCTTCGCCACCGACGCGATCCAAACGCCCGGCGAGGGTGAGCGCATACTGTTTCTGGGTGCGGAAGCGGGCAATGCCCTGCCTGACGGGTTTGATGCCGAGATCACGGCCATCCAGCCGTTCCGTCCACTGTTCCGCAGCCTGCGCGACAACGCGTTTCCCGAGCCCGAGGGCGAGGATTACGACGGTGCGCTTGTCCTGTGCGGCAAGCATCGCGGCGAAAACGAAAACCGCATTGCCGAAGCACTTGCGCGGGTGAAGGTCGGTGGCCTGATCGTCGTTGCCGGTGGCAAGGAAGACGGTATCGCACCCATTCGCACGATGCTGCTGAAGCTCGGCATCACGCTGGACTACGCGCCGAAGTATCACGGCGTTGCCATCTGGTTCGGCCGGCCGGAGGATGCGTCTGGCGCGATCCAGGCACTGAAAAAGACAGCTGTGACGGTCGACGGTCGCTTCCAGGCCGCTCCCGGCATGTTCTCGCACGACCGCATCGATCCGGGCTCCGAACTTCTGGTAAGCCGCTTCCCGACGGATTTCGACGGCAATGCCGCTGATTTCGGTGCCGGCTGGGGTTATCTTTCGGTGATGCTCGCCGAGCGTTCGCCCCGCGTGAACCGTATCGACCTGTTCGAGGCCGATCACCGGGCGCTGGAATTTGCAAAACAGAACGTTGCGCATAACTGCCCGGATCTCGAAGCCCGCTTCTTCTGGCAGGATCTGGGAACCGAGCCGCCAAAGGAAAAATACGACCTCGTCATCATGAACCCGCCCTTCCATGAGACGCAGGCTGCGGATCCGGAACTGGGCAAGACGATGATCCGCACGGCGGCAGGCGCGCTCAGAAGCGGCGGCAGACTGATGCTGGTCGCCAATCGCGGCATGCAATACGAGCCGGTGCTCGAGGAAGCGTTCCGGGAATACGGCGAAACCTGCCGCAACGCCCGCTTCAAGATCCTGTGGGCGAAGAAGTAACGCCACCCCTCAAAAACTAGGATTGCCCGCCCCGATAGCTCGAATGCACACTGAAGTTGCGTTCGAGCTGTCGGGGTTTTTGTATGAAAGGCGTTGTTTCAGCACTTCTGCTCTTGATCGCCACTGAAACGGCAAGCGCCGGAGAGCCGCGCGCCAGTGTTCGCTTGACCTGGGAATGGTTCAACACCGCGGAAACCTATCGCAAATACAAGGTCAAAGGGCCGGATGACCTTCGCATTGCCGCGCATTACTTCCGGCTCGCGGCCAAGAACGGCAACGCTGCGGCAGCATACAAGCTCGGTGAAGCTTATGAGATAGGCTCAGGTGTCCCACTCAATCTTCCGGAAGCGCTCCGCTGGTATCGCCAGTCCGCCGACGCTGGCGACATGCATGCGGAGCTGAAGGTCGGCTGGTTCTATCAGAAGGGCTTGAGCCTGCGGGCTGATCCATCACGGGCTGTCGAATGGTACGAGCGCTCCGCCCGCAAAGGCAACCTGTGGGCCTATCATATGCTGGCCTTCATGTTGATGGACGGGGAGGGTGTCGCAAAGAACCTCGCCCTTGCGCAAAGTTATTTCGAAAAGAGCCTGCCTTTCACGCACGATCACTGGGCGCAGCTGAAGCTGGCGCAGTTGCTCCGGTCGAGCGATCCACGTCGCTCCAAAGAACTGCTCAAGCAGTCAGCGAGTGCCGGCAATGCCGACGCGGTCCGGGAATTGAACTCAAATTGAAAGTGCCCGCCGTCCCAGGGATCGCACGCGTCGGATGCTACTGAGCGTCGGAGTTGCGCAGTCTGTCGAGGCTTGGCAGTGAGGTGATGCTGTATCCGGCGTCCACGTAATGCACTTCGCCTGTAACACCGCGGGAGAGATCGGACAGCAGATAGAGTGCCGATCCGCCGATGTCCTCGATCGTGGCAGTGCGGCGCAACGGCGCGTTCTGCTGGTTCCAGGCGTAGATCGCCCGTGCATCGGAAATCCCGGCGCCGGCAAGCGTGCGCACGGGGCCTGCAGAGATTGTGTTGACGCGGATGTCGTTCGGGCCGAAATCGGCGGCCAGATAGCGCACCGAGGCTTCAAGCGCTGCCTTGGCAACGCCCATCACGTTGTAGTTCGGAATGACGCGCTGTGAACCGTTATAGGTCAGCGTCAGCATAGAGCCGCCATCAGGCATCAGGGCTGCGGCGCGCTTGGCGATTTCCGTGAAGGAAAAGCAGGAGATCACCATCGTACGCGAGAAATTCTCCCGCGTCGTATCGGCGTAGAGGCCCTTCAGCTCGTTCTTGTCGGAGAAGCCGATGGCATGAACGAGAAAGTCGATCGTGCCCCAGCGTTCGCGCAGCGCTTCAAACGTTGCGTCGACCGACGCGATATCTTCGACGTCGCAGGGAACCACGAAATCTGAGCCGAGTTCGGCGGCAAGCGGTCTGACCCGCTTGCCCAGCGCCTCACCCTGATAGGTGAAGGCAACTTCCGCACCCTGTGCCGCGACCGCCTTGGCAATTCCCCAGGCGATCGAGTGGTTGTTGGCAACGCCCATGATCAGGCCGCGCTTGCCCTGCATGATCCCGGACATCAAATTATCCGTTATGACGCTGGAAGACGAGCGTAGCGTTGGTGCCGCCGAAGCCGAAGGAATTCGAAAGAACAGTATCGATCTTGGCACCGTCGATGCGCTTGCGAACGATCGGCACGCCGTCGAATTCCGGATCCAGCGTCTGGATGTGAGCGCTCTCGCCGATAAAGCGTTCCTGCATCATCAGCAGGCCGTAGATCGATTCCTGCACGCCGGCACCGCCGAGCGAGTGGCCGGTCAGCGACTTGGTCGACTGGATGTGCGGGATCTTGTCCTTGAACACTTCGCGGATGGCGCCGATTTCCTTGGAATCGCCAACCGGTGTCGAGGTGCCGTGGGTGTTGATGTAGTCGACCTCGCCTTCCACGTTGGCAAGCGCCTGACGCATGCAGCGGATGGCGCCTTCGCCAGATGGTGCGACCATGTCGTAGCCATCGGATGTGGCGCCGTAGCCGGTGAGTTCTGCGTAGATCTTGGCGCCGCGCGCCTTGGCATGCTCCAGTTCTTCAAGCACGAGAACGCCCGCGCCACCGGCGATGACGAAACCGTCGCGGTCGGCGTCATAAGCGCGCGAAGCCGTCGCTGGCTGGTCGTTGTACTTGGAGGACATGGCGCCCATCGCGTCGAACAGGTTCGACATGGTCCAGTCGAGGTCCTCGTGGCCGCCGGCGAACATCACGTCCTGCTTGCCCCACTGGATCATCTCAGCGGCATTGCCGATGCAATGCGCAGACGTCGAGCAGGCCGACGAGATCGAGTAGTTGACGCCGTGGATCTTGAACCAGGTCGCAAGCGTTGCCGACGCTGTCGAAGACATCGCCTTCGGCACGGCAAACGGACCGATCCGCTTCGGGCTGTTGTTCTTGATCGTCGTCTCGGCCGCTTCGATCAGGGTGCGGGTGGAAGGACCGCCCGAACCCATGATGATGCCGGTGCGCTCGTTCTCGCTGTAATCCTTTTCCTCAAGTCCGGAATCGGCCAGCGCCTGCTTCATCGCCACATGGTTCCACGCTCCACCCTGGGAGAGGAAGCGCATGGCGCGGCGATCGACGAGTTCCGTCGTATCGATGTTGGGCTTGCCCCAGACCTGGCACTTGAAGCCGTGCTCGGCGAAATCCGGCGAGAAAGAAATACCGGACTTTGCCTGCCGCAGGGACTCGGTGACTTCGGCTGCGTCGTTACCGATCGAGGACACGATACCGAGCCCAGTGACAACTACCCGTCTCATTTCATCAAACCTTTGTTGTTTTCGACAGCTGCGCTTTTCAAGCAGTTCAGGCGGTCTTTTCCTTGGACAGACCTACGCGGAGGTCCGTCGCCTGATAGATGGTCTCGCCATCGGCCTTCAGCCAGCCGTCGGCGGTGCCCAGCACGAGGCGACCCCTCATGACGCGCTTGAAGTCGATGCCATATTCCAGAAGCTTGGTGTCCGGGCGGATCATGCCCTTGAACTTCACTTCGCCGGTCGAAAGCGCCATGCCGCGGCCGGGTTCACCCAGCCAGCCCAGGAAGAAGCCGGTCAGCTGCCACATGCCGTCAAGGCCAAGGCAGCCCGGCATGATTGGGTTGCCTTCGAAATGGCAGGGGAAATACCAGTCGTCCGGACGCACGTCGTATTCAGCGCGGATGTAACCCTTGTCGAAGGCGCCGCCGGTTTCCGAGATCTCCGTGATCCGGTGGACCATCAGCATGGGCGGCAACGGCAGCTGCGCATTGCCGGGACCAAACAGATCACCGTGGGCGCAAGAGAGGATTTCTTCGTAGCTGAAGCTGGACTGTCTGGTGGACATGAATTTCCGTTTCCCCCCGTTTGAAGCTTTTGTTTCCCAAGCTTTAGAGCAATATGGGCCGAAATTGAAGTCTTGCCATGACAACACAGGTGCTGTCTGGGGAAGACTGCAGCTGCGGAAGCATCGCATTCAGGTCCGCATATAGGAAGCGGAGAGCGCAAACCAGTGGTAAAACACCGAAAATTAGCGTTTTTGCCGACCGCGGAAGGACGTGCTAAGGGACACTATTGAAAGAATTCATCTTAAAAGTTATATCGGAAATCAGATTAGATCCCGTGTGACAAAACGGTTGGAGCCGAAGCACATATGGCGGATGCCATGCCGAACATCGAGATTAGATTGCGCCATTGCGGCCTTCGACCGACGAGGCAGCGTGTCGCGTTGGCGGATCTGTTGTTTGCAAAGGGTGATCGGCACCTGACGGTCGAGGAACTGCACGCGGAAGCCACGGAAGCCGGCGTGCCGGTCTCGCTCGCAACCGTCTATAATACCCTCCACCAGTTTACCGAGGCAGGCCTCATCCGCGTTCTCGCGGTGGAGAGCGCACGCACCTATTTCGACACCAATATTTCCGATCACCATCATTTCTTTGTCGAAGGGCGCAACGAGGTGCTGGATATCCCGATCAGCAATCTGGAAATCGGCAATCTCCCGGATGCGCCCGAGGGCATGGAGATCGCCCATGTCGACGTGATCATCCGGCTGCGCGAAAAGCGAGCCTAATCCTTGTTCTTGCCCTTGATTGCCTCGTCTGCCGGCCGCCCCGGCCGCGACTTGTAGCGTGGCAGCGTCCAGCCGTAATGGATCGCGCCGCCCCGCAAGGCGAAGGCGACACATACCCCGAAGCCTGAACTAACATACTGCGGAAAACCGAGCGCTTGTGCCGCCGTGAACGCACCCGCGCCGGCAATCGCGGCCGTGATATAGATTTCCGAGCGCAGCAGCACGGAAGGCTCGTTTGCGAGAAGATCGCGCAGGATCCCGCCGAATGCCGCCGTCAGCGCGCCGGTGATGATCGCGATCGTGGGTGATCCGGTCGCGGCCAGACCCTTGGCCGCACCCAGCACCGTGTAGGCGGCAAGGCCCACCGCATCGAGCCAGATCAGCAGGCGATAGCGCCATTCGACCCGGTGTGCCGTCAGGTAGACGAGAACGCCGGTTACGACGCAGATCAGGATATAGGTCGGGTCGAGAACCCAGAAGACCGGGGTCCGGCCAAGAATGATGTCACGCACCGTGCCGCCGCCGAGCCCGGTCACGGCTGCAAAGAACAAAAACCCGATGAGATCGAGCTCCTTTCTCGATGCCGCAAGCGCACCGGTTGCGGCAAACACCGCGATGCCGGCATAATCGAGGATCATCAGCAGGGACATTCCATTCTCCAGCGTCGCGCAAGTGCATTGCTCTAGATGATCAAGCTAACAACGGCAACGGCATCTCCGGTCAGGTCCGATGATGTCATGAACAGATGATTTGAGAATATGGGTAGGTGCGGTGAATAAGGTCTTGATACTTCTGGTCGCTCTCGTCCTGCTGCCGACCTTCGCGTCAGCCCAGCAGAAACTGTTCAGCGATCCGGAAATCACGGAAAAGAGCCATTTCCAGAAAACCTGCGGAAAAGTCGAGTTCGGTCCGGGCTTCATCAAACGTTTCGACATCAACAATGATGGCATAACGGACGTCGTCACCGATCACAGCGACCTGACGTGCGACGGCGTTCGCGGCCCCAAATGCAATGCAGATGGCTGCCCGCAGAACTTCTACGTCCAGGCGAAGGAGGGCGGCTATATCATGATCGCCACCGCCCAGATCTATGGCTACGATTTCGTCCAGTATTTCGGCAACATGGTGTTCATGCTGCAGATGCATCCGCGGTTCTGCGAGCGCACCGATGCCGCGCCCTGCGTCATGCGGGTCCGCGTCCGCGGCGGCCGCTTCGTGACGATCTCGAAACAGTAATCACGGCCCCTTCAGGGATCAGGGCGCCTTGATGCTGTCGATACGGCCCGCGAACCTATAGCCGAGAACGGCCATCCACTCCCGCGCGGCCGTCGCCGTCAGCTGCGCATTGAGCGCCGGCTGGGTGAAATCGAGCTTGGCGGATACGATGCCGCTGGTGCGAAAGTCGGTCGGCCAGGGGCGCACCTGAATGCCCGCCTTCTGAAACAGCGCGACGGAACGGGGCATGTGGAAGGCCGAGGTGATCAGCGCGCAATCGCTGAAGCCCTGCTGTTTCAGGATGTCGGCCGTATTCTGCGTATTCTCGTAGGTGGTGCGCGACGTGTTTTCCTTCACTACCCGGTCCGGCGCTATGCCGAAGGCTGTGAAGAAGCGTTCGGACGCTTGCGCTTCGCCTTCATAGACGCCGCTGAACGACCCGTCGCCGCCGGAAATCAGGATGCGCGACTGCGGAAATTGCAGCGCCAGCCGACCCGCTTCGATAAAGCGGTCCGCCGCCTGGTTGAATTCGATGCCACCCCGCGCCGCCGTCACCTCGCTCTCGAAGGCGCCGCCGAGAATGATCATGCAGGAAAGGTCGGCGGGATCGGTTGCCGGCTTCGGGTAGCGGGCCTCCAGAGACTGCAGCGCCAAAGCGCCCGCCGTCGTATAGAGCGTCACGAACAGGGTGAGCGCGCAAAGAAGTGCCGAAATGGCGGAAAGCTTCCGCCAGCCGAAAAACCCGAAGAGAGCGGCAAGGGCCGAAAGCAGGAATGCGATGGAAAGCGGCTGTGCGAGCAGCCAGATCAGCTTGGAAATGAAAAACATGGACCGTCGTCTGTTTGAGTCCCGGCCAGTCTATCCTGTCGCGGGCCGATGGTGAACGCGGCAACGGTCACTCTGTCTTGAGATAGGCTTCAACGCCGCGCGCCGCGGCAAGGCCCGTGGCAAAGCAGGCGGTCAGAAGATAGCCGCCGGTCGGCGCCTCCCAGTCGAGCATCTCGCCGGCTGCGAACAGACCGGGACGCCGCTCCAGCATGAAGCCGCTATCGAGCTCGTCCCAGGCAATGCCACCGGCCGTCGAGATCGCTTCCGCAATCGGGCGGGGACGCAGCAGCGGGATCGACAGCGACTTGATCGCCCGCGCCAGATCCTCCGGCGGCATCCGGTTCACATCCGGTATCAGTTCGCGCAGCAGGGCCGCCTTGACGCTGTCGAGGCCTGCACCCTTGCGCAACCGGTTGGAAAAGCTCGCTTTCGCATCCTGCCGGGAGAGGTCGCGCACCAGACGCTCGACGCTTCGCCCCGGCATCAGGTCGACGTCAAGTGCCGCCTTGCCATCCCTGTTGATCAGCTCACGCAGCACTGCCGAATGCCAATAGACAAGACTGCCTTCGATCCCGTGTTTCGAGATCACGAACTCGCCCTGATAGGTGCCGGCATCCGATTGGGTCGAGACGGATTTGAGCGGCCCACCCGCAAAACGCTCGACGAACATGTCGCTCCACGCAACGTCGAAGCCGCAATTGGCCGCCTGGAGCTCGGATACCGCAATCCCCTCGGCCTTCAGCCACGGTACCCATGCCGCATCCGAACCGAGCCGTGGCCAGCTTGCTCCTCCGAGCGCCAGAATGACGGCATCCGGGCGTATGAGGAGTTCGCCATTGGGCGTTTCAAACCTGTAACCGCCGCCTTCGAAACCCGTCCAGCGATGTCGCGTCTTCAGCGCAACGCCCCGATTGCCCAGTCGGGCAAGCCACCCCCGCAGCAGTGGCGATGCTTTCATGGCAACCGGAAAAACCCGGCCCGACGTTCCGACGAATGTTTCCGTTCCGAGCTCCTGTGCCCAGGCGCGAACATCCGATGGCGTGAACGCGTCAAGCGCCGGTTGCATCCGCGACGAAGACGAGCCGAAACGACCGGAAAACCGGCCAAAATCCTCCGCATGGGTGATATTGAGCCCGGATTTTCCGGCCAGCAGAAACTTCCGCCCGAAGGTCGGCATCGCCTCGTAAACGGTCACGGAAAACCCTGCGGCGGAAAGATGCTCCGCCGCCATCAGTCCCGCCGGCCCGCCGCCTATGATCGCAACCTGTCTAGTCATGATCTCCGGTTACGGCAGATTACGGCGTTTTGCCATAGCCCCCAGCCGTCGGCGTGGTCACGGTCACCGCTTCGCCCGCCTCGATCACCGTCTGGGCGCAGCCCTGAAGTGTCTCGATCGAGCCGTCGAGCCTGCGCACGGTGGTCATCCCGAGTTCGCCCTCTCCGCCGCCGTTAAGGCCGTGCGGGTGGAGCGTCCGATGCGAGGAGAGGATGGCGCAGTCCATCGTTTCGAGAAACCGGATCGTCCGCTTTGTGCCGTCGCCGGCCGCAAACTGACCCTGTCCGCCGGAATTGTCGCGGATTAGGAAGTCTTCCAGCAGCACCGGATACCGGGTCTCCAGGATTTCCGGATCGGTGAGACGCGAGTTGGTCATGTGCACATGGACAGCGTCGGTGCCGGCAAAGCCGCTACCGTCGTTGAACCGGCCGGCCGGCGAACCGGAGCACAGCGTCTCGTAATACTGGTAGGTGGCGTTGCCGAAGGTCAGGTTGTTCATCGTGCCCTGGCTTGCTGCGATCGCACCCAGCGCGCCGAACAGAGCATTCGTCACGTGCTGCGACGTCTCGACATTTCCGGCAACGACCGCTGCCGGATATTGCGGCTTGAGCATCGAACCATCAGGCACGATGATGCGGATCGGCTTCAGGCACCCGGCATTCATCGGGATCGAGCTCTCCACCATCACGCGGAACACGTAAAGAACGGCCGCGCGCGTCACCGGTTCGGGCGCATTGAAATTGTTCTTTTTCTGCTCGCTGGTGCCGGTAAAATCGACCGTCGCCTCGCGCTTTTGCCTGTCGATGGTGATCTTGACCCTGATCGTGCTGCCCTGGTCGGTCGCGTAGGAAAACTCCGCGTCGCCAAGCTTTTCCAGAACACGGCGAACGCTTTCCTCCGCATTGTCCTGGACGTGGCCCATATAGGCCTGCACGACATCGAGCCCGAATTGCGCGATCATCCGTCGCATTTCGTAGACGCCCTTTTCATTGGCCGCGATCTGCGCCCTCAGATCCGCGACGTTCTGTGCAACGTTGCGGGCAGGGTAGGGATGGTCGGACAGGAGGTTGGTGATGCCCGCCTCGTCGAATCGGCCGCGGTCGACCAGAAGCACGTTGTCGAACAGCACGCCTTCCTCGTCGACCGTGGTCGCCAGCGGTGTCATCGATCCCGGCGCTGTACCGCCGACATCGGCGTGGTGACCGCGCGAGGCGACGTAGAACAGGATTTTCTCACCCGCGTCATCGAACACCGGTGTCACCACGGTAATATCGGGCAGATGCGTTCCGCCATTGTAGGGCGCGTTCAACGCGAAGACGTCGCCGGGACGGATCTTGCCCTGGTTCTGCGCAATGATGGTTTCGACGGATCGATCCATCGATCCGAGATGAACAGGCATATGCGGCGCATTGGCGACCAGCGCGCCGTTCTCGTCGAACACGGCGCAGGAGAAATCCAGCCGTTCCTTGATGTTGACGGACGACGCCGTGTTCTGCAGCGTCACGCCCATCTGCTCGGCAATCGACATGAACAGGTTGTTGAAGACCTCGAGCAGAACGGGATCGGCCTGGGTGCCGACAGCCTTGGCACGCGAGAGCGTGACGATACGCTTCAGGACGACGTGGTTGAGCCGGGTCACTTCGAATGCCCACCCGTCCTCGATCACGATGGTCTGGTGCGGCTCGACGATCAGGCAGGGACCGCTCGCGCGCGCACCGGGATTGATGTCGGCGCGGCGATAGACAGGTGCCTCGCGCCATGCGCCGGTGGAATAGAACCGCGTGTGCTCCGCAGCCGTTGGGGCCGCGTCGTCCAGCGCAAACTCAGGCTCCGAAGCATCGGCACCGCCGCCGATCGCCTCGACCTCGTAGGCCTCGAAGATGATCTCGCGGTTCTCGAAGATAAAGCCGAACTGCTTCCGGTGGACAGTCTCGAACGCGGCCGTCATCTCGGCTGTATCTGTCACCGCGACCGAAAGGGTCGTATCCGTGCCCTGATAGCGAAGATGGGCACGGTGCAGAACCTCGGTCTGCGCTTGCGCCACGCCCTGCGAGCCCATTTCCGCAAGCACGCTGGCGGATAGTTCGTCGCGAACCGGGTCAAGCGACGCCAGCGCTTCGGCAAGCGGCCGCGAGACCGTACGCTGGCGGGTAGCGCGGATATCGGCGAGACCCATCCCGTAGGCAGACAGGATACCGGAAAACGGATGGATCAGGACCGTCGAGATGCCGAGCGCGTCTGCCGTCAGGCAGGCATGCTGACCGCCGGCGCCACCAAAGCAAGTCAGCGCATAATGCGTAACGTCGTAGCCGCGCTGCACGCTGATCTTCTTGACGGCATTGGCCATGTTCTCGACCGCGATGGCAAGGAAACCATCCGCCACCTGTTCCGGCGTTCGGCCATCGCCGACCACCGTCGCCATCTCCTCGAAAGCTGTGCGCACGGAGCCGGCATCCAGCTGCTGATCGCGGTTGGGCCCGAAAATCCTAGGGAAGAGCTCCGGTGAAAGCTTGCCCAGCATCACGTTCGCATCGGTGACGGTGAGCGGGCCGCCGCGGCGATAGGCTTTCGGGCCGGGATTGGCGCCGGCGGAATCCGGGCCGACGCGGAAACGGCCGTTTTCGAAATGCAGGATGGAGCCGCCGCCGGCCGCGACCGTGTGGATCGACATCATCGGCGCGCGCATCCGCACGCCTGCGACTTCGGTCTCGAACGAGCGTTCGAGCTCTCCGTCATAGTGCGAGACATCGGTGGATGTGCCGCCCATGTCGAAGCCGACCATTCTGTCGAACCCGGCAAGTCGCGAGGTCTCGACCGCGCCGACGACACCGCCGGCCGGGCCGGAAAGGATTGCATCCTTGCCCTGGAACAGTCGTGCAGCGGTAAGCCCACCGGAAGACTGCATGAACATCAGCTGCGGGCCGTCTTTTCCTGCACTCTCCGCGTCTGTGCCGAGTTCGCTTGCCACCTGATCGACGTAAAGGCGCAGGATCGGCGAGAGATAGGCGTCGACGACGGTCGTGTCGCCGCGGCCGACGAGCTTAATCAGCGGCGAAACCTCATGGCTTACAGAGACCTGGGCAAAGCCGATCTCGCGCGCAATCATTGCGACAACTTGTTCATGAGCCGGATAACGATACGCGTGCATGAAGACGATGGCGATGGCGCGGTAGCCTGCATCGAATTGTGCCTGCAGGTTCGCGCGCACCGTTGGTTCGTCCGGTTCGGCTTCGATGGTTCCGTCGGCCCGGACGCGCTCGTCGACTTCCACGACCGCTGTATAGAGCAGTTCGGGCTTGATGATTTTCTTCGCAAAGATGTCGGTGCGGGCCTGATACCCGATCGCCAGCGCATCTTTGAAGCCGCGCGTGGTCACGAGCAGCGTCCGCTCGCCCTTTCGCTCCAGCAGCGCATTGGTGGCGACGGTCGTTCCCATTTTCACCGCGCCGACTAATTCGGCGGGTATGGGCTGACCGGCTTCCACCTGCAAAAGCTCGCGAATGCCCTGCAGCGCGGCATCGCGATAGGCTTCGGGATTTTCCGAAAGGACCTTGTGAGCCACCAGCGTCCCGTCCGGCTTGCGCCCGACGATATCGGTGAATGTGCCGCCGCGGTCGATCCAGAAATCCCACTTATCTTGCGCCATGCGATGCCCCCCATAAAGATCGATTTCGAGGCACGAGAACATTTCGTCGATAAAACGTCAATGATCGATTGACATGAAAATGCCCAATACGGCATCATGCCAATATAACAGGCAAAGTGGCCACAAGAGCCGCGCCGCAAAGGCAACCGAGGGGAAGCCACATGAGCGATCTACGCATTCTTGTGCGGAGGGCAAACCGTGTCCACCGTTGATCCACGTCACAGCATCTTCCCCGAATGGCTCCGCAAAGGGTTGGACGGTTTGTACCTCGTGTCCGGCTGGCTGGCCGGCCTGTTCCTGATCGCGATCTTCCTGATCATGCTTGCGCTATCCGCAGGCCGCCCGCTTGGGATAGACGTCCCGGCCGGCGACGATTTCGCGTCCTGGTCTATGGCGGCGTCTGCCTTCCTTGGTCTCGCCCATACATTCCGCTCCGGCGAAATGATCCGCGTCGGCTTGCTGGTGGAGAGGTTCACCGGCCGCACTCGCCAGATGGTCGAGATTTTTGCGCTGCTGGTGGGATCCGCCGCTGCCATCTATTTCGCCTGGTACGCTTTCGACATGAACGTCACCTCGTGGCGTTTTAACGATCTCGCCCAGGGGGTGATCGCCATGCCGCTGTGGATCCCGCAGATGGGTTTTTCCGGCGGCCTGATCATCCTGGCTGTCGCCATGACGGACGAGCTTCTGCACGTGCTTTTCGGTGGGTCGCCCCGCTACGAAAAGCCGCCTGCCGAAACCGCCGAAGAAGTGATCGAACGCGCAATGCAGAGCGGGGCCTGACACATGGGAACGATCGAACTCGTCGAAATTGCCGGCGTCGTCCTCGTCGCGCTGCTGGCGCTTCTCGCCGCCGGCGTCTGGATCGGCGTCTCGCTGCTGATCTGCGGCCTGATTGCCATGCTTTTCGTGCCGGGCATCCCGTTTGGCGCGGTGCTGGCCACCAACTCCTGGAGCAATGGCGCGTCCTGGTCGCTGGCGGCGCTGCCGCTGTTTGTCTGGATGGGCGAAATCCTGTTCCGGACAAAGCTGTCCGAAGAGATGTTCCGGGGGCTGGCGCCCTGGCTTGGCTGGCTGCCGGGCAGGCTCATGCATGTCAACGTTCTCGGATGCGGCCTGTTCGGCTCGATCTCCGGCTCCTCGGCTGCAACCACGGCAATGATCGCCAAGATCGCACTGCCGGAATTGAAGAAGCGCGGCTACGACGAAATGGTCAGCCTCGGCTCGCTGGCCGGTGCCGGCACGCTCGGCATTCTCATTCCGCCGTCGATCACCATGGTCGTCTATGCGGTCGCTGCCAACGTCTCGATCATCCAGATCTTCCTCGCCGGATTCCTGCCGAGCCTGATCGTGATGGTCCTCTATTGCGGCTATATCGTCGTCTGGTCGCTGCTCAACCCCGACAAGCAGCCGCCTGCGCCGCCCAAAATGAGTTTCAAGGAAAAACTGAAGGAATCGGCCAATCTCATTCCGGTCAGCCTCCTGATCATCGTCGTCTTCGCAACGCTGTTGCTCGGTTGGGCCACGGCGACGGAATGTGCGGCATGGGGTGTGGCCGGCTCGCTCGCCATTGCGGCGTGGTCGAAAACGCTCAGCTGGAAGTCCTTCTGGGACAGCGTCATGGGTGCGACACGTCTCACCTGCATGATCATGCTGATCCTGACGGGCGCCGGCTTCATGTCGATCGCCATGGGATATACCGGCATTCCGAACGCGCTGGCTGCCTGGGTGGATAGCTTCAACCTCAGCCCCTACGCTTTGATCGCCGTGCTGACGATCATGTATATTCTGCTTGGTGCGGCACTCGATGGTCTTTCGATGATCGTCCTCACCACGGTTGTCGTTTTGCCGATGATCCAGCAGGCCGGCTTCGACCTCGTCTGGTTCGGCATCTTCCTGGTGCTGATCGTCGAGATGGCGGAGGTCTCTCCGCCCGTGGGCTTCAATCTCTTCGTCCTGCAGACGATGAGCGGGCGCGATAGCCTCACGGTGGCAAAAGCCTCGCTGCCATTCTTTTTCCTGCTTGTGGCGACCGTCGCCATCATTACGGTTTTCCCGGAAATCGTGATGGTTCTGCCGAAAATGGCATTCCCGGGTTAATCACAAAGAGGGAACTGAAAATGAAGGTCACTGGAAAACTCGCCCGCCTCGGCATTGCCGCAGCCGCGCTCCTCGCGTCCACAGCATCGTCTTTCGCAGCCAACTGGGTCCTGCCGTCCGCCTATCCACCGACCAACTACCATGTCGAGAACCTCAACCAGTTCGCCAAGGACATCGATGCGGCCACTAAGGGTGAGCTGAAGATCACCGTTCATCCGAATGCCTCCCTCTTCAAGGCCCCCGATATCAAGCGCGCGGTCCAGACCGGCCAGGCGCAGGCGGGCGAAGTGCTGCTGTCGCTGCACGAAAACGAAAACCCGGTCTTCGGGATCGACGTCGTGCCGTTCCTCGCCACCAGCTTCGAACAGTCCAAGAAGCTTTACACAGCGTCGAAGCCCGCTATCGAACAGGCGCTCGACAAGCAGGGCCTGAAGCTCCTCTACACCACGCCATGGCCGCCACAGGGCCTCTTCACCAAGAAGGACGTCAACACCGTTGCCGACCTGAAGGGTCTGAAGTGGCGCGCGTATAATGTCGGCACATCGCGTATTGCGGAACTGGTCGGCGCCCAGCCGGTCACCGTCCAGGCCGCCGAACTGCCGCAGGCTCTGGCAACCAGTGTCGTCGATGGCTTGATGACATCCAGCGCCACGGGCGTCGACAGCAAGATCTGGGAATCACTGACCCACTACTATGACACCCAGGCCTGGATCCCGAAGAACGTCATCTTCGTCAACAAGGCTGCGTTCGCAGCCCTCGACGCCGCCACGCAGAAAGCCGTGACGGATGCGGCTGCGGCTGCAGAAACCCGCGGCTGGTCGATGGCCGCCGAAAAGACGGCGTCCTACATGGAAACGCTGAAGAAGAACGGCATGCAGGTTCTGGAACCAAGCGCCGAACTGAAGACCGGTCTTTCCGAAATCGGCGCCAAGCTGACCGAGGATTGGTCGAAGAAAGCCGGCGCAGATGGCGCCGCCATTCTGGACGCCTACAAGAAGATGTGATTTCGGAAGCGCCGCGGCAATCGTGCCGCGGCGCCCTCTCATTCCGGAGAAGCTCATGTCCGAACCGATAGACACTGTTGGCCCGATCGTTTCTTCGGAGCACCTGGCAAGCGGCGCGCTGCCGGCTCTGTCCGAAATCGAGTTCGGCCTCACCATGCTCAATCATGCGTTCAGCCGCTGGATGGTGCGCTGCATGGCGGCATCCGGAGTGCCCGACCTTTCGACCGTCGACATTCTCGTCCTCCACAACGTCAACAGCCGCAACAAACCGAAGACGCTGGCCGATATCGCGCTCGTCCTCAATATCGAAGACACCCATGTGGTGACCTACGCTCTCAAAAAGCTGGAACGGCTGAAGCTGATCAAGTCCGGCCGGCGCGGCAAGGAAAAGCTGGTCATGGTGACGGAAGCGGGCGCTGCCGCCTGTGCCCGCTACAAGGCGATGCGTGAAAGCCTGCTCGTCAAATCCGTTTTGGCAACCGAAGTGTCCGCAGACTCCTTGTCGGATGTCGCCGCCCGCCTTCGCGCCCTGTCCGGCCATTACGATCAGGCCGCCCGCGGCGCCGCGTCTCTCTAGCGACAAAACGCTAGCCCAAAAGCGCTCTCGTCAGCGGGTGGTTCGGATCGGATAGCCCGTCCAGAACCGTGAAATGGTTTCTGTCCGGCTCCTCGACGGCTTCGGTCTCGGCCCCCAGACCCTTCCAGATATTGGCGAGCAGTGCGTTCTGTCGAAGGAATTCCGAGCGTTCGTTGCCGCCAACCCAGCAGGTGAGGCGCGTGTTCGGGATGGGTTCCAGCAAGGCCGGGCTTTCGCGCTGCGCCTCCTCAGGATCGATCCGCTGCTTCTCGTTCATCTTCGTCCTCATGATCGGGCGAAGGTCATGCACGCCTGAGATCGACACCGTGTTGACGATGCGGTCTCGGACGGTCTCTGCAAGCGGCGATGTGGTGGTGATCATCCGTGTGACCAGATGCCCGCCCACCGAATGCCCGGCAAGCCGGATCGGCCCCTCCACCAGGTCAGCCGCAGCCGTGATCGCCTGGCCGATCTCGAGGGTGATTTCAGAGATCCGGTTTTCAGGCGCGAGCGTGTAAGCGGGAAGAGCCACCGCATATCCGCTCTCCAAAGCGCCATGGGCAAAATGCGACCAGTAGCTGTTGTCGAGCGCGATCCAGAAGCCGCCATGGACATAGACGACGAGGCCTGCCGGCTCTCCGGCGGGAAGGAAGAGATCGAAACGATTGCGTGGCTTGTCGCCATAGGCAATGCCAAGCTTCGCACGGCCCTCGGCCGTGAGCGCTTCGCGGTACAGTCTTGCCGGTTCCACCCAGGCGGCTGGCCAGAGATCACCCTTTGGAATGTTCGGGCCATTGGCATAGGCGTCGTCCCAATCGGTGATTCCGTGGCGCATGGAATAGTCCCCTGTTCGATCCGACACGCGTCATAGCCTGCCGCACATGTCGCTGGAAAGCCTGCGTTTGTCTCCGTAGGCATCGCCTCATCGGCATAGTTTGCTTTGTGATGCTTTTTGCGCTTGCACGCTGTGGAAGTTTGCCGGCGAATGTGGAAGGTAACGGGTTCACCGCCATCGACGGATTGGCGGAGCAGGGGATAAAAAAAGGGGAGAATGACGATGAAGAAAATCCTGGCAGCCGCCACGATGGCACTCAGCCTCGGCGCATCCGGTCTGGCCATCGCCGAGCCGCTCAAGATCGGCATGATCACCACGCTATCAGGCGGCGGTGCAGGCCTCGGGGTCGATACGCGCGACGGCTTCATGCTGGCCATCAAGCAGTCCAGCAACAAGGATATCACCGTCGTCACCGAGGATGATGCGCAGAAGCCGGAACTGGCCGTCCAGATCGCCGACAAGATGATCCAGAGCGACAATGTCGACCTGCTCACCGGCATCGTCTGGTCGAACCTTCTGATGGCCGTCGTGCCTGGAGCGGTCGCGCAGGACAAGTTCTACGTCTCGACCAACGCCGCACCCGCAGCGCTGGCCGGTGCCGGCTGCAACAAGCTCTATTTCAACGCAGCCTATCAGAACGACAATCTTCATGAAGCTGTCGGCGAATATGCCAACAAGTCCTACAAGAAGATGTTCATCCTGGCGCCGAACTATCCGGCCGGCAAGGATTCGCTGACGGGCTTCAAGCGCTATTACAAGGGCGAACTGGCGGGCGAAGTCTATACCAAGGTTGGCCAGACCGATTACGCTGCCGAAATCGCCCAGATGCGTGCGTCGGGTGCCGACGGCATCTTCGTCTTCCTGCCGGGCGGCATGGGCATTTCCTTCATGAAGCAGTTTGCCCAGTCGGGTGTGAAGATCCCGGTCATGGGCCCGGGCTTCTCCTTCAGCCAGGACGTCCTGCCGGCCATCGGCGATGCGGCGCTCGGCGCCAAGGCATCGGGGCAGTGGGCTCCGGATTTCGATACCGACGTCAGCCGCAAATTCGTCACCGACTTCAAGGCCGAATACAATCGCCTGCCGTCCATCTATGCGCTTCAGGCCTATGATGCCGGCCAGCTGATCGCGTCTGCCGCTGCCAAGGCGGACGTCAAGGATGCAGACGCTTTCCGCGCCGAACTTCTCAAAGCCGATATTCAGTCGCCGCGTGGCAAGTTCAAGTTCAACACCAACCAGCATCCGATCCAGGATATCTACCTGACGGAAGTGGTGAAGAAGGACGGCGTTCTGACCAACAAGACGGTCGAGAAGATCTTTGCCGATCATGGCGACGCCTACGCCAAAGACTGCAAGATCTAAGGGAAGCATGTGACCATCTCGCTTGCTCTCGAGCAGCTGCTGAACGGCATCCAGCTCGGCGTCATGTTGTTTCTCATGTCTGCCGGGCTGACGCTGATCTTCGGCGTCATGGGCCTGATCAATCTCGCCCATGGCTCGCTCTATATGGTCGGCGCATTCGCCTGCGCGGCCGTTGCCGCCTGGACGGGGTCGTTCTGGCTCGGCCTTGTCGCCAGCCTTGCCTGTGCGGCGGCAGCCGGTGCCATCGTCGAACTCCTGGTTATCCGCAGGCTCTATGACCGCGACCATCTCGATCAGGTTCTGGCGACATTCGCGCTGATCCTGATCTTTTCCGAAGGCACCCGCTGGCTGTTCGGCTCCTTCCCGCTTTACCTCGATATTCCGCCGCTGCTGCAGGGTGCGGTCGCTCTGCAGGGGGATGCAACCTATCCCGTCTACCGCCTGGCGATCATCGCCGTCGGTGCGCTGGTGGCGCTCGGCCTTTACCTGCTGATCGGCAAGACCCGGCTCGGCATGCGCATCCGGGCTGGCGAAAGCGACCGCGAGATGATCGGCGCGCTCGGCGTCGATATCCGCACGCTCTATACGCTGGTCTTTGCACTGGGCTCCGCTCTGGCCGGACTTGCCGGCGCAATCGTCGGCCCGCTGCAATCGGTCCAGGTCGGCATGGGCGAACCGGTCCTTATCCTCGCCTTCGTGGTGATCGTCATCGGCGGCATCGGCTCGATCAAGGGGGCGCTCATTGGCGCGCTGCTCGTTGGCATCACCGATACGCTCGGCCGGCTTCTTCTGCCGCAATTGCTGAGCCTGTTCATGGACCCGTCCCAGGCGGGCATGATCGGCGGCGCTGCGGCATCCATGCTGATCTATGTGGTCATGGCCGTGATCCTGTCGTTGAAACCTCGCGGCCTGTTTCCGCCAGCCCATGCATGAAGGCCGTTCAACGATGGTGCTGACCCGCGAAAACGCAGTCAATCTCACGCTGGCCGTGCTGCTGCTCGCCGTGCCCCTGGCCGCGAGCGCGCTCGGCCAGCCGTTCTACATAACCCTTGCGACCCGCATCGCCATCCTCGCTTTGGCCGCACTCGGCCTCAATCTTGCGCTTGGCCTCGGCGGCATGGTGTCGTTCGGCCACGCGGCCTTTTTCGGCATCGGAGGCTATGCCGCCGGCGTTCTTGCAAGCCACGCGCTATCAGGTGAACCGCTTCTGTTCGATCTCTCAGGCACGGCGCAGATGCCGATCATCTGGCTTGTCGCGGTCATCGCAGCCGGTGTGGTGGCGCTCGCCATCGGGGCGCTCAGCCTCAGGACCTCGGGCGTCTATTTCATAATGATCACGCTCGCCTTCGCGCAGATGGTCTATTATTTTGCGATATCCTGGCCGGCTTACGGTGGCGAGGACGGGCTTTCGATCGCGGTGCGCAACCAGTTTCCGGGCACGAACACGATGCGCCCGCTGAATTTCTTCTTTGTCGCTTATGCAGTGCTTCTGGCCGGCATCGGCCTTTTCGCACTGATCCGTGCGTCGCGTTTCGGTGCGGCGCTGGTTGCCACGCGCCAGAACGAGATCCGCGTCGCCGCCCTCGGCATTGACCACTACCGTATCCGGCTCGCAGGTTTCGTCATCTCGGCCATGATCACGGCCCTTGCCGGCGCGCTCTACGCAGATCTCAACCGCTTCGTCAGCCCGTCCATGCTTGCCTGGCACATGTCTGGCGAACTGATTGTGCTGATCATTCTCGGCGGCACCGGCAGGCTTTTCGGGCCGCTCGCCGGTGCAGCGCTTTATGTGGCGTTCGAGTTCGCGCTGGGTGGCCTAACCGAACGCTGGCAGTTCTTCCTCGGTCTCATCCTTCTCGGCGTGGTGCTCTTTGCCCGCGGCGGATTGCTGGGCCTGCTTGCCGGAAAGACGAAACATGGTTGAGCCGGTTCTCCAGACAGACAATCTCGTTAAGAGTTTCGGAGCACTTCGTGCCACCGACGGCATCACGCTCGACCTGAAGCCCGGCGAAATCCACGCACTTATCGGCCCGAACGGTGCCGGAAAATCGACCCTGATTCACCAGATCTGCGGCACGCTCAAGCAGGATAGCGGCACGATCCGCCTCGCGGGTGAAGACATCGGCGCACTGAGTGCAGCCGCTCGCGCCCGACGGGGGCTCGGTCGCACGTTTCAGGTGTCGTCGCTGGCGCCGGAGTTTTCAGCGCTGCGTAATGTCATGCTGGCGGTTCAGGCGAGGCAGGGGTCGAGTTTCGGTTTCTTCCGACCTGTCATGCGCGACAGATCGCTGATCGATCCTGCGATGGCGATCCTCGAGCGCGTCGGTCTGTCCGACCGGGCACGCCTGCCGGCGGCCGAGCTTTCCCACGGCGAGCGCCGCCAGCTGGAGATCGCCATGGCGCTGGCCCTGCAATCGAAGGCTCTGCTTCTCGACGAGCCGATGGCGGGAATGGGGCCGGAAGGTTCGAAACGGCTTACAGGCTTTCTCGATACGCTGCGCCAGGAAGCACCGATCCTGCTTGTGGAACATGATATGGATGCCGTCTTCGCGCTGGCCGACCGGATTTCGGTTCTGGTCTACGGCCGCATCATCGCAACCGGCACGGTTGAGGATATAAGGCGCGATCCGGCGGTCCGTACCGCCTACCTGGGGGATCACGCCTGATGCTGCTCGATGTCAAGGATATCGCGACGTACTACGGCAGCAGCCAGGCGCTGTTCGGCGTCGAATTTGCGGTGGCGGAAGGCGAGGTCGTGGCGCTGATGGGCCGCAACGGCATGGGCAAGTCCACGACCATCAAGTCGATCTGCAATCTCTTGAGCCCGAAAACCGGCCGCATCGTCTTCGATGGTAAGGACACCGGGAAGCTGGCACCCTACAAGGTGGCGCGGCTGGGCGTCGGACTTGTGCCCGAGGGACGCCGCTGTTTCCCGAACCTCACCGTTCACGAAAACCTGGTCGCCGCCGCAAGACCCGGTGAATGGACCGTCTCAGAGATCAATGCCCTGTTTCCCCGTCTGGAGGAACGGCATGCGCAGATGGCCAGATCGCTCTCCGGCGGCGAGCAGCAGATGCTGGCGATCGGACGCGCGCTGATGACCAATCCGCGGCTGCTGATCCTCGACGAGGCGACGGAGGGGCTTGCACCTGTCATCCGCCAGGATATCTGGAAGGCCTTGCGCCAGTTGAAGACGAAGGGCCTGTCCATTCTCCTGGTCGACAAGACGCTGTCCGAGCTCTTGCCGGTTGCCGACCGGTGCGTCATCCTCGAAAACGGCAGAAGCGTCTGGATCGGCGCCCCAGCCGATCTGACACCAGGGTTGCAGGATCGATATCTCGGAGTGTGAGCAATGACGGACGATCTGCAGGCCATCGTCGATCGGATCCACGCCAAGCTGCAGAGCCGGCTGGGCGAGGGAAAAGTGGCCGACTACATTCCCCAGCTTGCCCATGTCGATCCACGCAAGTTTGGCATGGCGGTCGTCACGGTCGACGGCAAGGTCCATAGCGCCGGAGATTGTGCCGAACCTTTCTCGATCCAGAGCGTGTCGAAGGTTTTCACGCTGACGCTCGCACTCGGCAAGCATGGCGAAACCACCTGGAACCGGGTCGGTCGGGAGCCGTCGGGCTCTCCCTTCAACTCCATTGTCCAGCTCGAACAGGAGGCCGGAAAGCCCCGCAACCCCTTCATCAATGCCGGCGCGATTGCCGTCAGCGATCTCGTTCTTGCTGGCCATACGCCGCGCGAGGCGATCGGGGAGATCCTGCGCTTCGTCCGCTATCTCGCGGATGACGAAACGATCGCGATCGACCCGTCGGTTGCGAAATCCGAGGAAGCGACCGGCTACCGAAATATTGCGCTTGCCAATTTCATGCGCTCTTTCAACAAGCTCTCGCATCCGGTCGAGCATGTGCTCGGCGTCTATTTCCACCACTGCGCCATCTCCATGACCTGCACCCAGCTGGCGCGGGCCGGTCTATTCCTCGCCGCCAATGGCCGCAACCCGATGACCGGGCACACCGTGGTCTCAAGCCAGCGGGCACGGCGCATCAACGCCCTCATGCTGACCTGCGGCCACTATGACGGCTCCGGCGAGTTCGCTTATCGGGTCGGACTTCCTGGCAAGAGTGGTGTCGGCGGCGGCATCATGGCCGTGGCGCCGGGACGCGCATCGATGGCCGTCTGGTCTCCAGGTCTCAATCAGAACGGCAATTCGCTGGTCGGTTCGCTGGCGCTCGAAATGCTGGCGGATGAAACCGGCTGGTCCGTGTTCGGGCACTGACACAACACTCCCTTCAAAACAGAAAGCCCGGCCTCCTTTCGGAAGACCGGGCTTGTTTCGTTGGGGGAAGGCTGAGGTCCTCAGTCTTCGCTGGCTGCCATCTGGTTCAGCACATTGCCACGACCGCGCATGCGCAGCACCAGCGGTACGATCAGGGCAGCCGCTGCCACGAGCAGCAGGCCTGCGGCGATCGGCGAGGTGAACAGCACCGTCACGTCGCCCTGGCTGATCGACAAGGCACGGCGCAACTGCTGCTCGGCCAGCGGGCCAAGGATCAGGCCGACGATCACAGGCGCGATCGGGTAATCGAACACGCGCATGATGTAGGCAACGAGACCGAAGACGAGCAGCATGCCAAGCTCGAACACCGACGGATTTGCGCCAATCGTGCCAAGCGTCGCAAACACGAGAATGCCGGCATAGAGCCAAGGCTTCGGGATCGTCAAGAGCTTCACCCACAGACCGACCAGCGGCAGGTTCAATACCAGCAGCATCAGGTTGGCGATGAGAAGCGAAGCGATCAGTCCCCAGACCAGCTGCGGGTTGGTGACAAACAGCAGCGGGCCCGGCTGCAGGCCATATTGCTGGAAACCGGCCAGCATGATGGCGGCCGTCGCCGACGTCGGAAGACCGAGCGTCAGAAGCGGCACAAGCGTACCGGCGGCGGACGCGTTGTTGGCAGCTTCCGGACCGGCAACACCTTCGATCGCACCATTACCGAACTCTTCAGGATGCTTGGAAAGACGCTTCTCGGTCGCATAGGAGAGGAACGTGCCGATTTCGGCACCACCGGCCGGCATTGCGCCGATCGGGAAGCCGATGACGGTCCCGCGCAACCAGGCTTTCCAAGAACGCGCCCAGTCCTGGGCGGTCATCCACACGGAGCCCTTGATCGCTTCCACCTTGTCGGGAGCCTGGGCACCCTGGGCGGCGATAAACAGCGTCTCGCCGATCGCAAACATGGCAACCGCCATGGTCGTGACCTCGATGCCGTCGAGAAGGTCAGGTACGCCGAAGGAGAGGCGGTTCTGGCCGGTCAGCTGATCGATGCCGACAAGCGACAAAGCAAGGCCGATGAACAGAGATGTCAGGCCACGCAGCGTCGAGTTTCCGAAAGCCGAGGAGACTGTGACGAAGGCGAGAACCATCAGCGCGAAATATTCGCGCGGACCGAACACCAGGGCAAGCTTCACGATATAGGGTGCAACGAAGGCAAGCGCGAGCGTGGCGATCAGACCGGCCACGAAGGATCCGATCGCAGCTGTTGCCAGCGCTGGCCCCCCGCGTCCTGCACGGGCCATCTTGTTGCCCTCGAGCGCGGTCACGATCGAGGCGCTTTCGCCTGGCGTGTTGAGAAGGATCGAGGTCGTCGATCCCCCGTACATGCCGCCGTAATAGATGCCGGCAAACATGATCAGCGAGCCGGTCGCATCCAGCTGGTAGGTAACGGGCAGAAGCAGCGCGACGGTGGTTGCCGGGCCGATGCCGGGCAGCACGCCGACCATCGTGCCGAGCGTTACGCCGACGAGCGCGTAAAACAGGTTCATCGGCTCTGCGGCAGAGGCCAGACCCTGAAGTAGGAATTCGAAAGTGCTCATGGATTAACTCTCTGGCTCCAAGTTAAAGGAGCAGGTTTTCCAGCGGACCGGCGGGAAGGGAAAGCTGCAGGACGCCCGCAAACAGGTACCAGATGGCGAGACAGATCGCGATGCCGATCGGAATGCTGATATGCAGCCGACGGGCACCGAAGCCGCGTGCGGCGAAAGCGAAAAGCAGGCCTGTCGCAATCGAGAACCCGACGAACCGGATCAGGATCATCTGGGCGAGAAGCCCGGCGACAACCCAGGCGACGGGACCGAATTCCTGCCGTTCGCGCGCGGGGAAATCCCGACGGAATGCCGCAAAGACCGTCCAGATGGCAAGGCCGATCAGGCCGAAAGCGATCCAGTAGGGCACGGAGGCGGGGCCGACAGGCGAGTAGCCAGTCGTACTCGTCAGCCGCGACACATCGATGAAGATGACGGCGGCGACGATCGCGAGTACGGCTGCAATGGCAAGCGCCGCCCAATCAGGGCGGCGCTGTTCGGTAGTCGTGTTTTCAGAACTCATTTGACCAGTCCGATGTCCTTCAGGATGGTTTCCGTCGCAGCGATATCCTTGGCGAGCTGCTCATCGAAGGCCGGACCGGAGAGGTAGGTGTCCATCCAGCCCTTGGTCTTCAGGTTATCCTGCCAGGTCTTGGACTTTACCAGCTTCTCGATGTCGGCAGTGATGGTCTTCTTCTGCTCGTCGGAAATGCCGGGAGCAGCGGCAACCATGCGCCAGTTCTGCAGCACGACGTCGAGACCGGATTCCTTCAGCGTCGGGGCATCGATGCCGTCGATCTTCTTGTCGGACGAGATCCCCAGCAGGCGCAGCGAGCCGGCCTTGATCTGCGATTCGAACTCGCCGTAGGACGAGATACCGGCCGTCACCTGGCTGCCCAGGATCGCGGCAAGCGCTTCGCCGCCACCGGAAAACGCGATGTAGTTGATCTTGGTCGGGTCTACGCCGGCAGCCTTTGCAATGAGGCCAGCGCCGATATGGTCGGTGCCGCCAGCCGAACCGCCACCCCAGGATACGGAACCCGGATCAGCCTTCAGCTTGGTGACCAGATCCGCCATCGTCTTGATGTCGGAAGATGTCGGGACGACGATCACTTCGTATTCGCCGGTGAGGCGTGCGATCGGTGTGACGTCTTTCAGGGTTACCGGCGACTTGTTGGTGAGGATTGCGCCGACCATGACGTAACCGCCAACCATCAGAGCGTTCGGGTTGCCCTTCTGCTGGCTGGCGAACTGGGCGATGCCGATCGTGCCGCCGGCGCCCGGAACGTTCATGACCTGGACGCGGTTGGAGATCTTCTCCTGCTGCAGGGCGACCTGCATGGTGCGGGCCGTCTGGTCCCAGCCGCCGCCCGGCGCTGCCGGTGCCATGACCGAATAGTCAGCCGCTACGGCCGGGAAGGCGACTGCGCCCGCGAGGAAAGATGCGATGAGAAAATGTTTCAAGGGTATGTCCTCCGTTGACGTCCTTTTGGACGAAATCTTTGATGGCGCAACGGTAGGATCGATTTGAGCGGACTGGTGCCGTCCGTTGATCTCCTCCCGTCACCGATCGAGTCCGCCTCCGAACGGGTCTCGAATGGTTCTAAGGCAGCATAACAAGCTGACATCTACCTGACATTTCCCTGACTGCGTCTGTTTGACAAGGGTAAATGCCTCAAAATCGCCAGAATTGATCACTGCTGGCGCAAGACCTCGTTCCATTTCGAGATCAGCCGCGCCCGTTTCACCTGATCGAGATAGACCATCAGCCCGAGGCTGACCGGCACCGGCTTCAATTGGCCACCCAGCATCTCGCGCATCGTCGTTGCGGTGTTGTTGCCGGACACTTCGGGACTGACGGCCGGGATCTGCAGTTCGCGGGCCATGATCGTCTGGCCCTCCTTCGACATGAAGAATTCGAGGTAGCGCTTTCCGAGATCGGCACGTTGAGCGGCTTGCGGCACCAGCCCGATACGCGACATGACCACCGTATAGTCCTTCGGCAGGACGATCCCGACATTCGGGTTCCGTGAGGCCCAGTCGGCGGCGTAGGATCCGACGATATTGTAACCCATCAGGAAACGGCCATCCGCCACCCTCTCAAGGATGGCGCCGCTTGTCGAATAGAGTTTGACGCCCGCTTCGCCCATCGCCCGCACCACCGACCAGATGTCCCCGAACTGTTCCTGGTCGCGCGACATGAACAGGAAGCCGACGCCGGAGCGTTCGATATCGTAGGTGCCGATGCGGCCATGCGCCTGGTCACCCTGGCGCGCCAGAAACGCGATGAACTCGGCGCGGGTGGCAGGCGGCGCCTCGTTCTTGAAACTCGGCTTGTTGTAGACGAACACGGCCGGCTCAAAGGTCAGCGCGTAAACCGTATTGCGCCAGTTCGCCCACTCGGGCCATCGCCCGCTCATCGGCAGGTCGCTCGCCTGGGCGTAACCGTCATTGGCAAGCTTGACCTGGAGATCCATGGCCGACGAAAACGCGAAATCTGCTGTCTTGCGGCCCGCGTCGGTCTCCCGCACGATCCTGTCGTAGATCTCTCCCGTCAGCATGTCCTCGTAGGACACCGCCACATCTGGGTTGGACGACTGGAAGCCTGTGATCATCGGCTTGGCAAGAGGCTCGTCCAGCGACGAATAGACGGTAAGGACAGGCGCATCCTTGTTGCCCGAAAGGGCAGGAAACATCAGCACTTCCGCGACGGCCAGATGCGGCGCAGCGATGAGACAAAGACAGAGGAGAAGCTTTTTCATTGCGGGCAAGAATGCCCGACCCGGGCGCTTGCGGCAAGCCGTTGGAAATCCATCACTGGCGTCCGGAATGCAGGGCTCGCGGTTTACCGCTCCCCTGTTGTATTGCCGGTCGCCGTTATTACCTGTCAATGGCGATTTCCCCACCAGCCCTTTGAGGTCATAACCATGTCGCTTTCCCTCTACGACGTCTCCGTCCCGGCCTTTATCCGTGGATTTGCCAATCTCTCCGAGATCCTGAAGAAGGCCGAAGCCTTCGCCGACGAGAAGGGCATTCCCCAAAGCCAGCTTCTCGAAGCGTGCCTGATCGAGGACATGCTGCCGCTGACGGGTCAGATCCAGCGCGCTAGCGACACGGCCAAGTTCGTCCCGGTGCGCGTCGGCCAGCTCGAAAACGTCGCGATGGAGGATAACGAAGTCACGTTTGCGGATCTCCATGCCCGCATCGACAAGACGGTCGCCTTCCTGAAGACCGTCGTTCCCGCCAGCATGTCCGGTCGCGACGAGGCCGAGGTCGTGCTGAAGACCCGGTCCGGCGAGATGAAATTCACAGCCACCGACTACGTTCTCGGGTTTGCCCTGCCCAACTTCTATTTCCATCTCACCGCCGCCTACGCGATCCTCCGCCACAAAGGCGTACCCATCGGCAAGACCGATTATCTCGGCCGTAGCTAGGCGAGCTATCGGCAGACGCTGCTCTGTCCAGTGACAACCCCGCGTCCCGGCGATAAGAGTCAGCCGGAACGGGGAAATGACGGTTTGCGTATCCTTCTTGTCGAAGACAATCAGACGCTGGCATCGGGCCTTGCCGCGATTTTGCGCGGCAGCGGCTATGTGGTCGATCTCGTGGCCGACGGAACGTCGGCGGAGGCAACGGTCGCCGCCGAAAGCTACGATCTGGTTATTCTCGACCTCAACCTTCCCGAAATGGATGGTCTCGATGTTCTGAAGGCCATGCGCGCCCGCCAGAACCGGGCGGCGGTGATGATCCTCACCGCCCGCGGCACGCCGGAAGAGAGGGTCAAAGGCCTCGATCTCGGCGCCGACGATTACATGACGAAACCGTTCGACGTGCCGGAGTTCGAGGCGCGCATCCGCGTCCTTCTTCGCCGCCAGGCGGGCCTTCGAAGCTCTGTCGTCACCTATGGCGGCGTTACTTTCGATCTGACGTCGCGAACCTTTTCGAGCCAGGGCGTACCGCTCGATATCCCTGCCCGCGAGGTGGCCCTTCTCGAACTCCTCTTCATGCGGGCCGGAAAGGTCGTGTCCAAGGAGGCGATCATTCGGTCGCTGACAGGGTTCGACGACGACCTCTCGTCCAATGCGATCGAGCAGTATGTGAGCCGACTAAGAAAGCGGCTTGCGGTCTACGGCCTGACCGTCAAGACCGCCCGCGGCATCGGCTATTATCTCGAGAAAATGGCCTCTCCGGAATGACGCCGACAGCCGCCTATTCGCTCCGCCGCCGCCTCCTAGCGTGGCTGCTTCTCTCGACGGCGCTGATCGGTGGCGTCGCCATGTTCGACACATGGGATGAGGCGCTCGATACGGCCAATGAAGTGTCCGATCGCGTGCTTGCGGGGTCGGCTCTCGCGATCGCCGAGCGCGTGATCGTCGCGGAAGACGGAGCGCTCGAGGTCGACATCCCCTATGTGGCGCTGGAAATGCTGACCTCTGCCGCGCAGGACCGGGTCTTTTACCGCGTCGACGGGCCGCCCGGCACCTTCATCACCGGCTACCAGAACCTTCCCTCAATCGCGCGGCGCGAGGGCCAGGCGGTGGCGTTCGAGAACGCCAGCTTTCGGGGCGAGCCCATCCGGGTCGCCGTCCTTGCCAGATCCGCGTCGACCGGCATCCGCTCGGTTCCCTTCGTCGTCACGGTCGCCGAAACCACCATGGCCCGTGAACAGCTGACGCGCACCATCCTGATACGCTCGGCGCTGCGAATTCTCTTCATGATCATCGGTGCCGCCGTGATCGTCTGGATCGCCGTCACGCTGTCGCTTCGGCCGCTCTATCGCTTCAGCGAAGCGATCGCCGAGCGCAGCCCGGACGATCTGCATCCGATCGGAGAAAGAGTGCCGAACGAGGTCCAGGGTCTGGTCGATACGGTCAATTCATTCATGGTGCGGCTCGAAAGCGCGTTGAATGCCCTGCGCCACTTCACCGGCAATGCCAGCCACCAGCTCCGAACTCCGCTCGCAATCGTGCGCACACAGCTCGCACTTGCGGACCGGGCGGACGATCTGGCCTCGGCAAAGACCGCAGTCCGCAAGGCGGATGAAGCGGTCGCCGGTGCCGAACATATCCTCGCGCAACTGCTGCTGATGGCAAAGATCGATGCGGCAGGACGCTCGGCAGCGTTCCGCAAGCTCGATCTCACTGATCTCGTTCGCGGCCTGACGGGAGATCATGTTCCGGGCGCCGCCGATCGTGGCATCGACCTCGGGTTCGAAGGAGAGGGCGTAACGCAAGTCAATGTCGAGCCGCTGCTGATCGGAGAACTGGTGAAGAACCTGATCGTCAACGCGATCCTTCATGCGGGCTCCGGCACGGAGGTCACCGTCCGCATCGAACGGAGTGGCGAGACGGCCCGGCTCGAAGTGGAGGATAACGGCCCGGGTATTCCGCCCGAGAAGCGAGCTATCGTGCTCGAACGGTTCGGCCGTCTCGGCCGCGGCGATGCATCCGGCACCGGTCTCGGACTGCCGATCGTCGAAGAAATCGCCCGCCTTCACGGCGCGGCCCTGTCGCTTCACGATGGCTCAGGCGGCACAGGCTTGAAAGTCCGGATCGATTTCCCGCTGGCGGGATAGGCCCTTCAGCCCTTAAGCGTACGCGCATTCTCCTGAAATCCAGGTGCTTTTCATGGAAAGATCCGCGCCAAGCACGACAAAATCCGCATCATATCCGGGCTTCAGAAAGCCTTTCCGGTTCTCGATGCGAGCAGCTTGCGCGGGATAGGCAGATGCCATGCGCAGGGCCTCCTCCAGCGACAGGCCTAGATTGCGGTGCACGTATCGAACCGACGAGATCATGTCGATATCGGCGCCGGCCAGTGTCCCGTCGGCCAGGGTCAGCCGGCCATCCTTGCGCAGAATTTCGCGGCCGTTGAGCGTGAAGGATGTCATGTCTGTCCCGATCGTCGACATCGCATCGGTCACCAGGAAGACCTTTCCGGGACCTGCCTTGGCGCGCAGCGCTGCCCCCATTGCGGCGGGATGCACGTGGATGCCATCGGCGATCAGGCCTGCATAAAGCGCTCCGGTATCGAGCGCCGCCCCGACCAGCCCCGGTTCGCGGTGACCGAGCGGGCTCATGGCGTTGAAGAGATGCGTGACGGTGCGAATGCCGGCCTTGGCATAGGCCGCCGCCGTATCGTAGCTTGCTTCCGTGTGACCGAGGCTGACGATGATGCCGGCGTCTGCGAGCTTTGTGACCTGTTCTTGTGTCACGCTTTCCGGCGCAATGGTCACCATCAGCACATCGAGCGCCCGTCCGCAGGAGAGCATCAGATCGAGGTCGCGATCCTCCATCGGACGGATGAGCGTAGGATCATGCGCTCCCTTGCGGGCAACGGACAGATGCGGTCCTTCCAGATGCAGTCCGAGAAAGCCGCGAATGCCCCGCGTCTTCGCATCGATACCGGCGGCAACAGTCCGGGCGGAAATGTCAGGCGTGTCGGTGATCAAGGTCGGCAACAGTGCCGTCGTCCCGAACTTCGCATGGGCGGCGCAGATCGTGGCGATACCCTCGACCGTCGGCTCTTCGTTGAGGAGCACGCCACCGCCGCCATTTACCTGCAGGTCGATAAAACCCGGAGCGATGATCTCGCCACCGTCGATCCTCTCGATCTCAGGTGCGAGCGAAACCGAAGGCTGGATGTGATCGATCCGGCCGTTCGAAAACACGACCGCGGCATTCTCATGCCAGTCGGCGCCGTCGAAGATGCGGTTTGCAGTCAGAGCCTTGAGGTCGGTCATAGGGTTTCGGTGACTTTGTTGAGGGCTGCCGGCTGATCGGGATCAAACCCCTTCGACCGCGACCAGGCTTCGACGAAACCGTAAAAGGGCACGATCAGCGCCAGCGCGTCGGTCAGCGGATGGCCGGTTGCGACAAAGGGAAGCTTTCGGGCAGCCGTGACCTTGTCGGAGGTCGCGTAGGCGAGCGCGCCCTTGGCCGCGAAATTGTCTGCGATCTGCACCGCGGAAGCTTCCGCCGCGTCCCTCGCGGCAAAGGTCAGTACCGGAAAGCGCTTTTCGACGAGCGCCACCGGACCATGCAGGACTTCGGCCGCAGAATAGGCCTCCGCATGCATGTTGGACGTTTCCTTGAATTTGAGCGCAGCCTCGCTGGCGATCGCAAGCGCCGGGCCGCGGCCGAGCATGTAGAGCGAATCAGCATCTCCGAGTTCGCTCGCAAACGCGCTCCAGTCGAGCTTGATGGCTTCATCGAAATGGCCGGGCATGGCGCGAACCGCCGCCTTCAGCCCGTCGTCACCGGTCCATTCGGAGAGAAGGGCGAGACCGGCGACAATCGAGCTGACGAAGGACTTGGTTGCCGCAACGGCAATTTCCGGACCCGCATTGATGTCGACCCCATAAAGCGATGCCTCGGTGATCGGCGACGGGAGCGTATTGGTCAGCGCAATCGTCACCGCCCCTGACCGGGTCGCAGCCTCCGCCATCGCGACGATGTCCGGGCTCTTGCCGGACTGGGAGATGGCGATCGCAGCACCACCGCCAAGCTGCAGATTGGCACCGTAGATTGAGGCAAGCGATGGTCCGAGCGAGGCAACCGGACGTCCCGCTGTCAACTCAATCGCATATTTGATGAACGTCGCGGCATGGTCCGAGGAACCGCGCGCGATCGTTACCAGGAAGGCCGGATCCTTGTCGCGCAGGGCCTGACCGGCCTTGGCAATGTCTGCCGCCGAACGGTCGAGCAATCGGGCCGTCGCCTCCGGTATCTCGTCGATTTCCTGGCGCATATGGGTCTTCATCGTCATCCTCGTCTGATCAGCTGTCGCCAAGCGAAAGCTCGGCCACGAAATCATAGGCATCGCCGCGGTAAAGCGAGCGGGTAAGCTCCACCACCCGGCCGGAGGCCAGGTAGGAAACGCGTTCGATCGACAGTCCCGCCGCCTCGATGGGCACTTCGAGCAGGCCGGCGTCGATCTTTTTCAGATTGGTCGCGGAGATCCGCTGGATGGCGCGTACCGGTCGCGCATCCTTCTTTTCCAGTTCCGCATAGAGCGACTGCTGGAGCGATACCGGGTCGGGCAGGAATTCTGCCGATATGCTGGCGCGCTCGATGGCAAGCGGCATGTCGTTCCCAAAGCGCAAACGTCCGATCCGGGCAACCATCGTGCCGGGTGCGAGACCCAGCATCATCATCTCTTCGGGCGAGGGATGAAACAATCCGCGCTCCAGCCATTCCGATCGGGAAACCAGGCCACGCCGTGCCATGTCCTCGGTAAACGATGTCAGCTTGGTCAGGGGTTGCTCGACGCGCGACAGCGGTTTTACCACGAAGGTCCCGGATCCATGGCGGCGGGTCAGAAGCCCGTCCCGGACAAGATCGTCGACGGCCTTGCGCACCGTGACGCGGCTGACGCTCGCATAGTCGGCGAGATCCCGCTCCGCGGGAAGCGCGTCGCCGTGACCGAGCTTGCCGGACCGGATCGCATCTTCCAGGCTTTGGCGCAGCTTGAGATAAAGCGGGCCGGAGCCGCCGGACTGCAGGCCGTCGAGGGGCAAGATGGCCGTCAGCGCCTCGCTCATGCGCACGCCTCCATCCGGGCTCCAGGTGCGAAGGCCTTGACGGCCAGTTCGACGGCGCCGGTCATTGCGTCGGCCCGCGGCTCGGAAAGACGGAGCCTGTGCCTCTCGGCAAGATAGGGAGGATAAAGCGGTGCAAGGCCACCGAGCAGGCAGAGCTTGGTCTTGTCACCGGACAGCGCGGTAACGGTGTCGAGCGCTTCGTCGATCCCGGCAGCACCGGTATGGAGGATCCGCAAAGCCGTCTCGTCGCCACGGCGAGCATAGTCGAAAACCTTTGGAGTCTGACGACCGAAGTCGCCAGGCTTGGCCAGCCTGGCAAAATCGACGATCAGTTCCGGATTGTTGTCGAACTCGGCCAAGATCGCCTCGCAGAGCGGCGTCATCGGCCTTATCCGGTCGAAGGCAAGCAGGGTTTCCTGCAGTGCGAGCTGCCCGAGCCTTGCGCCGCTGCCGAGATCGCTCACCTGAAACCCCCAGCCGGCGACGGATCTGAACTGACTGTGGCTGCGAATGATATAGACGGTCCCGGTCCCAACGATGCCGATCGCACCGTCTTCGTCACCGATCGCGCCCTGCAAGGCGATGACGCCGTCAGAAACGATCTGCGATCTGGCAAAGGGGAGACGTTCGGTCACATAGCCCACCGCGCCGCCGACATTGTTGCCGGCAAGACCCAGGATTGCAGATGCGGATGAAAGATCCGGCGTGAGTCCTGCTTCTTCGAACGCCTGCTTCGCGGCTTCAGCAATATGCCGGAGGGCGGTGTCGGGATCGGTCAGGATATTGGAGGCACCGCTCTTGCCGCGGCCGAGCAGGGTGCCGTTCATGTCGGCCAGCGCCGCCCGGCAGCTTGTCCCGCCGCCATCTATCCCGATCACGTAATCCGCCATGGATACCTCCACGAAGAATGATACCAAAAAAATACCATTTACCAAGGGCGAAATTATTGATGCGGACAAATCACGGCTAACACGCTATTTAAACTCGATTATTAGTCCTGAGCGACAGCTGCCGTGTTTCCGTGGGTAACTTTCGTTAATTTCCTGCTGGACAATTGGTATTTTTTTGGCATCATTTTGCGTGAGGGAGAAACGGATGAGCCAAACAGCCACCGAAGCCAGACACGGGAATACGGAAGGGCTCGATACGCGCGCCCCGACCGAAATCCTTCGGCTTCTGGCTGCCGGTCAGCAGCAGGCGGCCAAGAGCATCGATGCGGCGATCCCCGCTCTTGCGGATGCCGCGGAACTCGTTGCGTCGGCTCTGAGGCGTGGCGGAAAGCTTGTCTATGCAGGCGCCGGCAGCTCCGGCCTGATGGCCATGGCCGATGCGCTCGAGCTTCCCGGAACCTACGGCATTGCACGCGAGCAGATCGTCCTTCTTCTTGCCGGCGGAACGTCCGTTCTGGCCGACCTACAAGGCGCGCCGGAGGATGATGTCGCCTTGGCCGATCAGGATGCAGCGGTCATTGCGGCGGGAGACTGCGTTCTCGCCGTTTCTGCAAGCGGCTCGACGCCTTACGTTCTGAAGATCGCCGAGCTCGCGCGGGCCCGTGGCGCCAGGGTCGTGGCACTCGCCAACAATCCCGATGCACCCCTTTTCAATCATGCCGATGTCGCCGTCCTCCTCGAAACGCCGCCGGAAATGGTGGCTGGATCGACGCGCATGGGCGCGGGGACCGCACAGAAGCTTGCATTCAACATGCTGTCGACGCTGGCTGCGATCAAGCTCGGTCACGTGCATGACGGACACATGGTCAATCTGCGCGCCGACAATGCCAAGCTGCGCACCCGCGCCGCCGGCATGGTTGCCGATATCGCAGGCGTGACTGCCGAAGAGGCGGTAAGATATCTGCAGGTGGCGGACGGATCGGTGAAGATCGCCGTGCTTCTGGCTGAAGGCGCCCCCGATATCGACGCCGCACAATCGCTGCTTATTCGTTTCGATCAGGTGTTGAGGAAAGCACTTGCGGAACTGAAGATGACGGAAACGACCGAGACTCGCGCCGCAAGGCGCTAACCAATAAGGGAGAACAGCATGAACAGCCTGTTGAAAACAATTCTTTTGGCCACGACGGTGATCGCGTCTGCGGGCGCAGCGTCTGCGGCCGAGGTCACGCTCAACATCGAGAGCTGGCGCAATGACGATCTGGCGATCTGGAAAGAAAAGCTGATCCCGGCCTTCGAAGCGAAGAACCCCGGCATCAAGCTCAACTTCTCGCCGACCGCACCGACCGAGTACAATGCGTCGCTCAACGCCAAGCTCGATGCAGGCTCTGCCGGTGACATCATCACGTGCCGTCCGTTCGATGCCTCGCTCGAACTCTTCAACAAGAAGCAGCTCGTCGATCTCACCAGCCTGTCGGGCATGAGCAATTTCTCGCCGGTCGCCAAGGCCGCCTGGTCGACAGACGACGGCAAGTCCACCTTCTGCGTGCCGATGGCATCCGTCATCCACGGCTTCATCTACAACAAGGACGCCTTCGACCAGCTGAAGATCGCGGTGCCGAAGACGAACGAAGAATTCTACGCCGCGCTCGACAAGATCAAGGCTGACGGTACGTTCATCCCGCTTGCCATGGGCACCAAGGATCTCTGGGAAGCAGCAACGATGGGCTACCAGAACATCGGCCCGAACTACTGGAAGGGCGAGGAAGGCCGCAAGGCGCTGATCGAAGGCAAGCAGAAGCTGACCGATCCGGAATGGGTCAAGCCCTACGAAGAACTGGCCAAGTGGAAGCCTTATCTCGGCGACGGTTTCGAAGCCCAGACCTACGCCGATAGCCAGAACCTCTTCACGCTCGGCCGCGCGGCGATCTTCCCTGCCGGTTCATGGGAAATTGCGCTTTTCACCAGCCAGGCCCAGTTCAAGATGGGCGCTTTCCCGCCGCCGGTGCTCAAGGCTGGCGAAACCGGCTACATCTCCGACCATCCGGATATCGGCGTTGGCTTGAACACCAAGAGCAAGCATCCGGAAGAAGCCAAGAAGTTCCTCACCTGGGTTGCTTCGCCGGAATTCGCCGAGATCTACGCCAATTCTCTTCCGGGCTTCTTCAGTCTG
This sequence comes from Rhizobium sp. CFBP 13726, assembly GCF_014841925.1. Taxonomy (NCBI): domain Bacteria; kingdom Pseudomonadati; phylum Pseudomonadota; class Alphaproteobacteria; order Hyphomicrobiales; family Rhizobiaceae; genus Rhizobium; species Rhizobium sp. CFBP 13726. The sequence continues at coordinate 56,464 of NZ_JACYUU010000003.1, forward strand.
AATTCGTCGCCGGTGAAGATGGCAGATCCGATGGCGCAGGAATTCGTTTCCTGGCGTGAAAAATACAAGCCGACGGTCCGCTCGACCTATCAGATCCTGTCGCGCGGCACCCCGAACCTCGAAAACGAGACCTGGGTCGAATCGGCCAACGTCATCAACGGCACCGATACTCCGGCCGTTGCCGCCGAAAAGCTCCAGAAGGGCCTCGACAGCTGGTACAAGCCAGGTAAGTGACAAGCTTCCCCTTCCCTTGATGGGGAGGGTCGGCCCGACGGGCCGGGGTGGGGTGATCCTTGTGCGTGTGGTGTCACCCCCACCTGCAGCTTCGCTGCGACCTCCCCCTTCAAGGGGGAGGTATCGTGATCATGCTGCGCCAGCGCAAGCACAAGAAAACAGGCAAAGCCATGAGCGACATCCACCCTTCATCTGCCCTGCAGCCGGTATCGATCAAGCGCCCGTTCCGCTGGCATATCGTCGTCTTCATGGCGCCGGCGCTGCTGGTCTACACGGCGATCATGATCCTGCCGCTGATCGAGACGCTCAGGCTTTCGTTCTACAACACTGTCGATGGTGCTCAGTCCTTCGTCGGCTTTGCAAACTACCAGGTCCTCTTCGGTGATGTCCGCTGGGCGCGCGATTTCTGGAATGCGCTCACCAACAACCTGATCTTCTTCGCCATCCACATGTGCGTGCAGAACCCGATCGGCATTGCGCTCGCAGCACTCCTGTCGCTGCCGAAACTGCGTTTCGCCGCCTTTTACCGCACCGCCATCTTTCTTCCGACGCTTCTCTCCTTCGTCATCGTCGGCTTTATCTGGAAGCTCATCCTCTCGCCCATCTGGGGCGTTGCGCCCTGGCTGATGAGCCTTGCCGGTGCGAAATGGCTGTTTGCGCCCTGGCTTGGTCAGTCCGGGCCGGCGCTGATCGCGGTTTCCCTGATCTCGGTCTGGCAGTATGTCGGCATACCCATGATGCTGATCTACGCAGCGCTTTTGAGCATCCCCGAAGAAGTGGTCGAAGCTGCCGAATGCGACGGCATTACCGGCTGGAGCCAGTTCTGGAAGATCAAGCTGCCGCTCATTCTGCCGGCCATCGGCATCATCTCGATCCTGACTTTCGTCGGAAATTTCAACGCCTTCGATCTTGTCTATACGGTGCAGGGCGCGCTTGCCGGCCCCGATATGTCGACGGATATTCTCGGCACGCTTCTCTATCGCACCTTCTTCGGTTTCCAGCTGCAGCTCGGAGATCGCTCCATGGGGGCAGCGATCGCCGCGGTGATGTTCGTCATCATTCTCGCCGGGGTCTCGTTTTACCTTTTCGCCATCCAGCGGCGCATGCGCCGCTACCAGTTCTAAGGGGGGCGTCCGGACATGTCCAACAAGGCACGCTCTTCACCGCTCCGCTCGAGCCTCGTGCATCTGGCTCTGATCGCCTACACGCTGATCGCGCTGTTTCCGGTGTTCCTCACCATCATCAACTCGTTCAAGGATCGCAATTCGATCTTCCGCAATCCGATGCAGGTTCCCACACCGTCGAGCTTCAGCCTGATCGGCTACCAGACGGTTCTCGGCCAGGCGGATTTCATCGGCTATTTCCAAAACAGCATGATCGTCACGGTCGTCTCGATCGCTCTCGTGCTGCTGTTCGGCGCGATGGCGGCCTTTGCGCTGTCCGAGTATCGCTTCCGCGGCAATACGCTTCTTGGGCTCTATATGGCGATCGGCATCATGATCCCGATCCGGCTCGGCACGGTCGCGATCCTGCAGGGCATGGTCGCATCGGGCCTCGTCAACACGCTCACCGCGTTGATCCTCGTCTACACGGCGCAAGGGATACCGCTTGCGATCTTCATCCTGTCCGAATTCATGCGCTCGGTCTCCGATGACCTAAAGAATGCCGGCCGCATCGATGGTCTTTCGGAATATGCGATCTTCTTCCGCCTGGTCCTGCCGCTGATCAGGCCGGCCATGGCAACGGTTGCCGTCTTCACCATGATCCCGATCTGGAACGACCTGTGGTTCCCGCTGATCCTTGCACCGTCTGAGGCCACCAAGACGGTAACGCTCGGATCGCAGATCTTCATCGGCCAGTTCGTCACCAACTGGAACGCGGTGCTGGCAGCCCTGTCGCTCGCCATCCTGCCGATCCTCGTCCTTTACGTCATCTTCTCGCGGCAACTGATCCGCGGCATCACGTCTGGAGCCGTCAAGTGAGTTCAACCGAAAAGCCGATCCGCGTTCTCGTCGCAGGCCTCGGCAATATGGGCCGCAGCCATGCGCTGGCCTATCACAACAATCCGGGCTTCGAGATCGTCGGTCTCGTCAACCGCTCGAAGCCGACGCTCGATCCGGCCCTTGCCGGCTACGAGATCCATGCCGATTTCCTGACAGCCCTTGTCGACCTGAAGCCAGACCTCTGCGCCATCTGCACCTATTCCGACAGCCATGCGGACTATGCGGTTGCCGCCTTCGAAGCTGGCTGCGACGTGTTCGTCGAAAAGCCGTTGGCAACCACGGTTGCCGATGCCGAGCGCGTCGTTTCCGCTGCCAAGGCCGCGGATAAGAAGCTGGTGATCGGCTATATCCTGCGCCATCATCCGTCCTGGATCCGCCTGATTGCCGAAGCCCGCAAGCTCGGCCCGCCCTATGTCTTTCGGATGAACCTCAACCAGCAATCATCAGGCCCGACCTGGGATGTCCACAAGGCCCTGATGCAGACGACGCCGCCGATCGTCGATTGCGGCGTGCATTATGTGGATGTCATGTGTCAGATCACCGATGCCAAGCCGGTGGAAGTGCGCGGCATGGGCCTGCGCCTTTCCGATGAAATTGCGCCCGACATGTATAATTACGGCCACCTTCAGGTGATTTTCGATGACAAGTCGGTCGGCTGGTACGAAGCTGGCTGGGGCCCGATGATTTCCGAGACTGCGTTCTTCGTGAAGGACGTGATGTCGCCGAAGGGCTCGGTCTCGATCGTCATGGACCCCAATGCCAAGTCCGACGATATCGACACGCATACCAAAACCTCCGTCATTCGCCTTCACAGCGCCGAGACCGGTCCGGACGGCAGGTTCATCAGGCCCGACGAGGATATGACCATGGACGGCGAACCCGGCCATCAGGAGCTTTGCGATTTTGAGCAGGCCTATATGCTGAAGGCGATCCGCGAGGATATCGATCTCACCAGGCACATGGATGATGCGGTCCAGTCGCTGCGCATCTGCCTCGCAGCGGATGAAAGCGCCCGCACCGGCAAGCCGATCTATCTCTGAAAGCAACGCAAGCAATCGTGCCGGGTGGGTAAACGTCCGGGATGCACCAAACGACAGAAGTGGGAATACGCTCGTGGGTTCGCTGCAACTGAAATCCATTCGAAAGGCCTTCGGCGATCATGAAGTGCTGAAGGGCATCGACCTCGAGGTTCAGGATGGCGAATTCGTCATCTTCGTGGGCCCTTCCGGCTGCGGCAAGTCCACGCTGCTAAGGGTCATTGCAGGTCTTGAGGATGCATCATCCGGCTCGATCCGGATCGACGATCAGGAAATGGCAACGACCCCGCCCGCCAAGCGAGGCATCGCCATGGTCTTCCAGTCCTATGCGCTCTACCCGCATCTGACGGTGAAGGACAATATGGGCCTAGGTCTGAAGCAGGCCGGAACGGACAAGGCCGAGATCGAGACGCGCGTGTCGAATGCCTCGTCGCTTCTGTCGCTCGATCCCTATCTCGCCCGTCGCCCTGCCGAGCTGTCCGGCGGACAGCGCCAGCGCGTGGCGATTGGTCGTGCCATCGTGCGGGAACCGAAGCTTTTCCTGTTCGACGAGCCGTTGTCCAACCTCGACGCGGCTCTGCGCGTGCAGACCCGGCTTGAAATCGCCCGCCTGCACCGGCGGCTGAAGGCGACGATGATCTACGTGACGCACGACCAGGTCGAGGCGATGACGCTCGCCGACAAGATCGTCGTGCTCAGCGCCGGCGCGATCGAGCAGGTCGGGTCTCCGATGGAGCTCTACAACAAGCCCGCCAACGTCTTCGTCGCCGGTTTCATCGGCTCGCCGCAGATGAACTTTATCCCGGGCGAGACGCTTTCCGAAAGCGGCATCAAGACCATCGGCATCCGGCCGGAGCATATCGCTCTGTCGCGAGAAAGCGGCGAATGGAAGGCCAAGGTAGTCCATGCCGAGCACCTCGGCGCCGATACCATCCTCTATCTCGAAACCGAGACGGCGGGCCTCATCACGGTCCGTCTGTTCGGCGAGCATCGCTATGGTCCAGACGACATCGTCTTTGCCACACCGGATAAGGCCTCGCTGCACCGGTTCGACGAAAACGACAAGGCGATCGGTTAACCTTTAAATCGGCCGTAACCAGTTCCGTGTTCCACTACCTCCAATGCGGGAAAGCGAACCTTTGCGCTCCTTCCGCGTTATGGGGATGGAGGAAACGGCAATGACGGTAATTTTAATTCTGATTGCAGCGATCGCCACTCTCGCAGGGACCGGCGCCCTGGTGGTTCGCCAGATCGCGGATGCTCGCCGCCAGCAGTACCAGGACGAGGTTCTGGCCTCAGATCTCGGCTATCTGCGCGAAGTCGAGCGCACCAAGAAGCGCTTTCGGCACGCGGCCCACAAAACCCGCAAACTCGCCGCCCGCCGCACCCGGATCCATCAGACCAAAGCTGCACACAGCACAGCCGCGTACTTCGCGAATTAAGCTTTGTCGGCCTCTATTCAGCAGTCGGTTTATTGCGAGAAAGATTTGGTGGAGCTAAGCGGGATCGAACCGCTGACCTCTTGCATGCCATGCAAGCGCTCTCCCAGCTGAGCTATAGCCCCATCAGGGTGGTCCGGGTGTTCCGGTCCTTGGGAACTCCGAAGCAGCGATGCTGACCGGAGTGGCGGCTTATTACGTCCGGTTTTCGGAGAGTGCAAGCCTGTTTTTCAAAGCCCGGCAATTTTTCTTCAAATTACCGGGCTTTAGGTCGAAAGATCAATTCTCGTCGTCGTCGCCGCCAACGCCGACAATGCCGGTTACGTCGTCGTCTTCATCGTCTTCGTCGGCTTCGAGGAAGGTGTTGTCGTCATCGTCGCCGATATCGACATCATCGTCGTCGCCCAGATCCGGGATGTCGTCGCCGGTTGCCGCATCGTCGGCGTCGTCGGTTGCGACGGGCTCGACAGTTGGGTTCTCAACGTCGACTTCCTCGACATCTTCTTCTTCCGCCTGCTCCAGCTTTGCAGCGGCGCTGTTTTCGGCGAAGAACGACAACGGCCAGGACTTGCCGCTATAGGGGGAAACGACGGGATCGCGGTTCAGATCGTAAAACTTCTTGCCGGTATCCGGGTCGGTGCGCTTGGTTCCGAGTTCCGCTTTAGCCACTATCAAAGCCTCATGAGATGGCCGAACAGGTCGGCGAAGCCGCATAAAGCGGCAATCAATGGGTGAAAAATCTAAGCCGGTCCCCATAAGGCCTGGCGGGCTCCATGTCAAAGACTAACTTTTCCTGAATTCCTTGGCAGGCAGGCTAATGACCCGCCTTTTGCTTTGTGATAACGACGGCGGAAATCAAAGACATACGAGCAAGGACCGATCATGTCGCATGGGATTGCCCTCAAACCGGCAAAGTCGAGAAGATCGACAAACCTCACCGGGACCGTCCGCATCCCGGGCGACAAGTCCATCTCGCATCGTTCCTTCATGTTCGGAGGCCTGGCTGCCGGCGAGACGCGGATCACCGGCCTGTTGGAAGGCGAAGACGTCATCAACACCGGCAAGGCGATGCGTGCTATGGGCGCAAAGATCGACAAGGTCGGCGCCGAGTGGATCATCCAGGGCACCGGCAACGGCGCGCTGCTCGCACCGCAGGCGCCTCTCGATTTCGGCAATGCCGGCACCGGCTGCCGCCTGACGATGGGTCTCGTCGGCGTCTACGATTTCGAGTCCGCCTTTATCGGCGATGCCTCGCTGTCCAAGCGGCCGATGGGCCGGGTGCTCGATCCATTGCGCGAGATGGGCGTCCAGGTGACGTCGATGGACGGCGACAGGCTGCCCGTCACGCTGCGTGGTCCGCGCACGCCCAACCCCATCGTCTACCGCGTGCCCATGGCCTCGGCGCAGGTCAAGTCCGCGGTGCTGCTTGCAGGCCTCAACACACCTGGCGTCACCACCGTGATCGAACCGGTGATGACGCGCGACCATACGGAAAAGATGCTGCAGGGTTTTGGCGCCGATCTGACCGTCGAGACGGATGCGGATGGCGTCCGCACGATCCGGCTTGAAGGTCGCGGCAATCTCAAGGGGCAGGTGATCGATGTTCCCGGCGATCCGTCGTCGACTGCGTTCCCGCTTGTGGCCGCCATCCTGGTACCGGGTTCGGATGTGACCATCATGAACGTCCTGATGAACCCTACCCGCACCGGTCTTATTCTGACGCTGCAGGAAATGGGCGCGGATATCGAGGTGATGAATGCCCGCAGCGCCGGTGGCGAGGATGTGGCCGACCTGCGTGTCCGCGGCTCCGACCTCAAGGGCGTCACCGTTCCCGCCGATCGTGCGCCATCGATGATCGACGAATATCCCGTCCTCGCGGTCGCCGCAGCCTTTGCGGAGGGCACGACGACGATGCTCGGTCTCGAGGAACTGCGCGTCAAGGAGTCCGACCGTCTCTCGGCCGTTGCCGAAGGTCTGAAGCTGAACGGCGTCGATTGCGATGAAGGCAAGGAGACGCTTGTCGTGCGCGGCCGTCCAGGCGGCAAGGGCTACGGCAATGCGTCCGGCGCTGCTGTCGTCACCTATCTCGATCACCGCATCGCCATGAGCTTCCTCGTTCTCGGTCTTGCATCGGAGCACGAAGTCACGGTCGACGACGCCTCGATCATCGCCACCAGCTTTCCGGAGTTCATGGACCTGATGACCGGCCTCGGCGCGCAGATCGAGAACCACATCGACGGAAAGATCTGAGGCGCAGCAATGTACCAGCCGCCGCATTTCCGCGAAGACGATCTCGGCACCCAGCATGCGCTGATCCGGGCCTATCCGCTGGGCATGCTGATCACATCGGGGAATTCAGGCCTGCTCGCCAACCCGGTTCCGTTTCACCTCGATGGAGAAGCCTCTGATAAAGGCGTGCTGCGGCTGCATCTTGCCCGGGCGAACAGCCAGTGGAAAGACATCCGCGATGGCGCGACGGTGCTCGCTGTGTTTCAGGGCGCCGATAGCTACGTCACGCCGTCCTGGTACCAGACCAAGCAGGAGACGGGTAAGGTCGTGCCCACCTGGAACTACGCCATCGTTCAGGCCCGCGGTCCGGCCCGCATCGTCGAAGAGGCCGACTGGCTGCTTGCCCAGATCGAGGCGATCACCAGCCAGCATGAGAACAGCCGGCCAATGCCCTGGTCCGTCAACGATGCGCCGGACGATTTCATTTCTGCCCAGTTGAAGGGTATCGTCGGTGTCGAGATCCAAATCTCGGAGATCGAAGGAAAGTGGAAGGTCAGTCAGAACCGCCCGGTCGGCGATCGCGAAGGCGTTGCCTCCGGACTTGATAACATGCCCGGACAGGACCAAATGGCCGAACTTGTCCGCCGCTACGGAGCCTCCCGCCTGACATGAATTCTGCAGATAAAACTATGCCTCTGGTGATCGCAATCGACGGCCCGGCCGCGGCCGGCAAGGGAACCCTGTCGCGCCAGATCGCCGAAACATACGGCTTCCAGCACCTCGATACGGGTCTGACCTACCGCGCAGCCGCCAAGGCCCTGCTCGACCGGGGTCTGCCCCTGAACGACGAGGGTGTTGCCGAGAAGATGGCGCGCGACGTCGAACTTGCAGGCCTTGATCGCGAAATCCTCTCGGCCCATGCGATTGGCGAAGCGGCCTCGAAGATCGCCGTCATGCCCGCCGTGCGCCGGGCTCTGGTGGAAGCACAGCAGGCGTTTTCGAGGCGCAAGCCCGGAACGGTGCTCGACGGGCGCGATATCGGCACCGTCGTCTGCCCCGACGCACCGGTGAAACTTTACGTCACCGCATCGCCGGAAGTGCGCGCCAGACGCCGTTACGACGAGATCGTTAGCCGCGGCGATGCCGCAGATTTCGACGAGATTTTTGCCGATGTGCGAAAGCGCGACGAGCGCGACATGGGGCGTGCCGACAGCCCTTTGAAGCCTGCGAAAGACGCGCACTTGCTTGATACGTCAGAAATGGGTATAGAGGCCGCGTTTCAGGCCGCGAAGGCGATTATCGACGCCGCCCTGAAAGGATGATGACCGACCGGATAACCGGCGGCGCATTCGAGCCCGATATCTTAGTCCTTGCGCCGGATTGCCTCTGAACATGACGAGGCGGGCTTGGATTTCGGGTGTGATCAACACGAACCCACGGCGCAATGTGTCCTTGACTGGACACGACCAGGAGATTTCATGGCAGTAACTAACCCGTCGCGGGAGGACTTCGCAGCCCTTCTCGAAGAATCCTTCGCAACCAATGATCTGGCCGAAGGCTACGTTACCAAAGGTCTGGTAACGGCGATCGAAAAGGACATGGCCGTTGTTGACGTCGGCCTCAAGGTCGAAGGTCGCATCGCGCTGAAGGAATTCGGCGTCAAGGGCAAAGACGGTTCGCTGAAGGTCGGCGACGAAGTCGAAGTCTATGTCGAGCGCATCGAAAACGCGCTTGGCGAAGCAGTTCTGTCGCGCGAGAAGGCTCGCCGCGAAGAGAGCTGGGTCAAGCTCGAAGTCAAGTTCGAAGCTGGCGAACGCGTTGAAGGCGTTATCTTCAACCAGGTCAAGGGCGGCTTCACGGTCGATCTCGACGGCGCTGTTGCCTTCCTTCCGCGCAGCCAGGTCGACATTCGTCCGATCCGCGACGTGACCCCGCTGATGCACAACCCGCAGCCCTTCGAAATCCTCAAGATGGACAAGCGTCGCGGCAACATCGTTGTTTCGCGTCGTACGGTTCTCGAAGAATCCCGTGCAGAACAGCGCTCGGAAATCGTTCAGAACCTTGAAGAAGGTCAGGTTGTTGACGGCGTCGTCAAGAACATCACCGATTACGGTGCGTTCGTTGACCTCGGCGGCATCGACGGCCTGCTGCACGTGACCGACATGGCATGGCGCCGCGTCAACCATCCGTCGGAAATCCTGTCCATTGGCCAGCAGGTCAAGGTTCAGATCATCCGCATCAACCAGGAAACCCACCGCATCTCGCTCGGCATGAAGCAGCTCGAGTCGGATCCATGGGATGGCATCGCTGCCAAGTACCCGGTTGGCAAGAAGATCTCCGGTACCGTCACGAACATCACGGACTACGGCGCATTCGTCGAGCTGGAGCCAGGCATCGAAGGCCTGATCCACATCTCGGAAATGTCCTGGACCAAGAAGAACGTACATCCCGGCAAGATCCTTTCGACCACGCAGGACGTCGACGTTGTCGTTCTCGAAGTCGATCCGTCGAAGCGCCGCATCTCGCTCGGTCTCAAGCAGACCCTCGAGAACCCATGGCAGGCATTTGCGTTCAGCCATCCGGCCGGCACTGAAGTCGAAGGCGAAGTCAAGAACAAGACCGAATTCGGCCTGTTCATCGGCCTCGACGGCGACGTTGACGGCATGGTTCACCTCTCCGACCTCGACTGGAACCGTCCAGGCGAACAGGTCATCGAGGAGTTCAACAAGGGCGACGTCGTTAAGGCTGTCGTTCTGGATGTGGACGTCGAGAAGGAGCGTATCTCGCTCGGCATCAAGCAGCTCGGCAAGGATGCTGTCGGCGAAGCCGCAACATCCGGCGAACTGCGCAAGAACGCTGTCGTTTCGTGCGAAGTCATCGCCGTCAACGACGGTGGTGTCGAAGTGAAGCTCGTTGCTCACGAAGACATCACGTCCTTCATCCGCCGCAACGACCTGGCACGCGATCGCGACGATCAGCGTCCGGAGCGTTTCTCGGTTGGTCAGGTTTTTGACGCCCGCGTCACCAACTTCTCCAAGAAGGATCGCAAGGTCATGCTGTCGATCAAGGCTCTCGAGATCGCTGAAGAAAAGGAAGCAGTTGCACAGTTCGGTTCGTCCGACTCAGGCGCTTCGCTCGGCGACATCCTCGGCGCGGCTCTGAAGAACCGCGGCGGCGAGTAATCGTTGTAGCTTGAAATGCGAAAGCCGCCGGATCGAAAGATCCGGCGGGTTTTTTCATGCCCCCTATTTATCTCGGCCGGGTCTCGAACCGTCGGCTCAGGTCCATCCAGCCATGCGCCAGTAGAGGTCGTTCGGACGGCTTTCCTTATTGCTGACGTCCGCAGACGCGGCTTCGCCATCGCCGAGATTGTCGTCGTCGGAAGGATCTTTCCCGTCGTCGGGGTGGTCGAACGCCTGGCCCTGGCTGTGGTCGCCTTCGCCATCCTCGTCGATCGCCGTCACCGGCTGCGTCTTGCGGTTTTCGCGCCGCGGCTCGTCGTCCGCCATTGGGTAGGGGACAAAGGGCAGGCCAATCGCCTCGCGCTGCACGAGCGGCAGCGGCACTGGCATCGCTTGGATGTCGGGGTCTGGCACGCCCTCCGGGGCTCCGTTGGCTTTTGCGGCCGTGGTGTGACGTTCTGCAATGCGCAGCAGATCGTCCTCGGGATGCGTTATCCCGGCCGTATGCATTGCGTCTATGTCCGGAGCAGCCGGGGCAGGTTGTCCCTGTCCGGCGGCATGTGCCACCGTTCCACTGCCCCCTCCGCCAAACAGGTTCTTGAAAAGTGCCGCTGTCGAATTCTCGACCGGAGCTCCTGTCGCGAGCAGCGCCGCCTGAAGCGCGCTTGGTGCGATCGCAGACACGAGTTGCGCGAGATTGCTGGGCCATTCCACAGCGGGTTTCGGCGCCGTCGTGGCGTCTCCAAACTGCGGGATCTTCAATTCGTTGTCGAAGGCGTCGATAACCGCTGCGACCAGAGCCCCGGTATTCGTCACGGTCGCGATGCCCGGCACGGCGGTCCGCGGCAGGGCTCCTTGCAAGACTTGCGGCACCGGCTTCGCATCTGCAGCCAAGATCGGTGCGGCTTGCGCAGGCGCCGGGCTCGCGTCCGGCTTGATCGGAACCGCGTTTGGGACGGCGGGAGACGGCGTGGCGGGTTTGGTTTGCAGGTCGGAGGTTGCCGTCGCGGGACCTTCTGATCGGACCGGCATCGGCCGCGCAAGGATCGCCTCGCGGGTCGGCTCTTCCTGCAAGTCAACGAGGGGCGGCAGCAGTTGGGGTCTTTGAAGCTCCTTACCGGGAACCTTAGTGTCAGGAGCCGCGGCGGCTGACCCGCTCGTGGGTGGCGAGAACGGAGCGAGAGCTGGTGCCGCTGCACCGGTGGCGGGCGGCGTTGCGCTGGTGGCGGGTGACGTCACCGACTGCGATTTTGCTCCGATATCAGGCAAAGCACCGGGGGATGGCCTGGGGGTCTCTGTACTTGCTGTGTCCGGAGAAGAACCGGGCAGAGGCACTACCGGCGATGCGGGGCTGGGCGTCGAGGGCTGGAGCGCTGAGGGCGCGGGCAGGGAAGCTGACGGCGAGGGGGCGCTGGTCCGTGACGCAAGGGAGGTTTTCGTATCATCTCCCGTTGCGCTGGCTATCTCATTCTGCCGATAGGAGGTGACCGCTGCATTCTCAACCGTATCGCTATCCGATACGAGCGCGGCCTCCAGCGACAGGATCAGCCTGGCGGCATCGAGACCACCGGGGTTCTTGAGGATTTCGGCCAGCAGCGGCACGGACAAGCCCTTGACCAGCTGGCTCAGCGTTTTCTCAAGTGCGGCTACGTCAACAGCACTCATGGACTGCACGGCGACAGTCAGGCGCTCTGCATAGTCTGCCAGCAACTCGCCGTCGTTTCGCGGTATCTGCAGGAGCTGACCTATCGTTTCGGCGAAGATCGACGACCCGTAGGCAAGCTGCAATTGGCCGGAGAGCGACAGAAGGTTCAGGCGACCACCTGCAATCAGTCCATCGTTCGCGGACATCTCAGGGTCTGGTCCTGCGGATGCAGCGATCGGACGCGTTGCCGCAACCGTACGGACCGGAGAGAGTGGGTCGGCCTGCATGCTTTGCGTAGCACTGACAGGAGTCAGCATGGCGCGCTTCCATCTGTCGCGTGTGAAAGGAAGGGACAACTCGGCCGCACACGACCGTACGCGCAAGGAGCACGCCGAAACTGCGCCGCCATCTCATGGCGCACGATTTGCCGATCAGCAATTTTAAGCGCGCTATGGTTAAATCATCGCTAATCGCCGGATTACACGGGCCGATGATCAGCTATGCGCAAAAATGTCGGTCTCACCCCAGCCGAGCAGATCGAGCTTGGCTCGGGTCGGCAGGAACTCGAAACACGCCGTCGCGTGTTCGATACGCTCATCGCGGAGCAGGCGTTCGGTCAGCTTGTCGCGCAGCGCATGAAGGTGAAGCACGTCGGACGCCGCATATTCCAGTTGGGCCTGCGACAGGGTTTCGGCCGCCCAGTCGGTCTGCTGCTGCGCCTTGGAGATGTCGACGTCGAGCAACTCTCTCAGATTGTCCTTGAGGCCGTGTCGATCCGTATAGGTCCGCACGAGCCGCGATGCGACCTTGGTGCAGAAGACAGGCGTGGTCGTAACCCCGAACGTGTGAAACAGAACTGCGATATCGAACCGTCCGTAGTGGAAGATTTTCTGGTGGGTGGGATCGGCAAGCAATGCGACGAGATTGGGAGCGTCTTTTTGCCCCGAAGCGATCCGGATGACGTCCGCCGTTCCGTCGCCCGGCGATAGCTGCACGACACAGAGCCTGTCGCGGCGGGGAACGAGGCCAAGCGTTTCGGTATCGATCGCGACCGCGCCCGTGTAGCGCGACGCGTCGGAGGCTGGAATATCTCCATGATGGTACCGTATCGTCGTCTTCATGCGTGTCTCCGATGCCTCGCTGTCTGCCGGATAACCTAGAGGAAAGCTCAGGCGGAAGCACGCAGCCAGGACGTCTTATCCCGGACTATGGCTATCGCTTGGCGACGACGAAGCACGAACGCGTGAGCAATTGCCCAGCAATGCAGCAAACGCATTGCTGCATTGCAGCAGAGCCTCTTGGCGCACCGGGAAGATATGGCTAGAAGTTTGGTCATCGAACGACGCACCTCCTCCTCCCAGTGTCGTTCGATACGGATCAACAACACCCTCCTCCTCCCAGTTGTTGATCAAGTTTAAAGCCTGGCGCATCCTCCTCCCGCGCCAGGCTTTTCTCGTTTTGTATCCCTTAAAATCCTCTGTATGACCGGCTCTGCCTCCGCAGAACGCCTTGCTGCGCAATAAGAAAAAGCCAGCGCATCGCTGCACTGGCTTGTATGGCATAAAGGTGGATCTGCAGGTCAGCCCAGAGCTTCTATCGCCTTCATCACGTCGTCGTCGATCTTAAGACCGTGCTGGATGCTTTCGGCGCGAAGACCGCGGCCTCGCCGGCCGGGCAGGCGGACACCGTCCTGCTTTGCCATTTCGCTCGCCAATGCCGCAAAGCGTTCTGCCGCGCCGCCACCCGTCGTGGCATCCGGATCGATGACGATCAGCGACTGGCCAAGCGCCGGCGGAGGTCCGGTCTCGTCAAACAGCGAGCTGGCCTGGTAGGAGTAATGCGCACCGCCGATGCCGGCCGCCATCACTTCGACCATGAGTGCAAGCGCTGCCCCCTTGGCGCCCCCGGATGGCGCCATCGTTCCCTTGATCGCGGCAAATGCGTCGGTTGTCGGATTGCCGTCGGTGTCGAACGCCCAGTCGTCGGGAATACTGGTGCCCTTCTGGGTCGCTTCCATCACCTTGCCGCGGGCAACCTTGGAGAGTGCTAGATCGATGACCAGCGGCTCGTCACCGGCAATAGGCGCCGCAAAAGCGATCGGATTGGTGCCGAACAGCGGCACCTTGCCACCCCAGGGGGCCATGGAGGCGGGCGCGTTGGCAAACATCATCGCAACCAGCCCCTGCTCGGCAAAGCGCTCCACGGTCAACGCCATGACGCCTGCATGGTGCGAACGGTTGATGGCGGCAAAGGCGATGCCCTGTTCGCGCGCAATCGCTGGAAGTTCCAAGACAGCGAGATCGAGCGCCGGATAGGCAAAGCCAAAGTCCGCGTCGATTGCAAGAACTGCAGGCCTTGGCCTGCTCGCCTTAGGCCGAGCAGTGCCATCCACCTTGCCGGTCCGCACCTGTTTGACATAGGCCGGGATGCGGCGAAGCCCGTGACCGGACTGGCCGGCGGCTTCCGCCTGCACCAGGGCGCGGGCAACCGAGCGTGCGGTGCTATCAAGCACGCCGTTGGCTTCGAAAACGCCGCTCACCAGCGTTTCGGCTTCTTCAAGGGTAATTTGCATGGACAAGCTGTTCCGGGAGCGAGTGTTAAGGATGGCAACCGAACCCGAAAGCACGGCTACTTGCACTCTACCGACTGAGTGACGAGGCTTGCAACACCTGCCGGTGCGATCGGAACAGGCGATGCGCGCCGAACGGCTGAGACGACGTAGTCGTCGATACGCGTATCTCCAGACGATCTGGCAACGGACACGCGCCCGATATTGCCATCGCTATCGAAATTGAAGCTGATCGTCACGATCCCCTTCTGGTTGGACGGGCAGCGGCGGGCATTACGGGCGATCTTCGTGCGCACACGGGTCATCCAGGTGGACGGTGACATCGTCGAGGCCACCGATCCGCTCGAGGTCTGCGCAGCGGCAGTGCGCTCCGACGGCTTTGCCTGAACCTTTGCCTGCGCCTTTTCCTTCTGCGCCTGCGGCTGACGCCGTGGCTTTTCTACCTTCTGGACCGGCTTCGGTGGTGGTGGACGAGTGACCGGCAGCGGGACTTCCACGTTCTCCAACGCTGCGGTGACCTTCTGCTCGATCGGATCGACAGGCTCGGGCGGCGGCGTTTCGACGATCTCCGGCGGCGGGGGCGTTTCCTCCGGCAGCGGCGTCTCGATCACGGGTTCCGGCGGCGGTTCGGGTGTCTCCTCAGCCACTTCCGGTGGCGGTTCGACCGGTGGCGGCTCCTCGATGGGTTCGACCTCTTCGACCGGCTCGGTCTGCTGGGTCTCGACCAGTTGCCGGTCTTCGGTGTCGGTAGCGATCTGCTCTTCGTCCGGGATCGCCGCCTCCGGCTCCGGCGCAAGCTCGATCATGATGGCGGCCTGCGGACCGTTGTCGGCAAGTTCCTCCGGCTCTTGCCTCATCAGAAGCGCTGCGGCGGCAATGTGGACCGTGAGCACAAGGATAGCGGCAGATCCCCACAGGGCGATCTCGCCGATCCTGCTCGCATATCCTCTGCGCTGCATGGCAAGGCTCATGGAGCGCCTCCGGTGGCCGGCGAAGCGGCTGGTGCAGGCGCTGCTGGTGCTGCGGGTGTAGACGCTGGCGCCTGTTGGGCACCCGACGCGGCCTCCAACCCGACCAGCGCAATCTTCAGGTAGCCGGAATCGCGCAGCAGGTTCATCACTTCCATGAACTGCCCGTAATCGACGGCCTTGTCGGCCCGCAGGAAGATCCGCGTATCCTTGTTGCGTTCGGTCTGACGGTCGAGATTTGCGGCAAACTGTTCGCGCGCGACCGGATCGTTGCCGATATTGAGCGACAGGTCGTCCTTGACCGTCACGTAGAGCGGTTCGTCTGGTCGTTCTGCCGGCTTGGCGCTGGAGGCGGGCAGATCGACATTGACGTCGACCGTCGACAGCGGCGCGGCCACCATGAAAATGATCAGGAGCACCAGCATGACGTCGATAAACGGCGTCACGTTGATCTCGTGATTTTCGGGAAGTTCATCGCCGTAATGTTCGCGAATGCCGCCTGCCATGGAATTATTCCCCCGCGACCAGAGACATCGACGCCGGCCTGCGTCCGCCTGGCGGCACCTTGCGGAAATCGAGATCGCGGCTGACCAGTCGTTCGACACCGGAAGCAGCGTCGGCCAGCAGCTGGCGGTAGCCGGTGACCGAGCGGGCAAAGGCGTTGTAGATGATGACAGCAGGAATTGCCGCGACCAGACCGAGCGCGGTCGCAAGCAGCGCCTCGGCGATGCCGGGCGCCACGACCGCAAGGTTGGTCGTGTTAGACTGCGAAATGCCGATGAAGGAATTCATGATGCCCCAGACCGTGCCGAACAGTCCGACAAACGGACCAACCGAGCCGATCGAGGCGAGAATGCCCGTGCCGCGGGCCATGCGCCGTCCGGAATAGGCTTCGATGCGCGACAGAACCGAAGACACGCGCTCCTTGACGCCACCGGTTTCCGCGTAATCAAGAGCTGCTTCGGAAAGCTCCACCTCTTCCGTCGCGGCACGCAGCATCAGGGCCGCAGGCCCGCCGCGACGGCCCGTCGTCTCAAGCGCTTCCGGCAGCGTATGCGCGCCCTGGATGATTTTCAGGACACGCCTGGCGCGGGTACGGGCGCCCATCAGCTCCAGCGTCTTTGCGATCCAGATCGTCCATGTGAGAAGCGAGGCAATGGCAAGGCCGATCATCACGGCCTTCACCACCCAGTCGGCCGCCATGAACATGCCCCAGGGCGAAAGATTGTGAGGAATATCGGCGCGTGCTTCGGGGGAAGGTGCACCCGTTGCAGCCGGAGCCTGCTCGATTGGCGTCACTGAGGGAGCAGCAGGTTCTGCCGGGGTTGCGTCTTGAACGGGTGGCGGGGTCTGCTGTGTCGTAGGAGCAGCGCTTGGAGGAGCAAGGGCCGGCGCCGTCTGTTGTGCCGGACCAGGCGCTTCCGGTGCAGGCGCCTCGACCTGCGCGACCGCATTTGTCGTCATCAGCATCAAGGCCGCAATCGTTGTCACGAGGGGACCGGGCCCGGCAACGCGCAACTGCTTCCTGTAGAGGTGAGACTTCGGGACAACGGACATGGCAGCGATACTCCGACTGGTCGCCGGAAGGCTCAGGTGGCCCAACGGCTCGATATCATTCAGCCGGTCCGAAAACTGAGGGCGGCGGCTTGCCGCTATGCGATAATAAACATGAGTGTGGTTGGCAACTATAATCGGGAGAGTATCGCTTAAATTTGACTGCTTCCGTCATGATTTGGTCCGCATGGCCCTGCTGCCAGCCGCAGCCTGTGTCCCAAAGCTCCGCATAAACGAAAAAACCGCCGGAGATTTCTCTTCGGCGGTTGATGGTTTCGGCAGCGCTAAACTTACAGCGTGCGCGTGATGTGCTCCACGCGGAAGCACTCGATCGTGTCGCCTGCGCGGATATCTTCGTAGTTTTCGAACGCCATACCGCATTCCTGACCCATCGGCACTTCGCCGACTTCGTCCTTGAAGCGCTTGAGCGTCTTGAGCTTGCCTTCGTGAATGACAACGTTGTCGCGCAGCAGGCGGACGCCTGCACCACGCTCGACCTTGCCTTCGACGACGCGGCAACCTGCAACCTTGCCTGTCTTCGTGATGTTGAACACCTCGAGGATCTCGGCATTGCCAAGGAAGGTCTCGCGACGTTCTGGCGAAAGCAGACCCGACATCGCTGCCTTCACGTCATCCACCAGATCGTAGATGATGTTGTAGTAGCGGATCTCGGTGCCGGCACGATCGGCCGCTATGCGCGCCTGTGCGTTGGCACGGACGTTGAAGCCGATGATCGCTGCTTCGGAGGATTCGGCAAGCGCCAGATCCGACTCGGTGATAGCACCTGCGCCCGAATGGACGATGCGGGCGCGGACTTCGTCGGTGCCAAGCTTGTCGAGAGCGCCGATAATGGCTTCTACGGAACCCTGAACGTCGCCCTTGATGAGCAGCGGGAATTCCTTGTAGCCGGTATTCTGCAGCTTGCTCATCATCTGTTCGAGCGAACCGCGCTGACCGGACTGGCGAGCAACCGCCTTGTCGCGGGCAAGCCGCTGGCGATATTCGGAAATCTCGCGAGCACGGCTCTCGTTTTCAACGACGGCAAACTTGTCGCCGGCAGCAGGCGTGCTGGAAAGACCGAGCACTTCGACCGGCATGGCCGGGCCGGCTTCCTTGACGTGAACACCCTTGTCGGTGACGAGCGCGCGGACGCGGCCCCACTGATCGCCGGCAACGATGATCTGGCCAGGCTTCAGCGTGCCCTTCTGGACGAGCACGGTTGCAACCGCACCGCGGCCACGGTCGAGCTGGGCTTCGATGACGATGCCTTCGGCCGTACGGACCGGATCTGCCTTCAGGTCGAGAATTTCGGCCTGCAGCAGAACAGCCTCGAGCAGCTTGTCGAGATTGGTCTTGTTCTTGGCCGAAACTTCGACGTCGAGAACTTCACCGCCCAGCGATTCAACGAACACTTCGTGCTGCAGCAGCTGCTGGCGCACCTTGTCCGGGTTGGCTTCGTGCTTGTCGATCTTGTTGATCGCCACGATGATCGGAACGCCGGCAGCCTTTGCGTGGCTGATGGATTCGATCGTCTGCGGCATCACGCTGTCGTCGGCTGCAACCACGAGGATCGCGATGTCAGTCGCCTGCGCACCACGGGCACGCATGGCCGTAAAGGCGGCGTGACCGGGGGTATCGATGAAGGTGATCTTCTGGCCGTTCTGTTCGACCTGATAGGCACCGATATGCTGGGTGATGCCACCGGCTTCACCCGAAACTACGTTGGCCTGGCGGATCGCGTCGAGAAGCGAGGTCTTGCCGTGGTCGACGTGACCCATGATCGTCACGACCGGAGGACGCGAGACCATTTCGCCAGCGTCGTCCATCTGGTTGAAGATACCTTCTTCAACGTCCGATTCCGAAACGCGCTTGACCGTATGGCCGAATTCACCAGCGATGATTTCAGCGAGATCGGCGTCGATAACGTCGCCGGCCTTCATCATCTGGCCTTCCTTCATCAGGTACTTGATAACGTCGACGGCGCGTTCAGACATGCGCTGCGACAGTTCCTGAATGGTGATGGTTTCCGGCAGGATGACCTCGCGCATAACCTTTTCGCGGGTTTCCTGCATCTGGCTGCGGCGGAACTTTTCCTGCCGGCGGCGCATGGCAGCCATCGAACGACCGCGGCCGGTGCCGTCATCATCGGTGCTGGCAGCAGTGATTGTCAGCTTGCCTTGGCGACGGCCTTCTTCGACCTTCGGGCGTGTCGGTGGCTTGGCAGGAACGGGCGCTGCAACGCGGCCGCGACCTGGAATGGTCCGGGCAGGTGCGCGATCCTCTTCCTCGTCGTTGCGGCGACCACGTCCGATGACGGGGGCGGCAACAGGTGCGGCTCCCGGCGTCGGGCGAGCCGAGTTACGGTTGTCCTGGGTATTGGCGTTGCGATCTGCAGCGGCTGGCGCTGGCGCAACCGGTGCCGGACGCAGAGCTTCCTCGGCGGCGCGTGCCTTGGCTTCTTCGGCCAGACGTGCTGCTTCGGCTGCTTCTTCGACCTTGCGGCGCTCGTCTTCTACCTTACGGCGCGCATCATCCTCGACGCGCTGCTTGGCTTCGACCACATCGCGCGCCTGGGCTTCGACGAGTGCGCGACGGCGTGCATCCATCTCGCTTGCGGACAGGTCGTGCAGGACAGCACCACCCGAACGCTGCGGCTGGCGCTGCGGCTGTGACGGCTGCTGCGGACGCTGGCCCTGATGCGACGAGGGACGCTGACCCTGCGATGACGAAGGGCGCTGGCCCTGCGAAGAACCGGGGCGGTATCCCTGCGATGAAGGCTGCTGGACGCGCGGCTGCGGCGGGCTAGGCTGGCTGACGGGTGCAGCAGGGGCGGGGGTTGCAGGTGCGGCGGCGGCCACAGGGGCGGCTGGTGCCGGCGCTGCAGGGGTTGCCGGCTGCGGGCGTGGCGCTACAGGAGCGGCTGCCTCGACTGGCCGAGGGGCCGGTGCTGCAATCGGTGTAATTGGCTTTTCGTCGAGCGGACGGGTCGGGCGGCGCTTGACCGTCTCGACGACGACCGCCTTGGTCCGGCCGCGACCCATGTCCTGGCGTACAGTACCCTGGGTTACGCCCGATGGTTTCAGGGTAAGGGTCTTCTTCACGCCCAGTGTCTTGTCGTCGTTGTTATCAGTCATTCCGTTCCTGTTCCTTCAGACAGGAACAGATGGAAGCCATCAGTGCCTGTCGATCAAATCGTACATATCGATGTGCGTCCGGCAAAAACCGGTAACCGCGTCATTGTTTCGGCATGTCAGCGACACCTTTTGTCTGGGACAGACCGCCCGTGCGGTACTGTTCAAGTAGGTTTGCGCGTTTCACTACACCTTCACCCGCCTGTCCCGCAAGCGCGCAGGCATGGATAAAAGCATTCTGGCCCATCACTTCGTCCAGTTCGGCCCCCGTGAAGAGCAAAAAGGATGGAATTTCTTCCTCGGCATTCGAGCCGAATTTGAAGGCCTTGCGGGCCTGATCGATCTTCCGGATACCGTCTGCCGCAGCGTCTGAGGCATGAAAGACGGCAATCGCGCCGCCGGAGCGAACTGCGGCATCGACCTTCGTCGCGCCCGAAATAAACTGGCTCGCCTTGCGGGCCATGTTCATCATGCCGATCAGATCGGCCGCGAGCAGTCTGTCAACCGTCGCCCCCAGATCGGCATCCGCCTTAGCGTCCGTCTTCAACGCGCGGGCGAAGGATTTCTTCTGGACCGCCCGGTCGATCAACGCCCGTTCGGCCTTTACCCAGCAGCCCCGCCCCGGAAGGCGACGCTTGAGATCGGGAACAACCTGGCCATCAGGCCCGGCCACGAAGCGGATCAGCGTTTCCGGTGATCCGGCTTCACGGGTGACGATGCAGGTACGGTCATTCACGATAAGCTCGTCGTCTGCATCGTCGTCTGGTTCATTGCCAATCGGGATCATTCCCGCTCGGCGGCAGGCGCCTCCTCGGCGTCTTCGGCCTCTGGTGCTTCTTCGGTGGCAAGATCCGCTTCGGTGATCCAGCCAGCCAGCAGGCGGGCCTGCACCACCATGTTTTCAGCTTCGGTGCGCGAAACCTCGAACTTCGAAAACAGACCTTCGAACTTCTTGGTCTCGCCGTCCTTGCGCTCGCTCCAACCGACAAGATCATCGGCCGCGCAGCCGGCAAAATCCTCGATCGTCTTGATGCCGTCTTCGCCAAGCGCGACCAGCATCTGACCGGTCAGGCCGTCGATCTGCTTCAGTTCGTCGGCAACACCGAGTGCGACGCGCTTTGCATCGTTTTCAGACTCGATCCGCTCGAGATATTCGCGGGCACGGGTCTGGATCTCGGTCGCGGTATCTTCGTCAAAACCGTCGATCGAGGAGATTTCGTCGAGCTCGACATAGGCAAGCTCTTCAACGGCGGCAAAGCCTTCGGACGCCAGCACCTGGCCAACCATCTCGTCGACATCGAGCGCGTCCATAAACAGGTTGGTTCGCTCGTTGAATTCCTTCTGGCGGCGCTCCGATTCCTCGGCTTCCGTCATGATGTCGATATCCCAGCCGGTCAGCTGCGATGCAAGGCGGACGTTCTGGCCACGACGACCGATCGCCAGCGACAGCTGCTCGTCCGGAACCACGACTTCGATCCGCTCGCTGTCTTCGTCGAGAACAACCTTGGAGACTTCTGCCGGCTGCAGCGCGTTGACGATGAACGATGCCGGATCCTGGCTCCACGGAATGATGTCGATCTTTTCGCCCTGCAGCTCGCCGACGACGGCCTGAACGCGCGAACCGCGCATACCGACGCAGGCGCCGACCGGATCGATCGACGAGTCGTTGGAAACGACAGCGATCTTGGCGCGCGAGCCCGGATCGCGGGCAACGGACTTGATCTGGATGATGCCGTCGTAGATTTCAGGCACTTCCATGGTGAACAGCTTCACCATGAACTGCGGATGGGTACGCGACAGGAAAATCTGCGGGCCACGCTGTTCGCGGCGCACGTCGTAGACATAGGCGCGAACGCGGTCGCCGTAGCGCATGTTTTCGCGCGGGATCATCTCGTCACGGCGAATGATGCCTTCGCCACGACCGAGGTCGACGATGACGTTGCCATATTCGACGCGCTTGACGGTGCCGTTGACGATTTCGCCGACGCGGTCCTTGAACTCGTCGAACTGACGGTCACGTTCCGCTTCGCGCACCTTCTGGACGATCACCTGCTTGGCAGACTGGGCGGCGATACGACCGAAATCCATCGGCGGCAGCGGATCGGCGATGAAGTCGCCAATCTTGGCGTCAACGTTGCGATCGAGCGCCAGCGTCAGCGGGATCTGCGTGCCGTAATCCTCGGCGACATCGACCACTTCCAGCAGACGCTGGAGACGGATCTCGCCGGTCTTGGAATTGATGTCGGCACGGATGTTGGTTTCCGAACCATAGCGCGAGCGGGCGGCCTTCTGGATGGCGTCGGCCATCGCAGCCAGCACGATTTCGCGGTCGATGACCTTTTCGCGGGCTACTGCATCTGCGATCTGCAGAAGTTCAAGCCGGTTTGCGCTCACTGCCATTGTCGTTGGTCTCCGTAAGTCGAGCTATGTGCGACCTTCTCAAAGGAAGGCGTGCTGTCGGTTATTCTTCGTCAGTGTGTTCGTCGGTTTCGTCGTTCTGATTGGCGGCCTGCTGCTTGGCCGCTTTGTCAGCCCGCAACGCGTCGCGGATCAGTTCGTCGGTGAGGACAAGCTTTCCTTCGGACAGCGCCGTAAACGGAATGAGCAAATGCTGTGTCTCGCCATCGGCGACCTGATCGCGGTCGATCGTGAAGCCCTCGGACGTGACGTCGGTGATCTTGCCGCGAAAACGCTTGCGATTGTCGACCAGGATCGACGTCTCGCATTTCACGATATGGCCGTTCCAGCGCTCGAAATCGGACTTGCGCACCATCGGGCGATCGATGCCGGGCGACGATACTTCGAGATGATACTCGCGATCGATCGGATCTTCCACATCGAGAACGGGCGAGATCGCCATCGAGACGGCTTCACAGCCCTCGACATCCATCGTGCCATCGTTGCGTTCGGCCATGATCTGCAGCGTCGCGCCATTCTGATTGAGCATCCGGACGCGCACGAGGCGGAAGTCCATGGATGTCAGAACGGGCTCGATGATCTCGGCCACTCTGAGTTCAAGCCCGGTCTCGACGATCAGGCGCGGTTCGCTGTCGGTTTGTGGCATGCGCCCTCCGAATTCGTGCTCCCTGTCCGGTTTCCGGAAGAGAGGGAGAAAAGCGATCGCCTAACAAAAAAGAGCGGGTCCGGGAGGGCCCACTCTTCATCGGACGATCAAGAATATGGCCTGCATATACGCTTTCACACCGGCGATTGCAAGACCGCCGCAAGACTCGTCGCATTCGCTCCGGTCCGTGATGGGGTTGGTGACAGCAGATCTCCATCATCGGGCATTTTAGGACATGACGCGGGTGGAATTTGTGGTCTTCAGGTCTATAACCCTTTGGTGACAGTGCCATGATGGGAGGAAGAGACTTGCCCGATCGGATTTCGACGCTGGCGCCGTTTCGGCTGCCGACGTTCCGAATGATCTGGATTGCCAGCATCGCGTCGAATTTCGGTGGGTTGATCCAGGCCGTCGGTGCCGCCTGGATGATGACGGCGATCGCCAGTTCGCAGGACATGGTGGCGCTGGTGCAGGCGTCCAACGCCTTGCCGATCATGCTGTTTTCGCTTGTCGCCGGGGCATTGGCCGACAATTACAATCGCCGAAGCCTAATGCTGACGGCGCAGGTCTTCATGCTGACCGTGTCGATTGCGCTGACGGTGTTTGCCTATCTCGGCCTGCTGACGCCGTGGCTTCTTTTGATGTTCACCTTCCTGATTGGCTGCGGCACGGCGCTCAATAACCCGTCCTGGCAGGCCTCGGTCGGCGATATCGTACCACGCGAAATCCTGCCGACCGCAGTGACGCTGAACAGCGTCGGCTTCAACATCACCCGCAGCGTCGGCCCGGCGATCGGCGGCGCGATCGTCGCAGCAGCAGGGGCTGCCGCCGCCTTCGCGGTCAACGCGATGAGCTATTTCGCCATCATCTACGCACTGTTTCGCTGGAAGCCGCAGCGTGCCGACGATTCGCTTCCGCGCGAAACTTTGCTGCGGGCACTGTCCGCCGGCCTTGGCTACGTCGCGATGTCGCCGAATATTCTGAATGTGCTGCTGCGCGGCCTGCTGTTCGGTCTGACCGCAAGCGCTATTCTGGCCCTTCTGCCGATCGTTGCCCGCGATCTCGTGTCCGGTGGCCCGTTCACCTACGGCATCATGCTGGGCGCTTTCGGCATCGGCGCCGTCGCCGGTGCCATTGCCAATGCGAGGCTCAGGGAAAAGTTTTCGAGCGAGTGGATCGTCCGGTTCGCGTTCGTGGGCTTTGCCGCAAGCTCCGCCGTCATCGGCGCAAGCACGAATACGACGGTGACGGTGATCGCCCTCCTGTTCCCCGGCGCCTGCTGGGTTCTCGCGCTATCACTGTTCAACACGACCGTGCAGCTTTCGACGCCACGCTGGGTCGTCGGCCGTGCCTTGTCCTTCTACCAGACGGCAACCTTCGGCGGCATTGCTGCGGGCAGCTGGATGTGGGGTCTGCTTTCCGAAAACTTTGGCGCGTCGGTTGCACTGTCCATCGCGAGCTTGGCCATGCTCGTCGGCGCTCTCGTCGGATGGCGCATGCCGCTGCCACAGTTCGGCGATGTCAATCTCGATCCGCTCAACCGCTTCAACGCGCCGCTTCTCAGCCTCGCGCTGCAGCCACGAAGCGGGCCGATCGTGCTCCAGATCGATTACCTGATCGGCGAGGCGGACATCCCCGAATTCCTGACCCTGATGGCACGCCGCAGACGGGTGCGGATCCGCGACGGTGCAAGGCAGTGGGCCTTGATGCGCGATCTCGAACATCCCGACGTCTGGACGGAGACCTATCATACCGCCACCTGGGCGGACTACGTGCGCCACAACCAGCGGCGCATGCAGATGGATGCGGAGATCTGGGACGCGATCCGCAAGCTGCATCAAGGCGATGAGGAACCGAAGGTTCATCGTATGATCGAGCGGCAGACGATCCCGCCGCCCTCCGACATCATGCACAAGCCGCATATCGACCTTCACCACTAAGGCGAAGGCTGTGGTCCGTTACTTGAGCCGGGTTTTCAGCGATGCATCCGGATAGCAGGTCGGCGTCAGGCCATTCTTGGCCTGCCAGTCGCCAAGCGCCCGGCGGGTTTTGAAACCCGGCAGACCGTCCACGTTGCCGACATCGTAACCCTTGGCCACCAGCGCCTTCTGCATGGCAAGCACGTCGGAGCGAAGCATCTTGCCGACGTCACCCCACGAGCCCTCAAAGGCGCCGGCACCATGGGCGATACGATCAGCCAGATTGCCGATGAACAGCGCATAGAGGTCGGAGTTGTTGTATTCCTTCAGCACGTAGAAATTTGGCGTGACGACGAATTCCGGTCCGTTGCGGCCGGCAGGTACCAGCATCATGCCGGATGCCTTGAGATCGGCGGAAGGAAAAGGCTTGCCCGACACGCGGGTGATCCCGGTCGCCGCCCAGGCGGAGATCGGCTTTGCCAGATCCGGGCCTTCCTGGGCGCAGGAAACCTTGGCAGGAATGGAAACCTCGAAGCCCCAGTCACGACCGCGCTGCCAGCCTTCCTGCTGTAGATAGTGGGCAATTGATGCCAGCGAGTCGGGTACGGAATTCCAGATATCCGGATGCCCGTCCTTGTCGAAGTCGACGGCATATTTGAGGTAGCTGGTCGGCATGAATTGCGGCTGGCCGAGAGCGCCGGCCCAAGAACCCTTCATCGTCGCGGCATCCACGTCGCCGCGCTCGATCATCATAAGCGCCGCGATCAGCTCCTCGCGGAACATCAGTTTGCGGGTGGACATGAAGGCCTTGGTCGCGAGAACCTCGAGTGCCGAATAGGGAAGCCGTGCCTTGCCGAAACCGGACTCGCGACCCCAGATGGCGACCACGATCTCACCGGGAACGCCGTAGGCGGCCTCGATCCGCTTCAGCGTCGCGGCATGTGTCGACGCAAGGCCGCGACCCGTTGCCGCCAGTCCTTGCAGCCGCTTTTCGGAGAAATAGGCGCCGGGGGAAGAGAACTCCGCCTGGCTCTGATCCTGGCTCTTCGGCGGCTTGGAGCCCGGCGGCACCAGATCGGGCAGGGTCCAGTTGAGGGCGATGCCGTCAAAGGCGGTCTTCAGCGTCCGCTCGGAAATGCCGGCTTTGCGAGCTTCCGGCCCAAGATCGCTGGCGATCCATCGCTGGAACTGCTTTTCCACATCCGGCTTGTTTTGGGCCATCACGGGCAGCGGAAGCAGGCAAAGGATGGCGCCAAGGGCGATGAGTGTCTTGCGCATGAAATCTCCTCAGATCGCCGTTCGTGCCCGAAGTGCCGCCGTCAGCGTGCCTTCGTCGAGATAGTCGAGCTCGCCGCCGACAGGAACGCCATGCGCCAATCGGGTGATCTTCACATCGATGCCGGCCAGCTGGTCGGTTATATAGTGTGCTGTGGTTTGTCCCTCGACCGTGGCGTTGACGGCAATGATGATTTCCTTGACCACGCCTTCGCTCACCCGGTCGATCAGGCCGCGGATGTTGAGATCATCGGGTCCGATGCCATCGAGCGGCGACAGCGTGCCGCCCAGTACATGATAGGCCGCGTTCATTGCGCCTGCGCGCTCCAGAGCCCAGAGATCGGACACGTCTTCGCAGACGATCAGCGTCGACTGGTCGCGTCGGATATCGGTGCAGACCGTGCAGGGATCGGACGTATCCACATTGCCGCAACGCGAGCAGATCTTCACCTTGTCATAGGCTTCGCCCATCGCATTCGACAGCGGACCGAGCAGCTGGTCCTTCTTCTTGATGAGATGCAATGCCGCCCGGCGGGCCGAACGGGGGCCGAGACCCGGTACTTTCGCCAGAAGCTGGATGAGTTTTTCGATTTCGGGGCCGGTGACTCGCTTTGCCATGGTTCTCCTTTAGCCCATATGCAGGGGAAACGGAATCGACGAAGGACTAGCCGAATGAAACTTCTTAGCCTCTGCCTTGGTCATCCGGAAAAGCTTCCGGGCAAGAGCTACAAGACCGGCATCAACAAGATGCCGATGAAAAATCCGGTCATGATCGACGTGGAAGGCCTGGTCGGCGATGCCGTCTGCAACACGAAATATCATGGTGGCCCGGAGCAGGCGATCCTGCTCGAAGGCAGCCTCACGCTCGACTGGTGGCGGTCGGAACTCGGCCGTGATCTGCCGGATGGCAGCTTCGGCGAAAACCTCGTGATCGAAGGTCTCGACAACCGCGACGTGGCCGCCGGCGATTGCTTCCGCGTCGGTGCCGAGCTTGTGCTGCAGGCGACATCCGCCCGCACGCCCTGCGCGACGCTCGCCGCCAAGATGGGCGATCCGACCTTCGTCAAAGCCTACAGGAGTGCGGCACGTCCCGGCATTTACTGCCGGGTGCTGGCGCCGGGTTTCGCATCGGCGGGCGATGCCGTCGAATTCAGCGTCTACGAGGGAACGAGGGTTTCTATTCCGGAACTGCTAACCAAATTCGGCAAGCGTCTGGGAGATGACGACCGGCAGCGGTTTTTATCCGCACCCATCCATGCCGATATGCGAGAGGCGATCGAAGCCGGAAAACCCGCCAAGTTCTAGCGAAAAGGCGGGTCTTGCCGGCAGACGGTTCCCAGAGGGAACGCCGGTCTCGGCTTAGAACGGCAGCTTCATGCCGGGCGGAATCGGCAGGCCGGCGGTCAGTTCCTTGGTCTTTTCGGCAGTGATTTCTTCTGCCCGATCCTTGGCCAGCTTGTGGGCCGCAATGATCAGGTCTTCGAGGATCTCGGATTCGTCTTCCTTGAACAGGGATGGGTCGATCTTCAGGCCCAGCATGTCGCCTTTGCCGTTCATCCTTATAGTGACGAGGCCACCACCGGCCGTGCCTTCGACTTCGAGAGCGGCGATATCCGCCTGCATCTTCTCCATCTTGGCCTGCATTTCCTTGACCTTGCCCATCATGCCCATGATGTCGCGCATCGGGATCTCCTCTTCCTGATTTTTAAAGTTCGATGTCGTCGCCCGGCAGGATATCGCCCTCGGCGCTTTCCACCACGGCTGGCGGCGGCAATTCGTCTGCGTCGATTTCGTCCTCGCTCACGCGGATCCGGACGTCGGTGATCTTTGCGCCGGGAAACTGCGACAGGATCGCCGCGACATCCGGGTCGGAGCGGGCGTCGGTCAGCCGCGCCTCGCGCGCCGTACCCTCTGCCTCGACCAGTGTCGGCGAACCGTCTTCCTTGCTGAGGGAGACGATCCAGTGGATGCCGGTCCATTCCTTCAGCTTGACGCCGAGTTCGCCGGGCAGCGTCGTTGGTCCGCCGTCGGTCAGGCGCATGTCGAGCCGGCCCGGCTCGATCTTCACCAGACGCACGAAATTGCGCACGAGCGCCTTCAGCTTCGCGTCACGGTTCTTGGAGCAGAGATCGACGATGTCGGCCAGCGAGCGCACCGCAACGCTGGGCTCGGGCTTCTCCTCGACACGGCCGACCGGCATCTCGCGCGGGTTGTCGTTCGGCACGGCTTTCAGCATCGCGGTCGGTCCGCCTGACGGCATCCGCTGCGATTGCATATCGATCCCGCGGGCATTAAGCGGCGGCTGCGATGACGAAGTCTGGCCTGCGCCATTGCCGCCGCCGTTCCCATTGGGCGCGCCGCGCTGGCCATCGCCACCGGAAAGGTCGGCAAGCCGCCGCGCCGCGTCTTCCGGCGAGGGAAGGTGGGCGGCATGAGTGAGGCGGATCAGCACCATTTCGGCGGCACCGGCGGGGCGGGAAGAGTTCTCCGCTTCCGGAATGCCCTTGAGCAGCATCTGCCAGATCCGCGACAGGGTGCTGACGGCGATCGTCTCGGAAAATTCGCGACCGCGCACACGCTCCACTTCGCTCAGCGAAGGATCGTCCGCCGCTTCCGGGATATATTTGAAGCGTGTGACGAGATGGGTGAAGTCTGCAAGGTCGGTCAGAACCACGACAGGGTTGGCGCCGGCCTCGTATTGGGCGGTGAATTCGGAAAGGGCAGCCGTCACGTCGCCCTGCACGATCTGTTCGAACAGATCGACGATGCGGGCGCGGTCGGCAAGACCCAGCATGCCGCGCACGGTATCAGCCACCACATGGCCTGCGCCATGGGCAATCGCCTGGTCGAGAAGGGAAAGTCCGTCGCGAGCCGAACCTTCGGCCGCGCGCGCGATCATCGACAACGCCTCGGTCTCGGCCGGTATGCCTTCCTTTTCAAGGATGGTCGTGAACAGGCCGACGAGATCGGCAGCACTGATCCGGCGGAGGTCGAACCGCTGGCAGCGCGACAGGACAGTGATCGGCACCTTGCGGATTTCCGTCGTCGCGAAGATGAACTTCACATGCTCCGGCGGCTCTTCAAGCGTCTTCAGCAGACCGTTGAATGCCTGCGTCGACAGCATGTGCACTTCATCGATGATGTAGACTTTGTAGCGCGCCGAGACAGGACGATAGCGCACCTGCTCGATGATCTCTCTGATATCGTCGATGCCGGTATGCGAGGCCGCATCCATCTCGATGACATCGACATGCCGACCTTCCATGATCGCCTGGCAGTGCTCGCCGGGGATCCGCAGATCGATCGTCGGGCGGTCGATCTCGGCGGTCTTGTAATTGAGCGCACGCGCCAGAATGCGGGCAGTCGTCGTCTTGCCGACACCGCGCACACCGGTCAGCATATACGCCTGGGCGATGCGGCCGGTCTCGAAGGCGTTGGTGAGTGTTCTCACCATCGGCTCCTGGCCGACCATCAGGTCGGAAAAATCCTTGGGACGGTATTTGCGGGCGAGAACCCGGTAGCCACTGCCGGAAGGCGTCGGCGCAGTCGGATTGCTGGAATATGTCGGCCCGTCGTCGCTCATGAAAATCCTGCCAGCCTGTACGGGCCATTCCGGCCGTCAGAGACTGAGCGCGCCGGATGCTGACCAAGATGAGAGGGTGGGAGGCTGGCACGGCGACCCGTGCCTGGCTCGTTAGGGCTGCTTCCTTCCG
Organism: Rhizobium sp. CFBP 13726; assembly: GCF_014841925.1. Lineage (NCBI taxonomy): Bacteria > Pseudomonadati > Pseudomonadota > Alphaproteobacteria > Hyphomicrobiales > Rhizobiaceae > Rhizobium > Rhizobium sp. CFBP 13726. The sequence goes on from NZ_JACYUU010000003.1 coordinate 86,426, forward strand.
GACCTGACCCGGTTGGCGAGTGGCTCGTCCACCACCAACCTCCCACCGCTCATATCGTCAATAACGCTTCCAAATGCAAGCCAAGCCTGTAAAAAACTACGACCAAACAAAAACATTAGGAGGAATGCTTGAGCGAGTTCGAACTGGACGGGCGCATTGCGCGGGACTCCGATCTCATCGCCACCCTCGATCTCTGCCAGCTGCGGATCCAGAATGACAGCCGCTGGCCGTGGCTGGTGATGGTGCCGCAGCGGGCCGACATGACCGAGATTTTCGAGCTTTCGGAGGCCGATCAGGCGCTCCTGTCGGCCGAGGTCAATCATGTTGCGGCCGCCTTGAAGGAGATAACGGGCGCGACCAAGATAAATGTCGGTGCGCTTGGCAACATCGTCCGGCAGCTCCATGTTCATGTGATTGCCCGCTTCGAAGGCGATGCGAACTGGCCGGGCCCGATCTGGGGATACGGATCCGCAGAACCGTATGACAGCGAAAAGAGGCAGGCCCTCGTGAACACACTGATGGAAAAGCTTTCCCGATGAGCAGCATATTCGATACCGATACACCGCATCCCGATCCAAGCAGTCTCACGGCGTTCTCCGGCAACAAGCTCGACCGGCAGGCGGAAAACCGGGAAGACGACTGCATCGAGAAGGCGCTGTCCGTCGATGGCACCCATATCCTCGCCTTTTCCGGCAGCCGGGTCATACTGAAGCACGATGGCCAGATCCTCGATCCGCTGTTCGCCGCCTACGAGCTGGCGGAGCTGAAGCCGGATTTCGACCGGGCCGTGTTGCTCGGCCATCACCAGAACGGTGAGCCGCGCGTCGCTGTCCCGGTCACGATCGCCGATGAAGAACTCGCAAGCCATTACAAGCCGACCGAGGCACGCGCTCTCTTCCGGGAAGGCCTGCTCGATGACGAGCTTCAGGGGGAGGTCGCCCAGGCGGTGTCGCTGCTCAACTGGAATGCCGCCAATATCTTCTGCGGAAAATGCGGCTCGCCCACCGAAATGAAGATCGGCGGCTACAAGCGCGTCTGCACCAAGTGTCAGCACATGATGTTTCCGCGCACCGACCCCGTCGTCATCATGATGACGATCGATGAGGAAAACGACCGCTGCCTGCTCGGACGCAGCCATCATTTCCAGGAGGGTATGTATTCCTGCCTGGCTGGCTTCGTCGAACCCGGCGAAACGATCGAACAGGCCGTCAGACGTGAAACCGTCGAGGAATCGGCGATCGAGATCGGACGCGTGCGCTATCACGCATCGCAGCCCTGGCCGATGCCGCATTCGCTGATGATCGGCTGTTTCGCCGAGGCGACGTCGACGGAGATCACCATCGATGCCCACGAAATGTCTGACGTTCGCTGGTTTTCGCGCGCCGAGGTTCAGGCGATGCTGGAAGCCGGTCCGGATGACAAGCCGTTTGGTCCCGCCAAGGGAGCGATTGCCTATCGGCTGATGCGCGACTGGATCGACTGGAAGCGCTGAAAGGAGCGCTTCCGACCGTCAGCCTTTCTGCAGGGCGCCGCGCATCGGATGACCCTTGTAGGTTCCGAGGATGCGGACTTTCTCAGAGAAGAACCGCAGTTCTTCGAGCGCACGGCGCACAGGGGCATCGTCCGGATGCCCCTCGATATCCGCGTAGAACTGCGTCGCCACGAACTTGCCGCCCAGCTGATAGCTTTCGAGCTTGGTCATGTTGATGCCGTTGGTGGCAAATCCACCCATCGCCTTGTAAAGCGCAGCCGGAATGTTGCGCACGTTGAACACGAAGGTGGTGACGATCACGTCGTCGGCCTCGTTGCGCTGCACCCACTTCTCGTCGCGCGACAGGACCACGAACCGTGTGACATTGTTTTCCGTGTCCTCGACATTCTCAGCCAGAATGTCGAGCCCGTAGAGACTGGCCGCAAGCCGTGGCGCAAGGGCCGCCATCGAGCGGTCGCCCTTTTCGGAAACGAGTTTCGCAGCACCCGCCGTGTCGCCGGCAACAACGGCCTTCCAGCCATTGGCGCGGATGATCTTGCGGCACTGGCCAAGCGCGTGGATATGGCTGTGGACGGTGCGGATCTCCTCGCGCTCCACACCCGGCAGCACCATCAGCTGGAACCGGATCGGCATGAAATATTCGCCGACGATATGCAGACGCGATTCCGGCAGCAGGTAGTGAATGTCGGCAACACGGCCGGCGATGGTGTTTTCGATCGGGATCATCGCGAGATCCGAATCGCCGTTTTCCAGCGCCTGGAACGCATCCTCGAAGGTCGGGCAGGGCAGGGGTTCCATATCCGGAAACATGTCCCTGGACGCCATATCGGAATTGGCGCCGAATTCGCCCTGGAAGGAAATGCGGTTGGTCGAGGCATTCATGAGGCTGATCCGTTACAAACCGCGGGAGGAGAGGATGGCGCGTGCCTTTTCAAGGTCGGCCGGCGTGTCGACGCCCAGCGGCACCGACGCGACGATTTCGGCATCGATGCGCATGCCGGCTTCAAGTGCCCGCAGCTGTTCGAGTGATTCGCGCTTTTCGAGCACCGAAGGGCCGAGCGCCACGAATTTCTCGAGTGAAGTGCGGCGGTAGGCGTAAAGCCCGATGTGATGGTAAAGCGGTCCATTGCCGTAAGGGGCCGTGGCGCGGGTAAAGTAGAGCGCTTTCAGCCGCGTATCCGAGAGAGGCGATCCGACGATCTTGACCACGTTCGGATTGGTCTTCTCGTGCTCGTCGGTGATTTCGACGGTCAGCGTGGCAATATCCGTCTGCGGGCTGTCCAGCAGCGGTTTGAGCGAGGCGCGCACGACGTCGGCTTCCACGGTCGGCAAGTCGCCCTGCACGTTGATGACGTATTCCACCTTGCCATCGGGGTCTGCCTTGGTCAGCGCTTCAAAGATCCGATCGGAACCCGACTGGTGGTCTTCGCGGGTCATGACCACCTCAAAGCCTGCAGCTTTCACCACATCGAAAATGTCCTGATGGTCCACGGCAACGACGATGCGACCGACATTGGCCTCCTCGGCGCGCTTTGCGACCTGCACGATCATGGGCAGCCCGGCGATGTCTGCGAGCGGCTTGCCGGGAAGGCGCGTCGACGCCATTCGAGCCGGAATGAGGACGAGCGTCCGGTTGAAAGCCGTGTAAGTCATCGTAAAACCTTCCAATCCAGCCTGCGCAGTGGCAAAAAGTCTCAAGCAGAACGAGCGTATCGTGTTGCAAGGCCTCTGCAAAAGACATAGCTTCCAAACAAATTCAAGGTGCCTGCTTTGGGACGGCGGGCCGGTGAGGAGAATTTGCTGATGAATCCCTATGTAAACATGTCGGTAGGCGCATTGCTTGCCACGGTTTTCGTGATGATGTCCGTATCGATCGCGTCGGAGGGGATTTTCCACTCGCCGTCGCCTGAGAAGGAAGGATTTGCAATCGCCGCGCTGGAAGAGCCAGCCGGCGGCGAAGCGGCTGCCGGTGGCGGTGCCGCGGAAGTTGTCCCTGTTGGTCAGCTGATGGCAGGTGCCGATGCCGCTGCCGGCGCAACGGTATTCAAGAAGTGTCAGAGCTGTCACTCCATTGAAAAGGGAGGCCCCAACAAGGTGGGTCCCGATCTATGGGGTGTTGTGAACCGTCCGATCGCCAGCCATGAGGGCTTTTCCTACTCTGCTGCCATGAAGGATTTCTCCAAGGGCGGCGCGGAGACCTGGACGTTCGATCACCTCAACCACTTCCTCGTTGCGCCCAAGGCCTACGTGAAGGGGACAGCGATGGGCTTTGCCGGATTGAAGAACGACAAGGAACGCGGCAACCTGCTTGCTTATATCCGCGAACAGTCTGATAGCCCTGCGCCACTGCCTGAACCCGGCGCTGCACCCGCTCCCGCCCCGACGAACTGATCCCACCCGGCGGCAGACATTCCAATCACGACAGCAGCCAACCCCAGAAGCTTACGGTGATAAGGCCGAACGCTGTCGTGATGCTGATGGTCGAGGCCGCAAGGCTTTGCCCGGACCGGAACCGCTGGGCAATCAGCCAGGCATTGATGCCCGTTGGAACAGAAGAGGTCAAAACCAGAGCGGCCGCCCAGTCCCGCGGCAGCCCGATCGCATGGCTTGTGGCGAACACGATCGCCGGCATCAGGGTAAGCTTCAGGACTGCAACGGCCGTGGCGAGATTGATATCGCCACGGATCGGATAACGGGTCAGCGCCATGCCGATTGAAATCAGCGCCACCGGCCCGGCTGAGGCGGCGATCTGGTTGACGACAGGCAGCACGGACGTGGGGATCGAGAAGCCCAGAAGATTGAACGGTATCCCGATCGCGATCGCGATCACGAGCGGATTGCGGACCAGGTTGCTGGCGACCTGCCGCAGAACCACGGAAAGCGTGCGCTTCTGTGTGCCGTCGACCCGCGCAGTTGCCCCCTCCATCAGGATCGAGCCGGCGATCATCATGATCGGCAGATGGATGGCGAGCAGGATCGAGACGGCAAGAAGCCCTTCCTTGCCGACCATGTGATCGATCAACGGCAGGCCGATGAAGATGTTGTTGGCAAACGCACTCGACATGCCCGCGATGACGCCGACCTTGGCATCCCTTGCGAAGAAGCGGGTGGCCATCAGATGCCCGGTCGTCCATGTGACGGCAACGGCAATGAAATAGGCGCTCCACAGCCCGAAGGGAGAGACGCCGCCAAAATGGGCGTCCGCAACCGTCCGGAAGATCAGCATCGGAACCGCGATCTTGAAGACGTATTCCCCCAGCGCGTCACCGGTTTCGGCCTTCAAAAGCCCGGTTTTGGCGGCGAGCCAGCCCATCAGGATCAGGATGAAGACGGGCAGCACATTGGCGAAGACTGACGACACGGAGGCGGCTTTCGGAGGAGACTGTTATCTGCGTCTAGCGCAGATCTGGCTGGACGACAAATGCGTCGGGCGCAAACCCGTTGCAGGCGAAAGCCGAAAACAGAAAAGCGGGGCTTGATCCCCGCTTCCTTCCCCGGTCCAGCCAGGGGTGTCCAAACGCTTCGTCGCCAGTTCATCCGTGGTCGACATCAGCAATCGGATGATCTTTATCTAGCGGCTCACCATGACGGGAGAATGACAGCTGCGGATTTTTGGAGCCTTAGTGCCGACAGCGTTTTTTGCTTCCAATCACGGCTAAAGGCGAATACCCGTTCTCTCATCCATTCATTCGAAAGAGGATCAGAGCCGGATGCCGAAATTCGACGTGCTAACCATCGGCAATGCCATCGTGGACATCCTCGCGCGCTGCGACGATCAATTCCTCGGCGACAACGCGATCATCAAGGGTGCGATGAACCTGATCAATGCCGAGCGCGCCGAACTTCTCTACTCGAAGATGGGTCCTGCGGTCGAAGCCTCAGGCGGTTCCGCCGGCAACACAGCGGCCGGCGTTGCCAGTCTCGGCGGCAGGGCTGCCTACTTCGGCAAGGTCGCCAACGATCAGCTCGGCACCATTTTCCAGCATGATATCCGTGCCCAGGGTGTCCACTACGAAACAAAGCCTGACGGTGTTCATCCCCCGACCGCCCGTTCGATGATTTTCGTGACGCCGGATGGCGAGCGTTCGATGAACACCTATCTCGGCGCCTGCGTCGAACTCGGTCCTGAACATGTCGAGGAAGACGTGGTGGCCGAATCGAAAGTGACCTATTTCGAAGGTTACTTGTGGGATCCGCCGCGCGCCAAGGATGCGATCCGCGAAGCAGCCCGCATCGCCCATGCGCATGGTCGTGAAGTCTCGATGACGCTGTCGGATCCGTTCTGCGTCGGTCGCTACCGCGAGGAATTCCTGGAGCTGATGAAATCCGGCACCGTGGATATCGTCTTTGCCAACAAGCAGGAACTTCTGTCGCTCTACGAGACGGACGATTTCGAGCTCGCCCTCGGCAAGATCGCTCTTGATTGCAAGCTGGCGGCTATCACGCTGAGCGAGGAAGGTGCGGTTCTCGTGCGTGGCAAGGAGCGGATCGCGATCCCGGCCTATGCCATCGAGGAACTCGTCGATACGACCGGTGCCGGCGATCTGTTCGCCGCCGGCTTTCTCTACGGCTATACCGCAGATCGTTCGCTTGAGGATTGCGGCAAGCTTGGCTGCCTGGTCGCGGCCATCGTCATTCAGCAGATCGGGCCGCGGCCGATGGTCTCGCTCGCGCAGGCGGCGAAGGAAAGAGGCCTTATTTAAAGGCCTCTCCCGGGTAAGCGCCCCAGATTTCCGCCTGGGCGATCCAGCCCTCGGCACCGTTTGCTTCCGCATGGCACCAGTCGCCATTGCATTCGCTGATCTTGATCATGACGCCGGGCTCGAGCTTTGCGGTGAGGCCGGCGGATTGCTGCGGCTCGTTGCGCATGTTGACATAGATGTCCTTGCCCTTGCCGCGCATCCACGGCGCTGCAACGGCAGTGCGCTCGCCCGATAGCAGGGCCTGGTTGACCCAGCCCTCCGTGCCCTCGGCATCGCGAACACGACGCCAGTTGTCGTATTCCTGGATGATTTCCATCGGGGTTCCCGACTTCATGTACATCCATGACACCGCATAATCCGTGCTCGGACCGATGCGGATGTTCACTTTTCTCGATTTCAGGCTGACGAAACGGGGAAGCGGCAGGCCGCTTGCGCCCTTGGCAACGCCCTGTGCAAGTGCGCCGTCGGCGCCGGAAAGGCAGGTGAGGAGCCCGATCGAGGCTGCAAGGAAGGATGTAAAGAATGTTCTGCGCATGAATCTCATTCCGGCTGAAATTCCACAAGCGTTCCTGTCCATGCGAGGTTTTGTTTGTCTTCGCCGACGGGTCTGTTAAGAAAACGCCCTGGATGCCTCCGACTATTGCGCACCTTGGTTAAGGACGTCCTAATGGCAGCTGATTGCAATGCGGCTTTGAAACCATGACAGCGAAGAAAAAACCCCAGGTTTACATCACTCGCAAACTTCCGGACGCCGTTGAAACGCGCATGCGCGAGCTTTTCGACGCAGAGCTCAATATCGACGATTGTCCCCGTTCGCGCGAAGAGCTTATCGCTGCTATGAAGACCGCCGATGTGCTGGTACCGACGGTTACCGATAGGATCGACGCAGGGCTGATCGCGGAAGCAGGCCCGCAGCTGAAGCTGATCGCCAGTTTTTCCAACGGTACCGATCATATCGATGTGGATGCGGCCGCGAAGAAAGGAATCACGGTCACCAACACGCCGAACGTCCTGACCGAAGACACGGCCGACATGACCTTGGCGCTGATTCTTGCCGTCAACCGACGCCTGGCGGAAGGATCGCGGATCCTCACCGACAAGCCCGGTGACTGGGAAGGCTGGAGCCCGACCTGGATGCTCGGCCGGCGGATCTGGGGCAAGCGTATCGGCATCGTCGGCATGGGCCGCATCGGCAGTGCCGTGGCGCGCCGGGCCAAGGCCTTCGGCCTCGCCATCCATTATCACAATCGCAAACCGGTCAGCCCGGCCACCGAGGAAGAGCTGGAGGCGACCTATTGGGACAGCCTCGACCAGATGCTTGCGCGCGTCGATATCGTCTCGATCAACTGCCCGTCGACGCCGGCGACCTTCCACCTTCTCTCGGCCCGCCGGCTGGCCTTGCTGCAGCCCGGTTCGATCATCGTCAACACCGCCCGCGGCGATATCATCGACGAGGCAGCGATGGTGCAGCTACTGCGTGACGGAAAAATTGCTGGCGCAGGGCTCGACGTCTATCAGAACGAACCGGCCGTCAATCCGAAGCTGGTCAAGCTTGCGCGCGAAGGGCGTGTCGTGCTCTTGCCGCATATGGGCTCGGCAACGATCGAAGGGCGCATCGACATGGGCGACAAGGTGATCATCAATATCCGCACGTATTTCGACGGCCATCGCCCACCCAACCGGGTTCTGCCCGGCCGGAACTAACGGTTCTTACGCGAGCGGCTTCCGCATTTCGATCGATGTCGTTCTGGCATAGCCCGCATGGGCGTTCTCGGCCGTTCTGACGAAGCCCCACTTCTCGAAGGTCGCGTGGTTGCCGGTAAGCTCGATGCGCGTCTCCAGCCTCAGCGCAGGCAGGCCGTGTTGCCGCGCGATATCCTCCGCCACCGAAAGCAGCCTCCGGCCGAGACCTCTGTTCTGAAAAGCAGGCGATATCGCCAGCTTGCCCACATAGAGACATCCGTGTTCAGGCTTCAGAAACACGCAACCTGCAAGCTTTCCGTCTTCCTCCGCGACGATCGCAGTTTCGTCTCGCGCCTTTTGCACGAGCGAGGCGGGCGTCAGCCGGTGGGCTGAGGAGGGCGGATCGATCACGCCGTCCATGTAGGCGAAGGATGACAGGATGAGCGTCAGCAGGTCTTCCCAGCGGGTGAAACTCTCGTCGATGCGAACGATCTCGGTCATTCCGCCGCCGTCCGTGTCGCACGGCGCTTGTACTTGATCACATCGAACCGGGTTGCCAGCGCATCGTAGAGCAACAGGCGTCTAACCAGCGGTTCGCCAATCCCTGTCACCAACTTGATCGCTTCCATTGCCATCAGCGTCCCGATCACGCCGGTGAGCGCACCAACCACGCCAGTCTCCGCGCAGGCGGGGATGAGGCCTTCCGGCGGCTGCTCGGGGAAGAGGTCGCGGTAGGTGGGGTTGAGCTCTCCGTCCTCGCCGGCCTCGTAGGGTTTCAGCACCGTCACCGATCCGTCGAAGCGCCCGACCGCACCCGTCACCAATGGGATACGCGCCTTCTCCGCGGCGTCCGCTGCTGCATAGCGCGTGTCGAAATTGTCCGAGCCGTCGATCAGCAGGCGAAAACGGGAGAGATGCATCTGAGCCCATTCGGCGGAGAAGCGCTCCTCGAAATCCATCACCCGCGTATTCGGGTTCAACCGGGCGATCGCTTGCCTTGCACTTCGTGTCTTCATCTCGCCGATCGTGCCGGTATCGTGGATCACCTGTCGCTGCAGGTTGGAGAGCGAAACGCGGTCGTCGTCGACGATGCCGATCGTGCCAACGCCGGCCGCTGCGAGATATTCGAGAATGGGCGCGCCAAGACCGCCCGCACCGATCACCAGCACACGTGCGCTCTTGAGCTTCTGCTGGCCCTGACCGCCGATCTCCGGCAGCAGGATATGGCGGCGATAGCGCTCGATTTCATCTGGGCGGAGCGTGTCCGAATTCTGGTTTTCCATCATGGGATCATAGCACCGCAGAAATCGAGTGTAAGCAGGTTCAGCGGGTTATGCCGCCATGGGAAACTGTCAGGAACTGCGCCCGATCGGCAAGCGCTGCAAACATGTGGCGATCGGTGCCGGTCATGAAGGCTTGCCCGCCCAGTCCATGCACGAGATCGAACAATGTCGCGCGCCGTCCCTCGTCCAGATGTGCTGCAATTTCGTCCAGAAGCAGGATCGGCGCATGGCCAGTCATATCCGCCGTCAGGCGGGCATGGGCAAGCACGAGCCCGATCAGCAGGGCTTTCTGCTCCCCGGTCGAACAGCGCGAAGCCTCGATGTCCTTCTCGCGGTGACGAACGGTTAGGTCGACACGGTGCGGACCATCCAGTGTTCGTCCCGCTGCAGCGTCGCGGCCACGCCCTGACGCGAGCATGGCGAGATATTCATCTTCGAGGTCCGCCGCGGGCCGATCCATGGCACCGTCCAGAAACCCTTCCAGCGAAAGCTCTGGCGTCGGAAACGGCGTGTCGCCGAGATTGGCAGACAGCGTCTTCAGCAGTCCCAGCATCTCGTGCCGGGCAGCCGCCATGGATATACCGAGACCCGCCATCTGCGCCTCGATTGCGGAAAGCCACGCAGGGTCGAACCGGCCTTCGGACAGCAACCGGTTGCGGCTGCGCATGGCACGTTCGAAATCGCCCGCCCGCCGGCCGTGACCTGCATCGAGCGAGAGAACCAGTCGGTCGAGAAAGCGGCGGCGGTCGGCCGAGGGGCCGGTAAACAGGCCGTCCATCGCCGGCGTCAGCCACAGGGCACGAAGATGGTCCGAAAGTTCTTCGGTCGATTTTGCCGGCGTGCCGTTGATCCGGAGCTTACGGCTGACACCGTCGCCGTCTTTCGCTTCGATGCCGGTGCCGAGCGAAACCTCGCCTTCCATCCCGTCCACATCCGCAAAGACGCTGAAGCCTGCGGCAGCACCGACGCGCGTCACATCGCTCAGCACGGCGCGGCGCAGGCCACGGCCGGGAGACAGGAAGGACACGGCTTCGAGAAGGTTGGTCTTGCCTGCACCGTTCTCGCCGGTCAGGACGACATGCCGGCCGTCGAGATCGAGCGAAGCCTGGGTGTAATTCCGGAAGTCGGTCAGCTTCAGCCGGGAAAGAGAAGTCTTTTGCGCCATCTTGTATCGCGTTGTTTCCACGTAGGAGCTAAGGACTTCGCGCCAAGAAGGCAAGCGCAGGTCTGTAACTGACATCACCCTTAGCGAGTTGCAGGCCGTGCCCGCCGTTTTCTTCCCGCTCCAAACGCTGTAGTCTCGGAGAAAGCCTCAGCCGGAAGGATCCGGCGACGGCCCGAAATCGAGTGCGAGTGAATAGTGTGACCGACGACGATAGAATTTTGAAGCTGGAGGAATTGGCGGCGCATCAGGCCAAGGTCATCGAGGAATTGTCCGACCAGCTTGCCGAACAGTGGAAGGTCGTCGAGCAGACACGCTCGAAGCTCGACCGGCTGACCGTACGCTTTCTGTCCCTCGAGGAAACCTCGCTGGAAGCGCCGGCCAACACCAGGCCGCCACACTACTGACCGTCACGCGGCGGCGCGGGCAAAGCGCCTCAGGGCCACATATTCCCAGATTGCGACGGCAAGAAGCGAACCCGTCGCAAGCATCTGGATGTGGACGGTTGTCAGGCTCGCAACAAGCAGAAAGCAGGTAACAAGGACGGCAATGCCGGCACAATGCGACCATGGCACATGCTTTGTCGAATGCGTCTTTACCCAGATCATGCCGCTTAAGAACAGGATCGGACCGCCTAGAAGCGCGAAAGCCTGAGCAAGCGTTGCATGCTCGTGCGCATGCGACAGGGCGAAGTCTTCACCGACTGCAGTAAGGATGATGCCAGCGATAATCGGCAGATGACCGTAGGTGAAAAGATGATTCGCGGTCGCCTGCGGCTCTGAACTTTCTTCCGCCTTGTCGGCTGCCTTTTCCTGCCCGTCATGGAAGTAGATCCACCACATCAGCACGGTCGAAAGGAAAGCTACAAACAGCACGAGGGGCGTCAAGCTGCTTTCCAGATGACTGGACGCATTCTTGCCCGTGGTGAGGATCGTTTCTCCAAGCGCGATGATGACGAATAGCGCGCAGCGTTCGGCCATATGCTCGCCGTTGATGTCAAGCGTTTCCGCCGGTGCGGCACCTAGCCCGGGCACCCGGTAGCGCAGGATCGGGGCGATATATTCGATCGCCAGCGCAGCGATCCAGAAATACACCCGGACGGACTGTTCACTGAGGCCGCCGGCGATCCACAAAGCGCTTGAAACCGAAAGCCAGACGGTAATCCGCTGGAAGGTGACATAGGAGGCCCGATCGGCGTGTCGGAAGGCGTAGAGCGCAAACAGCGATCGAATGATCTGCATGGCCGAATAGGCGAGCGCGAAGGTCAGGCCCATGTCCTGAAACGCCCTCGGCAGGGCAATTGCCAGAATGACGCCGAGAAACATCAGGCCGAACAGCAGGATCCGCACCGGCTCTATTTCGGCATCGAGAAGATTGGTGACCCAGGTCGTGTGGATCCAGACCCACCAGAGCGCGAAGATGAAAATCAGCGCTTCGGCGGCGATCCCGAGTGAGAAATCCGCGGCCAGCGTTTCCGACAACTGGATGAAGGCGAAGACGAAGACCAGGTCGAAGAACAGTTCCGGGAAGTTGGCCTTGGTCGCCTGCTTGTCGTCTTTGCGAAGCCAGTAGTGTTTACCGTCCGTCATGTCTGGTCTCGATTGTTTCAGTCCCGCAACTACAGAGCGGGATTGTTCAGCTCTATAATAATGGCTGGGCAGATTGCGGTGTCTATAAGGGTTTTAACGAAGAAAAACGCCGGCGCAGGGCCGGCGTTTTGCAATCTTCGTCTTTGCGACAGCCATCAGGTGTCGAAGAATTCCTTCATCCGGGCAAAGAAGCCCGTCGATTCCGGATTGTTCTCCTTGGACGAGATGTCCTCGAACTCCTGCAGCAGCTCGCGCTGGCGCTTGGTCAGCTTCTGCGGCGTCTCGATCTGGATCTGGATGTAGAGGTCACCCGTCTGTGAAGACCGCAACACCGGCATTCCCTTGCCCTTGAGGCGGAACTGCTTGCCGGCCTGTGTGCCCTCAGGAACGGTCACACGTGACTTCGATCCATCCAGCGTCCCGACATCGAACGTGCCGCCAAGCGCTGCCGTTGTCATGGAGATCGGCACGGCGCAGTAGAGATCGGCGCCATCACGCTGGAAGAACTCGTGCGGTCGGACCGACAGGAAGATGTAGAGATCCCCGGTTGGGCCACCGCGCGCACCGGCTTCGCCTTCGCCCTGCAGGCGAATGCGCGTGCCGTCTTCGATGCCCGATGGAATGTTTACGGACAGCGAACGCTCTTCGGTGACGCGACCCTGGCCGTGGCACTTGGTGCACGGATCGGTGATGGTCTGTCCGCGGCCATGACAGGTCGGGCAGGTCCGCTCAACCGAGAAGAAGCCCTGGGATGCACGGACGCGCCCGGACCCTTGGCAGGTGCCGCAGGTCTTCGGCTGGGTGCCAGGCTTGGCGCCCGAACCCGAACAGACGTCACAGGTGATCGAGGACGGAACCCGGATCTGCGCCGTCTTGCCGGCATAGGCCTCGTCGAGGGTGATCTCCATATTGTAGCGAAGATCGGCGCCACGTTCGCGACCGCCGGAGGACCGGCGCGCACGGCCGCCGCCCATCATGTCGCCGAAAATGTCTTCGAAAATGTCGGAGAAGCCACCTGCTCCCGCGCCGCCGGAGAAGCCGCCACCGCCGCCGCCCATGCCACCCTGTTCGAAGGCAGCATGACCGAAGCGATCATAGGCCGCGCGCTTCTGGGGATCCTTCAGCGTCTCGTAAGCTTCGCCGATCTCCTTGAATTTCTTCTCAGCTTCCGCATCGCCGGGGTTCTTGTCGGGATGGTATTTCATCGCAAGCTTACGGAAGGCGCTTTTCAGCTCCTTCTCGTCAGCGGATTTGCCGACACCCAGCGTTTCGTAAAAATCTGCTTTAGCCATAAGCGGTAACCGGCTCCAGAAAGGGTTCCGGCTGCACGATGGCAGCCGGATATCTTAGTCGACTATCTAGCGGTATCCGTCAACGGAGCCAGACTTAGGCCGACTTCTTGTCGTCCTTGATTTCCTCGTAGTCGGCATCGACGACACCGTCGTCCTTGCCGGCTTCGGCAGCGCCACCATCAGCCTGCTGGGCCTCATAGATGGCCTGACCAAGCTTCATGGATGTTTCCATGAGGGTCTGGGTCTTCGCCTGGATATCGTCTGCATCAGGCTCGGGAGCCTCGACAGAAGCCTTGAGCGCGGCAATGGCATCCTCGATCGCCTTGCGGTCGGTCTCGGTTACCTTGTCGCCGTATTCAGCCAGCGACTTCTCGCTGGAGTGAATGAGGCTTTCGGCCTGATTCTTGGCTTCCACACCGGCACGACGCTTCTTGTCGGTTTCGGCGTTCGCCTCGGCGTCCTTGACCATCTTCTCGATGTCGGCGTCGGACAGACCACCAGATGCCTGGATGCGGATCTGCTGTTCCTTGCCGGTACCCTTGTCCTTGGCCGAAACCTGGACGATGCCGTTGGCGTCGATGTCGAACGTGACTTCGATCTGCGGCATGCCGCGCGGAGCCGGCGGCAGACCGACGAGGTCGAACTGACCGAGCAGCTTGTTGTCCTGCGCCATTTCACGCTCGCCCTGCGAAACGCGGATCGTCACGGCCGACTGGTTATCGTCGGCGGTCGAGAAGGTCTGCGACTTCTTCGTCGGGATCGTCGTGTTGCGGTCGATCAGGCGGGTAAAGACGCCACCGAGCGTTTCGATGCCGAGCGACAGCGGGGTCACGTCGAGAAGGAGAACGTCCTTGACGTCGCCCTGCAGAACGCCGCCCTGGATCGCGGCGCCCATGGCAACCACCTCATCCGGGTTGACGCCCTTGTGCGGCTCCTTGCCGAACAGCTGCTTGACGACTTCCTGTACCTTCGGCATGCGGCTCATGCCGCCGACCAGAACGACTTCGTCGATTTCAGCGGCAGTCACGCCGGCATCCTTTAAGGCTGCCTTGCACGGTGCGACAGTGCGCTGGACGAGATCGTCGACCAGGCTTTCGAACTTCGAGCGGGTCAGCTTCAAGGTCAGGTGCTTCGGACCGGAAGCATCGGCCGTGATGAACGGCAGGTTGATTTCGGTCTGCTGCGACGACGACAGTTCGATCTTTGCCTTCTCGGATGCCTCCTTGAGGCGCTGCAGAGCGAGCTTGTCGTTCTTCAGGTCGATGCCGTTTTCCTTCTTGAACTCGTTTGCGAGATATTCGACGAGACGCATGTCGAAGTCTTCACCACCGAGGAAGGTGTCGCCGTTGGTCGACTTCACTTCGAAGACGCCATCGCCGATTTCGAGAACCGAGATATCGAACGTGCCGCCGCCCAAGTCGTAAACGGCAATCGTCTTGCCTTCCTTCTTGTCGAGGCCGTAGGCAAGTGCTGCAGCCGTCGGCTCGTTGATGATGCGCAGAACTTCAAGACCCGAAATGCGGCCGGCATCCTTGGTTGCCTGGCGCTGGGCATCGTTGAAGTATGCGGGAACCGTGATGACCGCCTGCGTGACCTTCTCGCCGAGATAGGCTTCTGCGGTTTCCTTCATCTTCTGAAGGATCATCGCCGAGATCTGGGCAGGAGAGTAGGCCTTGTCCTGGGCCTTCACCCAAGCGTCGCCGTTGTCGCCCTTGACGATGTCGAAGGGTACGAGGCCCTTGTCCTTCTCAACGGTCGGGTCTTCGTAGCGGCGGCCGATAAGGCGCTTCACTGCGAAAAGCGTATTGGTTGGGTTGGTTACAGCCTGGCGCTTGGCCGGCTGACCGACGAGACGTTCGCCGTCGTCAGAAAATGCGACCATGGACGGCGTCGTGCGCGCGCCTTCCGCATTCTCGATGACTTTGGAATCCTTGCCGTCCATGATGGCGACGCAGGAGTTGGTAGTGCCAAGGTCGATGCCAATTACTTTTGCCATATCTTCTCTCTCCTTTAAGCGAACTGTCGGAACCCCGTGAAAGGCATTCCTTTGACAGTTCCTCGACTGGGAATTTTCGCAGCACCGGCTGCTGTCATGCGGGGTATATAAGGACGGGTTTTTCGGACTGCAAGGCGGGAATTCGCCTGCATTCACGCAAAAAAATGCAATTTTCCTTCTGTCTTTCTAACGGGCTACTGGCCCATGAGGATATCGTACAGCGTCGTGCGACGCGTTTCCTGCGGCTGGTAGACTTGTCCGACGTCCGAAGGCGGCATCGGGCGGCCGCCGACATCGCCGGGCGGCACCGGTGCCTGGCTATCGTAAGGGGCACGATATTCGCGGTAATCCCTGTATTCTCCGGGTTGCGCCCGGTTGGCAGAACCGCCTTCGCGATACTGTCGCGGCGGCGGTCTGTTGTCATAAACCGTCCCGGTGTTGCAGACCGCGTTGTCACCATAGGCGCAATCGGGCTGGCCCGGTGGGGCAGGCTGGACTTGCTGGCGCGTTGCGGGCGGAGGCCTGCGCGCCGGCTGTTCAAGAGAGGCTTCTCCACGAGGTTCCGCCTGCTGGACCGGCGCACGCGGAGCTGGCGGAAAATTGTCGGGCGCAGGCGCTTCACGCTGATCGCTCGCCCCCGGTATGATGCCGGAAATGATGTCGCCAATCGATGTCGATGGCGATTGTTCTTCCTCAACGGGCGGTGGCAGCTGAAGACCGCTGTTGAATCCGAACAGCGGCGTCGGGGTATAGCCCTTCATTGCCACCGTCATGTATTCCTTCCAGGCTTTTGCGGGCAGGCCGCCACCCGTCACCTTTTTCATGAAGGCGCCGTCGTCGTTGCCGAACCAGATCCCTGTCGTCATGATGCTGGTATAACCGACAAACAGCGCATCGCGGAACGACTGGGTCGTCCCGGACTTGCCGGCAACCTGCCAGCCGTCGAGGCGCGCGGCCCGCCCGGTGCCGTCACGGACGACGCCCGACATCATGCTGTTCATGGCAGCGGCAACCGGCGCGCTGAGAACACGCGGCGGGTTGGTGTAGTCGGCCTCATAGAGAACCTTGCCGTCCGTATCCGCGATCCGCTTCACGATATAAGGCGTCGCCTTGTAGCCGCCGTTCATGAAGGCCGCATAGGACGAGGTGAGCTCCGTCAGCGAGACTTCCGATGTCCCGAGCGCGATCGAGGCGTTCGGCTGGATGTCGGAATCGACGCCGAGCCGATGCGCCATCGACACGACCTTTTCAGGTCCCACCGCCATCACCAGTTGAGCGGCGACGGTGTTGAGCGAATGAGCCATCGCATAGGAAAGCGGAACCGGCCCCTTGTATTCCTTTTCGTAATTCTCCGGCGTCCAGTTGCCGATCCGGACAGGCGCGTCGTTGACGATCGTGT
Source organism: Rhizobium sp. CFBP 13726 (assembly GCF_014841925.1). Classification (NCBI taxonomy): domain Bacteria; kingdom Pseudomonadati; phylum Pseudomonadota; class Alphaproteobacteria; order Hyphomicrobiales; family Rhizobiaceae; genus Rhizobium; species Rhizobium sp. CFBP 13726. The sequence continues at coordinate 103,025 of NZ_JACYUU010000003.1, forward strand.
CCGGATTGTAGCCCGCTTCGAGAGCCGAGGCATAGACGAACGGCTTGAACGCCGAGCCTGGCTGGCGCTTGGCCTTGACGGCCCGGTTGAACTGGCTCTGCGCATAATCGCGGCCGCCCACCATTGCGCGGATGGCGCCAGTCGCATCGACGGACACAAGCGCCGCCTGCGAGGCGTTCAGCTTGCCGCCTTCCTTGGTCAGCACATCTTTCAAAGCCTTTTCGGCGGCTTCCTCAAGACGCAGATCGACGGTGGTCTCGACGACGACATCGACCTTCGGCTCCCCGATCAGACGCTTGACCTCATCGACCACCATGTCTGCGGCATAGTGCTGGGCGCCGTTCCAGGAGCTCTTGGCGTTGGAAGGAGGCTGCGCCATCGCGGTCTTGAGGTCGCTGTCAGTGATGTAGCCTTCTTCTCGCATCGTGCCGAGAACGACCTGTGCCCTCTCTTCGGCCGCTTTCGGATCTCTGGCAGGCGAAAGCCGCGAGGGCGCCTTCAAGAGACCCGCAAGCGTTGCCGCCTCGCCGAGGTTGACGTCCCGTGCCGACTTGTTGAAGTAGCGACGCGAAGCGGCCTCGACACCATAGGCGTTCGCGCCGAAGTACACCCGGTTGAGGTACATCGCCAGGATCTGGTCCTTGGTGAATTTCGTCTCCAGCCAGAAGGACAAGAGCACTTCCTGGATCTTGCGCTCGAACGTGCGGTCCGGGGATAGGAACAGGTTCTTGGCAAGCTGCTGGGTGATCGTCGAACCGCCCTGGATCGGCTGGCCTGTCAGGTTGTTGACGAAGGCGCGCGCCAGACCCAGCGGATCGACGCCGAAATGGGAATAGAAGCGCCGGTCCTCGATCGACATGACGGCCTGGGGCAGGTAGGGCGACATGTCTTCCAGCGCCAGCGCCTCGCCACCAGTCGTGCCGCGGTTGGCGATGACCGACCCATCGGTCGCGGTGATCTTCATGTTTGGCGGACGGTCTGGAATGGTCCAGCTGCTGGCAGACGGCATCTGCGCGCCGTAGTAGAGAACAAGTCCACCGATGCCGATCGCTGCCCAGATCGACAGGACGACGCACCAGTAAACCAGTCGTTTCAGGGGCGCGAAGAAGCCACCATTGTCGCCACCGCGATTTGACGATGCCTTGCGCGAAGACCTGTCGCGGTCGTTGGACGGGTCGGACTGCTTGCGTGTCTTGCGGGGCGGGAGATCGTCGTACTCGTCATCGGCCTTCTGCGCACGCCGGGTGGAGCGTCCATTGCCAATGATGCGGTCGTCCGCGTCGAGACGGAAGTCATCTTTGTCCTGCGATCCGCCAAAAGACGGTTCGACGCGTTTGTCCGATTTTCTGGCTGCCATGATGAGCCGGCATATCCCCGTTACGCGCATCCTGAATGCGCTGTTCTCACAAATTGTCGCCCGAGTTATCTCGCTGCAGTGTAAATGCGGCGATTTAAGGAGATGTAAAATCCGATCGGACGCTATTTAATATGAGTGCCGCCTAAAAAAGGCTGGATTTCTACGTAAAACAGTTGCTTTCTATATACGGTAATTTGCCTGTCGGATCGGTTTGAGTTCCACCTTGGAGGAGGGGAGTGCATGAACAGGATCGTTGAGGCTGTGGTCATCAATGGCGACCGGCGTGTTCCGGTCGGTCTCGTTAGCGTCAAGCAGGCGCTCGAGATGCCACATAACGGTGTCTTTTCCAGCGGCATGTTTGAATTCAGTCATCCGGCCTATGAGGCTGGAAAGACCGATGTGTTTCTGACGCGAGAGGCGCTGTCGAAGTTGCAGCTCATGTAGAAGCTCGGTGGCCTTGCCCGCAAACCCGCTACGGCGGCGCTGCATGCCCAGTCGCGTCTTGCGGACGGAACTTCATTCGGGCCCGTGGATTGTCTTCAAAAGGAGATGACCATGGCGAGAAAACCACTCAATGTCGGCTTCACCGGTGATATCGACCCTGAAACGGGCGTCGTTGAAAAAGCAAAATCCACAGCCGCGAAGGTGAAGGACGAAGCGGGAATGGTCGCAGCGCATGCTGTGGATCACCCGGCCGCTACTGCATCCGTTGCCGCATCCATCGGCGTGGCGGCATTTCTACTCGGTTATCTGCTAGGCGTTTCGTCCCGGCCCCACGACAGGCAACGCTGGCTTTGACCTGCGATCCGCGTCCAGCGCTAGCCCTGCCCGATGAGCGGACCGGAACAATCATTGGTTATAGCCGTTTCCTCTAGACCTACCCGGAGACAAAGGAGGCATTCATGCCGAATCGTGACCCATTGCCAACTCCCGGCGTCGAGACTCCCCGTGGTCCCGTGGGGACTGGCGGAGTGCCCGACCGCACGCAGGAAAAGCCGCCGCTGACCCCGACGCAGGATCCGGGGGATACGAAAAACCCGCAGGATCCCACATTGGAGCCGGCTCTGATGCCGACGGGAGACCCGGCAGGCGCTGCCTGATTCGTGGTCCGAAGAAATTGATGATCTACGCCTTCCGGTGACAAGCGCGCCGGGCGGCGTGGCTCGCGATAAGGGTGTGGCTATTGTTAATAACCCCCTAAATTGCACCCGTGCGATCTTGTTATTGCTATTCAATTAGTCAGATCTCACACTGCCGGCTGCATCCACTCGTTTCCTTCGCTGAGGTTTGGAGGCTGCAAGCGGATAAGTCTTTTAGCCTGATCGCGGCTCCCAGGGGTATGGGGAGGAGCCTCGCCATCCGCACGTGAGGGGCAAATGCCAAGTCAGCTTATCCGCAAGCCGGTCAGTTCCGGCCAGCTCAACCTATTGCAGCAAGTCTTCGACGAGACCTGCTCCGAGCACCACATCGATAAAAGCAGTCCAGATGCAGAAGCACTGGCGCTCATTCTCGTCAACTCGCTTCAAAAGGGCGCCGACGAAAAAGAGAAACTGGCTGCATTGGCGGAAACTCTCGCCAAGGCGCGGTAGATTCCGGGTCGAACAGACATTCGGGCCATTCAAGGAACATATCCTGTCTTCGAAAGTTGACCGTGCTCTCGATCAACAACAGACAGGAGGCCAAAATGGCAGAATCCGTAAAGAGCCTGAAGCCAACCGAATCCCAGTCGCCATCCTTCGATCATGTGCCGAGCGAAAATTCGGCATTTAATTCCGAGATCGCCAGCCTCAAGTCCGAGATCGCCAATTTGCGTGATCTGTTGGCAGAAAAAGGCAGCGTTGCTTATGACCGCGTTGCAAGCCGCGCGTCCGATGCCGCAAGCTACGTTTCGGAAGAAGCAAATTCCGTGGCCGCCACTGTCCGCGAGCATCCTGCAGCAACCACGACCCTGATCACCCTGATTGGCGGTATCGGCTTTGCGATCGGCTATCTCGTCGCCAACGCGTCCGTCGACAGCAAGCAGGCCTGGTATCAGCGTTACATCAACGACCGCTTCTAAGAATACCTTATCCGTCTAGCCGGCCGAACTATCCGTTCGGCTGGCGCAGTCGATCCAGAAGGCCTTGGTGAGTTCTGCAAGTCGTTCCGGGTCTATCCTGATCGCAGCATTCGTTGCTCCAGCTGCAGGCACGACCTCAGGGTAATCCCTTAGCGAAAGGTCGCAATAGACCTGGAGCTCAGTCGCAAGACCAAACGGGCACACCCCTCCGATCGGATGGCCAGTTGCTGCCATGACCTCATCGCCGGACAGCATCCGCGGTTTGGCGCTGAAGACCGACCTGAACTTCTTATTGTCGATGCGACTGTTTCCCGACATTACGACCAACAGCATGACGTCGCCCGCTCGCAGGCAGATTGTCTTCGCGATCTGGTCAGGATCGACGCCATGCGCGAGTGCTGCAAGCGGAACGGTCGCCGAACTCTGTTCGGTCTCGATGATCTCGATGTCAGGCGCGTGGGTCGCGAAAAAGCTGCGTACGGATTCAAGGCTCATGGGTGCAGCATGACGGAAGCGCATCCAGCGGGCAAGTCTCGCGAGGCATGCGATTCTTGCAATGCTGCGGTGCGAAATTACGTCTGTTTTTTGTGCGTTTCCGCTGTATGTTTAAATCATCGACGGACGCACTCCTCCTCCCAGCGTCCCCGATGGGGCCGGCAACACTCCTCCTCCCAGTTGTTGGCCAGTTTCAGAAGCCCGACGCACCTCCTCCCGCGTCGGGCTTTTCTGTTTTCTGAGGGGCTGGAGCGATGAGATATCGGAAGCGCCTGAAGCTCTCGAAAAGGCCCGCAACTCCAAGAACTTGCGTCGATACAGCGGATACAGGGCACCACGATCGCGTCTGGATCGATCGATTTGCGCCCGGTCCTGCAGGCTTGACGCCAAAACGGCCAGACCTTAAATCCTCTGCATCGATATTTGTTTGACAAGCCAGCACGTGGCTAAACTGCCCCGCCTGCGACGATCTTTCTTCAAATACGAAACACAAACGCCCCGGGAAATTCCGAACGGGGCAGTCGGTCATTTGCAAGAGAAAGGCATCGTTATGGCGACTGGTACTGTAAAATGGTTCAACGCAACCAAGGGCTACGGCTTCATCACCCCTGACGACGGTGGCAAGGACGTTTTCGTTCACGTCACCGCAGTCGAGCGCGCAGGCCTCGGCCAGCTGCAGGACGGTCAGAAGATCGGCTTCGAACTGACGACCGACCGCCGTTCCGGCAAGGAATCGGCTGACAGCCTCCGCGCCGTCTAAGATACTCGTTTCATTTATTCATGAAGGCCGGTCATCGACCGGCCTTTTTGCGTTCCGACGATGCGTTTAGAGCAAGGCACAGAGCGCCGTTAACCAAATATTAACCAATTCGCGAGACGATGAACATTAGAGCCAATGTCGTCGACGGCGGCTGTTTCGCATTGCATGCCCATAAGAGTGACCACGGATGTACTGGCACTTGTGATTGGGATCAGAAAGGTCGGGCTAGCCCGACCTTTTTCGTTTCGTATGAGCTGGACGTGTATCGGCAAAGGCGCTGTCTGCTGCGCCCCGCCGATGCCCTCACTTTGCGAGGGCCGTGATGATCCGGACCCAGGACCTGATCCCCTTGTGGTAGGACTTCAGGTCATACTTCTCGTTCGGCGAGTGGATCCGGTCGTCATTGAGTCCGAAGCCGACCAGCAGACTATCCATTCCGAGCATCTTCTGGAAATCGCCGACGATCGGAATGGAGCCGCCCATGCCGATGATGACGGCTGGATTTGCCCATTCGTCCGAAAGTGCACTCTTGGCCTTGGTCAAGGCCGGTGAGTCGTAGGAAAGCTGGATCGCAGGCGAGCCACCATGCGGGTGGAACTCGACGTCGCAGTCCGCCGGGATCTTGGATGTCACATAGGCGCGGAACGCGTCGCGGATCTTGTCGGGGTCCTGCGTGCCGACGAGGCGGAACGAGATCTTTGCCGAAGCCTTGGCCGCAATGACGGTCTTGAAGCCGTCGCCAGTGTAACCGCCCCAGATCCCGTTGACCTCGCAGGTCGGTCGGGCCCAGGTCATTTCCAGAACCGAACGGCCCTTTTCCCCGGCCGGCTCTGAGAGCCCGATTTCGCCGAGGAACTTTTCGGCCGAGCGACCAAGCGTCTCCCAGCTTGCCTTGATGTTTTCAGGCGTTTCCTCGACGCCGTCGTAGAAACCCTCAAGGGTGATACGGCCCGTGTCGTCGCGAAGGCCGGCGATGATGCCGGTGAGAATGTGGATCGGGTTTGCGGCAGCACCGCCGTAAAGGCCGGAATGCAGGTCGCGGTCGGCAGCGGTGACAGTGATCTCTTCGCCGACCAGTCCGCGAAGGGCGGCAGCGATTGCCGGTGTGTCGGTGTCCCACATGCCCGTATCGCAGACCAGGGCGAAGTCGGCCTTGAGCTCTTCGGCATTGGCTTCGAGGAAAGGCTTCAGCGACGGCGAACCGGATTCTTCCTCGCCCTCAAACAGGATGGTGATGCGGATCGGCAGCGCGCCATGCACGTCCTTGTAGGCGCGGCAGGCTTCAACGAAGGTCAGCAGCTGGCCCTTGTCGTCGGATGTCCCGCGTCCGGTCATGATCTTGCGGCCACCCGGGAGCTCCTTCAGCTTCGGATCGAAGGGATCATCTTCCCAGAGCTCGATCGGATCGACCGGCTGCACGTCGTAGTGACCGTAGAACAGAACGTGCGGCGCATCCGGCGTTGCTCCCGCGTGATGACCGACCACCATCGGATGACCGGGGGTGTCGCGCAATGATGCTTCAAAGCCCAGCGTCGTCAATTCCTCGACAAGCCACTCAGCAGCTTTGCGGCAATCGTCCTTGAAGGCCGGATCAGTCGAGATGGACTTGATGCGCACGAGATCGAACATCCGATCGATGCTGGCGCTGAGGTTCTGATCGGCACGGTCAAGAACGGGGGAAAGTTCGGTCATAACAATATCCTGTGTGTGGATGCTCGGCGCCGCTGTAGACGTGGCTTGCGACGCTCGTTCCGGAAACTAGCAAGCCTTTATGTCACCGTACAATGGAAAAGGCTGATTGGTGCAGGACAACTAGCGGGCAGTAACGTCGACTGCAACCTTGCACTGACAAGTCTCTGGCGCCCCCTAGAGCTTGCGGGCGTTCTCCAGAATCATCCGCATGTATTCGATCATCAGATCACGCTCGAACCGCTTGAACCCGGAAAACAGGGCCGCGTCGGCTTCCGCGGCCGCCTCCACCGCACGGGCCTCCAGGCTGCGGCCAAGCGCCGTCAGGGTAATGATCTTTGCCCGCTTGTCGTCAGGATGGGGGATGCGCTCGATGAGACCGTCGCGCTGCATCCGCGCGAGCGTATTGGCGACCGTCGCCTGCTCCACCTCGAGCTTGTCCAGGAGTTGCTTCTGGGTAAGGCCATCCTGCTGCCAGAGTTCCAGGAGAACGGGAAACTGGCCCGGGGAAAAGCCGAGGCTGCTTGAGCGCTGTTGCAGGGATCGCGCAAAACCCTTCGCAAGCTGGTTGGCGAGATAGGTTGCGGAATGAGAGCGATCGAATGCCATGGCTTCGGTATCTTGCTTCCCGGTTGAAAGTCCAAACAGACCTTGCCTGGAAGGATATATCGCACGCCGTGCTTTCGCCAACCCTGCAACGCTTCGCTAGATGCTGTGAGCCGCAAACAAAAACCGCCACGACCGGGAGGGGAGCGGTCGTGGCGGCATGATAGAAGAACAAAGGCCCGGAGAGGGGGGTGAGCCTTTGTCCGGTCTGACGCGGCAGGGGGCAAGCCGGGTGCCAGACTGCGGCGTGATCAATCGCCGGTAAGCTTGAAATGTGCGGCGGAATGCGGCTTTTCAAGGGACTGGTCTATTACAAGTCGGTAACGTTGCGGTGAGCGTTCGGTGGCGCTGTCGGCGAACTTTTCGTGGACGCCGAAGATGCCTCGGGGTATTCCATCCCCATGAAAAAAGGCGATCATCTCTTCCTCATCGACGGCTCCGGTTTCATCTTCCGGGCGTTTCATGCATTGCCCCCGCTCACCCGCAAATCAGACGGGCTGCCGGTGGGCGCCGTGTCGGGGTTCTGCAACATGTTGTGGAAGCTTCTGACCGATGCGCGCGATACCTCGGTCGGCGTCACGCCGACGCATTTCGCCGTCATTTTCGACTATTCCTCGAAGACCTTCCGCAAGGAGATCTACGATGCGTACAAGGCCAACCGGTCCGCGCCGCCGGAAGAGCTCGTTCCGCAGTTCGGTCTGATCCGCCAGGCGACCCGCGCCTTCAACCTGCCCTGCATCGAGACGGAGGGGTTCGAGGCGGATGACATCATTGCCACCTATGCCCGACAGGCAGAAGCGACCGGCGCCGACGTCACGATCGTGTCCTCCGACAAGGACCTGATGCAGCTGGTGACGCCGATGGTCCACATGTACGACAGCATGAAGGACAAGCAGATCAGCGTGCCCGACGTCGTCGAAAAGTGGGGCGTAGCGCCTGAAAAGATGATCGATCTCCAGGCTCTGGTCGGCGATTCGGTCGACAACGTGCCGGGTATTCCGGGCATCGGGCCGAAGACGGCAGCGCAGCTTTTGGAAGAGTTCGGCGATCTCGAAACGCTTCTTTCCCGCGCCGGAGAGATCAAGCAGGTCAAGCGCCGCGAAAGCATCATCGCCTTTGCCGAGCAGGCGCGCCTGTCGAGGCGACTGGTGGAGCTGCGCACCGATGTTCCCCTGGAGCTCGAACTCGATGCGCTGGTTCTCGAACCCCAGAACGGACCAAAGCTGATCGGCTTCCTCAAGGCCATGAACTTCGGAACGTTGACGCGAAGGGTTGCCACAGCCTGCGGCTGCAACGCCGATGAAATAGAAGCGGCGGAGGTCGAGGTCGAATGGGGCGATGCCGCCCGCGGTCCAGACCTCGATGCGGGCGAGGCGGCGAAGGCCGACACGGGAGAGACCGCAGCCGCGGCGCCGGTCGAGCGAGCGGTTTCGACGGTCGCAAAGGTAACCGGCGAAGCGACGCCAGCCTCCTTTGCCGAAGCTCGTATCGCCGCATTCGGGCAGGCGAAGCTCGATATGGAAAACTATGTCACGATCCGCGATGTGGAAGTGCTTGATGACTGGATCCGCGCGGCGCGCGAGACCGGTTTCGTCGCCTTCGACACGGAGACGAACTCGCTCGACCCGATGCAGGCCGAACTTGTCGGCTTCTCGCTGGCGATCGCCGACAATGCTGATAGCCCGTCCGGGCTCGAAGTCCGCGCCGCCTATGTCCCGCTCACCCACAAGACCGGTGTCGGCGATCTCTTGGGCGGTGGTCTGGCCGAAAACCAGATGGCCAGCCGCGAAGCGCTGGATCGCCTGAAACCGCTGCTGGAAGATCCGACCGTCCTCAAGGTCGCGCAGAACCTCAAGTTCGATTACCTCGTCATGAAGCGGCACGGCATAACCGTCCAGGCCCATGACGATACGATGCTGATGTCCTACGTGCTGGAGGCCGGAAAGGCCAACCACGGCATGGACGCATTGTCCGAACGCTGGCTCAATCATAAGCCGATCGCTTTCAAGGATGTTGCCGGTTCCGGCAAGAGCGGGGTGACGTTCGATTACGTCGATATCGAGAAGGCGACTGCCTATGCGGCCGAGGACGCGGATGTCACGCTGCGTCTCTGGATGGTGTTGAAGCCGCAGCTCGCCGCAGCGGGCCTGACGCGCGTCTACGAACGGCTCGAACGACCGCTGGTCTCTGTTCTCGCCGATATGGAAGAACGCGGCATCACGATCGATCGGCAAATCCTGTCGCGCCTTTCCGGCGAGCTTGCGCAGAAGGCGGCGGCCTTCGAAGACGAGATCTATGCGCTCGCCGGCGAGAAATTCACCATCGGCTCTCCCAAGCAGCTCGGCGATATCCTGTTCGGCAAGATGGGCCTGCCCGGCGGCGCCAAGACCAAGACCGGCCAGTGGTCAACCTCGGCAAGCGTGCTGGAGGATCTGGCGGCAACCGGTCATGATCTGCCCCGCAAGATCGTCGACTGGCGCCAGCTGACAAAGCTGAAATCCACCTACACCGATGCGCTTCCAGGCTACGTCCATCCGCAGACCAAGCGCGTCCACACGTCCTATTCGCTGGCATCGACCACGACCGGGCGTCTTTCCTCGTCGGAACCCAATCTTCAGAACATCCCGGTCCGCAATGCCGAAGGCCGCAAGATCCGCACCGCATTCATCGCGACCCCCGGCCACAAGCTTCTCTCCGCGGATTACAGCCAGATCGAGCTGCGCGTCCTCGCCCACGTCGCCGACATTCCGCAGCTGCGTCAGGCCTTCGCGGATGGCATCGACATTCACGCGATGACCGCATCGGAAATGTTCGGCGTTCCCGTCGAGGGCATGTCGAGTGAGGTCCGTCGCCGCGCAAAGGCGATCAACTTCGGCATCATCTACGGAATTTCCGCTTTTGGTCTTGCCAACCAGCTGTCTATCGATCGCTCGGAAGCAGGCGATTACATCAAGCGGTATTTCGAGCGCTTTCCCGGTATCAAGGACTACATGGAGCAGACGAAGGCCTTTGCCCGTGAGCATGGCTATGTGGAAACGATCTTCGGCCGTCGCTCCCATTATCCCGATATCAAGTCGTCCAACCCGTCTATGCGCGCCTTCAATGAACGCGCTGCCATCAACGCCCCGATCCAGGGGTCGGCCGCTGATGTCATCCGCCGTGCGATGATCGGGATGGAGCCTGCCCTGAAGAAGGCCGGTCTCGACGAAAAGGTCCGCATGCTGCTGCAGGTGCATGACGAACTGATCTTCGAAGTCGAGGATGCGGCGATCGAAGAAGCGATCCCGCTGATCGTAGCGACTATGGAAGAGGCGACAATGCCGGCTGTCTCGATGCGGGTGCCGCTGGAGGTGGACGCGCGCGCCGCCGCGAACTGGGACGAGGCGCACTGATCTGGCTTGATCAGCCGTTGGGGTAAAGGGACAGAAGAGCTGTCGATAGCAGCTCGTCGGCGTATCGGTGCGCCGACTGGCTGCCTTCATCCGTCATGCCCAGTTCACGACAGCGGTGGTGGACGGTGTCGAGGATCAGGCTGGCAATGCCCTTGGCATGATCAACATTCGCGTTTTCGGAGGTATCCAACGCCATGGCGAGCGAGGTGATGGACACGATCTCGAGCACGGTCATCCGGGCTTCCAGATTGAGCCTTGCAGTTCCCGCAGCCTCCCCGTCGTCTAAGTCATCAAGCCTTCGCGTTTGGTCCATGCTGCGCCTCTTATGTTAGAAAGTCCACATAGAGGCAGAATCGGGACTGTAAAGTGCCCGTCGTGAAGATAGTCGCAAAATCACACGCGCCGGAAAAGACGTCGTTCCAGCGTGTCGATCAGTGTCTGGGCGGCTTCGCTCAGGGACCCGCTGTTGTCGATCGTTACGACCGAATAGTCGCCATCGACAGTGAGGGAGCCGCGCTCGAGACGCCGCAGGATGTCCTCGCGGCACTCCCGTCCCCGCGCTTCGAGCCGCGCGGCCAGCACGTCGCGCGAGGCAATGACGTTGATGACCAGCATGGCCGGATACGCTGATTGGAAGTGTGCAAGCGCCGAACGGGAGCCATTGGCGATGACCAGACGGCCATCTTCGACAGCATCGAGCGTATCCTTGGGAATGCCATAGGATAGCCCATGCGCATTCCAGGACACGGCAAAGCGTCCGGCTTTTTCCATCGCAGCGAACTCGTCCTCCGAGACGCCGTCGTGGTCCTCGCCGCCGGAAGCCGGGTCCCGGGTGATTGTGCGGCGGGCAAACACCACGTCGTCACGATCCGCAAAATGCCGCGCAGCCTCCGCCATCAGCGTGTCCTTGCCTGCACCGCTCGGTCCAACCACGACGACGATCACGCCGCTTTTGCCACTGTCGCTATCTGTCGGGCAGCCGTCCATCAGGCGACCCGCCGACCTTCGCGCCAGACGGCGCGCGCCACCGGCACACCCTCCGGACGATGGACCCGGACCAGATCGGCGCGCAGGCCGGTGGCGATCCGGCCGCGATCGTCGAGCCCGACGGTGCGGGCAGGCGTCGCACTCACCATGGCAATGGCCTTCGGAAGCGAAATGCTGTCGACGTCATCGGCCAGAATGAACGGCGCGTAGAGCAGGCTGAGTGGCACGTAGTCGGACGAAAGCACGTCGAGCACGTCTTTCTCAGCGAGATCGCGGGCGGCAATATTGCCGGAATGCGACTTGCCGCGCACGATATTGGGGGCGCCCATCAAAACGCTCATACCGGCCTGATGCGAGGCTTTGGCGGCATCGAGACTGGTCGGGAATTCGGCGAGCTTCACACCGTTGCCGATCGCCTCGTCCACATGCGCAAGCGTCGCGTCGTCATGGCTGGCGACCGTAATGCCGTTATCGGCGCAGACCTTTGCGATGGCGATGCGATGCGGCGTCGAATTGCGCTCGGACTCCTCGACGCGCTTGTCGATGAAGATCTTGAAGGCCTCGTCGGAAAGCCCGCGCTTCTTCTGATAGTAGAAGATGTACTGGTCCATTGTCTGGAACTGGCGCTGGCCAGGAGCGTGGTCCATCAGCGAAACGAGCCGGACATAAGGATCGTTGGCAAAATCGGCGAAGTGATCAAGCACATTGTCTGCCGAAACTTCGCAGCGAAGGTGGATCAGATGTTCGGACCGCAGGCGGCCCTGGCGCTCGGCGGCCTGGATGGCGTCGGCCATTGCCCGCATCTCGCCCTGCTCGAAGCCGCCATCCTCGTCCGAGCCCATCCGCAGGCAATCGAATACGGTGGTGATGCCAGAAGAAGCGATCTGTGCGTCATGCGCCTGGATTGCCGCTGTTGCGTTCCAGCGCACGCCCGGACGTGGCGAATAGTGCTGTTCCAGATGGTCGGTATGGAGTTCGACAAGCCCGGGGATCAGGTAATCGCCCTCGAAGTCCTCGCCAGCCTGTGCCGTGCCACTGGAGATGTCTGCGATCTTGCCGTCCCGGATCTGGATGGAGCCGGTCACGATGCTGTCCTCCAGCACGATACGGGCATTTGTGAATACGGTCTCGACGGTCATGGGGTCGTCTTTCTGATGTCGGAGGCGGGCGCTAAGGGCAGCCAGCGGTGAACTGTAAAATCTGCGCCCCGCTCGGGCTCTACGAAGAGCGCAATTCCGTTGATGGAGAGCGGTGCGTTGGTAAAATCTGCAAATCTGGTTTCAAGTGCCTTGCGCATCGCCGGCGCCTGTTCGGGCGGAACCTGTCCGGTCAGCGTCATGTGAAAGCGGAACTCGTCCATGACGTAGGGGTAGCCCCAGGTCATCAGGTTGCCGCGGTGTTCGGGTGAAAGGTTCTCCGGTTTGCGCCGGGCAATATCGGCATCCGAAAGCGGCGCGCGGAACGGCTCGAAATCTTGGACCACGCGGGCGGCAAAGGCCTGCAGTTCCGGATAGACCTGGTCAGGCACCAGAGCGAAGAAACGGCCGAGCTGGCCGATGACGGCATTCGGAATGTCGAAACCCGGTGTCGCCGCCGCAAACCTCTCGAAACCGTTGAGCAGTTCGGCCTCGCTGCGTCCTTCGGCAAGCTCGAACGGCGCCTTCAGCGTCGCATGAAAGGCGTAGCGCCGCGGATCGGCCGTCAGCGCGTGCACGTCCTCAGTGGAAATGCCTTCCACGACCGCCGTCTCGAAGCGCTCACCGCTGAAGGCATCGCGGCCGAGCCAACGGGAGGCGGTCTTCGTCAGCGGATGATCCGCTGCGGGCGAAAAGTAGAGAGCATATCGCAAGGCATGGTTCCGGAATCAGGAAAAGGGGCGATGTCCGAGACTAACCATCTGTCGCGCCTCGAGACAGCCTTCGGCTAAAAGATTTCCATGACAGAATGATGATGCGGCAACCTTTTAATGTGTCGGGCCACCGATCAGACGGGAGCGGATCGCGTTGGACACATTGTCGAACAGGAAGACCACCATCAGGATGAGCAGAACCATGTAGGCAACCTTGTCCCAGTCCGCATTGGTGCCCATCGCTTCGAGCAGCTTGAGGCCGATGCCGCCCGCACCGACGGCGCCGATAACAGTCGCCGAACGGGTGTTCGATTCCCAGAAATACAGCGACTGCGAGATGAACACCGGCAGCACCTGCGGCACGACGCCGAAGCGGTTGACGATGACGGAGGGCGCGCCGACCGATTTAACACCCTCGCGCTGCTTGTCGTCGACATTCTCGACGGCTTCCGAATAGACCTTGCCGAGCGCACCCGCATCCGTGAAGAAGATCGCCGCGATACCGGGGATCGGTCCGGGGCCGAAGGAGCGGGTGAAGAACAGCGCCCAGATCAGCATGTCGACGGAGCGCAGGAAGTCGAACAAGCGCTTCATGCCCCAGTTGGCGGCCCGGTTGCGGGTAATGTTGCGCGCCGCGATGAAGGCGAGCGGGAAGGCGAACAGCGTCCCGAGCAGCGTGCCGACAAAGGCCATGACCAGCGTCTGAAGCAGTTTCGACAGAATGTCCGCATGCTGCCAGACATTATTGCCAAGGAAGTCGTCGCGCATGTGGCCGATGTTCGAGCGTTCCGGATCCAGCCGCTCGCCGATCGTTGCAAGGTGTGCAAGCTCGCCCCAGCTCTTGCCCCAGAATGCCGACTTGGTGTCGAACAGGAAGTTTGCCCAACCAAGGAAGCGACGCTGCACATAGACTTGTGCCGGGCGGATTTCCGCCTGACCCTCAAAGCCGTAATCGACCAGCACCTTGGCTCCGTCTTGGCGGAGTGCCGAAGGCGCATCGGCTGGCGCCGTCGCTGCGTTGCTGTCGATGGTGACCGGATAGACCGTGCCGTTCAGATAGACATCGACCCGGCCCGGCGTCACATCCAGACGGTCTGCCTCACTGCCATAGGTCACGCGGTAGCCACCGCCTTCGGTTGGCTTCAGCCAAGAGATGTCGGAACCTTCGGCATACTGTCCACGGCTCGACCACTGCGGCTTGACGGTGCCGTCGTCCTGGAACCGCAGGCGCGGCTGGGCGCGCCAGGAATACCAGTCCTGGAGATAGAGCGATGCTCGGTCCCACTGGCCGTTCCTGAAGGCGGGACCGACATTGAAGGCCAAAAAGCAGGCAACCAGATAGGCGAGGATCAGTCCGGAGCCGATCACCAGTCCGTAGCGCTGCAGGAAGGACCGCTGAAACACCTGCGGATAGGTTTCGCGCAGGCGCTCTCTGTCAGATGCGTTGATTGCAGGTACCGATGGCATCAGGCTGCTCCCCTGCCAAGTTCGAAGGACTGCTGACCGATCAGCCGGCGGCGAAGCCAGGACGAGAACTGGTCGATGGCAATGACGCTGAAGAGCAGCAGAATGATGATCGCATAGGTCTTGGCTGCGTGATCGCGACCGATCGCCAGGCGAAACACCTCTCCGATACCGCCGCCACCGACCGCACCGATAATGGTCGAGGCGCGCACGTTTACCTCAGCGCGCAGCAGCGTGTAGGAGACGAAATTCGGAAGCACCTGCGGAACGATCGCGAAGCGCACGCGCTCCACCCAGGACGCACCGGCGGCCCGCAAACCCTCATCCGGCTTCATGTCCGAATTCTCGACCACCTCGAAGAACAGCTTTCCGAGTGCGCCGATCGTGTGGACGGTGATCGCGATGATCGCTGCGATCGGCCCGATCGACAGGATCGCCGTCAGAAGCCCGGCAATGACGATTTCCGGAAAGGCACGCAGGATTTCCATGAAGCGGCGAACGACGAAACGCACAGGCCCGGCGCCGACAAGATTGGTGGACGCGAAGAAGCAAAGCAGAAAAGCGATGGCGGAACCGATGATCGTCGAAACCAGCGCGATATTGATGGTGATGATCAGCTGGTAGAAGAAATTCGGGATGTAGAACGTGTCGGTAATATAGTGGCGATCGGCCGTGTAATCGTATTTCAGCGAGCCGTCGGCGTAAGGGGAGGGAAGGTCGAACATCGCCCGGATGATTTCCATCGGGCTGTCAGGCACGAAGCTGCGAATGAAATCGAACATATAGGGCAGGCGTTCGAAGAACTTGCCCGCATTGGCGTCATTGGCGAATTTCAGCGAGGCGAACAGCACGACCAGAAACACGCCAATCGTAACAGCGGTATAGACGCGGCGGGTTCGCAGCTGCTGCCGGTAATGCTGCATCATCAGCGATGCCGCCGGTCCTAGTCTGCTAGCGGTATCGCCGCCGAGATTTCCGCCGAGGTTTCCGGTCGTCTGTTTGCTGCTCGTCGCCATGCCCGTATCTCTCGTTGCAGAACGGCGGCACCTTCTGCAGATGCCGCCGCCAGGTCTTTTGAAGGATGATCAGCCGCCGATAACTGACTTACGGGCGTCGACGATCGTCTGGTAGAAGGCCGGATTGACTTCGATGTAGTCCTTGTTTTTGCCCTGGGTGAAGGACTGGAAGCAGGCGAGGTTCTTCTTCGGCAGTTCCATGAAGAAGGCCTTGACCTTGGCCTTCATGTCGGCCGGAACCTTGTTGGAGACCATCAGCGGACCGTTCGGGATCAGCGGCGACTTCCAGACCTGGACGATATCGTCCATGTCGAGGTTACCCTTGGCGACCATCTGGTGCAGGTTGCCGCCGCTATAACCTTCTTCCCACTTGCCAACGCCCGAACCGAAGGTCGTGCCGGCATCGAACTTCTTGTCGAGCACGGCGAGAACCAGGTTCTCGTGACCGCCGCCAAAGCCGGTTTCGGAGAAATACTGCTTGACCGGCATGCCGATTTCCTTCGGCAGCGCGACGTTCGGGACGAGATAGCCCGAGGTCGAATCCGGATCGGCGAAGCCGATCTTCTTGCCCTTCAGGTCGGCCAGCGTCTTGATGCCGCTGTCCTTGCGGGCAACCATGATCGAGTAGTAACCGCTGGAGCCGTCCGAACCCGTGTAGGTCAGGATCGGGTCAACGGCCTTGTCGTCCTTGAGCGCGATGGCTGCATAGGAAGCCGCACCCATCGAAGCAATGTCGATCGTGCCGCCGAGCAGGCCTTGGATAACGCCGTTATAGTTCGGCGACGGGAACAGCTTCACTTCGGATACGCCGGTCGCAGCCTTCAGGCCATCGGCAACACACTGGGTGTTGCGGATCTGGTCGGCTTCGTTTTCCGAGCCGTCGAGACCGATGCGCAGAACCTTTACGTCCTGGGCAAGGGCGGAACCGGCGAGCAGGCTGAGCGTCGCGGCAGCAAGCAGAGTTTTTCTGAACATGGTGATCTCCTGTTTCCGGATCATCCGGAGTTGGGTCGTGAAGCAACGCGCCCTTAACGTGGGCAGACGATCTGGATGCGGCTCAGGCCCTGGCGCTTGCCAGGCTGCCTATTCCGGCCGATTGCTTGGCCGCAGCCGCAGTGGCCGCGGGATTGTTGATGCTGGTCGAGGTCATCGTCTCGTCGATGCCGGCACCGTCGCGGTCCGATCCGTAGATCTCGCTGACGGCCTGCGCGTTCAGCTGCGACGGCGTGCCGTCGAAGACGACGCGGCCGCCGGCCATCCCGATGATCCGCTCGCAATAGGCGCGGGCCGTATCGAGCGTGTGCAGGTTGGTGATGACGGTAATGCCCTCGCGCTCGTTGATGTCGCGCAGCGCGTCCATGACGATCTTGGCGTTGAGCGGGTCGAGAGAGGCGATCGGCTCATCGGCCAGAAGCATTTTTGGGGCCTGCATCAGGGCGCGGGCGATGGCCACGCGCTGCTGCTGTCCGCCGGAAAGCGTGCCGGCGCGCTGCATGGCCGTCTGCTCGATACCGAGACGCTCGAGAGCGGCGATCGCAGCCATCCGCTCGTCGTCGGTAAAGATGTTGAGAAGGCTCATGATGGTGGATCGGTGGTTCAACCGGCCAAGCATCACGTTGGTCATGACGTCGAGACGTGGCACGAGATTGAACTGCTGGAAGATCATCGCGCAATCGCGCTGCCAGTTGCGCAAGCCGGCGCCCTTGAGAGCGGAAACCTCGAGATCGCCAAATCGGATGGAACCGGAGCTCGGCTCCTGCAGGCGGTTGATCATGCGCAGGAGGGTCGATTTGCCGGCGCCGGAGCGACCGATGACGCCGACCATCTGACCTTGAGGTATCTCCACGCTGACGGCGTTGACTGCGATATGATCGCCGAAACGTCGGGTGACATTCCTCAATTCAAACTTCATGTTTTTCAATCCGTCCCATTGCCTGGTGAGGATCGGATTAGACTTGGTTGATGAACCCTGAATGTCGGTTTTATGTAGGTTTTGTTACATCTTTGCGCGGCTTGAATGCTTTGCTAAGCCGCATATTTGGCAAGAAAGTCCTCAGCCGAAAGCGCCCGGAAATCGTCGAGTGCGGTGCGCAGCTTGAGGTGATCCCAGTCCCACCACGCCAGCCGGTCCATGCCGTCGCCGACCTCCCTCGTGAACCGCTCCCGGATGAGCTTGGCCGGCACGCCGCCGACGATCGTGTAGGGGGCGACATCCTTTGACACCACGGCTCCGGCGCCGATCACCGCGCCGTTGCCGACCGTCACGCCCGGCAGCAAGGTGGCACCGTGGCCGATCCAGACGTCATGGCCGATCGTCACCCGGTTGTCGCGTCGCCACTCGAAGAAGTCCGTCTCGTCTTCCGCGTCGTCCCAGTAGTTGGCGGCACGATAGGTGAAGTGATGCAGCGTGGCGCGCCATGTCGGATGGTTAGTCGCATTGATGCGCACGGAAGCGGCCATGTTGACGAATTTGCCGATCGTCGCGCACCAGATGGAGCCGTCCTGCATGATGTACGAGTAGTCGCCGATCTCTGCTTCGTCGATGCGGCAGCGCTCGGAAATTTCCGTATAGCGACCGATCGTCGAATTGCTGACGCTCGCCGTCGCGTGGATGACGGGGTTGATACCGACCTTGGCACTCATGCGGCAACTGCCTTTCGTGGTGAAAACGCGCTGACATCGAGAATACGGTCCGCAACGGCCTCGCGCACTTCCTCGTCATGGAAGATGCCGAGCATGGCAACGCCTTCGGCTTTCTTGGCAGCGATCATCTCGATCACCACACGCCGGTTGGTCGCATCGAGAGATGCGGTCGGCTCGTCGAGAAGTAGAATGCGGTGGTTGGTGATGAAGCCGCGGGCAATGTTGACGCGCTGCTGCTCGCCGCCGGAAAAGGTGGCGGGAGGCAGCGACCAGAGTTCGCGCGGAAGGTTCAGCCTGGCGAGCAGTTCGACCGCCCTGTCCTTGGCTTCCGCCGCGTCGATACCGCGGGCAACGAGCGGCTCAGCGACCACGTCGACGGCAGCGACTCTCGGCACGGTGCGCAGGAACTGGCTGACGTAACCCATCGTATGCCGGCGAACCTCGATGATCGTGCGCGGATCGGCTGCCGCGATATCGACGATCTTCTCGCGGTGGTTCACCAGGATCTGGCCTGCATCGACGGCATAGTTGCCGTAAAGCATTTTCAGGATGGAGCTCTTGCCGATCCCCGAGGGGCCGCCGAGCACGACGCATTCGCTGCCGGCCACGGAAAAGCTGACGTCGTTGACGACCGGCAGCTTGATGCCGTCGCGCAGGTGCATGATGAAGCTTTTGGAGACTTCCGAGACGACGAGTGGAGTGGCCATCGGTCTGTCCTATACCTGGAGAATCGAGGAAACGAGCAACTGCGTGTAGGGCTCGCGCGGGTCGTCGAGGACACGGTCGGTGAGCCCCTGTTCGATCACATGACCGTCCTTCATCACCATCATCCGGTGCGAAAGAAGCCGGGCGACGGCAAGGTCATGGGTGACAACGATGGCCGAGAGACCGAGATCGTTGACAAGCCCGCGCACAAGGTCGAGCAGTCTTGCCTGCACCGAGACGTCGAGACCGCCGGTCGGTTCGTCCATGAACACGAGGCGCGGACCCGTGACGAGATTGCGGGCGATCTGCAGACGCTGGCGCATGCCGCCGGAAAAGGCGCGCGGCTGGTCGTCGATGCGGTCTGCGGAAATTTCCACGCGTCCCAGCCAATCGGTCGCCGTCTCGCGGATCTTGCCGTAATGCCGGTCACCGACCGCCATCAGCCGTTCGCCGACATTGGCGCCTGCCGATACCGTCATGCGCAAACCGTCGGCCGGGTTCTGGTGCACGAACCCCCAGTCGGTGCGCATCAGGAACCGCCGTTCGGCCTCGCTCATGTGATAGAGATCGCGGAAGTTGCCGTCGCGCATCCGGTATTCGACGCTGCCGGCGCTCGGCATCAGCCGGGTCGACAGGCAGTTGAGAAGCGTCGTTTTGCCCGAACCGGATTCGCCGACGATGGCCAGCACCTCGCCCGGCCACAGATCGAAACTGACATCCTGGCAACCGATCCGGCTGCCATAGAATTTCGAAACGCCGCTGACTTTGAGAAGGGGATTGTCGCTCATTCCGCAGCCTCCTTGTTGGGGGCGAGCATCTCGCCGACATGGCCGTGTTCGCGTCGGTCTTCGCAATGGTCCGTGTCCGAGCAGACGAACATCCGTCCGCCCTGGTCGTCGAGCACCACTTCGTCGAGATAAACGCCGTGTGCGCCGCAGAGTGCGCAATCCTGCTCGAATGTCTGGATCTCGAACGGGTGGTCCTCGAAATCCAGACTGACCACTTCGGTATGCGGCGGAACCGCGTAGATCCGCTTTTCACGTCCGGCGCCGAACAGCTGCAGCGCATCGGACATGTGCATTTTCGGATTGTCGAATTTCGGGGTCGGCGAGGGGTCCATCACATAGCGACCGTCGACCTTGACCGGATAGGCATAGGTCTTGGAGATGCGGCCGTTATGGGCAATGTCCTCGTATAGCTTCACATGCATCAGGCCGTATTCTTCGAGCGCATGCATTTTCCGGGTCTCGGTCTCGCGCGGCTCTAGGAAGCGCAGCGGTTCCGGGATCGGCACCTGATAGACCAGCACCTGGCCTTCGGTCAGCTTCTGCTCGGGAATGCGGTGGCGCGTCTGGATGATCGTCGCGTCCTTCGTGTGGGTGGTGACAGCGACATTGGCGACCTTCTGGAAGAAGGCACGGATGGAGACCGCATTGGTCGTGTCATCGGCACCCTGGTCGATGACCTTCAGCACATCGTCCGGACCGATGATCGCGGCCGTCACCTGCACGCCGCCGGTACCCCAGCCATAGGGCATCGGCATTTCGCGCGAAGCAAACGGTACCTGATAGCCGGGTATAGCGATCGCTTTCAGGATCGCGCGGCGGATCATCCGCTTCGTCTGTTCGTCCAGATAGGCGAAATTGTAGGTGGCGAGATCGGCACTCATTCGGCAGCATCCTTCATCTCGGTATCGGCATGGCGAGCGGCCTCAATCTCGGCGCGCATCTTGCGCACCATGGCAAGCTCCGCCTGGAAGTCGACGTAATGGGGCAGTTTCAGGTGTTCGACGAAGCCCGTCGCCTGCACGTTGTCGGAATGCGAAATGACGAATTCCTCGTCCTGCGCCGGCGCCGTGATGTCCTCGCCAAGCTCTTCCGCACGAAGGGCGCGATCCACCAGCGACATCGACATCGCCTTGCGCTCGCTCTGCCCGAACACCAGCCCGTAGCCGCGGGTAAACTGAGGCGGTGCTATGGAGGAGCCCTTGAACTGGTTGATCATCTGGCACTCGGTCAGCTGAATGCGTCCGAGCGAGACCGGGAAGCCGAGTTCCGGCATGTCCATTTCCACCTCCACCTCGCCGATCCGGATTTCGCCGACGAATGGATGGTTGCGGCCATAGCCCCGCTGCGTCGAGTAGCCGAGCGCCAGCAGAAAGCCCTCGTCGCCGCGGGCCAGAGCCTGAAGCCTGAGATCACGGCCCATGGGGAATTCCAGCGGCTCGCGGGTCAGGTCTCCTGCCGCGTGGTCATCGGGCAGGTCGCCATCCGGCTCGATCAGCCCCTCGTGTGCGAGGATGTCGGAAACGCGCATGATCTCCTCGCCGGACGGCTCCCTGCGTGCAGGATCGGCGATCGCCTCATCTGTCAGCAGCGAGGGATCGAGAAGACGATGGGTGTAATCGAAGGTGGGACCAAGCAGCTGGCCGCCCGGCAAATCCTTGTAGGTCGCCGAGACGCGCCGCTCGACCTTCATGGCTGCGGTATCGACCGGAACGGAAGAACCGAAGCGGGGCAGCGTGGTGCGGTAGGCCCGAAGCAAAAAGATCGCCTCGATCAGGTCGCCACGTGACTGGCGCACCGCAAGTGCGGCTAGCGACCGATCATAGAGCGAGGCTTCCGCCATCACCCGATCGACGGCAAGACCAAGCTGTTCGGCGATCTGCTCGATCGTGAGTGCGGGAAGCGCCCGGTCGCCGCGACGGCGGTCGGCAAGCAATGCGTGAGCGTTGGTAATGGCGGCCTCGCCACCCTTGACTGCAACATACATGGGGTTTGATCTCCTTCGGCTCAGCCGGCAATCCGGGTGGTGCGCGGCAGGCACAGGAACTGCGCTCCGGCGGTGAGGATGACGTCGACTCCGCGGGGAAAGAGCGCCCTGTTGTCGTCCCAGAGCCTCCCGAACATATCCGGCAGTCCCGAGACTGCGACCGTCCTGGTGCCGAGGATCCCCGGTCCGGTCAGGCTCAGTTCTTCGCCGCCGCCAAGAGCTGAGACCTCGATGATCAGCGTCGTGGATCGGTCAGGGTATTCCTGGGTGCCGGCGGCAAACAGGCCGAGGGAAGAGGGCGCTGTCCCGGCTTCGATGAAGGCGAAGCTGCTCTGCGCCTTTTCGCGGGTGATCGGTGCACCCGTATGAAAGCCGATCCATTCCGGCATCGCAGACTTTGCAAGACCGGCACTCAGCCAGACGGGGGTATCGTGATCGCAGAGCGTCAGAGCAATCGCGCCGGCCGCATTGCCGAGCGGTTCCGGCTGGCCGGCCTGAAGAACGGTGTCATAGATCGTTCCGGGCCGCGCCATTCCGTCCATCAGCGTTTTGAAGACAGTCTGGGACTGGAAGACCGGATCGGTGAACCCACCGGCGAGGGCTTGTGCATGAACGGCCATCAATCGTCTCCCCGTACCATTGTGAAGAAGTCGACGCGGGTCGCCGAGGTCTCTTCGGCTTTCTGTCTGTCGTCAGTGGCGATGCGGCTTTCGGTCGGTGAAAGAAGCGCCGTTTCGACGAAGTCGCGGGTCTCTGCTTCCTGCCACAGCGCATGGAAGATCGCAGACAGCCGCGCCTTCTCCTTGTCGGTGCCGAGCGCCTGGGCATGGCCCGCCGTGCCGGAGGCAAGAAGGATCGTTGCGCGGGTGACTGTTGCTTCACCCAGATTGAAGGGCGAACCGCCGCCACCGATCCGGCCGCGAACCATCACCAGACCGGTTTCCGGTCCACGCACCGGCTTGACGGTTGGCTTTTCGGATAGCCCGTTCCACGCGGCCTTCAGTTCGTCGCACGAAGTCTGCGCCAGAAGTTCGATGCAGCGGCGCCGCTGTTCCGGTTCCGCCAGCGCCTTGTGATTTCCCGCAAGATCCATCGGTCATCTCCTAAATGTCTATTTATATAGACAACCATACAAATTACATGTACCAATAAAGGTGGCGTATAACAAGCGTGTGACAGGGGTACCGACTGGTGATTGTTCAGAGGCAGAGCGGCGTCGCGTTGTGGCGGCAGATAGCCGACCGTATCCGCACGGCGATCGCGAACGGCGATTACGACGCGACCGGCAAGGTGCCGCCGGAGATTTCGCTGGCGGCGGAATTCGGCGTCAACCGCCATACGGTCAGAAGCGCGCTGGCAGCGCTGGCGCAGGAAGGCATCGTGCGGGCTGTTCAGGGCCGGGGAACGCTGATCGAGCGAAAGGAGCGGCTGAATTTCCCGATTTCCAGGCGCACCCGGTTCAGCGAGGGCATCGGCGATCAGGCCAAGGAAAAGGAAGGTCTGCTGCTGGCGGCATCCGAGGAACCGGCGACATCGGATCTGGCGTCGCGACTGCAGCTACCTGTCGGTGCTGCCGTGATCCGGCTTGAAACCTTGCGCAAAGCGGATCGCCGTCCGGTCTCACGGGCAACCGCCTGGTTCCCGGCCGAACGCTTTGCAGGGATCGCAGATGCATATCGCGACAGCGGCTCCATCACGGCGGCCTTCGCGGCGCTCGGCCTGACCGACTATCTCCGCGTCTCGACCGAAGTCACGGCGGTGCACGCAGACAGCGGCGATCTTGCGGATCTGGAATTGTCGCCGGGTGCGATCATGCTGGTAACGCGTGCGTTGAACGCAGATCCGGATGGCGTGCCCGTGCAATATGCAATCAGCCGCTTCCCGGCCGACATGGTGCAGTTCACGATCGAGAACTGACAAATGCAAACGCCGGCCCGCATTGTCCATGCGAGCCGGCGCGATCTTGAAGACTTGGCGCGTATTAATGCGCGGCGGACATGTCGCCCAGAACCTTTTTCGACGCGACGGTCGAATCCGCGTTCAGCAAGTAGACCATCGGCACGCCGGTCGCGAGGTTGAGCTTGAGGATCTCTTCCTTGCTGAGACGGTCGAGAACCATCACCAGCGAGCGCAGCGAATTGCCGTGGGCGGCAACGAGAACCTTCTCGCCGCGCAGCACGCGCGGCAGGATCTCGGTCATGAAATAGGGCCATACGCGGGCACCGGTGTCGCGCAGGCTCTCGCCGCCCGGTGGCGGGATGTCGTAGGACCGGCGCCAGATATGGACCTGTTCCTCGCCCCATTTCGCCCGCGCGTCGTCCTTGTTGAGGCCGGAGAGATCGCCGTAGTCGCGCTCGTTCAGGGCCTGGTCGCGGATGGTTTCAAGGTCGGTCTGGCCGAGCTTGTCGAGCACGATCTTCAGCGTATCCTGCGCGCGCTTGAGGTCGGAGGTGAAGGCGATATCGAACTTGATGCCGGTATCGGCAAGCGCCTGGCCGCCGGTCTCGGCTTCCTGAATTCCGAGCGGGGTAAGCTCCGGATCCTTCCAGCCGGTGAAAAGGTTCTTCAGGTTCCAGTCGCTCTGGCCGTGGCGAACGAGGACGAGTGTACCGCTCATGAATTGAATTCCTCCGATAGTGTCAAGAAAGCCCGAGTACGTCGAGCATGGAATAGAAACCCGGCTTTTCGTTGCGCGCCCAGACGGCCGCAGCAACCGCGCCGCGGGCAAAGATCGAGCGGTCGCGGGCACTGTGCGACAGCGTCACCAGCTCGCCTTCGCCGGCGAGGATGACCGAATGATCGCCGACAACGGAGCCGCCGCGAAGCGTCGCAAAGCCGATCGTGCCGGCAGGGCGAGGGCCGGTATGGCCGTCGCGCACCCGAACCGACTGCGTGGCAAGATCGATGCCACGACCAGTAGCCGCGGCTTCGCCAAGCAGCAACGCGGTGCCGGATGGCGCATCCACCTTGTGCTTGTGGTGCATCTCGACGATTTCGATATCCCAACCGATAGCCGGAAGCGCTTTCGCTGCATCCCTGGTCAGAACGCCGAGCAGGTTGACGCCGAGGCTCATATTCCCGGATTTGACGACCCGTGCATGCCGGGCGGCAGCCTCGATTTTTTCCTCGTGCTCCGGTCCGCAGCCGGTCGTGCCGATCACATGCACGATGCGCGCCTGTGCGGCGAGCCCGGCAAACGTCACGCTTGCGTCAGGTGCCGTGAAATCCAGAACGCCATCGGCGTCGAGAAACGCCTTCAGGGGATCGGTGGTAACGGTAACGCCAAGCGGCCCGGTTCCGGCAAGATCACCGGCATCCTTGCCGACGAAAGCTGAGCCTTCCCGTTCGATTGCGGCATGAAGCGTGACGCCGTCGGTCTCGTGGATGATCCGGATCAGGGCCTGGCCCATACGGCCTGCCGCGCCAACCACTACAAGCTTCATGTCGTTTGCGGCCATGGGCGACGGGTTTCCTAGAGAGTTTACGAAAAATCTTTGACGGGCAGTTGCAGGTTGTTGAGGCGAGCGTAGAGCCCGTCCTTGCGCTGCGCAAGAACCTCATGCGTGCCTTCTTCCATCACCCGGCCTTCGTGCATCACGATGATCTTGTCGGCCTTGACGACGGTCGAAAGCCGATGCGCGATGACGATGACGGTGCGTCCGCGCATGGCGGTATCGAGCGCCTTCTGAACGGCGGCCTCGGACTCGTTGTCGAGCGCAGACGTCGCTTCGTCGAGCAGCAGGATCGGCGCATTCCGCACCAGTGCGCGGGCAATCGAAAGCCGCTGCCGCTGGCCGCCGGAGAGGCTCATGCCGTTTTCGCCGACAGGCGTTTCATAACCGAGCGGCTGCGCCAGGATAAAGTCGTGGGCATAGGCAAGTCTTGCTGCCTCTTCCACTTCTGCATCCGTCGCTTCCGGCCGGCCGTAGCGGATGTTGTCGCGGATCGTGCCTTCGAACAGGTAGGGCTGCTGCGAGACATAGGCGAGCTGATGGCGCAGCGACGACTTGGTGACCTCGGCAATGTTTTGCCCGTCGATCAGGATGGCACCTTCCGCGGGGTCGTAGAAACGTGGAATGAGGCTGATGATCGTCGATTTTCCGGCGCCGGATGGACCGACCAGCGCCGTCGTCTGGCCACCTTCGGCCACAAGATCGACACCGCGCAGAATCGGGCTGCCGGTCCCATAGGAGAACACGACGTTCTTCAGTTCGACGCGCGCCTTGTCGACGACGAGGTCCTTGGCACCGGCCATTTCCCGCTGTGCCGGCTGCATATCGAGAAGGGCATAAATCATCTGCGCGTTGACGACGGCACGGTCGAGCTGCACCTGAAGCTTGGCCAGCCGTCGTGCCGGGTCATAGGCCATCAGCAGCGCGGTGACGAAGGCAAAGAAAGCGCCGGGCGGCACGTTGTCATAGATCGAGCGGAACGCCGCATAGGCCAGCACGCTGGAGATCGCAAAGCCGGCAAAGGTTTCCGTCAGCGGCGACGTGCGCTCCGACAGACGGGCGATACGGTTGGCGCGGCCTTCTGCCGCTTTGATGATCCGGCTCACCTTGCTGTCGAGTTCGCCTTCCATCGTGAAAGCTTTGACCACGGCAATGCCCTGGATGGTTTCCTGCATGGCGCCAAGCACGCGGCTGTTCTGTTCAACAGCCTCTCTTGTGGCGGCGCGAAGGCGCTTGGAAACATAGCGCAGCGCATAAAGAAGCGGCGGTGCGACGGCAAAGACGATGAGCGACAGGACCCAGTCCTTCGTCACCATCACCCCGATCAGCGCGACCAGCGTCAGGAGATCGCGCGCCGTGGAGGTGACCGTCAGGTTGAGGACGTCACGAACGCCGTTGATGTTCTGGCTGATCTGGGCTGCAAGATGGGCGGATCGGGCTTCGGCAAAGAAGCCGACCGACAGCGACATCAGGTGCGAGTAGATCCGGCGCTGATAGCGGGCGACGATATTGTTGCCGATCTTCGACAGCGTCACGGCCTGGCCGTAGGTGGCAAAGCCGCGCAGCACGAAGGCGGCAAGGATCGATCCGCAGATCAGCCAGACGATATCCGCCCGCTTGTTTGCGAACGCCTCGTTGACGACCTTTTCCATGATCCACGCCGTGAAGGCTGTCGAAAGGGCGACCATGACAAGGCAGGATATTGCAAACGCGTAGGATCGCACGTGATCCCGGCCATTCTCGGCGATCACCCGCTTGAGCACGCTCACGATGGTGACGGAATCCACGTGGCGCTTCTTGTCTTTTGCGGCGTTCAATAGGGCGTTCCCGTTTCGGCGTCATGCCGGAGTATATTTCCGAAGGCGCTATTAAACGCTTGGGCAGGCTTTTGCCAGCCAATCGCGGGTGATTCCATCGCGCTGTTGCATTCGGGCACGTCGGCCCGGCGCAACTACCGCTGCCAGCAACGGCCTTCCAGCGCAATTCCGTAGGTCGCAGGCGAGCGCGCAAAGCTGGCGAGACCGGCAAGGGCCGCCTGCGGATGCGTGACGACGAAGGTCGGAATGGTCTTCATCAGCTCGTTGTGCGGCGCCTTGTCTTCGAACTCTTCACGAAACTCGGGTTTCTTCAATGCATCAAGGATCCGCGGCGAGATGCCGCCACCGAGGAAGACGCCGCCGCGTGCCATGAAGATGAGCGCGAGGTCACCGGCAAGGCGACCGAGATAGCGGACGAAAAGCTCAATCGTTTCCGCCGCCTGCGGGTTTTCGCCGGAAAGTCCCTGTTCGGTCACTTCGGGCGGAGCGTCCAGGCTCGGGGCAATGCCATCGGCAGCACAAACGGCGTTGTAGATGTTGAGAAGACCGCGGCCGGAAATGATTTCTTCGGCCGACACCCGGCCGTCGATGCGACGCAGATGCGGGAAGATCTCGAAATCCCGCTTCGAACGCGGACCGATATCCACATGCCCACCTTCGCCGGGAACCGGGAACCAGGTGTTACGGGCATGGACAAGCCCTGCAACGCCGAGACCTGTCCCGGGACCCAAGACAACGCGCGAAGCCTCGGTCGCTTCGGCGATCGGACCGATCGGCTGGCGGTCGGCTGCAGTGAGCGAAGCGACAGCCAGTGCCTGCGCCTCGAAATCGTTGAGCACCAGAACCGTATCGAAGCCGAGTTCCCCGATCATCTTCTTCGGACGCACGACCCATTCGCAGTTGGTGAGGTCGATCTCGTCACCATCGATCGGGCCGGCGACCGCAAGGATCGCGCTGCGTGGCTTGTGCACGGAGTTCTTCAAGACGACATCGGCGATCGCATCGTCGATCGTTTCATAGTCTGCCGTCTGCACATGCGGGAACTGATCCGGCGCACTCGTTGCATCAACGAGGATGGAGAAGCGGGCATTGGTGCCGCCGATATCGCCGATCAGGATCGGGAAGGCGAATGTGTGCGGTTGCACTTCAGCCATGGCGAATTCTCTCCTCCTACTGGAAATCAACAAGCTTTTCGGCCGTGGCGCGGTTGAGCGCCATCGGAATATCGTAGACGGTCGCAAGCCGGGTCAACGCCTTGACGTCGACGTCATGGGGAAGGGCACTCAGCGGATCGATGAAGAAGATCAGCATGCCCACTTCGCCGGTGGCGATCATCGCGCCGATCTGCTGGTCCCCGCCAAGCGGCCCGCTTTTCAGGCGGGTGACATCGAGATTGGGAGCGGCTTCAAGAACGCGGCCACCGGTCGTGCCGGTCGCGACGATACGGAAGCGGGACAGCGCCGCCTGATGCCGGCGCGCAAATTCCGCCATCTCGTCCTTCTTCAGGTCGTGGGCAATAAGCGCAATGCAGGGAAGCGTCGACATGGAATTCCTCTGCAAAGCCGTCGATCGGATTGCTGGCGATTGATGCTGGCCTTCTAGCCTGCCTCCGGCGGGAAGAAAAGATGGTCCCGACGGAATCCCGGTCAGCGGGAAGGGCGCGGGCTCGGCAGCGGAACGTCGGAGCCCGGGCCGGGCATCTCGCCGTCCGTCATCGTATCCAGACTGCTGGCCGCGGCAGGAAGCGGTACCGATGGCGAGTAGGCCATCCCGCCGCCACCCTGGCCACCACCCTGGAAAGTCGCGTCCTGCTCGGAGCGGGAGGGGGCGCTAAGAACCGCAGCGCAGGCCTTGGGAAGGTTGGACAGCATGACCTGGCGCGGCTTTACCGGCTTCTTGTTCGGATCCGCAGGCTTCGGCGGCGCCCAAGGCTCCTTGGTAAACCACCAGGCGAGCGCCTTGCTGTTGCAGTCGTCGGTGGAAGGCGTCGATGCCTGGCGTTCGCAGCCGGCAGCGCCCGGCGGGCAGTTCATGCGGATATGAAAGTGTTCGTCATGGCCGTAAACCGGCCGCACCTTGCCAAGCAGGCTCCGGTCGCCGGTCCAGGTCTCGCACAGCTTCTTCTTGATTGCCGGATTGACGAAAACGCGCTGCACCTGCGGATAGCTGGCAGCCTGCATCACCAGACGGGCATGGGTGGGACTCCAGCGGCGGCTGTCGACCGTGAGGAACTTGCTCTTGTCGAGCATCGAGGTGAACGGAATGTCTTCGCGCTGCGCCGGCGAAAGTGGCCGCTGCGGCTTCGGCGTGAACCAGATGTCGGCATCGAGCCCGATCTGGTGCGAGGCATGGCCGCTTGGCATCGGGCCGCCGCGCGGCATCGAGATGTCACCCACCAGAATGCCCGTACCCCAGCCGAGACCGGCCGCATCGCGTGAGAACTGTTCCAGCAGGGAGATCATCGCCGGATTGCCCCAGCGGCGATTGCGCGAAAGGCGCATCGCCTGCCAGGTCGGCCCGTCCGTCGGCAGGGCCACGGCGCCGGACTGGCAGCCCTTGGCATAAAAGCCGAGCGGTTCGGCATCGCCTCGGTTGGGCAGTTTCACGGATCCGAACAGCTGTTTTGCAGTCTTTTCTTCCTGGGCGAACGTCGGTTCGGAAATCGCGCCGCAAAACAAAGCGGCAGCAGCCAGGCCCAGAATGGTCTTAGAAATCGGTCTCATGCACATCCGCCGCAAATCAAATCAGTCCTTCTTCTACCGTGGAATGCGATTTTGTTGAAATGTAGATCGCATCCGCTGCCGGATTTCGCGGATAAATCGCTTGTGACAGCGGCTGCCTGTCTTTTGCTGTTATTTGCCCTATGCTTCACTGCAACACGAATGACAAAGGGATGTTGCATGGGCTTGGCTTGGTGGAAGATGGGTTTTGTAACCGTGGCAGCCGTCGCGGTCATTGGCACATCCGTTGCGGCACAGGATGCAGGCACCAGATGGCGGCATGGGATCGCCGTCATCGGCGATCTTGCTCTGCCCCCAGATTTCAAGCAACTGCCCTATGTGGATCTCAACGCTCCGAAGGCAGGCGAACTGCGTCTGGCGGATGAGGGGACGTTCGACAACCTCAACCCGGCGATAGACCGCGGAGCTTCCGCAGCCGGTGTCGGTATGATTTACGACACGCTGATGAAACGGTCCGAGGACGAGGTCTTCAGCACCTATGGTCTCCTGGCCGAAGCGGTGTCTTATCCGGAGAACATGTCGACTGCTACGTTCAGGCTGCGAGCGGAAGCGACATGGGCTGACGGTCAGCCGGTCACGCCGGAGGACGTTATCTTCAGCATGGCGAAGCTCAAGGAGCTGAGTGCCATGTATTCCGGCTATTATCGCCATGTCGCAAGCGTCGAGAAGACCGGCGACCGCGAAGTAACCTTCCGGTTTGACCAGGAAAACAATCGCGAGCTGCCATCTATCGTCGGTGACTTCCCCATCCTCCCGAAACATTGGTGGGAAGGCAAGGATGCGGCCGGCAAGCAACGCGACATTTCCCGCACGACGCTTGAGCCCACGATGGCGTCCGGGCCCTACAAGATCGCTTCGGTGCAGCCCGGATCCGCCATCCGCTTCGAACTGCGCGACGACTACTGGGGTAAAGACCTGCCCATCAACCTCGGCCAGAATAATTTCAGGACCGTCAGCTACACCTATTTCTCCGATGCCGATGTCGAGTTCGAGGCTTTCCGAGCCGGCACGATCGATTACCGGCAGGAAAACAGTTCCAGCCGGTGGGTCACCCGCTATGATTTCGACGCTGTGAAGGACGGGCGCATCAAAAAGGAAGCGCTCGCCAATCCATTCAGGGCAAGCGGCATCATGCAGGCGCTCGTGCCGAATGGCCGGCGCGATATGTTCAAGGACGCGAGGGTCCGTGAGGCACTGAATTACGCGCTCGATTTTGAAGATTTGAACAAGAACCTCGCCTTTGGTGGTCTCAAGCGTGTCGATAGTTTCTTCTGGGGAACCGAACTTGCTTCGTCCGGTCTGCCGCAGGGACGCGAGCTTGAGATCCTGAACGAAGTGAAGGACCAGGTTCCCCCATCGGTCTTCACCACCCCGTTTACAAATCCGGTCGGTGGCGACCCCAACAAGGTTCGTGACAATCTGCGCAACGCAATCAGCCTTTTCAAAGAGGCGGGCTGGGAGTTGAAAGGCAACCGGATGGTCAATGCCAAAACCGGACAGCCGATGAGTTTCGAGATCCTGCTCGGCAGCGCCTCGCTGGAGCGTACCGTCAATCCCTTTGTGGCAAGTCTGAAAAAGATCGGGGTGGAGGCACGGCTTCGCACCGTTGATTCCTCGCAGTATATCAATCGAACCCGCAGCTTCGATTATGACATGATCTGGAACGTATGGGGACAATCGATGAACCCCGGCAACGAACAGGCGGATTACTGGGGATCGGAGTCGGTCGATCGCAATGGATCGCGCAACTTTGCCGGCATCGCCGATCCGGCGGTTGATACCCTGATCAAGAAAATAGTCTTCGCGCCGAACCGGGACGACCAGATTGCCGCAGTCAAGGCGATGGATCGCGTGTTGCTGGCAAAACGTTACGTGGTTCCACTCTTCTACTCCGGCGAAGCAAAGATCGCCTACTGGAACCGGATCACCCATCCTGCAAAGCTGCCGGAATATGGTATCGGCTTCCCCTCGTCATGGTCGTCGACCGCGGCCAAGAAATGATCATAGAAACTGACGGGCTTGCGTGGCTTCTGCGCACCTGTTCCAAATGACCCTATTGATTCGCACCTACGATGAGGATTGCCGTTTGACCCCTGCGCCGGATTTCGGTGATGCGAGAGCAGTCCCAGCAGACGTGCGAAGCGGACGTGCGTCCGGAGTTTCGTCCGATATCAGGCCACAGCCGAAAAGCAGGGTGCTCTGATGGGCGCCTATATTCTTCGTCGCCTGCTGCTGATGATCCCGACGCTGGTCGGCATCATGGCAATCTCCTTCCTTGTCGTGCAGTTTGCGCCCGGCGGTCCTGTCGAGCAGATCATTGCGCAGGTTCAGGGACAGGATAGCGGCGACCGCCTTTCGGGCGGCGGTGGCGATCTCATGGGTCAGGGCGGCGGTGGCGATGAATCGCGCTATCGCGGCGCCCAGGGGCTCGATCCGGAATTCATCAAGAAGCTCGAGCAGCAATTCGGTTTCGACAAGCCGCCGCTCACTCGCTTTCTCGACATGATGTGGAATTACGCGCGCTTTGATTTCGGCGAAAGCTTCTTCCGCAACACATCCGTGATCGACCTGATCATCGACAAGCTGCCGGTGTCGATCTCGCTCGGTTTCTGGATTCTGATCGTGTCCTATCTGATCTCGATCCCGCTCGGCATTCGCAAGGCGGTCAAGGACGGCTCGACCTTCGACGTCTGGACGTCGGGCATCGTCATCGTCGGCTATGCGGTTCCGGGCTTCCTGTTCGGCATCCTGTTGATCGTGATGTTCGCAGGCGGTTCCTTCCTCGACTGGTTCCCCCTGCGGGGCCTCGTCTCTGATAATTTCGACCAGCTCACCTGGTGGCAGAAGATCATCGACTATTTCTGGCACCTGACGCTGCCGCTGATCGCGCTGTCGCTATCGGCCTTTGCCACGACAACGCTTCTGACCAAAAATTCCTTTATCGACGAGATCAAGAAACAGTATGTCACGACCGCCCGCGCCAAGGGTCTCAACGAGCGGCAGGTGCTTTATGGCCACGTCTTCCGCAACGCCATGCTGATCGTCATCGCCGGTTTCCCGAGCGCCTTTATCTCGGCCTTCTTTACCGGCTCACTGCTGATTGAGAACATCTTCTCGCTGGATGGGCTCGGCCGCCTCGGCTACCTCTCCATCATCAACCGCGATTATCCGATCGTGTTCGGCACGCTCTACATCTTCTCGCTGATGGGCCTTGTCGTCAGCCTGATCTCCGACCTCGTCTATACCTGGATCGATCCGCGCATCGATTTCGAGCGGAGGGACGTGTGATGCAGACACCTGCCGTGACACCGTCCGAGGCAATCCCCGTCAAGCGCCCGCTGATGTCGCCGACCAATCGGCGACGGCTGGCCAATTTCCGTGCCAACAAGCGCGGCTTCTGGTCCTTCTGGATCTTCATGGTGTTGTTCGTTCTGGCGCTGTCCGCCGAGTTCATCGCCAATGACCGGCCGATCATTGCGTCCTACAAGGGCGAAATCCTCTATCCGGTGATGATTGACTATCCGGAAGAGAAATTCGGCGGCTTTCTCGCCACGACGGATTACCGCTCCGACTTCATCCAGCAGGAAATCGAGGCCAATGGCTGGATGATATGGCCGCCGATCCGCTATTCCTATCAAACGGTGAATTCGCAGATCCCCCATTCGGCGCCGACAAAACCCTTCTGGCTGATGTCTGCCGATGAACGCTGCAAGGCCTATCCGCAGGGCACACAGGATCCCAATTGCAGCCTCGGCAACCTCAACTGGCTCGGCACGGATGACCAGGCGCGCGACGTGACGGCGCGGATGATCTACGGGTTCCGTCTCTCCGTCCTGTTTGGCCTTGCGCTCACCATCTGTTCGGCCGTCATCGGCGTGACATCAGGCGCCATTCAGGGCTATTTCGGCGGCTGGGTCGATCTTCTGATGCAGCGCTTCATCGAGATCTGGTCGTCCATGCCGGTCCTCTATATCCTGCTGATCATCGCAGCCATCCTGCCGCCGGGCTTCTTCGTGCTGCTCGGCATCATGCTGTTGTTCTCCTGGGTGGGCTTTGTCGGCGTCGTGCGTGCGGAATTCCTGCGCGCCCGCAATTTCGAATATGTCCGGGCTGCCCGCGCCTTGGGGGTCGGCAATGCCACGATCATGTATCGGCACCTTTTGCCGAATGCGATGGTCGCGACCCTGACCTTCCTGCCCTTCATCCTGTCGGGCTCGATTGCGACACTGACCTCGCTGGACTTTCTGGGCCTCGGCATGCCGGCCGGATCGCCGTCGCTGGGTGAAATGATCGCCCAGGGCAAGAACAACCTCCAGGCTCCATGGCTCGGCCTCACGGCCTTCTTCACGATGTCGATCATGATGTCGCTGCTGATCTTCATCGGCGAGGCTGTGCGCGATGCCTTCGATCCGAGAAAGACGTTTGGGTGAAACCATGACCGAACCGCTTCTCTCCGTGCGTGATCTCTCCGTCGCCTTCCATCAGGGCGGCGCAACGACGCTTGCCGTCGACAAGGTGTCGTTCGACATTAACCCGGGCGAGGTTCTGGCGCTTGTCGGTGAATCCGGTTCCGGCAAGTCGGTAACGGCCAATTCCATCCTCAAGCTTCTGTCCTATCCAGCGGCAAGCCATCCCTCCGGCGAGATCCTGTTTGATGGCCGCGATCTCCTGAAGGCATCGGAACCTGACCTGCGCCGCGTGCGCGGCAACGACATCACGATGATCTTTCAAGAGCCGATGACGTCGCTCAATCCGCTTCACACGATCGAGAAGCAGATCGGCGAGATCCTCGACCTGCATCAGGGCGTCTCCGGCCAGACGGCGCGGGATCGTACGTTGGAACTGCTGAACCAGGTCGGTATCCGCGATCCGGAAAAGCGCCTACAGGCCTATCCGCACGAGCTTTCGGGCGGCCAGCGCCAGCGCGTGATGATCGCCATGGCGCTTGCCAACCGGCCGAAACTCTTGATCGCCGACGAACCGACCACGGCGCTCGACGTCACGGTACAGGCACAGATCCTCGATCTGTTGCGCGCGCTAAAGGGCGAGCATGGCACGTCGATGCTGTTCATCACCCACGATCTCGGCATCGTGCGCAAATTCGCCGATCGTGTCTGCGTCATGACGAAGGGCAAGATTGTCGAGGCCGGCAGCGTCGAGGACGTCTTCACCAAGCCGCAGCACCCTTACACCCAGCATCTCCTGGCATCCGAACCGCGCGGCGAACCGCCGGTCGTCGATCCGCAAAGCCCTGTGGTAATGGAAGGCAAGGACATCCGTGTCTGGTTCCCGGTCAAGGCCGGTTTCATGCGCAGGGTGGTCGATCACGTCAAGGCGGTCGATGGTGTAGACCTGACGCTGCGCGCCGGTGAAACGCTCGGCGTCGTCGGCGAATCCGGTTCCGGGAAGACGACGCTGGGCTTGGCGCTCGCCCGGCTGATTTCGTCGGAAGGCCGCATCGTCTTCATCGGCAACGATATCGGCAACTATTCCTTCAAGCAGATGCGGCCGTTCCGCGACCGGCTGCAGGTCGTGTTTCAGGATCCGTTCGGGTCGCTCAGCCCGCGCATGCCGGTCGGCGAGATCATTGCCGAGGGTCTCAAGGTCCACGAGAGCCAGCTTTCGGCCGACGAGCGGGATGCCCGCGTCGTCTGGGCGCTTGGCGAAGTGGGGCTCGATCCGGCCACGCGCTGGCGCTACCCGCATGAATTCTCCGGCGGCCAGCGGCAGCGTATCGCGATTGCCCGCGCCATGGTGCTGAAGCCGCGCTTCGTCATGCTCGACGAACCCACATCGGCGCTCGACATGACGGTGCAGGCGCAGGTCGTTGATCTTCTCCGCGACCTGCAGAAGAAGCATAACCTCGCATACCTCTTCATCAGCCATGACCTGAAGGTGGTAAAGGCGCTCGCCAACCACGTCATCGTTATGCGGCTCGGCAAGGTGGTCGAAGAGGGGCCGGCCGATCAGATTTTCCGGGCTCCCCGCGAGGATTATACCCGTGCCCTCATGGCCGCAGCCTTCAACCTGGAAGCCGTCGAAGCCGGCGCCATCAATCAGTAATCTCAAAATCCGGGAATAGGACATGTCCGAAAAAGGCGCGGTCGTCATCGATCTCAAATTCGAGCAGCGTGAAATGCACGCGGCCCTCGAGGGCGCCTTCCCCGGGCGAACCATCCTGCATGCCGCAGACAAGGCGGCGGATCTGTCCCAGGCGCGCTATGCGGTCATGTGGAAGCCGGATGTCGATCTCTTCCAGCGCGCGCCGAACCTCGACGTGCTCTTTTCCGGCGGCGCCGGCGTCGATTCCATCCTCGCCACCCCCGGATTGCCGGATCGCCCGATCGTCCGCTTCGTCGACCAGAGCCTGACGACACGCATGAGCGAATGGGTAGTCTTGCAGGCGCTGAGTCATCTGCGACAGATGCCGACCTACCTTGCCCAGCAGCGTCGCAGCGAGTGGCGCGAACTCGCCCAGCCGGAGGCAAAGGACCTGACGGTTGGCGTCATGGGTCTCGGCAAGCTCGGTCTCGATTCTGTCGCCAAGCTGAAGATCATGGGCTTCAATGTCATCGGCTGGTCGCGCAGTGCCAAGGTGATCGAGGGCGTCGAGACGTTCGATGCCGATGGGCTGAATGCATTTCTCGGCCGCACCGATATCCTTGTCGGCCTCCTGCCGCTGACGCCGGAGACCCGCGGCCTGTTCGATTCCTCGCTGTTTGCAAAACTTCGCCAGGGCGGCGCTCTTGGCAAACCGGTCTTCATCAACGCCGGCCGCGGCGGCAGCCAGGTCGAGGCCGATCTCGTGTCGGCGCTCGAGACTGGCATGCTGGGTGGAGCGTCACTGGATGTCTTCGAACAGGAGCCATTGTCGAAGGAGAGCCCTTTCTGGTCCATGGACAACGTCATCGTGACGCCGCATGCAGCCTCCGCATCGGATATCCGCGCACTGTTTCGCAATGCCGAGGTGCAGATGCAGCGGTTCGAAGCCGGTGAGGCACTGCAGCACGTCGTGGACCGCACAGCCGGCTATTAGCCCCTGTTCCCAATCCCGCGGGGCCTAAACGGAACCATTCGCACCAACCCGCGGTTTAGCTGGCATGGACCGGCGTGACGACGATGATGCCGGCAATGGAGGAGTGATCATGAACACCCGTTTCGATGCCGACAAACCCACACCGAACGTCTCGCGCGGCACAAGTTCCAACCCGAACGGCGCACCGGTTCAGGAAACTGCGACCGAAGCGCGTCAGGGTTCCTACGGCAAGCCGATGCTGATCGTGCTGGTTTGCGGTCTCGTTCTTGCGGTCGTCGCCTGGAGCGGCGCCGAGTGGTGGGGCGAATCGACAGATGCTCCGACGGAGCAGACCGCCACGCCGCCGGCTGGTAGCACGACACCTGGCAACTCCACCGGCGCAGCACCCAGCAACGCGCCGGTCACCCAGCCGCAGGCCCCGACAACCAATGATCGTCCCTCCGGAAATCCATGATTGGCCCGTCTCGTTCGGCCGCGATCTCGCGGCCGAATTGCGTTCTGGACTTGCCAAGTCATTTGCCGATAAGACTTTGCCCGGGATTGGCGCAGGGTTTCGAAATCTCGCGAGACGCCGATGTGGTGGAGCCGGCCGTCTGGCCGGGCAGGGGCAGGCATGACGAAGACTGATATTGCGACCAGGGTTTATAACCACACCTGGAAGCTGGACCCGATCATACGCAGTCTGATCGACACCGATTTCTACAAGCTGCTGATGCTGCAGATGATCTGGAAACTTTATCCGGACGTCAACGCGACTTTTTCGGTCATCAACCGGACGACGAGCGTCAGGCTCGCCGAGGAAATCGACGAGGCTGCCTTGCGCGAGCAGCTCGACCATGCCCGCACTGTCGGTCTTTCCAAGAAGGAAATGATCTGGCTCACCGGTAACACCTTCTACGGCAAGAAGCAGATTTTCGAGCCGGAATTCCTGACCTGGCTGTCGACCTTTAAACTGCCGGAATACGAACTTTCCAAGCATAACGGCCAATACGAGCTGACCTTCCACGGCAAGTGGATGGAGACGACGATGTGGGAAATCCCGGCATTGGCGATCATCAACGAGATGCGGTCCCGCTCGGCCATGCGGACGCTCGGCTATTTCACCCTCGATGTGCTCTATGCCCGTGCCAAGGCCAAGATGTGGGAGAAGGTCGAGCGTCTGCGCACGCTTCCCGGTCTTCGTATCTCCGATTTTGGCACGCGGCGCCGCCACAGCTTCATGTGGCAGCGCTGGTGTGTCGAAGCCCTGAAGGAAGGGATCGGCGGCGCCTTTACCGGGACGAGCAACGTGCTCCTGGCAATGGATTCCGATCTCGAAGCCGTCGGCACCAACGCGCACGAACTTCCCATGGTGGCCGCAGCCTTGGCGGAGACAGATGAGGACCTGCGCCAGGCACCCTATCAGGTGCTAAAAGACTGGAACCGGCTTTATCACGGCAACCTCTTGATCGTGCTTCCCGATGCGTTCGGCACGGCCGCCTTCCTGCGCGACGCTCCGGACTGGGTTGCCGACTGGACCGGCTTCCGGCCGGACAGCGCACCGCCCATTGAAGGCGGCGAAAAGATCATCGCCTGGTGGAACAAGATGGGGCGTGATCCGCGAGAGAAGCTTCTGATCTTTTCGGACGGTCTGGATGTCGAAGCAATCGTCGATACCTACCGCCATTTCGAGGGACGGGCACGCATGAGCTTCGGCTGGGGGACAAACCTCACCAATGATTTTGCCGATTGTGCGCCACAGGAAATCGCCGGTCTCAAGCCGATCTCGGTCGTCTGCAAGGTGACCGAAGCGAATGGCCGCCCCGCCGTCAAGCTTTCCGACAATCCCCGCAAGGCAACCGGCGAACCGTCGGAAGTCGAGCGGTATCTCAAATTCTTCGGTCAGGAAGACCGCGTCGACCAGAAGGTCGTCGTCTAGTCATTTCCGCAATCAAAAAGGCCCGGCGAGGAAGCTCGCCGGNGGTGTTGGTTTCCGGATCAACGATGACGCGCTGGTTGTTGACGACCGTGTACGCGTATTTCGGATTGCTCGGCACAGGTGTCACGACGACGGTCTGCGGGATCCGCTTGCCGACGGCGATCGGCTGCTCGACCCTGTAGGCGGTGGTAGGCAGCGGCTGTTCCTGGACGTAGGTCACGACTTCGCGCGGTGGCGGGTCGATTGCTGTCCCGGCAACGGCGCCGATAACGCCACCAACTGCAGCGCCAACCGGGCCGCCAACGATCGCGCCGGTGACCGCGCCGCCTGCGGCGCCTGTAACAGTACCCTGCTGTGCAAAGGCTTGGCCGGTAAAGGCTGTCGCGAGGATGATGCAGGAAGCAAATGTCAGCTTCTTCATGGTGGTTCTCCTTTTTCTATACGCTCGGGCCTAACAACGGTAGAACTTGCAAACTCGTTCCGGAGCGGTTGTCACCTTTCGTAACCGGATGTAACGTTGTGCGGCGCTCTTGGCATCGGCGGATGTGGAGCAGGGCTTGCCTCTGCCGCGCTTCCGCCTATGTTTTCCTTCAACGCGCAGAGGAATTTGATGTGGAATACCGATTTCTGATTGTCGAAGACAGCTTGCTTGTCGCCATGGACATCGAGGATGCCGTCCATCGCAGCGGGCACGATGTCGTGGGCATTGCACCCGACATGACCGTTGCCTTGAACTACACCCGCGAGACCGACATCGCTTTCGTGGATGTCAGGCTGGCGGATGGGGAGACGGGTCCTGAAATCGCCAAGACGCTTGCCGAATTCGGCATCATCGTCATTATGATCACGGGCAATCCGGGTCTTGTCGCATCCGGAGTTTCAGGCGTTGTGGGCGTTATGGCGAAGCCCCTGACCGATCAGGCCTCCATGGATCTCATCCAGTTTGCGGTGGATCGCAAGAATGGCCGTCAGGGAACGCCGCCGGCAAGGCTGCGGCTGTTCCACTAATTGGTCTGTCCATAGTCGCATCAAGCGGTTATGACGTTACGCAAAGCAATTGCGGGACGATCGATGCGGTATTTCATCACTGGCACGGCGGGATTTATCGGCTTCCATCTGGCGCGGCGTCTGCTCCAAGATGGTCAAGAGGTTCTCGGCTTCGATGGAATGACGCCCTATTACAGCCTCAAGCTCAAGGAAGCGCGCGTCGCCGGCCTCGTGCAGTTTCCCTCCTTCCGCCCCGTCGAGGCGATGCTGGAAGACCGGGAAACGCTGCAGGCGGCAATCCGCGAATTCAAACCTGACGTGATCGTCCATCTCGCCGCCCAGGCGGGCGTCCGCTATAGTCTCGAAAACCCCAAGGCCTATCTGGACAGCAATCTGATCGGCTCGTGGAACGTGCTCGAAGCGGCCCGCGAAGCCAATGTCGGCCACCTTCTGCTGGCCTCGACCTCCTCGGTCTACGGTGCCAATCCGGATATTCCCTTCCGCGAAACCGACAAGGCCGACGAGCCGCTCACCTTCTATGCGGCCAGCAAGAAGGCAATGGAGGCGATGGCCCATAGCTACGCCCATCTCTACAAGATCCCGACCACGGCCTTCCGCTTTTTCACCGTCTACGGCCCCTGGGGCCGGCCGGACATGGCTTTGTTCAAATTCGTCAAGGCGATGATTGAGGATCAGGAAATCGAGATCTACGGCGAAGGCAAGATGAGCCGCGATTTCACCTATATCGACGACCTCGTCGATTCGATCGTGGATCTCGCGTCGATCATTCCGTCTGAAGACAACCGCGTCGCCGGTATCGACACGCTGTCGCATCAGGGTCCGTTCCGCATCGTCAATATCGGCGGTGGTCAGCCTGCCGGTCTGATGGATTTCGTCGAAACGATCGAGAAGATCATGGGCAAACCGGCGAAACGGAAAATGCTGCCGATGCAGCAGGGCGACGTCCCCCGCACCTTCGCAAGCCCCGACCTGCTGCTCGCACTGACCGGCCGCAAACCCGAGATCGGCCTTAACGAAGGCGTTCGCGCTTTCGTCGAATGGTATCTGGAACACCGCAGCCAGATCGACTAGCGCTCGGGATGTTCAACGGGGGAAGTCTGAAGATTGGGTTGGGAAGTGATGGCGGACAGAGCGGAAGTCTCCCGCCTCTTTCCCACCAGATACTTAGCAAGCCCAACAGCCAGATTTGCCTCATTGAAAAGACTGCTGTTTCTAACGGCGTTCCCAACAAAATAGAGGCCGCAGCCAAGTGGCTGGTGAGAAATCGCGATGCTGTGAGGGGACCTGTACTCCCCTTCCTGCGGCGCACGTTCGACCTGACAAGTTTGCAGGCGATTGAGGCGTCTAAGCTCGCTCACCGGATGGAATATGAGGGCTGACAGGTGGCCCTCAAGCCCAATGACATCCTCTTTGCATACAAGGCGATCAGTCTCTCACCGGTAAGCGCTGCGGCTCACCGGGTAGGCAGCGCGTTGATAGATCATTTCAATCGAAAGACTGGTCAATGCGATCCCGGCACAGAGCGCTTGGCGCGCCTCCTCGGCATTGACACCAAAACCGTGAAGACGGCTACAGCGCAGCTCTGCGAGGCAGGGCTGTTTACGAAGAGCAGTCACGGAGGGAATGGGCATCGCGCCAGCTACGCCCCACAGTGGCACGAATTCAACCGTCTAGTGCGCGATTGGGATGCCAAGATGAGGGGTGGCAACGGGGCGAAAACGCCCCATTCGGATGCTGGTCCAAACGGGGCGGAAACGCCCCATTCAACGGGGCGAAAACGCCCCTTCAAAGGGGGCGAAAACGCCCCACAAACCAATACGAGTAACCAATCTAATAAACCAATACGTCCCTCTCAGGCTTCACACACTGCCGCTGAGAGCATCATCCCGAGAAGATCGGAGCAACCGTTGCAAGGGCTTTGGAGAGGGAGTGAGAGGCGAACGCCGTCACACCATCAGGTTGCAAGGGAGCAAGCGTTGAAGCGGTGGAAC
This sequence comes from Rhizobium sp. CFBP 13726, assembly GCF_014841925.1. Lineage (NCBI taxonomy): Bacteria > Pseudomonadati > Pseudomonadota > Alphaproteobacteria > Hyphomicrobiales > Rhizobiaceae > Rhizobium > Rhizobium sp. CFBP 13726. The sequence goes on from NZ_JACYUU010000003.1 coordinate 144,782, forward strand.
CTAGACATGATGCGCTGCTGCGGATCGGGTTACGATCGCTTCATCGAGTGGATCACCGAAGACGTCAGCGAGCTGGCAACGGCGGCTGAGATGAAGCGTCGCGGCGAAGGCGCAGTGCTCCTGGTCAACCGGATGCATGCCTCGGGGTTGACGGTGGGGGGCGGGTGAAAAGTCTGAAAACCCTCGTTCGCCTGCACCCGCGTCCCCCTCACTCACACATTTTATTTTGCGGCCCGTTTAATTTTCCCGCAAAGCCCGCACTGAACTCAATTCCGACCTATGCAGATTGCTAACGCATTGAGGAGATTTGATAAAACATGCCCACGAGCAATGATTTGGGGAATATTTCCCGATTAAGTTTACGGCCTCTGATCACGTGCAGTTGCACGATCTGTGGCGCCGATTTCGAGAAAGCCGAAGGCTCGCGTCGCGAGGTGTGTTCCTTCCAATGCAAGGCAGAACGAAGTCGCCGCTACAGCCGAAAGTACCAGGCGGATGGCCGGCGCGTGCTGGCGGAGTTCCGCAGCCGCTTCGACGGTCGAGATCCGACCGACGAGGAAATCCTCCAGCTTCTCGACAAGTGAAAGCCAAACACATGACCCATAAAATCCAATCACAGACTGACGAGCAGAAGGCACTCTGCGACCGGCTCATCACGGGCGCGGCACACATGATGGTCGATGACGCTGGCGTACCAGTACCGCTGATGCTCGACCGGATCTTGACCTTTGCGGCCGCGCAATCCTGCGCGAATGAAGGCAAGGCGCGCACGGCCGCTGCGTTCCGCGACCTGGCGGCGCGCATCGAGGCCGGGGCGCTCGATCGGAAGGGTCTGCAATGACGCGCGTCCTCAAAGCTCGGCAGCCTGGACAGAAAACGCGGCGCTCCGCTGTCGTCTCTCGGCCGGCGGCAGATCCGAACAAGCCTTCCGCCGTCCGTATCGTCGAGCATGCGTTGCGGGCGAAGGGCTGGCCGATGAGTGCGCGGCGGAAAATGCTCAGCCTCATCAAGACGGGTAACGGCGATGCGCCGTTTTCCCACGACGAAGGCGACGAGGCCCGCTTGACAGAAATCGGCGCGTCCCCTACCTGTGAACCAACGCATGCTTCGCGCTGCGAGTGTCAGAGCCTGGTGCCTGACACGCTTGGACCACCGGCATGGCCTCGCGCTGCCGACCCAATCGACAAATGACCGCCTATCAGCGGTTTTTTCCCACCGTTCAATTCAACGGCGGCGATTGGTAGCGCTATCTCAGTTCATGCACCGGTCCCGCCTCACGTAGAGGCAAACTCTCATGCAAAAGCACCGCATGCCTTCCGTATCTCTCGCGCTTATGAGCGGCGCGGCACCCTTGGCTGTTCGTGGATCTGTCCGCAACGACGAAGGCACATCGCGCAGTGAGCAGCGCCAGCTCAATCGCCTGATGGGCGACGTTAAGCAGGAGCTCCAGCGGGTCGGGACAGAAATCAAGTCTCAGGTCGACGAACATGCCGACCGTATCGAAGCACTCGAAACACGCCAGCTGGACGTCGAGCAGAGTGCGGTCGGCCGCGCTCGCAATCGCGGCGGAAGTGGTGTTGCAGCGACTTGGGGCGAAACCGTCGCCGCCAGCACCGACTATCAAGCCTTCGTGGCCAACAGCTGCAAGGGCAAGGCTAAGATCCCCGTTGCCAACGCGATCACTTCCGTAAGCACGTCCGGGGGCGCTTTGGTCTCGCCGGATCGCCAGGCGTCCGGCGTGATGCTTCCGCGCCGTCGCATGACAATCCGCGCACTTCTCGGGCAGGGCCGGACTAACTCGGGGTCAGTCGAATACTTCAAGGAAACGCTTTTCGTGAACAATGCGGCCGTTGTCGCGGAAACAGCGCAGAAGCCGGAAAGCAACATCCAGTACGAACTCGATCAGGCCCCTGTCCGCACGATTGCTCACTGGATCCCGGCATCTCGGCAGGTCATGGAAGATGCGCCGCAGCTCGCAACCCTGGTCGATGGATCGCTCCGCTACGGCCTGGCCTTCGCGGAAGAAACGCAGCTCCTGTACGGCGACGGCCTCGGCCAGAACCTGCGTGGCATGGTTCCCCAGGCGACCGCGTTCGATATCACCCGTGTAACGGATGGCGATACCCGGATCGACGTGATCAGCCATGCGCTCAGCCAGGCCGAAGAAGCCGATCTGCCGTCCTCCGGCATCATCCTCAACACTCGGGACTGGCTCGATATGCTGCGCCAGAAGGATGCGAACGGTAACTACCTCTCGAATGGCCCGTGGTCAGGTGGTCCGAACACGCTGTGGGGCCTTCCGGTGGTCTGGACGAACAGTATGGCGCGGGGTGACTTCCTCGTCGGCGCTTTCGAGACGGCAACCCAGATCTGGGACCGCATGGACCCGGAAGTGTTGGTTTCCGATGAGGACCGCGACAACTTCATCAAGAACATGCTGACCATTCGCGCCGAAGAGCGCCTGGCCTTTGCGGTCAAGCGTGCGGCGGCTCTGATCCATGGTGACTTCGAAGACGCTCTGGCCGCGATCGCTGGCTAGGACGAGTGGGGCGGCGGCTTCGGTTCAATTCCGCCGCCCCATGACAGATGCAAGCGGATCGGACGCCTACACTGGCGATGGTGTTTCGGAGATTGCTGCCTACGGCGTCGACGTTCGTTAGCCCACCACCCGAACATCTACCTAGTAAGAATCATCCAAGTTTTTCCAGCATCATTTACGAAGGAAAGAAGGCATACGCCGAAAATTTCTGCACCAGTTTTTGCAGTAGTTCGCAATTTTCGCAGCACACCGAGATGCGTGATGCTACGCGTCCACCGCATATTCTGCGGCGAGCTTGCGCATCCCGGCAATAATTTCAAACCCGCGGCTGTTCTGAATGAACAGCGCAATTTGATCTTGCCCGTCAATCAGCCGTTCGTCAGAAGCAAACATATCCGCGTCGCTATATGACCCAAGATCTTCAAACTCGGCCACGTCAGCGATCAAAGTCGCTGTGTCATCGAGGATGGATTTCAGTTTTGTGATACTGCCGTAAAGGGGACCATCGAAGAGAGGCAGACAATCCTCCACCGCCCTATCGTTGAGCATCGCAGCGATTGTCTGGTGTAACGACAACAGATGATACGCGTTTATTCGGATAAACGTGCGGTGCTCTTTTCTTGGGCGATCTTTGGGAAAAATCGTCCAAAGATGCTCCAATTTTTTGAAACTCAAAGCTAACTCTTCGGCCAGCGGTTTTGTTGCGCGCTCAACGCGAAGCCTATCTGCCCGAAGTGATAATTCCAAGATTTGCGTGTGCCGGGCATTACTTTTTTCGTCGGTTCGACGCGCTTGCCAAACTGCCAATGCTGCCGCAGCAACTGCCAGCAGACCTGTGATCAGGGTTTGATAGTCATACACGAAGCGGCCCACGCGATCGCTAGTACCCGACCATATAGCAGCGGGAACGGTTGCAGCAGCTACTACTACAAACATCAGTCCGATTAGCCACAGCACATACCGTTCCGACATAAGTCCTCTAAACCACGAGCAGAAAGGGCGCAATTTTAGCCTGTGAAGGCGAAAAATACAGTATCGGAAAACAGCGTTTCAGAAATTGACGCTATGCTTTGACATTCGCTGAAAACGGCTTGGCTCATTCATATGCCAGCTGCTCAGTTAGGCTCAAACCATACATTGAAAGCACCGGCACCCGTCCCGCAAGTCACAAAGAATACGGGCCTGCCAGGCAAGCTTCTTGTCGGCGACATCGCGATGGTATCAGGCTGAATCTCTCTGCATCTGGTCTCACGGCTGATCTCATTGATTTTGGCAACAATAGATCTTTTGTAAGGGCTGCTGTGTTCATCCCAGTATAAATCCGTATCTACATAAATGCGTGCTCCGTCGCTGGATCGCTCGATGTTCCGAAAAACGATGTTCGGCGCCCATCCTTCTCGATCGGCCAGCCACGTTGGAGACGTGATTTTGACGAGCGTCCAGTCGCCATCTGCACATTTCTGTTCAACTGTCGTCGAGGTGTCGATCTGGTAATAGTACGGTCTCTTCAAAGCCTCAGAAGCGACGGGATTGTATTTTTTTTCGCCGTTTGGAGCATTTCGGATTTCATAAGCGCTGTTTAACGCAAGCTCTTTCCTGTCGACCTTATTGCCTATGAGGCACCCATCATCAACGGCCGAAGACTTGGAAATGGTCGCATACCGAGCAAGGTTCTCATCCCTAATCCTTTTCATCTCCTGGACTTCATCGCTATCGCCGCAGCCAGCAAGCGCTAACATCGTCACTAGAGCTAGTAATCTCTCCATCTCGCCCCCCAGGCAACAGTAGCAACACTGAAATCATCATGTCACGTTTCAGATGTTGTGCGAAGTTTCGACGGTTGATCCCATTCTTTAAGAAATTCTGACGTCGCGTTGGAATATGAAATCCAGCACTTACGTGAGAAGCCGCTAGTATATTTTAAGTTCAGTTCACACTTATAAAATAGATCTTTTAGGGCATATATGTCGTCTGACCGTCGTGTTTTTATAGCTATGTCCAGCTCTCGTGCAGCATCAAAGTTATTTATAAGCTTTTCCAGCCGCTTTACCTGCATGGAAACACTAGGTTTCACAGGGGGCATTACCTCGAAAAGCTCCATTATCTCGGTCCCGTAGCTTTGCTGTAGCTGGCGAGCTGAATCGACGACACGTGAGCAGCCAACGTGGTTCCATTCGAAAGCCTTATCGGCCATATCTCTGTTTATATCCTCCAAACTAATCAAGTATTCCTCTGCACTAAACAACTGCTGCTCAACTACATGCGCTAACGCAAAATCGCGCCTCATCGAAATTTTCACATTTTGCTTTTGGAATTTAAGTGCATCTTCCGAGTCTCTTTTCATCCTCTGTATGGTGAGGTAGGCCGCTGCGAATGCAAAATACCCTCCAAGCACGGATGCCCACTCGCGGATACAGGCTTCATCTTTTGCGCAGAGCATATCAGCAGATATACGAGGGCTTACCCACGCAAAACCAACGCAGCCCAGAAGGACGAAAAGGGCGACCAAGCCTGCCCGAAGAGCTAGCCACTCTTCTGTCGATTGAGGTTTCCTCATCCTATCCATACTCCAGGTTTGACACTTGGTCCGACGCAGGAAGTGGATATTCGTCCTGCGAATCTAGATAGTGTTGAGAAACTCTTTCTTGTAAAAAAATGCCAGTTGTTATCGCAAAAATGGGAATAGCAAAAATCTGCGTTGCGAAGACTTCAGGGGCCGTGCGCGGGAGGTCACCGTCAGTTACTTTGTTAGGGTGTTATTGAATTGAAGCGGTTCCACGGTGGGCCGCCGGTAAGCTCCCATTCTTCAGGGGCGGGAGCAGTTTTATTTTCGATAACGGCGCGAAGGACTGCCAGGCAGAGCTCCAAGCCATCTTCTGCCGTCCGTCGGTCATCATCTGGCCTTTTCCGCTTTGTGCTTCCGTGAACAACAGCGCTGCGAAGGCTATAAAAGTCGCGCACTCGCTTTCGAATCTCTTTACGCTCATTAAGCGATTTGCCCAGCAGAAGCGCAGTTCTCACCGAAACTTTGTGAGTAAGTTCCCCGGATCCTTGCCCAGAAAGAAGTGTCTCAAGGCAGATCGCGCCGTCGAGAGCCTTATCACCGGCGGACAGGCGCCGCCGTGCGGTATTCAGGCGCTCCAAAGGGATCTTGCAGGCGTCCATAACTTCTTTTGGACACTGCAAAAATTTTTCTACCCAATGAACTTCTCGCCAAGACAGAGTAAGTCCACCTAAGGGAAGAGAACCCTCAGTTTCGCTTCTGCTCCATATCCGAAAATACTCAGCAGCTTGCAAGTCAGGGTCTAGGAAATTGATCCAGGTCTCCGCAACGATAGGGTTGCATTTTTCAGATAACGACAATGAATTGACCGTAGCCCTCAGTTGCTCTTTTGCGTTACTCACACGCTCGATACCATTATCATAGACGCTGCCACCATCGGCAGCTCCGATGTCTATGCTTGCGACCGAAGTTCGATCGATGGACCATTTCGCCCCATCAACTTTCAGTGCGTTGAAGTTCTCCGTATCCGGCAATTCAGCTAGATCTCTGAAGCTGACGCCGTTACTGAAGCGGTGCGAGGAGCTGACGGCGAGGCCCAACACACGGCCCGCTAATTCGAGATTTGTTTTTTCGGTTTTTAGTACTCGATGATACCAAGCAACGGCATCTGGAGATCCTTGGCGGATAGAAAAGCGAAGTAGGTTTATAGCCTGGTCCTGAGGTCCGATTACGAGTTGCTTCGAGCAAAAGTAGCGGTTGTAACCTACTGAAAATTCTGGATGATCTTGCATTGCGTCGATGAGCGGTGCAGCTATCGTGAATATATTTGGGACGCCAAGTGCGTCCGACATGCCTGGATGTCGTCTGAGTTTAAACCATGTCTCTGCCTGCGGTCGCAGGCTATTCAGCACACTTCTAACATCATCATCGGTTGCCACAGATACTGCCTTTCTGACTTTGGATAGCTAAAAGTCGAGATTTACAAATGCCTGCGCACTCGCCCATGCTGGACCATTCCAGATCGCAACGTCATGGCAAACTTTGCCGCCACGTCCGTCCGCTGCCCGTTCGCCAAATTCGCGAGACGGGCAAAGCATTCCAGCCCGCCACAGGGTTCCAAAAGTTTTGGTACCCTCCAAACCGCAAAGAGGAGTCGCCAAGTTGGCGACTCTACTTCGACCGCACCATGCGAGCGACAACTTGTCGTTTGCATGACCAGCTTTGCCAAGTTGGCGAACCTTCGCCTGTTTCGGCCGGCCGAGCAGCGTTTAAATCTTCCCAACGAGAATGTTTTAATCAAGAGGCTACAAATGAATTTCAGAGACGAGCGCAAGCGCCGGAGGTGGGCAGGCGAGGGGATTGCGCCTGAAGAATGGTATGGGAGCTACACCGAAGGACAGATGGCAGTTGTCAGCGTCATTTGCGACGAGATCCTGAAAAGGGGAAAGTGCTCCCTATCCCACGCGGAGATATCAGAGATCGCTGGCGTCGGAAAAAGCACGATCCAATCGGCGGTGCGGGTGGCAGTGAAGCACGGCCACTTCCAGCGAACCATTCGGCCGGAAGATGGGCTGTCCAACGTTATTCGGATTGGGGAGGGGTGGTCTCGGATCTGAGGTCGTCGCCCCTATCCTCGTCGATTGCCAAGATTTCTTTCGCCTCCGCCATGATTTCTTCAATCTGGCGTTCTGACTTAAAGTTGTTCGCTAAACCGGTTGTCGTGCGAATTACAGGAAGCAACGAGGCAGATGCCATGACCACATCAAGTGATCTCATTATGAGTGTCCGCTCTAGCTCGGATAGCTCACTTGGATCTTTCTCGCTGATACTTCGAACAACCGCCATTAGGCTGAACACAGCATCAGTTTCTGCTTGATATTTTTCGACCAGCTTCCTCCGATTTTCATCAAAGATTAGTCCGATCTGACAAAGCCGCCGTATCGCCTCAGATCTTGTGGCGACTCTGTGCTGAAATCGCCAGTCATCGATCGCGTCCTTCTCGTCATTCGACAAATACATATGGACACGGTTTTCACGTGGCTCGACCATCATTCACCTATAAAACGGCACACATTGCGCCCGTATGTATTGACTAACCCTTAAAAAAGATCAATTGATTAAATATCGGCACATGCAGTGCGGATTGCATCGTTTTTGTAGGACTTCGAGAATGCAAGTTAAAACGGTACGGCTTCCGGTCATGATGGAGCCCAACATGGTCGAACAGATTGATGATTGGAGTTTTGAAAATCGCGTCCGGACGCGTGCCGGTGCGGTGCGTAAGCTTATCCTGCTGGGCCTCGCGGCACAGCAGATCAACGAAAATGAAAAAGCCGAAGCGCGGTCCTGAGAAAACATCGCTTCGGCTTTTCTTGCATCCTGAAAGGATTAGCAAATGCAAGGAAGTCATATAACGAAAAACCGCAAGAGTTCAACCCTCTCGCGGCGTAACTTCATTTCCATCGCCGCCGCCAGCACGGCGGCAACGTTGCCGACCGTGGTGCTCGCTGAGGTAAGCGAGAAAATGGACCGCTTACCTAAGCCATCAGAGCCTCCTATCGATCACTTCAATCGCCTGGCTTCGGAGATGTCTGGGGTTCTCAATGACTACCTAGACGGCGACTTTTTTGCCTGCGTCTATCCGGAGAAAATCCACAGCGGCAACGAAGATTTGTCCGGGATGGTCATCCTCAAAAGCTTGCAGCGTCCTCCGCTCGAAAAGCGGTTTGAGATGGCACTGCAAAGCCTTTGTGAAGTGGTGCAAGAGATGCATCCGAATGCAGATCGCATCCGACGACAGGTGGCGGTAGCGGAAGATAGCGAGACTTTTTCAGTGTGGATTGGCGCGTTCTACGAGGAAGGCGGTGCGGCATGAGCACCGTGGATGAACGAGCGGTATATAGCTGCATCGACGCTCTTGGCATTGTCAGGACATACATTCATGCCGCCAGCATGGCGTCTCATGCGCTGGAAGGGGAGGACCGAGAGGCATTCTGGAAGCTATGCGATTTGGCTGATGAACAGATCATGTGTGTTCGCTACATGCTCTACGATGCAGTCGGTGAAAAACCGCCAGGGGGCGCGTGATGGATGAAGCTCCTGGAGCAAGTCCCCGCAAATCGCGGAACACAGGTATCCGTCAGTCCGACATTGCTCGCACCATTCGTGGTGCGATGCAGGCGGGAATGGAGATCGGTGAGGTCATCGCTACCCGTGACAGCATCCGGATCTTGTCTAAGTCCTCATCACCTCGGGCCGGCTCTGACAACTCGTGGGATGACGTTCTCGATGGCTAGACGCTCCCGCACTGCCTTGCCCAAATACGTCTCGCCGGCACGGGATCGCTACAAGAATGTGCGCTTGCGGTTCCGCAAAGGCCTGTTCTCAACCTATCTGAAATCTGACTTTCCTTCTGACGCGTTCGACGAGGAATATCAGGCGGCGCTCCGCAGCGAGAAAGCTGCGCATGGCGAAATAGGGAAGGCGCGCACAAAGGCCGGCAGCATGGCCGCGCTGGTGGTCTCTTACTATGCCTCGCCGGAATTCAAGGGGACCGCGAGCAGCACACAGACGACATATCGCGGGATCTGCGAAAGGGTGCGCCAGGACCACGGCGACCGCATGGTGAAGGACCTGCGGCGGCAGCACGTGAAAGCGATCATCGGCAAGAAAAGCGCCACGCCGGCCGCTGCGAACAATTATCTTCGCATGCTGCGCATTCTTATGCGGCATGCGATCGACATTGAGTGGATTGCCCGAGACCCGACGCTGGCGCTGAAAGGCTACAGCAGTAAGACCAAGGGTTTTCACACGTGGACAGAGGCGGAAATCGGAGCTTACGAAGCGATACACCCTATCGGAACAAAGCCGCGTCTCGCTATGGCGCTGATGCTCTACACGGGGCAGAGGCGGGGCGATGCAGTTAAGCTCGGCTGGAAAGACGTAAGTAAAGACCGGATCTCTGTTCGGCAGGAAAAGACCGGGACGCCTCTCAAAATCAAAATGCATGGATCTCTTATGGAGGCGCTGGAAATGGCGCCACCAGACAAACCTGCGTTCTTGCTGACGGCGTTCGGCAAGCCCTTCACGCCGGCCGGCTTCGGCAACTGGTTTCGTGATCGATGCAATGAGGCTGGATTGCCTCACTGCTCATCTCACGGACTGCGCAAGGCCGCAGCTCGACGACTTGCTGAGGCGGGTAACAGCGCTAACCATATCGCGGCGGTGACGGGACACCTCTCACTTAGAGAAGTTGAGCGGTACACCCGCGATGCAGATCAACAAAAAATGGCAGATGCGGCCGTCGACACGATGCCGGAAAGATCAGACCGGCAAAAGAAAATCGCCCAACAAATCGAGATTGTTGGACAAAACGACGCTTAAGGAGTTGAAATGATTACGAAAGTTAATGGGGATGGCGGACAGAGCGGGATTCGAACCCGCGATACGCTCTCACGTATACACACTTTCCAGGCGTGCGCCTTCAACCACTCGGCCACCTGTCCTTAAAACCGACGCAAGCCTTGGGCGAAGCAGCGGTCGGCGCGATATATACCAATGAATTTCCAAGGATCAACCGGAATCTGGACGATTTGCGCCAGTTGCACAAATCTTATGTCATGCGTTGTCACGGATCAGGCTTGCCACTATTTTGCTTCCTGCAGCGATTGAGTGCCATCAGGGGAGCCTGCGATGAGGACGGTAAGGTTTCTGATGCGGGCTTTGAGCCTCGCGGCGCTCATCGCAGCCGTCGTCGCCGGCGCGATGGACTCGGTCAATTCGGTTTCCTCCTCCTCGGTCGTCATGACGAGCCTCGGCAATGCCTGGCTGAACTTCGATCCCGAAGGCCTGACGATGGCGGAGATTTCCGCCAATTCCTATGTAGGCTCGGATATCTGGCGTCCCTACGTGGCCCCGGTTCTGGCGCAGCCGGCCTTTGCGATCTTTCTCGGGCTGGCACTGTTTTTCTGGATGGTCGGATACAGGAAACCCGCGCCGTTCGGGCGTTTTTCTGCTAGATAGGGCAAGAGGCAGGCGAGGCGCGCCTCACTCGGGAGGTTGAAATGTTCTTGATCGATATGTTCAGCAAGAAAACTGTCATGCCATCGGTCGAAAAGGCCCTGCCCGGCAGAGAGACACCGGTCGCAACGTCGGACCATCATTTCGTCAACGGCCGCGCGCTGAAGGAACCCTATCCGGAAGGTCTGGATGTGGCGTATTTCGGCATGGGTTGCTTCTGGGGCGCCGAGCGGCTGTTCTGGCAAGTCCCGGGCGTTCATGTCACCTCGGTCGGCTTTGCGGGCGGCTTGACCCCGAACCCGACCTATCACGAGACAACAACCGGGCTGACCGGGCACGCGGAAATCGTGAAAGTCGTGTTCGACCCGGAGATCGTCTCCTACCGTCAGCTTCTGAAGCTGTTTTTCGAGGAGCACGATCCGACGCAAGGGATGCGGCAGGGCAATGATATCGGCACGACCTATCGGTCCGCGCTCTATACCACGTCGGCAGAGCAGGTGGTTGCGGCAGGCAAGGCGCTTGCCGCGTTTCAGGCTGCATTGACTGCTGCGGGGCGTGACGTCTCGATCACGACCGAGATCGCGCCGATTGGCAATTACTACTACGCCGAAGAGTGCCATCAGCAGTATCTGGCGAAGAACCCCGGCGGCTATTGCGGCTTGCGCGGAACAGGGGTGAGCTATCCCGTCGCCTAGCCGGGCTGGCTGCCTAAAATCATCCCAGGCCGCCATGGATTTGAGCGACGCCGGCGCGAATTTGGTGAAGCCTTGAGCAGGGTTGCGACCTGCCTGTGGTTTTTTACCAAACGAAAAAAATCTCGTGAAATTTTCCAACACCCATGCAAGAGTATTCGACAGCCAAGCCTTCGAAGAGGGGGGCAGGTGACCGTGAGCGATACCTTTGTGAGGCGCTGCGGGAGGACCTAACTTAAAAAAACAGGGCTGAATGATGAAAAAAACACTTTTGAGCCTCGTCGCCGTGGCCGCGCTGTCGTCGACAGCGATCGCCGCTGAAGTCAAGCCGGCGCTCGTCTATGGCACCGGCGGCAAGTTCGACAAATCGTTCAACGAAGCAGCCTATGCCGGCGCCGAGCAGTTCAAAAAGGAAACCGGCACCGACTATCGCGACTTCGAGCCGAAGGACGATACGCAGGGCGAGCAGGCTATCCGCAACTTCGCAAGCCGCGGATATAACCCGGTCGTCGCCGTTTCCTTTGCCTGGACATCGGCGATGGAGAAGGTTGCCGCGGAATTCCCGGACACCAAGTTCGTCATCGTCGATTCCGTCGTTGACCTGAAGAACGTGCGTTCCGTTCTCTACAAGGAAGAGGAAGGCTCGTATCTCGTCGGCGTTCTCGCAGGCCTCGCCTCGAAGACCGGCAAGGTCGGCTTCATCGGCGGTATGGATATTCCGCTGATCCGCAAGTTCGGTTGCGGCTATGCCCAGGGCGTCAAGGCAGCAAAGCCTGATGCGCAGGTGTTCCAGAACATGACCGGCACGACCGGCGCTGCCTGGAACGACCCGGTTCGCGGTGGCGAGCTCACCAAGAACCAGATCGATCAGGGTGCCGACGTCGTTTACGCGGCAGCAGGTGCGACCGGTCTTGGCGTGCTTCAGACGGCGGCCGACAACAAGAAGTTCTCGATCGGCGTCGACAGCAACCAGAACCATCTGCATCCGGGTTCGGTCCTGACCTCGATGGTCAAGCGCGTCGATCTGGCTGTCTACAATGCCTACAAGGATCTCAAGGACGACAAGTTCACGGCCGGCATCCAGTCGCTCGGCGTCAAGGAAGACGGCGTTTCGGCTGCGATCGACGACAGCAACAAGTCGCTGATCACCCCTGAAATGCAGGCAGCCGTCGACAAGGCCAAGGCTGACATCATTGCCGGCACCGTCAAGGTTCACGACTACATGTCGGACAACGCCTGCCCGATGTAAGCAGGTAACCATCAAAGGGCGCATGGCGATCGATGTCGTCATGCGCCCTTTTTGTATATCCAGTGGAAGGGCGGATCATTGAGCTTCGAACCTGCGAAAGAGCCGGCGATCGAACTTGTCGGGATCGACAAGAAGTTTGGCGCTGTGCATGCGAACAAGAACATCAACCTCACGGTTGCCAAAGGCTCGATCCACGGCATTATCGGCGAAAACGGCGCCGGTAAGTCGACGCTGATGTCGATCCTCTACGGATTCTATCAGGCCGATGAGGGCGAGATTCGCATCTCCGGCAAGCCGGTGACGATCCGCGACAGCCAGGCCGCGATCTCGTCGGGCATCGGCATGGTGCACCAGCACTTCATGCTGGTCGAAAATTTCACGGTGCTCGAAAACGTCATGCTGGGCGCCGAGGGCGGCCAGTTGCTGCGCCGGGGCGTGGCCAGTGCCCGCAAGGAGCTGAAGCGTCTGGAGGATGATTACGGCCTCGACGTCGATCCTGATGCGGTGATCGAGGAATTGCCGGTCGGACGCCAGCAGCGTGTCGAGATCCTGAAGGCCCTCTATCGCGGCGCCGAAATCCTCATTCTCGACGAGCCGACCGGCGTGTTGACACCGCCCGAGGCGGACCACCTGTTCAAGGTCCTGCGCGTGCTGCGTGACCAGGGCAAGACGATCATTCTCATCACCCACAAGCTGCGCGAGATCATGGCGATCACCGATACGGTCTCCGTCATGCGCCGCGGCGAGATCGTGGCCACGCGCAAGACTGCTGAGACGACGGTGGAAGAACTTGCCGAACTGATGGTCGGTCGCCGCGTTTTGCTGCGTGTCGAAAAGGGCGAGGCCGATCCGGGCAAGGTTCTGCTGTCGGTCAAGAACCTCACCGTCAAGGACAGCCGCGGCGTGACCATGGTCGACGACGTGTCGTTCGAGGTCCGCGCCGGAGAGATCGTCGGCATTGCGGGTGTTGCCGGAAACGGCCAGTCGGAACTGCTGGAGGCCATCGCCGGCATCCGCAAGCCTTCATCCGGCGAGATCATCGTCAACGGCCAGTCGATTGCCGGTTCAGATCCCGCCATGTTGCGCGCGCTTGGCCTCGCGCACATTCCCGAAGACCGCCATCATATGGGCCTGGTCCTCAAATTCGAGGAATATGAGAACTCCATCTTGGGCTATCATCGCGACCGCCGCTATGGCGGGGCGATGCTGGATCTCGATGCGATCCGCAAGCAGGCTGAGGAACAGATCGTCAAATACGACATCCGCCCGCCGAATGCGCGGTTGAAGACCGCCAATTTCTCCGGTGGCAACCAGCAGAAGATCGTCGTCGCCCGCGAGATCGAGCGCGATCCGGATGTGCTGATCATTGGCCAGCCCACCCGCGGCGTTGATATCGGCGCGATCGAGTTCATCCACAAGCGCATCATCGATACGCGCGATGCCGGCAAGGCCGTGCTTCTGGTCTCCGTCGAACTCGACGAGATCCGCTCTCTGTCAGACCGCATCCTTGTCATGTTCGCCGGCAAGGTCGTCGGCGAAAAGTCGGGCGAGGCGGGCGAGCAGACACTGGGCCTGATGATGGCCGGGATCGCAGCATGATCCGGCCGGGAATGATATTTTTGGAGTTTACGATGCCTGGGCTTCTCCCTGCAAACGACTGGAAGGGAGAGGGCGCATGAGCACCGCATCCGTGCCCCTGCCTGGCTGGATCAATTACGGCGTCATCCCGCTGATCAACCTCGCGCTCGCGTTCTTCTTCTCCGGTATCGTGGTGTGGGCGATCGGCGAAAACCCGTTCGAAGCGCTGCAGCTGCTTCTGGTCGGTGCGCTTGGCCGCGGCGAAGGCATTGGCTTCACGCTGTTTTACACCACGAGCTTCATCTTCACCGGCCTGTCGGTCGCAGTCGCCATCCATTCGGGCCTGTTCAACATCGGCTCGGAAGGCCAGGCCTATCTCGGCGGTCTCGGCGCCGCACTGGTGGCGCTTTCGCTCGATGCCTATGTTCCCTGGTATGTGACGATGCCGTTTGCGGTCATTGGCGCAGCACTCTTCGGTGCCGCCTGCGCCGCCATCCCTGCCTGGCTTCAGGCAAAGCGCGGCAGCCACATCGTCATCACCACCATCATGTTCAATTTCATCGTGTCGTCGCTGATGAACTACGTGCTGGTGCACATGCTGATCGTGCCCGGCAAGATGGCGCCGGAAAGCCGCACCTTTCTGCCGGGCGGCCAGTTGCCGAAGCTCGATTGGCTGATCGCGATGTTCGGCGGCAAGCTCGGTGCGGCTCCGCTTAACTTCTCGTTCCTCATCGCACTCATCATGTGCTTCCTGGTCTGGGTCCTGATCTGGCGCACCAAGCTCGGCTATGAAATGCGCACGCTCGGCATCAGCCCATCCGCCGCAAGCTATGCCGGTATCGGGTATTCGAAGATCGTCATGATCACGATGCTGATCTCCGGAGGCCTTGCCGGCATGATGGCGCTCAATCCGGTCATGGGCGCATCCGCCCGTCTGCAGATCGAATTCGTCGGTGGCGCCGGCTTCGTCGGCATTGCGGTGTCGCTGATGGGACGCAACCACCCGGCCGGCATCGTCCTTTCGGCGCTGCTGTTCGGCATCCTCTATCAGGGCGGTGCCGAGCTTTCGTTCGACATGCCGGCGATCACGCGCGACATGATCGTCGTCATCCAGGGCATGGTCATCCTGTTTGCCGGAGCGCTCGAATATATGCTTCGACCGGCAATCGTGCGTGCCTACCAGCAGTTTGCCCGATCACCGGCAGGGGGGAGATAGGCGCATGGATTATTTCGAAGTTTTCATCAGCATTCTCGGTTCTGCGATCCGCCTGTCGATCCCACTGCTGTTTACTGCACTCGCTGGCCTGTTTTCCGAGCGCGCCGGTATTTTCGACATCGGGCTTGAAGGCAAGATGCTGGTATCGGCATTCGCCTCGGCCTGCGTCGCCTATTACACCGGCAATGCCTGGGCCGGACTAGGTGCGGGCATCGTCACGGCCATCCTGTTCTCCATGCTGCACGGCTTTGCCTCGATCACCAACCGCGGCAACCAGATCGTCTCCGGCGTGGCACTGAACTTCATCGCGGCGGGCCTCACCATCGTGCTCGGCCAGGCCTGGTTCAGCCAGGGCGGACGCACGGGACAGGTTCCGGCATCCGGCCGCTTTTCCAGCATCACTCTACCAGGCGCAGACATGATGCGTGAGGTGCCGATCATCGGTCCGCTCTATGCGAACGTCATCTCGGGCCACAATATCCTGACCTACATCGCCTTCCTGATGGTGCCGCTGTCGTGGTGGATCCTCTACCGCACCCGCTTCGGCCTTCGTCTTCGTGCCGTCGGTGAAAATCCCGGTGCGGTCGATACGGCCGGCATTTCAGTCAGCTGGCTGCGCTACAGGGCGTTGATCGTCACGGGCTTCCTCGCAGGCTTTGCCGGTACCTATCTCGCGATCGCCCAGTCGGCAGCCTTCATCAACAACATGTCGGCCGGCAAGGGTTACATCGCGCTTGCGGCGCTCATCTTCGCCAAGTGGAAACCGGTGCCGGTCATGTTCGCATGCCTGCTGTTCGGCTTCCTCGATGCCTTCGCGAATTTCATGCAGGGCAAGTCGCTTCCGCTGATCGGCGAAGTGCCGGTGCAGATTTTCCAGGCGCTGCCCTATATCCTCACCTGTGTGCTACTCGCCGGCTTTATCGGCATTGCCCGCCCGCCCAAGGCCGGCGGTGTCCCCTATACCAAGGAGCGCTGATCGCGATGTCCGAATTTTCGCCACACGACCTCTTCGAAGCTGCCCGCGATGCCATGTCGAAAGCGCATGCGCCCTATTCCAAGTTCCCGGTCGGGGCCGCAATCCTTGCCGATGACGGCAAGGTCTATCTCGGCGCCAACATCGAGAACCTGTCCTTCCCTCAAGGCTGGTGCGCCGAACCGACGGCAATCGGCGCCATGATCATGGGCGGCGGCAAGAAGGTGAAGTCGCTTGCGGTGATTGCCGAAAAGCTTCCGCTCTGCACGCCCTGCGGTGGCTGTCGCCAGAAGATCTCCGAATTCGCCTCGGCCGATACGCTCATCTATCTCTGCGATGACGCCGGCGTGCAGAAGACCGTGACGATGGCAGAACTTCTGCCCTACGCCTTTGAGACGGATACGATCGGATGAGAGACGTCATCGATCTGCTCGTCGATCGGCTGGACGGCCTCATTCCGCGCCATGCGATCGTGCTGGGCTCCGGCCTCGGCACGCTGGTGGAGGAAGTGCGCGATCAGGTCCGTATTCCCTATACGATGCTGGAAGGCTTTCCCGTCAGCGGCGTCACGGGTCATGCCGGCGAACTGGTCGCCGGCTACCTCGGCGAAGAACCTGTGATCATGCTGTCCGGCCGTGCGCATTATTACGAGCACGGCGATGCCAAGGCGATGCGTTTCCCGATCGAGGTGATGCGCGGTCTCGGTGTCCAGACCATGATCCTCACCAATTCCGCAGGCTCGCTCCGGGAAGACATGCCGCCGGGCTCGGTCATGCAGATCTCCGATCACATCAACTATTCCGGCATGAACCCGTTGATCGGCGAACGCGGCGACCAGCGCTTTGTCGGCATGACCTCGGCCTATGATGCGGGCCTGACGCTGGATATGCGCAATGCCGCCATACGAGCCGGCATTCCGCTGTTTTCCGGCGTCTACATGTGGTTCTCAGGCCCCAGCTTCGAAACGCCCGCGGAAATTCGCATGGCGCGAACGCTCGGCGCCGATGCCGTCGGCATGTCCACCGTGCCGGAAGTCATCCTCGCCCGCTATTTCGGTATGAAGGTCGCTGCAGCCTCCGTGATCACGAATTTCGGCGCCGGAATGACAGGCGCCGAACTCAGCCACGATGAAACCAAGGATATGGCACCGGTCGGCGGCCAGCGGTTGGCAGCCGTGCTCAAGGAAATGCTCGCCTGATTCCTGTTTTAATTCAGCTGGATAGCTGTCCGTCGGTGGCCGCACGGGTCCCGACGGCTTGCATATAATCCTTTCAACGATAAATATGTCCGCTCTTTAAGGGAGGCAGATCATGGAACTGCATAGTCCACGCGAAGCAGCATCCTTTGCGCTCTCGCTTCTTGACCTTACGAACCTGCGCGACGACTGCGACGATGCCGCGATCGAGACATTGTGCACGCGGGCGCAGACCCCGTATGGGGCCGCGGCCGCAATCTGCATCTGGCCACGCTTTGTCGCCCATGCGCGCGGGATCCTGGGGCACGGGCACAAGGTTCGCATTGCCACGGTGGTGAATTTTCCAGGTGGTGACCTGCCGGTCGCCGCCGTGGTCGAAGAGACCCGGAAGGCGGTGGAAGATGGCGCCGACGAGATCGATCTGGTCATTCCCTATCGCAAGCTGATGGCGGGCGATGAGCAGGCGGTGACCGACATGGTCGAGGCCGTTCGCGCAGCCTGCCCGCAGTCCTGCCTCAAGGTCATTCTTGAGACCGGGGAACTGAAGGACGCATCGCTCGTGGGACGCGGCTCGGAACTGGCAATCGCTGCCGGTGCCGATTTCATCAAGACCTCCACCGGCAAGGTTTCCGTCAACGCGACGCTGGAAGCGGCAGACAGCATGCTGCGTGCCATCCGCGCGTCCAAGAAGCGCATCGGCTTCAAGCCGGCCGGTGGCATCAGTACGGTGGCGGATGCAGACCTCTACCTCCGGCTTGCCGAATCGACCATGGGTCCGAACTGGCTCATGCCGTCGACATTCCGCTTCGGCGCGTCCAGTCTTCTCGACGATATCCTGGGCGTGTTGAGCGGCGCACCCGCATCCCGCGCTTCCACCGGCTACTAGGCGCCATGATCCCGCAGGAGATCATCCGTCGCAAACGCGATGGCGAGGTTCTGTCATCGAATGACATCGCCGCATTCATCGCGGCGATGACGGATGAGACGATCTCCGAAGGGCAGGTTGCAGCCTTCGCCATGGCCGTCTTTTTCAAGGGCATGTCGCGGGACGAAACGATCGCGCTGACGCTGGCGATGCGCGATTCCGGTCGTGTGCTGCAATGGTCGGATGCCGGGCGCCCGGTGGCCGACAAGCATTCGACCGGTGGCGTCGGCGACAATGTCTCGCTGATGCTTGCACCGCTTGCGGCCGCCTGCGGCCTCGCCGTTCCGATGATCTCCGGTCGCGGCCTTGGCCATACCGGCGGCACGCTCGACAAGCTTGAGGCCATACCCGGTTACGACGTGATGCCGGACGAAACGCGCCTGCGTGCCGTCGTCAGGGATATCGGTTGTGCCATCGTCGGCCAGACACAGGAACTGGCACCGGCCGATCGCAGGCTCTACGCGATCCGCGATGTCACGGCGACGGTCGAAGCCGTCTCTCTGATCACAGCCTCGATCCTCTCGAAAAAGCTCGCAGCCGGTCTCGAGACTCTGGTCCTCGACGTGAAAGTCGGCAGTGGTGCCTTTATGCGCTCCACGGCCGAAGCTGAGCTTCTGGCGCGCTCGCTGGTCGATGTCGCCAATGGCGCAGGCCTGAAGACCGTGGCTCTGCTGACGGATATGAACCAGCCGCTTGCCGATGCAGCCGGCAATGCGCTGGAGATCAGAAACTGTCTCTCGGTCCTCAGGGGACAGAAAGCAGGGACGCGACTGGAAAGCGTCGTGATTGCCGAAACCGCGGAAATGCTGGTTCTGAGCCATCTCGTTGCGACCATGCCAGAGGCGGAAGAGGTTGCTCGACGGGCGCTGGCATCCGGCGCCGCCCTCGAACGGTTTGCCCGCATGACCCATGCGCTCGGCGGTCCAGCAGATTTCTGCGAGAGGCCAGATGTCTATCTTCCGGCCGCACCGGTCATTCGCCCGGTCCTCGCCCCCGCCGATGGCTTCCTCGCCAGCTGCGAAACACGAGCACTCGGCATGGCGGTGGTGGAGCTCGGCGGTGGCCGGCGCCGTGCCGGAGACGCGATCGACCACCGTGTCGGCATCGTTGCCATTCTCCCGCTCGGCACCCAGGTCTCCAAGGGACAGCCGATCGCCATGGTCCATGCGGCGACGCAAGAGGCTGCAGCACGCACTGCTGCCGACGTCACCGCCTGCTATTCGGTGTCGGACGAAGCGCCTGTCCTGCCGCCGGTCACTCTTGGCCGGGTCGAGTAATCGCTAAGGGATCAGCGTCAGGCTTCCATCTTCGACCTGGAAGGATTTCAGTTTCTTCAGGAAGGTCATGCCGATCAGCGTGCCCGAAAGTGCCTCGTCGCGCAACACGAAGGCATCGACCTGTCTGACGCGCACATTGCCGATCTCGATGCGATCGAGGATGATACGCGCGCCGTCCGTCTTCCCGTTCGCCGTATTCATCTGATACCGGAAATCGAGACTGTTGACGCCGAAGCCCAGTTTGCGGGCCGTGCTTTCGTTGATGGTGACGGCGGACGCGCCGGTATCGACCAGCCCTTCCACTGTCTTGCCGTTGATCCTGAACTGGCCGTTGAAATGGCCTCTGCCATCGGCCGACAGCCGCACCCGGCCGGGGGACACGGAAGCGGGTTGGGCCTTCGCAGAGCTCGGCGTTTCCGCAGTGCCGCTCGCAGGCTCCGGCACGCGATCAACAAGCGTCATCACCGCCGGGATCTGCGTTGCAAGCAGAGCTGCGAGGCCAGCGAAAACAAGGGTGCGCAGAAGCATGGTCATCCTTTGCGAGTTCGCCTTGAAGGTAACAAAGGACAATGAAAAAATGGCCCGCGAAAAGCTCCGCGGGCCATTGGCATGAAATCTAGGTAAGCAAAGTCTGAACTGCGTTACTTCGTGCCGTACATCCGGTCACCAGCGTCGCCGAGGCCGGGCATGATGTAGCCCTTTTCATTGAGGTGGCTGTCGATCGAAGCCGTATAGATCTTCACGTCGGGATGCGCGTCCTGGAAATTCTTGAGACCTTCCGGGGCTGCAAGAAGGCAGAGGAAACGGATGTTCCTTGCCCCACGCTCCTTGAGCTTTTCGATCGCGGCGATCGCCGAATTGCCCGTCGCGAGCATCGGATCAACGACAATCAGCAATCGCTCATCGAGATTTTCAGGCGCCTTGAAATAGTATTCCACTGGCTGCAGCGTGTCATGGTCTCGGTAGAGGCCGATATGGGAGACACGTGCGGATGGCACCAGCTCGAGCATTCCTTCCAGAAGGCCGTTGCCGGCGCGCAGGATGGACACGAACACGAGCTTCTTGCCTTCGACGACAGGCGCCTGCATCTGCGTCAGCGGCGTCTCGATCGTCTCCATGGTGAGGTCGAGATCCCGCGTCACTTCATAGCAGAGAAGCATGGAAATCTCGCGCAACAGCCGCCGAAAGCCGGCCGTCGAGGTTTCCTTCTTGCGCATGATGGTCAGCTTGTGCTGCACCAGCGGATGATCGATGACAGTCACGCCGTCCATGGTTTTACCTCTCTGTTGTCCGTGTCTTCATCCGGGAAAATGACCGCGCGCGCAAGTCGTCATTGTGCCGCGGTAGCGTCAAACCGGGCAAGCAGCGCGCCGCGGGTCGCCTCGTCCACAAAAGCCGCCTCGATCGCGACACGGGTCATGGCATCGATTTCGGCATCGCTAAAACCCATGACCTCCGCCGCAATGTCGTATTCCCGGGCAAGCGAAGTCTTGAAGAACGGCGGGTCATCGGAATTGATGCACACGCGCACGCCCGCAGCCTTCAGGGCTTTCAAGGAATGGCTCTCGAAATCCGGAAAAACCTGCAGCGCAATATTCGAACCGGGGCAGACTTCCAGCACGGTTCCGAGCTCGACCAGCCGCTCGACCAGAGCGGGATCTTCGATGGCGCGAACGCCGTGGCCTATCCGCGATGGACGCACGAGATCGAGCGCGTCGGACACGCTGAATGCCCCGCAGACTTCGCCGGCATGGATCGTCAGACCAAGACCCGCGTCGCGAGCAATATCGAATGCACGCGCATAATCGGCAACGCGGCCCATACGCTCCTCGCCGGCCATGTTGAAACCCGTGATCAGCGGGTTCCGGCATCGGGCGGCATATTCCGCGGCGGCAATCACGCTGTCAGGGCCGAAATGCCGCTCGCCGGTCACGATGATGCGTGTCTCGATCCCGGTCTTTTCCTTCGCGGCGTGAATACCATCGCAGAGACCGGCGAGATAGGCGTCGGCACCGAGCCCGATGCGGTCGCCATGATCAGGCGATACGATGATCTCGCTGTAGATCGTGTTGCAGGCGGCAAGCTCGCAGAGATAGGTCTCCGTCAGCAGCGCATAGTCGGCTTCCGTTCGGAACAGCGAGGCGATGGCGTCGTAGCTCAGGATGAACTCGGAAAAATCCTTCCAGGTATAGGTGTCACCGGAGAGGAGAGGGGCGATGTCCACGCCGTATTTCTGGGCTTGCGTCCGTGCCAGATGCGGGGGCGTAGCACCTTCGATGTGGCAGTGGATCTCGGCCTTCACAAAGTTCTTCGTCACAGAAAACTCCATCCGTGTCTTCCGGTAGGAATGCCGAGATGGGCAGCGACTGTCTCACCGATGTCGGCGAAAGTCGGCCTGAGCCCGATCGAGCGGGAGCGAATGCTGGAACCGAACGCCATGATCGGCACCCGCTCGCGTGTGTGGTCGGTGCCGCGCCAGGTCGGATCGCAGCCGTGGTCGGCGGTGATGATCACCATATCGCCCGGCTGGAGGCGGCGATGCACTTCCGGAAGAGACCGGTCGAACTCTTCGAGAGCGGCCGCATAGCCCGCGACGTCGCGGCGGTGCCCGTAGAGCATGTCGAAATCGACGAAGTTGGTGAAGACGAGATCACCTTGCTCGGCTTGCGCCATCGTGTCGAGCGTCGCATTCATCAGGGCGTGGTTGCCGTTTGCCTTGATCACGCGGCTGATGCCCTGGTGCGCGAAGATATCACCGATCTTGCCGACGGCGTGGACGGTTCGGCCCGCCGAAACCAGCCGGTCGAGCAATGTCGGCTCCGGCGGCAGCACTGAATAGTCGCGCCGGTTGCCGGTTCGCTCGAACGTCTCCGGCGTGTCGCCAGTGAATGGTCGGGCAATTACCCTTCCGATATTCAAGGGATCGAGCAGCGTCCGCACGGTCTCGCACAGCTTCAACAACCGCTCCAGCCCGAAATGGGTCTCGTGCGCGGCGATCTGGAAGACGCTGTCGCTGGACGTATAGCAGATCGGCTTGCCCGTCCGGACATGCTCTTCGCCAAGTTTTGCGATGATGTCTGTGCCCGAAGCATGGCAGTTGCCGAGAATACCGGGGATATCGGCCTCGCGGCAGATCGCCTCGATCAGTTCAGGAGAAAACGCATCGCCCTCGGTCGGAAAGTAACCCCAGTCGAAGGTGACAGGCGTGCCGGCGATCTCCCAGTGCCCCGATGGCGTGTCCTTGCCGCGCGAAAGTTCGTTTGCGGCGCCGTGAAGGCCAAAGACGCGTTCCGGCAGCGGCATGCCGGCCGGGTAGTCGCCGCTGGCAAGCTTTGCGATTTCGAGCAGGCCGAGCGAGGACATGTTCGGAAGGCTGAGCGGTCCCTGCCTCAAGCCGGCTCGGTCCGCGGCACCGGCGGCACAGAATTCGGCAATATGGCCGAACGTGTTGGAGCCAAGGTCATTATACGCCTGCGCATCCTGGCCGCCGCCGACGCCGAAGGAATCGAGAACGAAGAGGAAGGCCCGTGCCATCTGTCACCCGGAAATTGAAATCGCCTGTGCGGACAAGTGACACAAATCACCTGCCCGGATGGCGATACATATAGTCGCGCAATCATGTTGGCAAAGGGGAAGCAGAGGACCGCGTCAGCAGCCGTTACAGTCGATACTGGTTCCGACGCGTTGACGGTAGTAGTACTGGCGGCTGAGCGTGATCGTCTGGAGCTGAGGTGGAAGCAGTCCCGGCATGATCATCAGCAACTTGTGCGTAACCGATAGCTCTGTACGCACCAGAAACGTGCTGGCTGTGCGCATGTCGCTCGGAACGTTGACGGTGCTGCCCACCGCGTACGGCTTGCCGTTAGACTGATCCCACGACCAGGCAACGGTCGGATTGCTGTTTGCGTCCAGCTGCACGCCGGTGATCTTCAGGCTCAGGTTCTGCGGCGCGTAGGGCGCAAAGATGCTTCCCGTCACATCCTTCATTGTGGCAAGCCACGTCGGGGTCACGCTCGCCTGCTGGGTCGTAATGTCGGCAATCGTGCTTGCGGAACTCGCGGTTCGCTTGGAGACACTGAGCGCAATCGTCAGCTCGAATGCCGTGATGTAGAGAAAGATCAGAAGCGGCACGATCAACGCGAATTCGACGGCGCCCGCGCCCTTCGTGTCAACGATCAATGCCCTGAAGCGGCAGAGCCATCCGGTCTGTGCAGCCCGCCTGGTTGTTGGGGTCGCCATCACGGATAGTCCTCGTTCTGGAATGCAGCCGTTTCGACGATCAGGAAGTAGTTGGGCCGTGTCCCGTTGGTTGGCCGGACATTGGTTATGTAGGGCCGCACCAGATCGGTGATGACCTCCCATTTGTAATAGGCCCTCAGCATATTGACGGTCTTTGGCCCGCCCGGCGAATAATAGTTGATGGAGGCCGTATCCAGTTCGCCGAAAGCGGTGTTTGCGGGCGTCCGGGGCACTGTCTTCGGGATCGCCGAAAAGCTCGTAAAGCTGCGAACGTCGAGCCAGAGTTTGTTCGGGGTGGCGATTTCCGATGCATCGCATTTGATGAGGATCGAGATCTCGTTGCAGAACGCGGTCCGGAATTTCGTCCGGTCATGGTAGGTTGTCCGGGTCGTATCAGTGGTGGTGATGTTGCCTGTTCTGATCTTGCGGGCCATCGTGTCGACGGCATTGGCAACCAGTTGCTCGCCGGCGAAGGCAACAAAGGTTTCGATGATGGCAAAGACGATCACGAAATAGGGGATGGCCAGGAGCGCAAATTCGATCGCCGCGGCACCATCCGTGGACCGGCTGAACCGGCGCCATGGACGCCGAGAGTGCGTCGCCGGCACGCGCGACGCGCCAGCGCCGTCAGTGTGCCTATCGTTCTGATGCATTGCCGCCCCCGGTCCATTCGAGCTGCGATACTAGGAGGGGAATATTGATATTCCGTTGCCGAATGGGATTAGAGTTTAGGCACCTGTGTCCACGTAGAGCAGGTCGGGCGACGCAGCTGAGCAATTTTCTGTCTGGCGTCGTGTCAGATCAAGGCCGTCAGGGCGTTGCACCAGCCGTATTCTTGAATTCCACATGCTGCTCGCAGTTGGGCGTGCAGGAGAGAACAGAGCGCTCGGTCTGACGGTACACGCGAACCGTATTGCCTTCGTCAATGGAGACGAGAATACGTTCGTCGGCAATTGCATTGCCGTCCTCATCGAGCAGGACGAGATTGGTCGTTCCAAACGCACGGCCCGTCAGGACGATGGTTGTCGGGTCGGCAACGGTCGCGTCGGCGACTTCCGCGTTGCCAACGATCACCTTGGCCACTGGCCTATCCAGTTTCAGCACCCGCGCGTGATTCATGAACACGCGTACAAGGCCGTCTTCCTGCGCCAATGCCGGGCCGCTAAGGCTTGTGGCAATGCCGCAAAGGCATGCGAAGGCAACGAGCATTTTGCGCACAACCATCGTGGTGGCCTTTGAATCGATGAACAGTCGTGTCTCAAAGATGGCGTGGAATGGTGAATGAAGCCTTAAGTAAACATCTCGAGGCTGAGCTTTCCGAAACGTTAACCAATGATGACAGGAGCAAGAGCGGCATTTCCGTGCAAAAATGCGGCTGCAAATATCCCATATCCGCATGTTTATGATATTTTATTAGGTAAATATAATGTTCGGGGACGCAGTTTTCGATTTGAATGATGCTGTTGGTGGGTTGTTTACCCAATGTGCCGTATCAGCGGAGTTAACACTTTGGAAAGGTTCTTCGTTAAGTCGATAGCAATCGTCTAGGGTTAGTTTGGGTTATCCGAACAGCGGAAAACAGTTGTCGGTAAGTGCTGAACCGTAGGTGGGAATAGGAGATTCCATGTCCAAGATTTTTGCTCGTTTTATGAAGGATGAGTCTGGTGCGACCGCCATCGAGTATGGCCTCATCGCAGCTCTCATTTCCGTGGCCCTGATCGCCGGTGCGACCACGCTCGGCGGCGCTCTGAACAACCAGTTCAAGAACCTCGCTACCAAGCTGAACCAGCAGTAAGTTCTTAAGAACCGTGATGTCTATGTGTAGACCGCCCCACCAGGGGCGGTTTTACAGCTTTAGGCCTTGATACATAAGATCGAGGGACGCGGCGCCAAAAGGATGCTTGAAATGGTTGTCATTGTAACCTTGATCGTTCCATTCTGTCTTGCGCTCGCTGCCATCAGCGATCTTTTCACCATGAAGATCCCGAATAAGCTGTCTGCCGCTATCCTCGTTTCGTTTCTCGTCTTCGCACCGCTGGTCGGTCTTGGATGGGCGGACTATGGGATGAGTATTGCCGCAGCTTCCGCCGTGTTTGCTGTGTGCTTCATGCTGTTTGCGATGAACGTGATGGGCGGCGGCGATGCCAAGCTTCTGACGGCAACGGCAATCTGGTTCGGATTTACGCCCGCCCTGATTTCGTTTCTGGTGACCGTCGCCTTCGTCGGCGGATTTATTACACTCATCTTCCTGCTGTTGAGAGCAAACGCCAATACAGCAATGGCAATGGGGATCCGCCTGCCGGCTTCGCTGGTGACAGAAAGCAAGATTCCCTATGGTATCGCGATCGCGATCGGCGGCTACTTGACCTTCCAGCAGTCGCCTGTCGTCAATTTTGTGCTTCTCGCCGCAAGCTAATCGACGCGCACGGCAGGGTAACATTGCGTTAACCCAAATCGTAAGCTTCCTATTAACCATAATTACACCATTCCGGCGCATGCTCTCGAGGATTGATTTGTATTCCTCCGAGGAAGCTCATGAAGCCCGCTCGTCTTATGATTCTCGCAGTCGCAGTTGTAGCGGCAGGTCTTGCCGGCCTGCTGGCGATGCGCCTTACTGGTCAGAAGGGCCCGGACCTCGTCGAGACGGTCATCCAGCGGGAGCCGACGACGAAAGTTCTCGTTTCGGCTGAGAACATTCCCGTCGGCAGCCGGCTCAATGACAAGTCGGTCCAGTGGGTAGAGTGGCCGAACGGCAGCGTCGTCGAAGGCTTTATCACGAGCGACGCCCGGCCGGATGCCATCGCCGATGTCGCCGGCTCCGTCGTGCGCCTGCCGATCTTCAAGGGCGAGCCGATCCGCGCCGAGAAGATTGCAGACTCCTCCAGCCGCATCATGTCCTCGCTGCTTCCGTCCGGAAAGCGCGCTGTCGCGACCGAAATTTCCGTCGCCACCGGGGCTGGCGGCTTCGTGCTCCCCAATGACCGCGTCGACGTGATCATGGTGCGCGAGAACAAGGACAGCGGCAATTTCATCACCGAAAACGTCCTCAACAACGTCCGGGTGCTCGCGATCGACCAGCAGATCCAGGAGGCGCCGGATGGCAGCAAGTCGGTGGTCGGAACGACCGCCACGCTGGAACTGACCCCCGATCAGGCAAAGATCATCACGGTGGCGCAGCAGATGGCAGAGCGCCTGACGCTTGCTCTCCGTTCGGTCGCGGATGCCCAGGAAGCCGATACGGTTGCAGCAGATTATCTGCTGCATGGCGGCGGCAAGGCAGAGGTCCAGGTCATCAAATCAGGGGCGATCGTCAAAAGTTCTGCCTCACAGCAGACGAAGTGAACGGGGCGGGCACATGAGCAAGCTAAGAGCCAGAATTCGTAGGTCCTCGGTCGCCGGGATAGCCCTCTGCCTGTCGGTATCGGGTTTTCCAGGCGGATACGCGCCGGTCGGTCTGTCGGTCCGCGATGCAGTGGCCGCTTCCGATGCCAACCTTATCCGCATCACCGAAGGCGGCCCTGGCGTGAAACGCCGAGTCCAACTCGGTTTGAACAAGGCGCTGGTTGTCGATCTCCCGGCCGATGCGCACGACATCCTGGTCGCAGATCCTTCGCTTGCCGATGCGGTCACGCGAACCTCGCGCCGCATCTACCTGTTCGGGAAGACTGTCGGCCAGACCAATATCTTTGTGTTCGGCCCGAACGGCGAGGAGATCGTCAGTCTCGACGTCGAGATCGAACGCGACATCTCCGGTCTGCAGCAGAACCTTCGCCGGTTCCTGCCGGAATCCGACATCAAGGTCGAGATCATCTCCGACAACATCGTGCTGTCGGGCACGGTGCGCACGCCGCAGGATTCGTCGCAGGCGGAAAAGCTCGCGCGCGCCTTCCTCAAGGGCGGTGAAGCAACCACCCGCAACATCACCGCACAGGGCAATAACGGCGATGCGGATATCTTCGCCGAAAACCGCCAGCAGTCGCAGATCGTCAACCTTTTGACTATCGAGGGCGAAGATCAGGTCACGCTCAAGGTCACGGTTGCGGAAGTCAGCCGCCAGGTCCTAAAACAGCTTGGTTTCAACGGCTCGATCAGCGGCAACAAGGGTAGCTTTTCCTTCTTCAATCCTGCGAATCTGGGGAATGCTGTCAGCCTGGGAAGCCAGGGGGCATTGTCTGGCTCCGTTGGTGCAGCCACTCTCGCCACAACCATGAATGCCATGGAACAGGCCGGCGTCATGCGCACGCTTGCCGAACCAAGCCTGACGGCGATTTCGGGTCAGCAGGCTAAATTCTATGTTGGCGGCGAGTATCGACTGCCAGCGGAGCAGGAAGTCAACGTTGACGACGAAACCCGCAAGACGACGGTCAACCGATCCATCACCACCGTGGACTATGGCATCGAGCTGAATTTCAAGCCGATCGTTCTGTCGCCTGGCCGTATCAGTTTGAATATCGAAACCAATGTTTCGGAGCCGACCTATGAGGGTTCCGTAACGACGGGCAACGGCACAAGCCTGAGCGTTCCGGGCAACACCTACATGTCGATCCGCAAGCGCGAAGCCTCAACCACGGTCGAGCTTCCCTCCGGCGGTTCGATCGTTATCGCCGGCCTCGTGCAGGACAATGTCCGCCAGGCGATGTCTGGACTGCCGGGCATCTCTAAGGTTCCTGTCTTCGGTACGCTGTTCCGCAGCAAGGACTTCATCCGCAACGAGACCGAACTCGTCATCATCGCGACGCCCTATCTCGTAAGGCCTGTGGCCCGCAACGAGATCGCCCGCCCGGATGACAACTTCAATCCTGAGAACGACGCGGCTTCCTTCTTCCTGAACCGCGTCAACAAGATCTACGGCCGCAATGAGCCGGCCAAAAGCGGTGGCAGCCAGTATCATGGCTCCGTCGGCTTCATCTACAAGTAAGCGGGGATCGATCATGACCATCACATCGACATCGGCCTCCGCTGCAAAGCGTCGCCAAATCAGGTCTGCCCTGGGCATTGCGGCACTTGCCGCGCTTTTGTCCTCCTGCGGCAACAACATGACGACCGGCTCGGTTCCAGACGACTACCGCACCCGCCATCCGATCGTTCTGGCGGAGGGTGAATCGTCGCTGGATATTCCGATTGGATCGGGCGACGTTCGCCTGACGATCGGACTGCGCGACACGGTGAAGGGTTTCGCACAGCGGTTCGTATCCTCGCCTGCCGGCGTCATCCAGGTCCAGGTTCCGCAGGGCTCATACAATGCCGGTGCTGCATCGCATCTGGCTGGCGACGTTCGCCGCACCCTGATCGCCAACGGCATCAAGCCGCAGCGCATCCTGATGACGAGCTATGGAGCCTCGCCGACCGGCGATGCGGCCCCGATCCGGCTTTCCTTCGTCACGACAAAGGCGATGACCGGCCAGTGCGGCAAATGGCCGGCAGACCTGTCGAACGATACCTACAACAACAGCAACTGGTACAATTTCGGCTGCGCCTCGCAAAACAATCTGGCCGCCCAGATCGCCAACCCGTCGGACCTGATTGCTCCACGCGGAATGACGCCGATCGATGCCACGCAGCGCGCCGGTGTGATCCGCAGTTACCGCGGCGAGACGACAAGCAGCGACAGTGGCAGCGGCACGACGATCAACATCAACGGCAACTGACGGCGGCCTTGAACCGGAGAGAACCATGAGCGCGATCAACTACGAAATTCGCGGTTCCGGCCAAGAGGACATCTCGGGCGCCGAGCCGGAGCGGAATGGCGACATGGAGGCCCTGCGGCCTCTTCCACGCATTTCCATCCACGCCTTTTGCGAAAGCGACACCATGCAGCGGATGATGGACCGCATGGGCCGCGACCGGCGCATGGCAAAGGTCAATCTGCGTGTCACAAGCGGCAGCGTTGCTGCAGCCGCCAACATGTTTGCGTCGTCACCAACCCCGAATCTGGTCATTCTCGAGACCGATGCGGAGCCAAGAAACCTGCTGCACGAGCTGACACCGCTTGCGGAAGTCTGCGACCCGTCGACCCGTGTGATCGTCATCGGGCGCTATAACGATATCCCGCTTTATCGCGAACTGATCCGCAACGGCATATCGGAATATCTTGTCGGTCCTGTCGAGATGGCGGACATGCTGGCATCGATTTCGGCCATTTTCGTCGATCCGGAAGCCGAACCTCTGGGCCGTTCGATCGCCTTTGTCGGCGCCAAGGGTGGCGTCGGTGCATCGACCATTGCGCATAACTGCGCATTCGGCATTTCCAGCCTGTTCTCCACCGAAACCATTCTTGCCGATCTCGACCTGCCGTTCGGGACCGCCAATATCGATTTCGATCAGGATCCGGCCCAGGGTATCGCCGAAGCGGTGTTTGCACCCGAGCGCCTCGACGAAGTTTTTCTCGATCGCCTGCTGACCAAATGCTCCGAACATCTCTCGCTTCTGGCCGCACCCTCGCTGCTCGACCGGGCCTATGATTTCGACAGCATGGCTTTCCAGCCGATCATCGAGGTCCTGCAGCGCTCGGCGCCCGTGGCTGTTCTCGATATCCCGCATGGCTGGTCGGAATGGACCCGTTCGGTTCTCGCGTCGGTGGACGAGGTGGTCATCTGCGCCGCTCCCGACCTTGCCAACCTGCGCAACACCAAGAACATGATCGATGCGCTGAAGAAGCTGCGTCCCAACGATCGCGCTCCGCATCTCATCCTCAACCAGGTCGGCATGCCGAAGCGCCCGGAGATTGCGCCTGCCGATTTCGTCGAGCCGCTTGAAATCGAACCGATCGCCATCCTGCCTTTCGATGCGCAGTTGTTCGGCAATGCCGCAAACAGCGGTCGGATGATCTCGGAGATCGACGCAAAATCTCCGATGGCCGAAACCTTCTCGCAGATCGCTCACATCGTCACCGGTCGGGTGGCCATGAAGAAGGCGAAAAAGGGCGGTCTCGGCAAGGTCATGCAGATTCTCGGCCGCAAATAGTCAGACGTTTAGGGACTGGATCAAATCATGTTTGGAAAGCGCGGAAACGAAGGTTCTGGGAAGAGCGTCGGCTTGATGCCGCCCGTCTCTGCGCCGCCTGCCATGACGCCGCAATCGGCCATGAAATCCACAGCACCGGAGATTCTGGCCGAGCCCGTGCGCGATACAGGCGGAGTACGCCAAGCCGTCGCACCGCCACCGCTTGCGCCACCGGCCGCCGGCCGTCGTCGCCAGGCCCGCACCGAACAGTATTACGATACCAAGAGCCAGGTTTTTTCAGCACTTATCGATACGATCGATCTGTCGCAACTTGCCAAGCTCGATGCCGAGAGCGCGCGCGAGGAAATCCGCGACATCGTCAACGACATCATCACGATCAAGAATTTCGCGATGTCGATTTCCGAGCAGGAGGAACTGCTCGAGGACATCTGCAACGACGTGCTGGGCTATGGTCCGCTGGAGCCGCTTCTGGCCCGCGACGACATTGCCGATATCATGGTCAACGGCGCCGGCCAGACCTTTATCGAAGTCGGCGGCAAGACGATCGAGTCGGAGATCCGCTTCCGCGACAACGCGCAGCTCCTGTCGATCTGCCAGCGCATCGTCAGCCAGGTCGGCCGCCGCGTCGACGAAAGCTCGCCGATCTGCGACGCCCGTCTGCCGGACGGTTCGCGCGTCAACGTCATCGCGCCGCCACTGGCGCTCGACGGGCCTGCTCTCACCATCCGCAAGTTCAAGAAGGACAAGCTGACGCTCGATCAGCTGGTCAAGTTCGGAGCGATCACGCCTGAAGGCGCAACTGTTCTGCAGATCATCGGCCGCGTCCGCTGCAATGTCGTCATTTCCGGCGGTACCGGCTCTGGCAAGACCACGCTTTTGAACTGCCTGACGAGCTATATCGACAAGGACGAGCGCGTCATCACCTGCGAGGATACGGCCGAACTGCAATTGCAGCAGCCGCATGTCGTGCGTCTCGAAACCCGGCCGCCAAACATCGAAGGTGAGGGCGAGATCACCATGCGCGACCTCGTCAAGAACTGCCTGCGTATGCGCCCGGAACGCATCATCGTCGGCGAAGTGCGCGGACCCGAAGTGTTCGACCTTCTGCAGGCGATGAACACGGGCCACGACGGATCGATGGGCACGATCCACTCCAACACACCGCGCGAATGCCTGAGCCGTATGGAATCGATGATCGCCATGGGCGGCTTCACCCTGCCGGCTAAGACCGTTCGCGAGATCATCACGGGATCGGTCGACATCATCATCCAGGCGGCACGTCTGCGCGACGGTTCCCGCCGCATCACCCAGATCACCGAGGTGATCGGCATGGAAGGCGACGTGATCGTCACCCAGGACCTGATGCGCTACGAAATCGAAGGCGAGGATGCCAATGGTCGCCTGATCGGCCGCCACGCATCGACCGGTATTGCCAAGCCGCATTTCTGGGATCGCGCACGCTACTTCGGCGAGGAGCGCCGTCTGGCGGCAGCTCTCGACGCGATGGAAATGGTAAAATCTTGAGAGCGGATCAGAGATAGGTCTCGCGGGAGCGACGGATGTTCGGACTGGATATGACCGTTGTGTTGATCATCGCTCTGGCGGCCGTAGCCGCCGGTGCGGTCTGCTATGCGCTGCTGTTTTCCCGCATCGAGGTCGAGAAAAAGACCGATGCGCGGTTGAGCCGGGTCAAGAGTGCGGAAACCGACCTGACCCGCATGAAGGCATCGCGGGATCGGGTCCAGGAGCTTTCCAAGCGCCGCAAGTCGGTCCAGGACAGTCTCAAGGACCTCGAAAAGCAGCAGCAGGAAAAAAACAAGAAGATGGGCGACCGCAGCCTGAAGGCGCGGCTGCCGCAGACCGGTCTGTCTCTCACCGTCCCACGCTTCTACGTCTACAGCGCCGTGTTCGGACTTTTCGTCTTTCTCGTGACGTTGATCGCCGGCTTGCCGCTGCTTGGCGCCACCGGTGCCGCGTTTGCGGCGAGCCTTGGGTTTCCGCGCTGGGTCGTCGGTTTCCTGATCAAACGCCGTCAGGCCAAGTTCCTGGACGAGTTCGCCAATTCGCTGGATGTCATGGTTCGCTCGATCAAGTCGGGACTGCCTCTCAATGATGCCATCCGGCTGATCGCGTCGGATGGTCAGGAGCCGGTCAAGACCGAGTTCCGGCGCGTGGTGGACTCCCAGCAGATCGGCCTCAGCATCCCCGAAGCCTGCGCACGCATGCTGCAGACGATGCCGCTTTCGGAAGTCAACTTTTTCGCCATCGTCATCGCCATCCAGAGCCAGGCTGGCGGCAATCTTTCCGAAGCGATCGGCAATCTTTCGCGCGTCCTGCGCGAGCGCAAGAAGATGAAGGCCAAGGTGAAGGCGCTGTCGATGGAAGCCAAGGCTTCCGCGTGGATCATCGGCTCATTGCCCTTCGTCGTGTCGACGCTCGTCTATCTGACCTCGCCGGACTACATATCGATCCTTTTTACAGACCCACGCGGCCATATCATCATGCTCTTCTCCGCAGTCTGGATGGGCATCGGAATTTTCGTGATGCGCAACATGATCAACTTCGAGATCTGAGGAGAACCGC
This sequence comes from Rhizobium sp. CFBP 13726, assembly GCF_014841925.1. Lineage (NCBI taxonomy): Bacteria > Pseudomonadati > Pseudomonadota > Alphaproteobacteria > Hyphomicrobiales > Rhizobiaceae > Rhizobium > Rhizobium sp. CFBP 13726. The sequence continues at coordinate 178,234 of NZ_JACYUU010000003.1, forward strand.
ACGTGAAGGATCTCGCCGCCACTTTAACCGATCCGGCCATGTTGTTTGCGCTTCTGGTCGCCGTCGCAGTGTTTGCGACCTGCTACACGCTGGCGATCCCCTTCATGGAAAAGGGAACGCTCGACAAGCGCATGAAAGCGGTTTCGACCGAGCGCGACGCAATCCGCGCCCGTGAGCGCGCGCGAATGAACGATCTGTCGAAGGCATCGCTGCGCACCCAGAACAACCGCTCTGCAAGTCACATCGTCGACCGGTTCAATCTGCGCGAAGCGCTTGTCGATGCCAATACGGTGAACAAGCTGCGCGCCGCAGGTCTGCGCACCCAGAACGCCCTCAACTTGTTCCTGGCGGCGCGTTTCATCCTGCCGTTCTGCTTCCTCGCAGCAGCCGCGGTGTGGATCTTCGTGCTTGGCAATCTGGAATCCAAACCGATTGCCATCCGCATGCTGGCGGCCATCGGGTTCGGCTATCTGGGCTTCTACGCTCCCAACATCTATATTTCCAACCGTATGAAAAAGCGGCAGCATTCGATCAAGAGAGCCTGGCCCGATTCGCTCGACCTGATGCTGATCTGCGTGGAGTCAGGGATCTCGATCGAAGCCTCCATGCGCCGGGCGGCCGAGGAGATCGGCACCCAATCGCCTGAATTGGCGGAAGAACTGGTGTTGACCACGGCGGAGCTGTCCTTCCTTCAGGATCGGCGCACGGCTCTCGAAAACCTCGGCATCCGCACTCAGCTTGATATTGTGAAGGCCGTGGCGCAGGCGCTGATCCAAGCAGAACGCTATGGTACGCCCATCGCGCAGGCTTTGCGCGTTCTGGCTCAGGAAGGCCGTGACGAGCGCATGAATGACGCAGAAAAGAAGGCCGCGGCACTTCCGCCAAAGCTGACGGTCCCGATGATCCTGTTCTTCCTGCCCGTCCTCATCGCCGTCATCCTCGGCCCGGCCGGCATCCAGGTCTCAGACAGGTTCTGAGAAAATTACCTGATCAATGTTTTTGCACGAGCAAGCTGCCAGAGTCTTTCGGCATCTTCGGAGTTGAAGGCTTTCCACGATGCAAACCGCAACCCGCCAGACTTGAGCCTCATGACCAGATGGGCTCGCGTCCTTGTTGCACGTTTGACCATCGACCATGGAATATAGAGCATGGCACCGGCAGCATCACTGGCAGTCATGCCGTTTTCATCAATGGCGTAGGCGATGGCCTTGTTCGCTTTCGGCAAGAACGCCCATTTCACGGTGCAGCAAACCGTTAACAATACAGGGTAACCGATCAAGCCCACGAGAAGGGGTTTCCACGCATTCTGTACAGATAGCCGGATTGCTTCCAACGGGAATTCGGAAATAGGCGCGATGCCGCTGACTGAGTAGTAATACAGTCCAATTCCAAGCACGGGCAAGGACATACAGACAGCAAATATCGCACTGTGGCGAACGATGGTGTGCCTCAGCATGTTCAGGTTATCAGTTTGTGTAAGTGTCGTGGATCCGTGGATTGGTCCAGGCTCGCCATTGTTCAAGAATACCTCCCATCTTCCGTCGTAATCTGTGAGCTTACGGGCTCGCCTTACAGAATTTCAATACGAGAGAAGAATTCGGGACACAATCTCAAATTGGACTTCCATCTCGGGCTGCAAACGTTTCTGAACACGCAATACCAGATTGGATTTGTAGCGTTATTTTGGGTTTCGCGGCTCAATTGACCGCCGTCGTGCCCTTGTCGCTGTCGGCGAGTTTGCGCCAGGAGTTCTGCTGGGAGAGCATGGAGCGCAGGTAGGTCACGTTGGCATCGGCCTGCTGCTGGGAGAGTTCGCGGCGGGCAATGCCTTCAGCCTCTGCGAAGCGACCCTGCAGACCGACGACGAGCGCCAGGTTCTGGCGAACGCGGCTGTCGGCACCCGGCTGCTGCGAGGCGTTCTTCATGTAGCTTTCGGCAGTCTTCAGATCGCCGGAGAGAACGTAGGACATGCCGAGGTTGGACATGACCGTCGGCTCGTTCGGCCGTGTGTTCAGGGCCTGGCGATATTTCGCGCGAGCTTCCTGCGAGCGGCCGAGCTGATCGAGAACGGCACCTTCCGCCGAATAGAGGCGCCAGTCGGGATGGTCAGGCGTCTGCGCGCGGTTGATCGTTGTCAGTGCCTGTTCGAGCTGGCCGGCACCTGCCTGTGCCTTGCCATATGCGGAAAGGACATCGCGATCTGCAGGATGCGCAATCGCCACCTGCTGCATTACGGCGAGTGCCTGGGTGTTCTTGCCGGTCATGCCGAGAACGTTGGCATAGCGCAGGCCGATATCCTTGTTGCTCGGGTTCTTGACATAAGCAGCGCCGATGGAGCGTTCCGCTTCAGCGAGTTCGCTTGCGTTCATGCCATCCAGCGGCGCAGCGGAGATCCTCTGGGGAATCGAGCCCGTCGTCAGCGTGTCGCGCTTGCTCGTGGTACACCCCGTCACAGACAGTGCCAGAAGAACGATCGCGGTTGCCTGCGCAAGCGGCGCGAGCGCGAACAGCCGGGACGAGCGAGACGGGGTGGCGACAGATGCAGTCATCGATGGCGATCTCGTTGGGGGCGTCGTTCAATCGTCGTCCGGTCTAGCAGCCGATTGTCGTCGGCGCTTTGCGAACACATTTGAAAGAAAGGAATAAACTGTTAACCCTAACAGACCGTTAAAATGAACGTTTCCAGATCCTTGCGAAGGTTGCCATGACCCCATACCAGCATACCGTCCGTCCAGCATTGTTCAGCCAGAAGGGCGCTACGACCCGGCCCGTCCACGCCGTCACGCCCGCGGATCTGGAGAACGGTCGTCTCGACGCGGCGGTCACCGACTGGGCGAAGGCTGCAGGCTTCAAGGCCGAAGCCGGCGCATTCACCTTGCTGCCGGGCAAGAACGGCGGCGTCGCCGGCGCGCTGTTCGGACTGGGCAAGAACGCGTCGGAGCAACCGTTCGTCGCGGGAAAGCTGTCAAAGCTGCTTCCGCCAGGTGATTGGCATCTGGAAGGCGAGGGCGTCTCGCCCGAGCAGTTCGCGCTCGGATTTGGTCTCGGCAGCTATTGCTTCAGCCGTTACAAGACTGAAAAGTCGAAGGATGTCCGCCTCGCCATTGGAGCTTCTGCGGATGCGGCAGATCTCGAGCGCCAGCTTGCCGGTGTGTTCCTCGCCCGCGATCTCGTCAACATCCCGACCAACGAGATGGGGCCGGACGAACTGGACGCAGCCTTCCGGGCGCTCGGCGCGCAGTACGGCGCAACCGTCACCACGATCGTCGGTGATGACCTGCTGACACAGAACTTCCCGCTCATCCACACGGTCGGTCGCGCCAGCGCCTCGCAGCCGCGTCTCCTCGAGATGCGCTGGGGCAAGAAGGGCGATCCGCGAGTCACGCTTGTCGGCAAAGGCGTATGCTTCGATACCGGCGGTCTCGACATCAAGGGCGCCGCCAACATGGCGCTGATGAAGAAGGATATGGGCGGTGCCGCCAATGTCATGGGTCTTGCGCTGATGATCATGGATGCAGGCCTGGCGATCGATCTTCAGGTTCTTGTCCCCGCGGTCGAAAACTCGATCTCATCCAACGCCTTCCGTCCCGGCGACATCTACAAGAGCCGCAAGGGCATCACCGTCCAGATCGACAATACCGATGCGGAAGGCCGGCTCGTGCTGGCCGATGCGCTCGCCTATGCGGACGAGACCCCGCCGGACCTGCTGATCGACATGGCGACCCTGACGGGTGCCGCACGCGTCGCGCTCGGCACCGAACTCGCCCCCTATTTCACCGATGACGAGGATCTTTCCACCAGACTTTCGGCAGCAGCAGGATCGCAGGCGGATCCGATGTGGCGACTGCCTTTGTGGATGGGCTACGACAAGGACATCCGGTCCCGCGCCGCCGACATCACGAACGCGCCTTCCGGCGGCATGGCCGGTGCGATTACCGCGGCGCTGTTTCTCAAACGCTTCGTCACGGCCGCAAAGAGCTGGGTGCATTTCGATATCTATGCCTGGGTTGCAGCGGACAAGCCGCATGCCTCCGTCGGCGGCGAAGCATTCGCGATCCGGGCGCTCTACAAGGTCATCAAGGACATGGCGGCGAGGTAAGGTCGCGGGCGCGGAAGATGCGGTGCCAAACGAAGCGGTAAGATCTCGCACCTAAGATGGACGCGACACAAGCAATCTTGGAGGCGGGATGGCCGCAGACTTAACCGCAACGCAGGCACTCGGCCTCTGGCATCGCGTTTCGCTGGAACAGGTGAAGCGCGACGAGCGGGATCTCACCTTGCGCCAGTTGTCGATCCTCCTGCATATATATCTCGTGCCGCCGCCCCACACGGTGCGTGGCTTGGCCGCCACCCTCGCCGTCACCAAGCCGGTAGTCACCCGCGCACTCGATACGATGGGTGCGCTCGGTCTTGTCGATCGAGTGAGAGACGAGCGCGATCGCCGCAATGTCGTGATAAAGCGGACCGTGGCCGGCGCCCTCTACCTCGAAAATCTCGGCGACCTCATCATCCGTGAAAGCCGCCGCACGGCTGCCGCATAGTGCGACGAACCTGCTGATAACTCCGATCTGACCTTGGAACACACAAAGATGACCGATCTCGACAAACGCCTCCATGCCTACCGTGCCGACCTTGCCGATGCGGCGCTCGAAGGTCGCGTCCATTCCGATCGATTTGTGCAGGGCGTCGCGGCACAAATCGCCGTGCCCGTTGCCCCGCTTCGACCTTCACCGAATCTGGAAAGTGGAATCGACACGCAACTTCTGTTCGGCGAAACCGTGCGCGTCTTCGACCGCAAGGACGGCTTCGTCTGGGTCCAGGCCGATCAGGATGGCTATGTCGGCTACCTGCCGGACGTGATGCTCGATGTCGTCGAGCAGGCGACGCACCGTATCGTGACGCAGCGCACCTTCGTCTATCCAGGCCCGGAATTGCGCAAGCCGCCGCTTCGCGCACTGTCGATGGGCAGCCGCGTGACGATCGTCGGCAAAAGCGAAACCCGCGGCACCCACTATTTCACGCTGGCCGGCGGCGGCGCCGTAATTGCCGACCACTGCCTGCCGATCTCGGAAGTTGCCGGCGACGACTATGTCGCGGTCGCTCTCCGGTTCCTGGAAACGCCCTATCTCTGGGGCGGCCGAACAGGCTTCGGCATCGACTGCTCCGGCCTCGTCCAGCTGTCGATGGCGATGATCGGCAAATCGGTACCGCGTGACAGCGACATGCAGGCAGCCTTTGGTGAGAGAATCGATGCGGAGGATCTCCGCCGCGGCGATCTCGTCTTCTGGAAGGGCCATGTCGGTATCATGGAAGACCCGGAAACCCTGCTCCACGCCAACGGCCACACGATGACTGTGGCGCGCGAAAATTTCAAAGCCGCTGTGGAGCGGATAGGCTGGCTCTATGGACAGCCGACAGATTACCGCCGCTTTCCATGATCCGGGCGCAACGATCACGCAAATGTGGGATCGCATCCGCTGGCACCTTGGCGATGCACCTCTTATTTCGTGAAAGCGATAGAGTGCCGACAGGGACAGAAAAATGCTGAAGGGTGCATGGATTTTACCAGCCGCGATGCTGATGGGGGTCGTCGTAACGGCCCTTGTTCCTGATGACACGATGGCTGCGGAAGGCGACGTGTTCACCCAGTCGCCCCAGACCTTCTTCAAGAACCTGCCCGGCGTGAAACCGACGGAGAGCCTCGTCAAGTCGGATCCCGATTCCTACTCATGCACCAGTGATATCGGCTACGTCTCGGAACTGAGGTCAGGGCAGGGCGCCCGCTTCTGGGATGACGTGCCGCGGCGGCTGTATCACTGCGAAACGAACAACGGCATTCGCTATACGGGCACGCAGATGCCGAATACGCACTGGGTCCCAGGCATCAACCCGCGGCATCTTCCGAAGTAGAGCGGAGGTGTTTACGCGTTCATTCCACCCGCAGGAACTACTTGAGATCCGAAAATTTCAACAGCAGAAAAGCCGCGTGTGAGGATCTCACACACGAGCTAACTGCATATTTCTAAATGGGAATGGTGCCCAGAAGAGGACTCGAACCTCCACACCCTTTCGGGTACCAGCACCTGAAGCTGGCGCGTCTACCAATTCCGCCATCTGGGCGACGGAGAGCGATGTACGAGGGACACCGGGTCAAGTCAACAGGGTTTTTGAAGTTTTCATGTCAGGCCCCGAAAAACTTTCAAAAACCGTCCTAACCCGCGGTGTCGACTTCGGTTTTGGCTTGGTGTCGGTCGATATGGCCAAGGTCCCGGTCGGGGTCGAGGATATCGCGAACCCGCTGCTTCAATTCCTGGGGACCAGGAAAACCGCCATCGCGTTTGCGCTCCCAGATCAACGCGCCGTCGATGCGGATTTCGAATGCACCGCCGGTGCCTGGGATAAGCCCGACCTCGCCCAGCGAATCACCGAATGTCTGCAGCAGTTCCTGCGCCATCCAGCCGGCCCGTAGCAGCCAGTTGCACTGGGTGCAGTATAAAATGGTGATATGCGGTTTGTCGGTCATGCAACTGAACTCCTGTTTAATCCGCGTCGGCAACCAGTTTGACCATGGTCGCAAGGTCTGCGGCGCCATAGCCTGCGGCGAGCGCCGCCTCGAAGCTTGCAAGCGACGCCGAGATCGCAGGGATGGAGATCCCGAGCTCCTTTGCGAAATCTCGCACCAGCCGCGCATCCTTCACCGCACCCGACACAGGAAACCCGACCGTGTCCGTCTCACCTGAAATGACAGGAAGCCTGCTCTTCATCGCCGGGCTCGCAGCCGGGCTTCCCGCAAGGATTTCGAGGATCTTCGCTGAAGAGAGGCCGGCGCTCTTGCCTAGCAGCAGTGCCTCCTTGAGATTCTGCCACAGTCCCATCAGCATCATGTTGTTGACGAGCTTGGCCGATGCGCCATCTCCGAGTTTTCCCACATGCAGCGCACGGTCGGAAAGCGTTTCCGCAACGGGCCGAAAGCGCTCGTGGTCTTCAGGCGAGCCGCCGATATAAAGCCCGACCTTTCCCTGAAGCAGCATCTCCGGGCCGCCGGCGATCGGCGCGTCGAGGAGGCCGGCACCCGATCGACCGATGGCCTCTTGGTGGCTCCGCAGAGTCATAGGGTTGACCGTGCTGGTATCGACGATCAGCTTGCCCGTAAGGTCCGTAGCCGCGAGTGTGTTAAGCACATCATGCACCGCCTGATCGTCGATCAGGGCAAGAATGATGACGTCGGAACGCTCTGCTAGGGAGGAAAGGTCTTCAACGGCATCAATGCCGAGAGCCCTCTGCCGCGCACCAAAAGCGTCGCTTCGGCTCCATCCGGTGACAGTGAAGCCCTGTTGTGCAAGGCGCGTCGCCATGGCGCTTCCCATCCGTCCAAGACCGACGATACCGACACGCTCTTTGTTCAAATCCGTTTCCTTCATGGCAGGCGCATATCCCTCTTGTTCCATCCCTTATCCAGTGGCATCTTCTTGTTTAGGGTCAGCTGAGGGAGGCTAAATTGTACAAGTTTCAGGTCTACAAGGACAAGACTGGCGAGTTCCGTTTCCGCTTCAAAGCGTCGAACGGCGAAACGATGTTTATCTCTGAAGGATACAAGCAGAAAGCGTCGGCAATCAACGCGATCGAATCGATCAAGAAGAATGCGCCTGGTGCCACAACCGAAGACGGTACAACCGCCACCGTTTGACGGTTTGAACGTTCGTCTGCCGCATTCCAACGTAAGGTTTTAGCGCAGACACAATGTCCGATCCGCAGATCTTTGGAACAAATTCCCTGTGGTCGCATTGTCTCTGCTGAAACGGAGGAAACAAACATGGCTTACGATCCAAACTCGAATAACACCCGCCCTGACCTTCGCACCACCCCGGAGACGCGCAAAAGCTCTTCCTGGATGGGCTGGGTAGCCATTCTGGCAGTTATCGTCGTCGGCGCGTTTGTCTGGTCGCAGATGGGTGGCTCGACCACCGATCCTGCCACGACATCCTCGACCGCAACGCCGCCTGCTGTCACGGAACCGGCAGCACCTGCTCCGGCAACGCCAGCCGCACCTGCTCCGGCCGCACCGCCTCCTGCTGCACCGGCAACAGGCGGTACGACCCAGCCGTAACAGGCAGGGAAAGACCATCGATCGAACCGCTCGTCCGCAAGGACGGGCGGTTTTTCGTTTGCGGGGGACGCCCCCCGCGTCGTTAACCCTTTGTTAACCAAATTTGCCGACCCTTCGATGACGCCTCAACCCCATCCGTCAGTCGAAGGAGAGAGCATGAAGCTCGTTACCATCGAAAACAAAATCGTCGAGAACAGCCATCATACGTTAATCGTGATGCGGGATGGCCCCACCTGCCAGGCGGTCCGGGTCCTCAACGATGACGGAATCGGCAGCGTGCGATCAAAGCTCTCCCTGATGGAGACGATCGCCAGCCGCAAACTGGACCATGGGGAAGTGGCATTCGACGGCTGCGTCTGGATCACACCGGCGGACCTTCCGCATCCCTTCCTCCCGGCGAAACATTGAAGGCGCCGGGGCGTGATGCAGGCAACAGGCCCCGGCCATGCGGGGATCCGTACTACGAACCCGCGTTGACGCCTGCCAGAACCGCCGCAAGGTCCATCTCGTTATAAGGCTTCTGCAGAAGGCGGGAGCCGGGTGGCGCGTTGTCCGGCTTGTGGCTCTCTCCCGTTGCGAACACGACGGTCAGGTCGGGCTTTTCCGCCACGGCACGCACCGCCAGATCACCGCCGACTGTATCCGGCAGGCCGATATCGGTGATCAGGACATCGATCGAATTGCTTTCGAGCTCGACCAGCGCTTCTTTTCCTGTCCCAGCCTCGATTACCTGATGGCCGAGTTCGGCAAGCATCTCGGCCGTGTTTCCCCGGATCAGAAAGTCGTCTTCGACCAGCAGGATCGTCAGCGTTTTTGGCGTCGCGGCGGCAACTTCGGCAACGGGCTTGACTGTTTCCGCCCTGGGGGCGGTCGCCTGGTCCACCTGCTTCTGGTTGGCGATGACATGGCGAATACGGCGCGCCAAAGCCTCGCGGGTATAGGGTTTGGACAAGAGCTCGACACCGGCATCCAGAATGCCGCCGTGGACGATGGAATTTTCAGTGTAGCCGGAGGTGAATAGCACCGCGAGATGCGGCAGGCGCTCCTTTGCGCGACGCGCCATTTCGCGGCTCTTCAGAGGGCCCGGCATCACGACGTCGGTAAAGATGACGTCGATTGGAATGCCGCTCTCGACCACGTTGAGGCCGGCCTGTGCATCCTTTGCCGTCAGGACGCGGTAGCCGAGATCGGTCAGCGTCTCGAAAACGGTGTTGCGTACCGCCTCGTCGTCTTCCACGACCAGCACGGTTTCCGAGCCGCCGACGACCGGGCCGGCCTGGACGACCACTTCGCGGTCCTCATCGGCGACGGACCGCGGCAGGTAGACCTTCACGGTCGTGCCCTCGTTCACCTCGCTGTAGATCTTCACATGCCCGCCGGACTGCTTGACGAAGCCGTAGACCATGGACAGTCCCAATCCGGTTCCCTTGCCCTCTGGCTTGGTGGAAAAGAACGGCTCGAACACTTTATCGAGAATATCTGGCGCCATGCCGGCGCCCGTGTCCGTCACGGCCAGCATCACGTATTGACCGGGCGTGACTTCAACATGGGTGCGGGCGTAATCCTGGTCGAGAAAGGCGTTACCCACCTCAACCGTCAACTTGCCGGACCCCTCCATCGCATCACGTGCGTTGATTGCGAGGTTCAGAAGCGCGTTTTCGACCTGCGTCGGGTCGGCATAGGTGTTCCAGAGCCCGCCGCTGGCAATTACCTCGACCTCAACCGCCTCACCGAGCGACCGGCGCAGCAGATCGTCCATTCCGGCAATAAAGCGGCTGATGTTGATGACGCGTGGCTCCAGCGCCTGCCGGCGGCCGAAAGCCAGCAACTGGCTGGCAAGCTTTGCACCGCGGCTGACGCCGGCAAGCGCATTGCCGACACGCCGTTCCGCCTGTGCATTGCCGACAATGTCCTTGGCCAGGAGCTGAAGATTGCCGGCAACGACCTGCAACAGGTTGTTGAAGTCATGCGCAACGCCCCCGGTCAGCTGACCGATCGATTCCATCTTCTGCGCCTGCTGCAATGCCCGTTCGGCCTGGCGCCTCTCCGCGATCTCCGATTCGACGCGCGCTTCCAGGCTTTCGTTCAGCTGTCTTAGCTGTTCCTCTGCCCGCAGGCGGTGGCGGACCTGCCGCTCCAGGTTGCTGGCATGGTCCTGCAGGTTCGATTCGGCTTCCCGCTGCTCGGTGATATCGGTATGGACACCGACCCATTCCTCGATGTCGCCCGAGGAACCGATGATCGGCACGCCGCGGATGGCAAAGGTACGATAGAGGCCGTCATGGCGGCGGACGCGATGTTCCCAGACATAGGTGGATTTGGACGCGACGGCTGCCTGCCAGCTGGCGACCGAACCTTCCCGATCGTCGGGATGCACGGCATCTGCCCAGCCGTAGTCCTGGTATTCCTCGAAACGCTGGCCGGTCAGCGTGGCCCAGGCCGTCTGTTCGCCCAGCATCCGGCCGTCGGCGGTGTTGGTCCACAGCACGCCATGGATGGCCGCGACCGCGGCCCGGAACCGTTCATTGCTGCGACGAAGTGCGTTCTCGGATTGTTTGCGGTCCTCGATATCGATGATCAGCACATAGATGCCGTCGATCTCACCCTTGGAGGTAAAGCGCGGAACGTAGCGGATTTCGGCTGTCCGTTCTTCTCCGTCAGGACGTTTGATCACCGTGTCCGTGATCACCCGTTCGCCGGAGAGCGCTTTTTGAAGCAATGGTATGCGGGCAGCGTAATAGGCGTTGCCGATCACCTCCGCGGCATGCTTGCCAATCACGTCGCTGGCGGCTAGTCCGAACCACTCCTGATAACCGTCATTGGCGAAGCGATAGACATGGTCGCGGTCGAGGAACCCGACGAGGATGGGGAGCGCGTTGGTAAGGCGGCTGAGCTCTTCCTGGCTCTGAGCCAAGGCGTTCAGCGCGTGCACCTTCTCGGTGTTTTCAAGCACCGTGCACAGGACACCGTCTACCTTGCCGGTTTCGTCGTAGATCGGCGTGTAGAACAGGTCGAAGACGACATCCTCAGGCGATCCATGACGGTTCAGCACCATGACTTGGTCGCGGAAGGACTGGACCTCTCCCCGAAAGCCGGCTTCAAGGATTGTCTTGTTCCATTCCCAGATTTCCGGCCAGACAGCGGAAACCTTGTCACCGAGCGCGCGTGGATGATAATCCCCGGCAATCTCCTTGTAGCCGTCATTGTAGATCATCACATGGTCGTCGCCCCACATCAAAACCTGCGGGATCGGCGAATTGACCATCGAGTTGACCTTGATCCGCAGATGCGAAGGCCAGTCTTTGATCAGCCCGAGAGACGTCTTCGTCCAGTCGAACTGGCGTATGAGCTCGCCGGTCTCGCCTCCGCCAATAGGCCAATGCGCGGATACGACCTGATAGTTCATGACGTCACCAAATGCGTGTGATGGAATAGGCGCCGGTAATATGCCGTCAATCGGCGGTTTTCAAAGCAATTTTTGCAGATTATCAAACTTTGGACGGCGCGATATGTTCGTTTATTGCGGTCCGGCCCAGATCTTTTGATTCCTGTCCCGAAATGATCCGGCTGACCGAGCATTCGGCGAGTAAAAGGGCCGGTTCTTTCGAACCAGCCCCTGTGCAAATCAATCGTCTTTCATCTTCAGCGCTGCAATGAATGCTTCCTGCGGAATGTCGACTTTGCCGAACTGCCGCATGCGCTTCTTGCCTTCCTTCTGCTTGTCGAGCAGCTTGCGCTTGCGGGTGGCGTCGCCGCCGTAGCACTTCGCCGTCACGTCCTTGCGCATCGCAGAAATCGTCTCGCGGGCAATCACGTTGCCGCCGATGGCTGCCTGGATCGGGATCTTGAACATGTGCCTTGGGATCAGATCCTTCAGCTTCTCGCACATGTCGCGGCCTCGCTTTTCGGCAGCAGTCCGGTGCACCAGCATCGACAGCGCGTCGACAGGCTCGCCATTCACCATGATCGACATCTTTACGAGGTTGCCCTCCTGATAGCCGTGCAGGTGGTAATCGAACGAGGCATAACCCTTGGAGATCGACTTCAGGCGGTCGTAGAAATCGAACACCACTTCGTTGAGCGGCAGTTCGTAGGTCAGCATGGCGCGCTTGCCCACATAGGTGAGCTCGGTCTGGATGCCGCGCCGATCCTGGCAAAGCTTCAGGATGCCGCCGAGATAGTCGTCCGGCGTCAGGATCGTCGCCTTGATCCAAGGTTCGCGGATTTCCGAGATCTTGACGACATCAGGCATGTCGGCCGGGTTGTGCAGCTCGCGCTCGGAACCGTCGGTCATGGTCAGCTGATAGACCACCGAAGGCGCGGTTGCGATCAGATCGAGGTTGAACTCGCGTTCCAGACGCTCCTGGATGATTTCGAGATGCAGCAGTCCGAGGAAGCCGCAACGGAAACCGAAGCCCAGAGCCGCAGACGATTCCATCTCGAACGAGAACGAAGCGTCGTTGAGGCGCAGCTTGCCCATCGCGGCACGCAGGTCTTCGAAATCGGCCGCATCGACCGGGAACAGGCCGCAGAACACGACCGGCTGCGCAGGCTTGAAGCCCGGAAGTGCCTTGGCGGTCGGCTTCTTGTCTTCGGTAATGGTATCGCCGACGCGCGTATCGGCCACTTCCTTGATCGAGCCGGTGAAGAAACCGATCTCGCCCGGGCCGAGACTATCGACGGCCAGCATCTTCGGCGTCAGAACGCCGACGCGTTCCACCTGATACTTGGCATCGGTGCCCATCATGCGGATGGTCTGGCCCTTGGTCAGCACGCCATCAAGGATGCGAACGAGAACCATGACGCCGAGATAGGTGTCGTACCAGCTGTCGACCAGCAGCGCCTTCAGCGGACCCTTGTCGCCCATCTCGCTCTTCGGCGGGGGCAGCTGGTGGACGATGGCTTCCAGAACGTCGGGAATGCCGAGGCCGGTCTTTGCCGAGATCAGCACGGCCTGGCTGGCGTCGATGCCGATCACTTCCTCGATCTGGTCGCGGATGCGGTCGGGCTCGGCGGCCGGCAGGTCGATCTTGTTGAGGACCGTGACGATCTCGTGATTGTTGTCGATCGCCTGATAGACGTTGGCAAGCGTCTGCGCTTCGACGCCCTGTGACGCATCGACGACCAGCAGCGAACCTTCGCAGGCCGACAGCGAACGCGACACTTCGTAGGCGAAGTCGACGTGGCCGGGCGTGTCGATCAGGTTGAGAACGTAGGTCTCGCCGTTGTTCGCCTTGTAGTGCAGGCGCACGGTCTGTGCCTTGATGGTGATGCCGCGCTCGCGCTCGATATCCATCGAATCGAGAACCTGCTCGGACATGTCGCGTTCGGCAAGGCCGCCGGTCGTCTGGATCAGACGGTCGGCGAGAGTCGATTTGCCGTGGTCGATATGGGCCACGATCGAGAAATTGCGGATATGGTCAAGCGGCGTGCGGGAATTGGTGCTCATGGCTCGCGCATATAGCAGCGCCCGTGTCTGCCGCAAAGAGGGAAGATAACCTTTCGTTGAGGATGAAAGGCGTTAATTTCCGGGATTTACGGCGCCGGGTTCGGTCAGCGCCGCTGCATTGGGAAGCTGGGCGCTGCGCACTTCATGGCTCTCACGCTCCGCCTCGGGTGCCGGACCGCGTTCTTTCAGGCGCTGCAGCACGAACAGGCCATAGACGACAGCCACCGCCATCGCCGCGACGATGAAGGTTTTTCCGCCGAGAGTAGGTGTCAGCATCGTGACCGCGAGCGGCACGATCGTCGCGGCCGTCGACCATGCAACGAGAAGGGTCGAGGAGAGCGGCACGAAATCGCCGGGGTCGGCGCGGTCGTTGGCGTGGGCGTTTGCCACCGAATACACCGTCTCGACAGAACCCCCGAAGATCAGGAACATGATCATCAGGAGATAGAGATGCGAGAAGGAGGAGAAAAACGCTCCGAAACCGGCAAACACGATGAGCACGCAGGTGATTAGAAGCACATAGCGTCGGTCCATCCGGTCCGACAGGATGCCGAGCGGATACTGCACGAACAAAAGCCCGGTCTGCATCACGAACATCAGCATCGCGACATCGGTCTGCGACACGTTGTTGGTCGAGGCATAGATCGGCAGGAAGCCCTGCACCACCATCGAAAGACCGCCCGAGGCAAGCACGCCGACCAGCCCGACCGGCGAGATCTTCCAGGCCATCTTGATATCGACATTGACGCGCGCCGGGGCCGGCGGGTTCGGCAGGCGGGTCAGCCCGATTGGCAGGATCGCAAGCGCGGTAAAGAAAACCACCGCCAACGGCGCAAGATTGCCGTCGGTCGGGATCTGGCCGAAGATCCAGTTGCCGCAGCCGAGGCCCAGAACATAGGCCATGTAGAAGAACGACATCGCCTTACCGCGCCACTCGTTGGAGGCAGCGTGATTGAGCCAGCTCTGGGCGATGATGAAGTTGACGTTGGCAGCGGCGCCATAAATGCCGCGTGCAAAAATCCAGATATAGGCCGGAAGGTCGGCGGCAATCAGCACGGCTGCAATGATGACCATTGCCATCGAGCAGGCAAACAGCCGCGCATGTCCAACGCGCTTGATCAGCGGTCCGCCGAGCACGCAACCGACGAGCCCGCCGAATGCGACGGCCGTCACCGCAGCACCTGCCGCCCAGGGCGTTTCCGACCTTGTCAGCATGAACGGCACATAGGCGAACATGATGCCGCTTCCGATCGCGGCGATCGTCATCGAGACGACGATGCTGGCGATTGAAAAGGGCGAGACAGCCGCTTGTCCGTTCATTGCGAAATCCCTGATTTTAGTGGACCCTCGGCGCTTCCGTCGCGGCTGCCTTGGTCGACGATCCATAGCGTATCGAATAGGACATTCGCTATCGCGGAAACGCCATCACCTGTAAAATTCATCCGGCCTTCGCAATTCGCTTGATTCCATTAAAAGAGAATTTATATCTTTGATGATGGAAAATTTAGACGGCGAAATCGAACTGGCAATTGGCGAAAGGCTGAAGGCGCTGCGGGCTTCCGCAGGACTGACGTTGGACGAACTGTCGCTGCGGTCCGGTGTCAGCCGAGCGATGATCTCGCGCATAGAACGGGCGGAGGCGAGCCCGACGGCGGCGCTTCTGGCACGGCTCTGCGAAGGCTTGGGTCAAAGCCTCTCCACCTTCTTTGCGCCAGACGAGCCGTCATCATCACCTCTGTCGAAGAAGACCGAGCAAAGGCTGTGGCGCGACCCGACGACCGGATATCTGCGTCGCTCCGTCTCGCCGCCAGGCATGCCGACACCGGTCGATATCGTCGAGGTGGAATTTCCGGCCGGCGCACGTGTGAGTTTTCCGCCGCGGGAGGAAAGCCGGATCATGACCCAGCATGTCTGGCTGTTCGAGGGGGAACTGAACATGGTGCTTCCGGACGTGACCCACCGTCTCATGCCCGGCGACTGCCTGTTCATGGATATCGGCGACGCCTTCGAATTCCACAATCCGAGTGATCGCCCCGCCCGCTACGCGGTGATCCTCAACCGCGGCCGCTGACCGCCACAGGAGCAAACAATGACCCCGACCATCCGTATTCTCGATGCCGACGCCACCCGCGAGGCGATCCCCGATCTCAGTGACATCCTGTCCGACTGCATCAATGGCGGCGCATCGCTGGGCTTCATGCTGCCATTCGCGCCTGAGGATGCCACCGGATACTGGAATGGTATCGCAGACGAGGTGGAAAAGGGTGCCATCATTCTGGCTGTCGCAGAGGTCGAGGGGCGGGCGGTCGGCACCGTCCAGATCGGTCTTGCGTCGAAGCCGAACCAGCCGCATCGGGGCGACCTGATGAAACTCCTCGTCCATCACGATGCCCGCGGCCTTGGCCTTTCGCGCAAGCTGATGGAGGCCGTCGAAGCGGAAGCTGCACGGCAGGGACGCACGCTTCTGGTGCTGGACACCGCAACCGGCAGCGACGCGGAACGCATCTATCCCCGGTTCGGCTGGGAACGCGTCGGCGTCATTCCCGACTACGCCCTGTGGCCGCAAGGCGGCCTCTGCGGCACGACGCTGTTTTACAAGCGGATCGGGTAAGCGCCATGAGTGGCCCGCAAAACACGCGGGCCATATCTCGTCATCGTTTTTCCGTGAGGAAATAAGCAAAGGCTGCGGCCGGCAGGGCGAGGCCGATCGCCGATGCGGCAAGCCAGCCGCCTTGCGCATAGGCCCAGGCGCCGATTGCCGAACCCAGTGCTCCGCCGACAAAGAAGGTTGCCATGAACAGGCCGTTCAAACGGCTGCGCAGCTCTGCATCAAGGCCGTAGATTGATCGCTGGCCGATCACCAGCGTCATCGACACGCCGAAATCGAGCGCGATGGCAGCCAGACCCAGCATCATCAGCGCAATGGTCGAACCTTCAGGCGCAATATGCGTCATCAGGAAGGCGGCAACGACGGCGAGGATGCCGAAGGCGGTTGCCGGCCTGCCAAGTCCGCGGTCGGCCAACCGTCCGGCGATCGGAGACGCAACGGCACCGGCGACGCCGACAAGCGCGAAGATTGCGATGGCGCCCTGTCCCAGCTGGAAAGCGGGCCCTGCCAGCAGCAGCGGCGTCACCGTCCAGAACAGGCTGAACGCGAAGAACTGGGCGAACTGGTAGAAGGACCGTCGGCGCAAAAGCGGCTGCGTCGTATAGATCCGTCCCATCGACGCGATCAGGCCCGGATAGCGGAGTGTCGTCTTCGGCATGCGTCTCGGCAGGCGGACGGACAGCACCAGACCGACGGCAACCATCACCGCAGCCGACAGGAAGAACACCGTATGCCACGACGAGAAGCCCGCGATAAAGCTCGCGACCGGCCGCGCCATCATGATGCCGATCATCAGCCCGCTCATGATGTTTCCGACCACCCGGCCTCGGCTCTCTTCCGGTGCAAGGTTTGCAGCAAACGGCACGATCATCTGGACCGCAGTGGAGGTGATGCCGATCGCAAGCGATGCCGCGAGGAAGGGAAGCGGCGTCGTCGAAAGCCCGGCCGCGATCAGGGCAACGCTCGTGGCGGAAATCATCAGGATGATCAGCCGGCGGTTCTCGACGAGATCACCGAGCGGCACCATGAACAGCAGGCCGAGACCATAGCCGATCTGCGTCAGCGTCACGATCAGGCCGGTGGCGCTTTCGGAAAGGCCGATCGATGCGGCAATCGGGCCTGCAAGCGGCTGCGCATAATAAAGGTTGGCGGCGATCAGACCGGCCGCGGCGGCCATGGTGAAGGCCATTACCGGGGAGAGGGTGGGCGCTGCGCTTGGCGATGTGGCCGCCGTTTCGGCGTCCGGCGAAGCCCGACGAGCGGGAGAAGAAACTGGGGATGTCATGGCTGGCTCTTGGGAGGAGAAAAGGGGAGGGAGAAAACAGACGTGCTGTCAGTCGAGAATTCTGAGCGCGGTTTCCACGGTGGCGATGGCGCGTTCCTGGCCCTGTCCGGCCTTTCCCGCGATCCGCAGTCCCTGGATCACGGCGTAGAAGAACTGCGCCGTCACCTCGGGATCGCTCCGATCCGAAATCGATCCGTCCGCCTGGCCCTCCCGAACCAGGTTTTCGAACAGACCTTCAATCCGGGCTTGCGATAGTTTCACGCGCTGATCCGTTTCGAGATCGAAAAGCGCAAGTTCGACGGCAGCGCCGACGACGAGGCATCCGCGTCGGCCTAGCTCGCCATGCGCCGAGTTTGCATAGTGATGCAGCGCAAGACGCATGCGGTCGCGGCCGTTGCCGCCAGCCGATATTGCCTCCGCAAGAGCTGCGTTGCGCACCTGCTTGTAGCGATCAAAGGAGGCGAGAAAGATCGCCTTCTTGTCTTTGAAAGCCTTGTAGAGACTTCCGGCCGTCAGCCCCATCGCGTCCTTGAGGTCCGCAATCGACGTCGCGTGATAACCCTGCTCGGAAAACACGACGATCGCTTTGTCCAGCGCCGCCTCGATTTCGAACTCGCGCGGGCGGCCTGCCATTCGCGCTGTATCGGTGAGGGTTTCGGTCGTCATAGCGGATTGCCTAATTAGGAAATGATCGTTTCCAAATGGGATCGGATTATGTTGTCGTCAAGCGAGATGTCGGTTTTTCGGGAACAGATCTTTGAGAGTTGAGTTGGAAACACCGTCACCACCCCAAAAGCTGGAGGACATTATGAGCAAGAGTGACGTAGAACAGACCGTAAAGCGCGCAGAACGCCAGGTGGAAAACACCAGTTCCGGCGGCCACCTCGGTGGTACCTATTACGGCCAGACCGCCGACGGGAAGACCGCGTCGACAAATACCAATGTCGGCAGCAATCGCCCCAACACCGGTAGCTAAGGTCATACAGGCCCATCTGAAGAGATAGGCCGAAGCTCTAAAAAGTTTTGAAAGCCCCGTCGCGCGCGGGGCTTTCGTCGTTTGGTCGGATGCTTAGAGCGTGCCTGCCCGCTGCTGCATCATCATGAACGTGTCGTAGCTGTATTCTGCCACCTGCGCCCAGAGATAGGAATCCTTCTTGAACGCCTGCTGGTGATCGTAGATCTTCTTGAAGGCCGGGCTCTTCTGGGAAAGCTCGGCATAGGTTTCTATCGCGGCCTTGAAACACACATCCAGAATGTCGCGGTTGAACGCTTTCAGGATCGCGCCTTCGCCAACCAGCTTCTTCAAAGCGACAGCGTTATGGGCGTCGTAATTGGCAAGCATGCTCATGTTGGCTGCCGCGCAGGCATCGGTCAGGATCTGCTGGTAGCTCTTCGGCAGGCTGTTGAATTTTTCGAGGTTGAAGAAGGCATGCATGGCCGGGCCGCCTTCCCACCATGCCGGGTAGTAGTAGTATTTGGCGACCTTGACGAAGCCGAGCTTCTGATCGTCATACGGACCGACGAATTCGGTCGCATCGATCGTGCCCTTTTCGAGCGCTGCATAGACATCGCCGCCGGCAATCTGCTGGGGCGTCACGCCGACCTTCTGCATCACCTGGCCGGCCAGGCCGGCAATGCGCATCTTCAGACCCTTCAGGTCGTCGATCGTGTTAATCTCCTTGCGGAACCAGCCGCCCATCTGCGTGCCGCTATTGCCGGCCGGCAGCGCATAAAGGCCGCGGGGCGCCAGGAACTCGTTGATCAGGTCGTTGCCGCCGTTCAGGAACCAGGCATTCGTCATGCGGGCATTGAGGCCGAACGGAATGGCGGTACCGAGCGCAAAGGCTGGATCCTGGCCGATGTAATAATAGGAGCATGTATGCGCCATCTCGACCGTGCCGTTGGCAACCGCATCGGCGGCCTGCAGAGCCGGCACCAGTTCACCGGCGCCATAGGTCTGGATGGTGAAATTGCCGTCCGTCGAGTTCTTGACGCTGTTGGCAATCTGGGTCGCCGCATCGAAGATGATGTTCAGGCTCTTTGGAAAGGACGAGGTCAGCCGCCAGGTGATCTTCGGACGCTCCTGGGCGATTGCCGGCGTGGCCAACGCGGCAGCCGCGGCGCCGATGCCGGCAGTGGTAGCATTGTGCAGGAAACGTCTGCGATCCATGAAATATCCTCCTGAGATGTCTGAAAAATCTCGTTCAAGCCGTCTTGGTCTTAAAGCTCTTTTCCCGGCTCCGACAAGAGGAATCGACAGTGTTTGCCTTGCCGCAAAAGGAAAACCCCGGGCTGGGCCGGGGTTCTCGATTGAGCAGGTGCGCTTGATGATCAAAGCTTGCCGTTGCGCTGCTGGATCATCATGAACGTGTCGTAGGTGTAATCGGCGATCTGCGCCCAGAGATAGGCATCCTTCTTGAAGGCCTGCTGGCTGTCGTAGATCTTCTTGAAGGCAGCGTTCTTGGCCGTGAGTTCCGCATAGGTTTCCTGCGCCGCAGCGAAGCTGGCATCTAGGATCTGCTGGTTGAAGGCCTTCAGCACGGCACCTTCCGACACAAGCTGGCGCAGCGCCTTGGCGTTGCTGGCATCGTAGCGAGCCAGCATGTTCATGTTGGCGTTGGCGCAGGCATCTTTCAGAATGCGCTGGTAGCTCTTCGGCAGATTGTTGAACTTGTCGCGGTTGAAGAAGGCGTGGACGGCCGGGCCACTTTCCCACCATGCGGGATAGTAGTAGTATTTCGCGACCTTCACGAAGCCAAGCTTCTGATCGTCATAGGGACCGACGAATTCGGTCGCATCGATCGTGCCCTTTTCCAGGGCCGCATAAACGTCGCCGCCGGCGATCTGCTGCGGCGTGACGCCAAGCTTCGTCATCACCTGGCCGGCAAGACCTGCGATGCGCATCTTCAGACCCTTCAGGTCATCGATCGTGTTGATCTCCTTGCGGAACCAGCCACCCATCTGGGCACCCGTATTGCCGGCCGGCAGCGCATAGAGATTGTAGGTGCCGAGGAATTCGTTGAGCAGGTCGTTGCCGCCGCCGATCGAGAACCAGGAGTTCGTCTGGCGGGCATTAAGACCGAAGGGCACCGACGTCCCGAGCGCGAATGTCGGATCCTTGCCAATGTAATAGTAGGAGCAGGTATGCGCCATTTCGACGGTTCCGTTGGAAACAGCGTCTGCCGCCTGAAGGCCGGGCACAATTTCGCCGGCCGCGAATGTGTGGATGGTGAAGTTGCCGTCCGTCGCTTCCTTGACGCTTTGCGCGATATCGGTGGATGCGGCCCAGAGGATGTCGGTGTTCTTGGTAAAGGAGGATGTCATCCTCCAGGTGAGCTTGGGGCTTTCCTGCGCGATCGCGGGAGCGGCCAAAGCCCCGGCTGCAACTGCGCCGATTCCGGCGGTCCCTGCCTGCCGAAAGAAATGTCTGCGGTTCATACGGGTCATGCCTTTCTGACTGGCCCTTGACGGCCGGTAACTTCATTTCACCGGTCCTCACCGGCGTCTGCTCTTAATCCGATCATTTCGTCACCGGCAAGTAAAAAGTGCAGGAAGTTGCGCTGCGCTGCAGCATTGGTTTGCGAATATTGCGCGCGAATTTTTTTCTCAAACGGATCAAAGGGCACGGTTTGGAGTGACTTGAACTTTCACACAAAAAAGTTAGGTTAGAATTATTCTAATAAGGAGCTTCGATGTTCACTCGTTTGGTGCCCGGGTCCCGCCGGGCGTTTTTGTCGCTGAGCGAAGAGGAAATCCTCGCTCTTGCCATCTCGTCGGAAGAGGAGGATGCGCGCATCTATCTCTCCTACGCGAAGAACCTGAAAGAGGCATATCCGAGCTCCGCAAAGGTGTTCGAGGACATGGCCGAGGTCGAGCAGACGCACAAGAACATGCTGATCCAGATGTTTCGCTCCCGCTTCGGCGAGAACATTCCGCTGATCCGCAGAGAGCATGTGCAGGGATTTTACGCCCGCAAGACCGACTGGCTGATGCGCAATCTGCCGCTCGACAAGATCCGCGAACAGACGGAAGCGATGGAGCGCCAGGCGGCACGGTTCTATCGCGAGGCCGCCAAAAGGGTATCGGATGCCTCGACGCGGCAGCTCCTGGGCGATCTGGCCTTGGCGGAGGACGGGCATGAAGACATCGCCCGGATGCTCGGCGAAAAGCACGTACCCGAGGAAACGCGTTCGGAAGAAGACCTGTCTGCCCGGCGTCAGTTTATCCTGACCTATGTCCAGCCAGGGCTTGCCGGCCTTATGGACGGTTCGGTTTCGACACTGGCGCCGATCTTTGCGGCAGCATTCGCCACGGGCGATACCTGGTCGACCTTCCTGATCGGTCTGTCCGCATCGGTCGGTGCGGGTATCTCGATGGGCTTTACCGAAGCGGCACACGACGATGGCAAGATTTCCGGTCGCGGCTCCCCCATCAAGCGCGGATTTGCCTCAGGCATCATGACCGCCATCGGCGGGCTTGGCCATACGCTGCCCTATCTCATTCCGCATTTCTGGACGGCCACTATCGTTGCGGCGATCATCGTCTTCTTCGAACTCTGGGCGATCGCCTTCATCCAGAACCGATACATGGAGACACCGTTCTTCAAGGCTGTCTTCCAGGTCGTGTTCGGCGGCTCGCTGGTCCTGGCCGCCGGTATCCTGATCGGCAACGGATAAGGCGCAGGTTATCGGTTCGCCGCAGCCGGCGCATCGACAGCAAAAAAGAAGACCCGCCGCTGCAAAAGCAGGGCGGGTCTTGTCATTTCGACCGGTTGATACGGCCCGTCGTCTGCAAGCCGGCTCTACCGGAGAGCGCCGACGAGAAGGTCGCGGCCATTTTCGATGGTGACCCAACGCCCTGCGTTGAACGAAGCCTGGCGCTTCAGGAACGTGTAATGCGTGGCTGTCCAGGGCAGGACATCGTTATCAAGATTGTCGAGAATGAAATCTCCATCCGCAGTGCGAAGCGTCAGAACGGCGTGACCTTCTCCATCCGGCTTGCGCACGACCGTCATCATAAGGTCGGAATAACTGAAGCCTGCTTCGGCCAGTTCCTTGCGCTTCTGCAACGCGAAATCCTCGCAGTCGGCGAAGATGGTCGGATAGGTCCAGAACTCTTCCCGACCGTAAGCATCCATGTCGGTCTTGGCGATATAGCGCTCGTTGACTTCCAGGTTGATCCGGCGAACCGTTTGCCAGCTGTCTTCGTTGAGTTTGGGAGCGGGCGCCGACCGGCTCTTCAGAGAACATTCCGCGGGCAGGCGCTGGCAGAACTCGAAATGGCCGATCGGTTGCGACGTCACGTCACCGGTCACCATCGATGCAATCGACCGCGGAGCCGGCATTGCGGCGCCCGCAGGCACCAGCGCGCACAAAAGGATCACCGCAAAGCGCCGTACCAGCAAGGCTTTCATCATGACCCGTCCCTTAAAGTCCTAACGAAAAGTTAAGGGCCGAATGGGGGTCAAGTCAATCGTTCAGGTTTTGTTAATCTTCATTAAAACTGCTTTATGGTTAACAATGCTGCATTCTCGCATCAGCCCAAAATTTACTCATTTATTTATTAGGCCCATGATTGCACCCCTCATTTTTTCGATATCCTGAGGTCTGGAAAGGCGGTGATCACCGTCACGTACAAGCGTCAGCGTCACGTCGTCGGCAGGCAGGAATTCCATGAGTTTCAGCGCGTGTTCATAAGGCACGTCGCGGTCGTTCATTCCCTGAAGGATATGCACGGGGCAACCGGTTTCGATAATGCCGGTCAGTACTCGGTTGCGTGCTCCATCCTCAAGCAGGTCGCGGGTGTAGATATCAGGTTCGCTGCTATATTCGGAGGGTTCCTCGACATAGCCGTTGACTGCAAGCGACTGCCGCTGCTCATCCGTCAGGTGTGGCTCGATCAGCTCCCCCGTAAAATCGGGGGCGGGGGCAATCAGCACCATACCCTCGACTTTGGGCGACCCGCCACGCTTGTTAAGCTCTTGAGCCACACGAAGCGCGATCCAGCCGCCCATCGACGAGCCGACCAGCACTACGCTCTTGGGTTTCGTGTGGTCGAGCACGGCAAGAGCCTCCTCCAGCCAGCGGGAAATCGTGCCGTCGCGAAACGCGCCGCCGGAGACGCCGTGGCCGGAATAGTCGAAGCGGATGCACTCGGTGCCGAGCGTCTCGGCCAGCGCGTCGAGTTCGACGGCTTTGGTGCCCGTCATGTCCGATCGGTAGCCGCCGAGCCAGACGAAAGCCGCGTTGTCGTTGGAAGCGGATGCCGGCCTGACGAGAATTGCGATCTCGCGCATTGTCTCTGCGGTGCCAACCGGAATGCGGATAAGGTCTGATGGGGCGGTCGCTGACATGTGGGTCTCCTTGACGTCGCAGCCTCCGATTGCGTCAAACAGAGGCATCCTGAAAGGCGGGCATCTATAAATCACATTGTCAGACGATTGCAGCAGGTGATTTTTCCCCGCGTATATGGTATTGACATCTATCCAGTGATGACGACATTCCGCTTTCGGCTGCAGCCAAGCGAGGAATTGTCGTTGCTGCGTGCTGAAATTATCTAGGAGAACACGACCATTCGCAGACCATTCAAAGCCGATGCCCCCGTCAAGGAAGGCCCGCGCTCAAACCGGGAAATCCGCGTTCCCAAGGTCCAGCTTATCGATGCCGAAGGCTTGAATCTCGGTGCGATACCGACCGACCAGGCCCTCAAGATGGCCGAGGACGCCGGACTCGATCTCGTCGAGATCTCGCCGAACAACGATCCGCCGGTATGCAAGATCCTCGATCTTGGTAAGCTGAAATACGCGAACCAGAAGAAGGCGTCCGAAGCGCGCAAGAAGCAGAAGATCGTCGAAATCAAAGAAATCAAGATGCGCCCGAACATCGACACCCATGACTATGAGGTGAAGATGAAGGCGATGAACCGGTTCTTTGAGGAAGGCGACAAGGTAAAGGTGACGCTGAAGTTCCGTGGCCGCGAAATGGCCCACCAGGAACTCGGCATGAAGCTTCTGCTGCAGGTCAAAGAAGACACTGTCGAGATCGCCAAGGTGGAAGCCGAGCCCAAGCTCGAAGGCCGCCAGATGATGATGGTGCTGGCGCCGAAGTAAGCGCCACGCCAATCGCCCCGTGCCTTTAGAAGGTCAGGGTATCGGCGTTGTCACGCCATTCTTCTTATCCCATTGCGCTTTCGATCCTCTGCGGTTATAAGCGCGCGTCCGAACGGTCCGGCAGGGCATGCCGTGGCAGTTCAAAATGCTTGGAATTCGCATCGTCTGCGGTTCCGATACAATTATGGAGTAGCAAAATGCCCAAGATGAAGACGAAATCGGCTGCCAAGAAGCGATTCAAGGTAACCGCGACCGGTAAGGTCGTTGCCGCCGCTGCTGGCAAGCGCCACGGCATGATCAAGCGTTCCAACAAGTTCATCCGCGATGCACGCGGCACGATGATCCTCGCTGAGCCTGACGGCAAGAAGGTTATCAAGAACTACCTGCCGAACGGTCTCTAAGACTCATTCGACGATTTGGAACAGTTTTAAGGAGATCATGACATGGCACGCGTAAAACGTGGCGTAACTTCCCGCGCCAAGCACACCAAGACACTCAAGGCAGCCAAGGGCTTCTACGGCCGCCGCAAAAATACCATCCGCGCCGCAAAGGCCGCAGTCGATCGTTCGCGCCAGTTCGCAACGCGCGACCGTCGCGTCAAGAAGCGCAACTTCCGCGCTCTCTGGATCCAGCGTATCAACGCCGCTGTGCGCGAATCCGGCCTGACCTACGGCCGCTTCATCGATGGCCTCAACAAGGCTGGCATTGAAGTCGACCGCAAGGTCCTGTCCGACCTGGCAATCCATGAGCCTGCAGCATTCGGCGCTCTCGTCGAAGCTTCCAAGACGGCTCTGGCCTACCTCAAGGACGCCGGCACGAAGAACGAGTTTGAAAGCGCGGTCAAGTAACCAGCGCTTCCCAAGCTTGTAGCTGATAGATTTTGGGGAACCCGCGCTGGCAGTGAGCTGGCGCGGGTTTTTCTTTTGTCGGCTTTCATGTTTTGTCTGCCAGCAGTCGCATTCGAATCCGCTTCATTGTCCGAGCATCAACGGAACACATCATGTCCGATCTGGAAAATCTGAAAACCTCGCTTCTGGCTGAAATCGAAGGTGCGAGCGATGAGGCGTCGATCGAAGCCGTGCGCGTCAACGCGCTTGGCAGGAAAGGCTCCGTCTCCGAGCTCCTGAAGACACTCGGTGGCATGTCGGCGGAAGAACGCCAGACCCGCGGCGCGGCGATCAACGCGCTGAAGACTGAGGTCACCGAGGCGATCACGAGCCGCAAGACGATGCTGAAGGACGCAGCGATCGACGCGCGTCTGAAGGCCGAGACGCTCGATGTGTCGCTGCCGGTGCGCTCTTCTCCTGCCGAGCGCGGCCGTATCCATCCCATCAGCCAGATCACCGACGAAATCACCGCGATCTTTGCAGACATGGGCTTCTCGATCGCCGAGGGCTCTGATGTCGAGACCGACTACTATAACTTCACCGCGCTGAATTTCCCCGAAGGCCATCCCGCCCGCGAAATGCACGACACGTTCTTCTTCCAGCCGGATGAAAAGGGTGAGCGCAAGGTGCTGCGCACCCACACCTCGCCGGTCCAGGTTCGCACCATGGAAGCGCAGGACCCGCCGATCCGCATCATCATTCCTGGCAAGACCTACCGCCAGGATTCCGACGCGACCCATTCGCCGATGTTCCATCAGGTCGAAGGCCTCGTGGTCGACAAGAAGGCGCATGTGGGCAATCTGCGCTATGTGCTGGAAGAGTTCTGCAAGACCTTCTTCGAAGTTCCGTCGGTGACGATGCGGTTCCGCCCATCCTTCTTCCCGTTCACCGAACCGTCCTTCGAAGTCGATATCCAGTGCGACCGTTCAGGCCCGATCGTGAAGTTCGGCGAAGGCACCGACTGGATGGAAATCCTCGGCTGCGGCATGGTGCATCCCAATGTGCTCCGCGCCGGTGGGCTCGATCCGGACGAGTATCAGGGCTTTGCCTGGGGCATGGGCCTCGATCGTATCGCCATGCTGAAATACGGCATGCCGGACCTGCGCGATTTCTTCAATGCCGATGTCCGCTGGATGAACCACTACGGTTTCCGTCCGCTCGACATGCCGACATTGTTTGGTGGGTTGAGCCAGTAACCGGAACCATTGCGGACGGAATTGCGATGAGTGAGATGGTGACGCGACAGGGGAGGGTGCACCGCGGTGGCTGCCGCTGCGGCGCGATCCTCTTTGCGGCCAGCGCTGACCCGATCTACGCCAGTTACTGCCACTGCAGCGACTGCCGGAAAGCAACCGGTTCGCCTGTCGCGGCCTTTGTCGGGTTCAAAACCGACGACGTGACTTTCGCAGGCGAGCCCGGCTCGGCCTACGGCATAGCACCCGTCAAGCGCAGCTTCTGCGCGACCTGCGGCGCACCGATCGCGTATACCGATGAGCGGCTCGCCGACCGGATCTACTTTATGCTTGGCGCCATGGATGCGCCGGAAAACTATCCGCCCAGCGTGCACGGTTACGTGCGCGAAGAGCTTCCTTTCTTCCATGTCGATGACGGCCTGCCACGGATGGAAACGATGACCGTGCAGAGACCTTCAGGAGAAAACCGATGAAATTCACGCTTTCCTGGCTCAAGGATCACCTTGAAACCGATGCCAATCTCGAGCAGATCTGCGAGCGCCTGACGGCGATCGGGCTGGAAGTCGAGGATGTCGATGACAAGGCAGCCTACAAGCCTTTCGTCATCGCAAAAGTCCTGTCGGCGGAAAAACATCCGGAAGCGGACCGCCTGAAGGTTCTTTCCGTCGATGCCGGTCCGGATGTCAACGGCGGCAAGCCGCTGCAGATCGTCTGCGGCGCGCCGAATGCCCGCGCCGGTCTGGTCGGTGCGCTTGCGCGTCCGGGCGATTACGTTCCGGGTATCGATGTGACGCTTGCCATCGGCAAGATCCGCGGCGTCGAAAGCCACGGCATGATGTGCTCCGAAAAGGAGCTGAACATGTCGGAAGATCATAACGGCATCATCGATCTTCCCGACGATGCGCCGGTCGGCACCTCGTTCGCCTCCTATGCCGGCCTCGACGATCCGATGATCGAGATCAACCTGACGCCGAACCGTCCCGATTGCACTTCGATCTATGGCATCGCCCGTGATCTTGCCGCATCCGGCCTCGGTACGCTGAAGCCGCGGGTTCAGCCTCAGCTCAATCTCGAAGGCAAGACACCGGTCGGCCTGTCGATCGATCTCGATGACGAAAACCTGTGCCCCGGTTTCGGCCTGCGCCTCGTGCGCGGCGTGAAAAACGGCGCAAGCCCGGCCTGGATGCAGACGCGCCTGAAGGCGATCGGCCTGCGTCCGATCAACGCGCTCGTCGACATCACCAACTACATGACCTTCGACCAGGGCCGGCCAATGCACGTCTTCGATGCCGCCAATGTCAAGGGCGATCTGGTCGTTCGCCGCGCCAGCGAAGGCGAAACGATCCTGGCGCTCGATACCCGCGAGTACAAGCTCACGCCCAGCAACGTCGTCATCGCCGATGACAACGGCGTCGAATCGATCGGCGGCATCATGGGCGGCGAACATTCCGGCTGCGACGAGAACACCGTCGATGTCCTGATCGAATCAGCTCTGTGGGACCCGATCAACATCGCGAAATCCGGTCGCGCTCTCGGCATCATCACCGATGCCCGCTACCGGTTCGAACGCGGCGTTGATCCTGACTATATGCTTCCCGGCCTCGACCGCACCACGCAACTGGTGCTGGAACTCTGCGGCGGCACGGCTGCCGAAGCAAAGGTCGTCGGCTACAAGGCATATGAGCCGAAGGTCGTCGATTTCCCCTTCACTGAAGTTAAGCGCCTCACCGGCCTTGAGATCTCCGCCGACGAAAGCCGCCAGATCCTCGATCGTCTGGGCTTCAAGGTCGAAGGCACTGGCGAGCGCGTATCGGTGAAGGTCCCGTCCTGGCGTCCGGATGTCGATGGCAAGGCTGATCTCGTCGAAGAAGTCATGCGCATCCACGGCGTCGATCACATCAAGCCGGAGCCGCTCGAAAGCATCGGCAGCGTCAACGGCAAGATCCTGACCACGTTGCAGATCCGCACTCGCACGGCAAAGCGTGCACTCGCTGCCCGCGGCATGCTGGAAGCGGTTACCTGGTCGTTCATTCCGGAGGCGCAGGCAAAGCTGTTCGGTGGCGGCGCGCCGTCGCTGAAGCTCGCCAACCCGATCGCCGCGGATATGTCGGATATGCGTCCCTCGCTGCTGCCGGGTCTGTTGACCGCTGCCCAGCGCAATGCTGACAAGGGTTTGGGCGATGTGGCGATCTTCGAAGTCTCCGGCACCTACGAGAACGACACGCCGGAAGGCCAGCGTCGCGTTGCCGGCGGTATCCGCCGCGGCACGGCCTCGATCAATGGCGCGGGGCGCCTCTGGTCGAACGGTGCCAAGGGCGGCGGCAAGCCGGTGGATGTCTATGACGCCAAGGCCGATGCGCTGGCCGTGATCGAAGCCTGCGGCTTGCCCATGTCGAACGTGCAGGTCGAACAGGGTGGTCCCGCCTGGTATCATCCGGGCCGCTGCGGCACGATCAAGATGGGTCCGAAGATCGTGCTCGGCACTTTCGGCGAATTCCATCCGAAGACGCTGTCGGCGCTCGATGTGTCAGGCGCACTGTGCGGCTTCGAGGTCTATCTCGACGCCATGGCCGAGCCGAAGAAGAAGGCGACCCGCACCAAGCCGCCGCTTGAGCTATCGCCCTTCCAGGCCGTCAAGCGCGACTTCGCCTTCGTGGTTGAATCCACTGTCGAAGCCGGCGCCATCGTCAAGGCCGCAACCAGTGCCGACCGCAAGCTGATCTCGGGCGTCAACGTGTTCGACGTCTTCGAAGGCGCGTCTGTGGGCGAGGGCAAGAAGTCGGTCGCGATCGAGATCCTGATCCAGCCGGTCGACAAGACGCTGACGGACGAGGATTTCGAGGCACTCACCGCCAAGATCGTCGCCAACGTCGTCAAGGTCACCGGCGGCGTGCTGCGCGCCTAACCGGCGCGCTGGTAACGCCATTCCTTTGTCCTGCCGCCATATCCATAGAATGCGGCGCGGACGTCCTGAACATAGATGTAGCTCTCCTCATGCAGATCGCCGAGGAGAGCCGCAAATCCCTGAAAGGCCGCCTGAATAAAGGCGGCCTTTTCGATTTTGGTATGGTTTTGTGGGTTTCAAACGGGCGTGGTAACTTCACAAGAATCGTGAAGGAAGGGCCGGTGCTCAAGCCAAATTCCATGAAGGGGCTGGAGGAGCTTGGCAGGGTCAGGCTGTCGGAAAACTTCTTCTTCCGCGATTTCCTGTTTTCCGAGATTGCCGCAGTCTATGGCATGGCCAATGTCCCTGATGATCCTGATCTCGCGATCGAGGCAGGGCGGCACCTCTGTGAGGAGCTGGTGGAACCGCTGCAGGCGACATTCGGCCGGCTGCATGTGCGCTCCGGTTACCGCGCAGCAGCGGTCAATGCCTTCGGCAATGTCAGGGGATTGAACTGCGCCACCAACGCCGCTTCGTCTGCAGACCACATCTGGGATCTTCGCGATGCTGATGGCTGCATGGGGGCAACGGCCTGTATCGTCGTCCCATGGCTAATTGACAATGTCAGCGAGGAGGGCGACTGGCGAAAGCTTGCCTGGTGGATCCACGATCACCTGCCTTATGCCTCGCTCTGCTTTTTCCCGAAACTCTGGGCCTTCAATATCCAGTGGCATGAGCGGCCGGTGCGCCGGATCACGAGCTATGCCCAGCCCCGCGGGCTCCTGACCAAGGAAGGAATGGCCAACCATGGCGGCGACCATTCGGAATGGTACCAGGGCTTTCCGAAGTTGAGGCGATAGTGCCTCATCGAGATAGGAATGCACGACCGATTGCACTGCCTGTTCTTCAGACTCGACGAGACCCTCCCCAGGCTCTGCAACAACAGAACCTGCGGAGGGCTAAATACTCACATCTTCATCTTTTCGCGGAGCGCATCAATGCGTTTGGAGGCTTCGGCCTTGGACAAGTCCTCGGCGAAAGCGTCAGGCTCTTTCGCCTGCTCGCTGAGGGTCTTGAGATAGGAGCCCTGGGCGCCGGTCATTGGCTCGTCACCGGTGACCCAGTCATCCGGGTCCTTCTCGGTGTTCGATGCGGGATCCGGGTCAGTCTTCGGGTTGTGTATGTCGCTCATAGTTTCCTCACCGTTTGGATGTTCCTTAAACGTTCTCGGTGAAACGAAGTTCCATCAACGGCGCGGTGTCCATGCTGCCTGTCCACCATAACGGGCGCCGGCAATCTTGTCGGGAGACAGCATGTCGTCGAGGCGCTTCACATCGTCGGCGGTAAGCACGACGTCGGCCGCTCCGGCATTCTGCTCCAGATTGGGGATTTTGCGGGCACCGGGAATAGGCACGATGAAGTCACCCTTGGCGAGTACCCAGGCAAGAGCAAGCTGCGCCGCCGTGATGCCCTTCTTCGCCGCCATCTGTTCGACAAGCCTAACAAGCGCCAGGTTCGCCTCCATGTTCTCAGCCTCGAAGCGCGGCATGGTGCGGCGAAGGTCACCTTCGCCGAATTCCGACGTGTTCTGGATCTTGCCGGTGAGGAAGCCACGGCCGAGCGGGCTGAACGGCACGAAGCCGATCCCCAGCTCACGGCAGGTATCGAGCACGTCGCCCTCGGGATCGCGGGTCCACAGAGAGTATTCGCTTTGCAGCGCCGCAATCGGGTGTACGGCATGGGCCCGCCGGATGATCTCAGGGCTTGCCTCCGAAAGCCCGAGCGCGCGCACCTTGCCTTGTGTCACCAGCTCGGCCATCGCCCCGACCGTCTCCTCGATCGGCACATCAGGATCGACGCGGTGCTGGTAGAAGAGGTCGATCACGTCGATGCCGAGGCGTTTCAGCGAGGCTTCGGCAACTGCGCGCACCTGCTCCGGCCGGCTGTCGAGACCGGACATCGCGCTTGAATCCTTCTTGGTGGGATCGATCCTGAACCCGAATTTGGTGGCGATCACCACCTTGTCGCGGAACGGTCGCAACGCCTTGCCGACCAGTTCCTCGTTGACAAAGGGGCCATAGACTTCGGCCGTGTCGAAGAAATTGACCCCGATCTCGACGGCGCGGTGCAATGTCTTGATCGATGTCGCCTCATCCTGCCCGCCATAGGCATGGCTCATGCCCATGCAGCCAAGGCCAATCGCCGAGACCGTCAGTTCAGTTCCAAGCTTGCGTGTCTGCACGGGAATTCTCCTGGTTGGCTCAAAGAGGGTCCGGCGGGGTCGCCGGAAGGATCGATCAGGCACCGGCCTCGTTTAGCAGCGCCATCTGCGCGTCGGTGAGCGTGAGTCTGCCGGCCGCAAGGATCGCCTCAAGCTGCTTCAGGCTGGTGGCGCTGGCGATCGGCGCAGTAATGCCCGGCCGTGCGGCAACCCAGGCAATCGAAATCGCAGCCAGGCTTTCGCCGGTTTCCGCGGCCACTTCGTCGAGTGCTGCAAGCACCTTCAGGCCCCGGTCGTTGATGTAGTCGGGCATGCGGTTGCCACGCGTCTTGCCTTCTGCATCTTCGGGTTTGCGATACTTGCCCGTCAGGAAGCCAGCTGCCAGCGCGTAGTAGCTGATGACGCCGATGTCTTCGGCGATGCAAAGGTCCGCAAGCGGGCCCTCGAACTTGTTGCGGGTGTAGAGATTGTATTCCGGCTGCAGCACATCGTAGCGGGGCAGGCCGTTTTTGTCAGCGGCATTGAGCGAGGCCCGCAACTGTTCGACACTGAAGTTCGAGCAGCCGATGGAACGCACCTTGCCGGCATCCTTCAGCTTCGCAAGCGCGCCAAGCGTCTCCTCATGCGGCGTGTCGTCATCGGGAAAATGCGAAAGGTAGAGGTCGATATAGTCGGTCTGCAACCGCTGCAGGGATTTGTCGACGGCTTCCACCACCCACTTCGCCTTCAGCTTCTTGTCGTCGCCCATGGTGGGATAACCGAATTTCGTGACGATGACAGCCTTGTCGCGGGCCACCGTGCCGCGCTTCAGCCAGTTGCCGATCACGGTCTCACTTTCACCACCCTGATGGCCGGGCGCCCATGCGGAATAGACATCGGCGGTGTCGATCGTGTTGAACCCGGCCTCGAAGAACGCGTCCAGCATCTCGAAAGAGGTTTTTTCGTCCGCGGTCCAGCCGAACACGTTGCCGCCGAAAACGACGGGCGAGATGGAAAGTCCGGTACGGCCGAGCAAGCGCATGTCCATGATGGTCTCCAGATAGATGACGTGGGGAAGCGATGAGTGCTGAAGGATGAAACTAGGCTGATTGGATCGACTGTCAAACCGACAAGCGGGCACAAGGTTTCAGCACTGCCGACAACGACAGTTGCCCGCCCGACCAAGCGGCCCTAGGTTAGCCTCCCAATGACTGTCTGTGAACGTGTGGAGGCACTGCTATGTTGCGTTTTGGAATCCTGTCGACGGCGAAAATCGGACGGGACGCTGTCGTTCCCGCACTGCTAGACGCCGAAAACTGCGTGGTCAGCGCCGTTGCCAGCCGTGACATTGCCAAGGCGCGCGCTTTTGCTGATCGGTTCGGCGTGCCGCATGCGTTCGGCTCCTATGACGAGATGCTGGCCTCCGACACGATCGATGCCGTCTATATCCCGCTGCCGACCAGTCAGCATGTGGAATGGTCGATCAAGGCGGCCGAGGCCGGCAAGCATGTTCTCTGCGAAAAGCCGATCGCGCTGAAGGCGAGCGAGATCGAGCGACTGATCGCAGCACGGGATGACAACGGCGTTCTGATTTCCGAAGCCTTCATGGTCACCTATGCGCCCGTCTGGCATAAGGTGCGCGACCTCCTCAAGGAAGGCGCAATCGGCGATCTCAAGCATGTCCAGGGCGCCTTCAGCTATTTCAACCGCGATCCTGACAACATGCGCAACATTCCGGAACTCGGTGGCGGCGCGCTGCCGGATATCGGCGTCTACCCGACGATCGCGACCCGCTTTGCGACCGGCCTCGAACCTCTACGCGTCCAGGCCACGGTAGCGCGCGATCCCGACTTCGGCACGGATATCTATGCAAGCGTCAAGGCAGCGTTCGAGACATTCGAAATGAGCTTCTACATCTCGACCCAGATGGCGGGTCGCCAGCTCATGGTCTTCCACGGCACAGAGGGCACGATCGAGGTCAAGTCTCCCTTCAATGCCGACCGCTGGGGTGCCGAAGAGATCGAACTCACCAACCAGAAGCACAATGTCTCGCAGATCTTCCGCTTCCCCGACAGCCGCCAGTATCGCCGCCAGGCCGAAGCCTTCGCGAAGGCAGCCATGGGCGAGGCGGCGGAAATCGTGACGCTCGAGAACTCGCTTCTCAACCAGCGCTTTATCGACGCAATCTACCGCGCCGGCGAAACCGACGGCTGGGAGACGGTCTGACCTAGTTCTTGTGGCGGAAGACGAAGCGGGAATATCCGAAATAGCTGTAGGCCGTTGCTGCAGCCGAGGCGAACACGATCGCCGCAATCGGCTGCAGGAACGGCGCCCGCCACATTAGCAGGGAATAGACGGCGTAATTGATACAGGCCGAGGTGATGCCCACGGCCCAGTATCGAAAGCCCTCCTGCGCAAGCGAGTGCGGTGACGGCTCGAACGTCCTGTTGCGGTTGATCAGCCAAGTAAAGCTCATCGCGACCATGATCGCAGGAATACGGGCTGCAAACGGACCGAACCCGGCAACCGCGATCAGAAAATACGTCAGTCCGGCATCGATGACGAAGCCGCAGCCGCCTGCAGCCAAGAACCAGAAAAGTCGCTTCATGCGGCGCTCTTGGCGTCCTTGGCAGTCTTGCGGCGGCCACCAGCAGATTTCTGCAGCGAGACCGGAGCATGGACGCGTTGCGGCATGCTCATATAATGGATACGCAACTGCTCTGACCGTGCCCGCGATAGGGAATCGAGGATGAGCCCGGCCGTGAACACCAGAAACGAGATCAGCATCAGCACCAGCGAGAAGACCCAGGTCGGCATCCGCTCGACCAGGCCCGTCTCGAAATACTCGACCAGCACCGGCGCCATGAAGGCGAGGCTTGCCGCCATGAAGGCAGCGCTGATCGTGCCGAAGAAGGCGAAGGGCCGGGTTTCCTTCATCAGCATCGCAAACATCCAGAGGATCTTTGCACCATCGCGGAAGGTCGAAAGTTTGGAATGCGATCCTTCCGGACGCCGACCATAATCCAGCTCGATCTCGCAGATCGGTAGCTTCAGACGCGACGCATGCACCGACATTTCCGTCTCGATCTCGAACCCGCCGGATACGGCCGGAAAGCTCTTGACGAAGCGACGCGAGAAGGCGCGGTAGCCGGAAAAGATATCGGTAAAGTCGCGTCCGAAGATCGTCCGGTAGAGAATGTTGAACAGCCGGTTTCCGGTCGCGTGGCCCTGGCGCCCCGCATCCGCATGAACGCCCCGACGGGAGCCGACAACCATATCGGCGCGCTCGGTCAACAGGGTGCGGATCAGCTCTTCCGCGTCTTTCGGGGAATAGGTGCCGTCACCATCCGCCATCAGATAGATGTCGGCGTCGATATCGGCAAACATGCGGCGCACCACATGGCCTTTGCCCTGGCGTCGTTCCCGCATCACCTCGGCACCGGCCAGCATGGCTTTCAGCGCAGTGCCGTCGGTCGAATTGTTGTCGTAGACGTAGATGCGCGCATCGGGCAGGGCCTGGCGAAAGCCGTTCACCACCGCTTCGATCGTCGATGCTTCGTTGTAGCAGGGCAGAAGAACGGCGATCTTCAGATCACCCGTCAGGGCATCGGTCATGGTTTTCACTCGATACAAAGAAGACCGCAGACGGCACGCGCCGCTTCACCGCTTTACTATTTCTTGGGAAGGTTAAGGCTAGGTTTCGGGCTGGAATATTTCGGGGCGAAAATGCGAAAGCCCCGGAAATCATGGTCGGAGGTGGGGAAGACATGCAGGTCGTTAGCGGGCGCGGTGCGATATCGTCGAGGCTTGCGCCCGTGGTGATGATCTACTGGCTTGCAATCTCGATCATGGCATTGGTCATCAAGCTGCCCACCGCGACCGATCTGATCGGTGCCGACAACGACGACATCATGCGGCTGGTCGAAGTCCGCGATCTCCTTGGCGGTCAGAGCTGGTTCGACATGATGCAGTACCGGCTCGGCCTCGCCGACGGCACGCTCATGCACTGGTCACGTCTGGTCGATCTGCCGATCGCGACATTGATCAAGTTTTTCTCGCTGTTCATGGCAATGCCGCTGGCCGAAGGCGTCGCGGCAACGGTCTGGCCGCTTCTCGTCTCGCTCCTCCTGTTCGTCCCGCTCGGCCTTGCCGGCCGCCGCATCGGCGGGGTGGTCACCCTGCATCTGGTGCTCGGCATCGGCGCGATCTTCGTCTTCACCAACATCAAATTTCAGCCGGGCGCGCTCGATCACCACAATGTCCAACTGGCGCTTGCCATGTGGGTCACAGCCATGCTGGTCGATCCGCAATATCGCCGGTCAAGCTATGCCGTCGCCGGCATTGCAGCGGCGCTGGCGATCGCCGTCGGTGCCGAAACGGTCCCTTTCGTCGCTGCCGCCTGCATCTGCGTCGTGCTGCAATGGGCCTGGCACGGCAGGTCGTTCGCCGGGGCCGCCAAAGCGTTCGGCCTCTGCCTCACGCTTGCGATCTCCGCCGCCTTTTTCGCCACCGTGCCGCCCTATCGCTATGCGGTCGTCACCTGCGATAATCTTTCCTTTGGCTTTTATTCGCTGACGGCGATCGGTGGCGCCGGCCTGTTCATTCTGGCAAGCCTGCCCTTGCCCGATAAACGGTTGCTGCGTTTCGCCATGCTGGGGGCGGCCGGCGTCGCCCTTCTTGCTGCAGCCCGCGCAATTGCGCCGGAATGCCTCGGCAATCCGCTGGCAAACCTTGATCCGCTGCTTGTCGAACTCTGGCTGAACGGCGTATCCGAGGCACGCTCGATCGTGGCTGAAATGCGCGACACGCCCGAGCTCGTCGGCGGCTTCTATGCCGTGGGCCTTTTCGCCATTCTCGTCTGCCTTGCCCGCATCGCCTGCCGCAGCAAGGTCGAAACCCACGTCGTGCTTCTCGTTCTGCTCCTGGTTTCCTTCGCCGTCGCTGCCATTCAGGTGCGCGGGACGATCTTTTCCAACCTCCTCAGCATCCTGCCGCTGTCTCTGCTGATCGCCGATATCCGCGTCCGGGCCAATGCGGACCGCAACAATCCAGGTCTTGCCGCGGCCTATATCGTCACGGTCCTCGCGTCCGTTCCGGTCGTCTGGGGCGTCGTGGGCATTCTCGTGAAAGAGGGCGTCGGCGCCGTCGACCTCAATATCCTCTCCACCGATAACGCAGGTGAAGAAGGAGAATGCGGCGGGCCGCAGACATGGTCCGCGCTGAATGCCCTTCCGGTCGGCGTTATCGCTTCTCCCTCCAACAGCGGCGCGGAGATCATTCGCTTCACGCGACATCGTGCATTGTCCGCGCCCTATCACCGCAATCAGGGCGGCATGCTGACCGAACTGCATATCGGCCTCGCGCAACCGGCCGAATCCAAGGCCTTTATCGATGGTGCCGGTGTCACGGCTCTCACCTTCTGCAAGAGCGATCCGCAGACCGAGCGGCTGATCGCGATGAAACCTGACGGCCTCTATGCCGCGCTCGCCCGGAGTGACGTCCCACCATACCTGCAGCCTGTGGCCACAGGCCCGCTGGATGGGTTCATGATCTATCGGGTTGTTCGAGACTAGCGCGAGATTAAGCGTCGGATGATCCGGAAAGACGGATGAAATCGGCGCAGCCTTCGGTTAGAACAAAGGGCATGACGAGCCCTATCGCCCAAGAATCGCCGACGAACCTCACCGAATTTTCCGTGTCGGAGCTTTCCGGCTCAATCAAGCGCACGATGGAAAATGCGTTCGATCATGTGCGGGTGAGGGGAGAAATTTCCGGTTATCGCGGTCCGCACTCTTCCGGTCATGCCTATTTCTCGCTGAAGGACGACCGCTCGCGCATTGATGCGGTCATCTGGAAGGGCACCTTCTCGCGCCTGCGGTTCCGGCCGGAAGAAGGCATGGAAGTGATCGCGACCGGCAAGATCACCACATTTCCAGGCTCGTCGAAATATCAGATCGTCATCGAAAACCTCGAGCCGGCAGGCGCCGGCGCGCTCATGGCGCTGCTTGAGGAGCGCCGCCGCAAGCTCGGTGCCGAAGGCCTGTTCGATCAGGACCGCAAGCAGCCCCTGCCTTATCTGCCGCGTGTCATCGGCGTGGTGACCTCGCCAACCGGCGCCGTCATCCGCGATATCCTGCACCGCATTTCCGATCGCTTTCCCGTCCATGTGGTCCTATGGCCCGTCAAGGTTCAGGGCGAGGGGTCCGGCGAGGAAGTCGCCGCTGCCATCCGCGGGTTCAACGCGCTCGGGCCAGGTGACGCCATCCGAAGACCAGATGTGCTGATCGTCGGCCGCGGTGGCGGCAGTCTGGAAGATCTCTGGAGCTTCAACGACGAGATCGTCGTGCGCGCTGCAGCCGAAAGCCGGATACCGCTGATCTCGGCCGTGGGCCACGAGACCGACTGGACGCTCCTCGATCACGCCGCCGATGTTCGCGCACCGACGCCGACAGGCGCCGCCGAAATGGCTGTTCCCGTGAAGGCGGATCTCGAAGCTCAGCTCGCCAGCCTGGCCGCCCGGCTGCGGGGCTGCGCAGCGCGCCAGATGGACCACCGCAAACAGTCGCTGCGGGCGCTCGTCCGCGCGCTTCCGTCGCTCGACCAGCTGCTGGCACTTCCGCGCCGACGGTTCGATGAAGCCGCGGCTGGCCTCGGCCGCGGGCTGGAGCGCACGACGGTCGTCAAGCGCCGCGCGTTCGAGCGTGTCTCGTCCGGTCTGCGCCTCGATCTCCTGACGGGCAGGCTCCAGCAACAACGCCAGGCTTTGAACGACCGGCTGCTACGGGCCGATCGTTGCCTGGAGAGAAGAGCGTTGAGCGAACGCGGGCGTCTGTCGCGTTTCGAAGCGTCGCTGAAATCTCTGCCCGCGCGGCTGCTCGGCCAGATCCAGCGCGAGCGTCAACATCTCGTATCGTTCGGGCGCCATGCCGATACCGCTATGTCGCACACGCTCGCGCGCAGCCGTTCGGCCATCTCGGCGCAGGATCGCGTCCTGCAGTCGCTCTCCTACAAGAACGTCCTGCAACGCGGTTTTGCGGTCATTAGAGATGAGAACAACCACCCCCTGACACGGGCCGCTGGCATCGGCGAGGGCCGGGCGATTTCCGTGGAATTCGCTGACGGTCGTATCTCGGCCGTCACGGGCGGCGAGGCACCCGTTGACTATCCGTCGCCCTCCGCACGGCCATCTCAGCCGAAAAAGAAGCTGCCGAAACCGGAAGGTGCCGACCAGCCTGCCAAGCAGGGCACGCTGTTCTAACCCTTGGGCGGCAGCCCATTCAAATCCCCGCCAAGACTTCCTATCTTCTCCACGAAGAGACCTCTCTGGAACACGGCGTTGCAAGCCGCGTTTCCTCGGCAGTTGCAAACGGAGACCATGGCCATGAAAAAAGCATTCGCGACCTCGTTGCTGATCCTCTCGGCGGCAGCTTTCGGCACTCCGGCACTGGCCGGACAGACGAGGGCATCGGAGATCATCTTCGGCAAGGCTTATGACGATAACGTCATCGCGATCCAGTCCGGCTCGCTCACCAGCCGCAAGGACGGATATTCCGAGTGGTCGGGTTCCGGCAACGAACTGATCATGCGCCGTGCCCAGGCGGAAGTCAGTGCCGACGGCAGCCTGATGCGCTCGCTCGAAGCCCGCGGCATTGCCATCCACAACGTCCTGTCGGTGGAAACCGCTGCCAACGGCGGCAAGGTCGTCTATTACCGCTGATGGCGGCAAGGGCCCGGTCCAGCCGGGCCCTGTTTTTTGTGCGTCAGGCCCACTCGCCGGCGCGCATCACAGGCACTTTGGAACCGTCGGCCCTGATGCCGTCGATATCCACCTTGTCGGATCCGATCATCCAGTCGATGTGGATGAGGCTCGAATTGCCGCCCTGCGTCCTGATCTGCTCCGGCGTCAGCGACGCTCCGTCGAGGAAGCATTTCGAATAGCACTGGCCAAGCGCGATGTGGCAGGACGCGTTTTCGTCAAACAGCGTGTTGTAGAACAGGATGCCGCTTGCCGAAATCGGCGAGGAATGCGGCACTAGCGCCACTTCGCCCAGCCGGCGGGCACCAGCATCCGTGTCCAGAACCCGGCTCAGCACTTCCCCGCCCTTGGCAGCATTTGCCTCGACGATGCGGCCGCCCTCGAACTTCACCCTGATATCGTCGATCAACGTGCCCTGATGCGACAGTGGCTTGGTGCTGGAAACATAGCCTTCCACCTTCAGCGCGTGCGGAGTCGTGAACACTTCCTCGGTCGGAATGTTCGGATTGCAGGTGATGCCGTTTTTCGCGACGGACGCACCGCCATGCCATTCATGGCCATCAGCCAGGCCAACCGTCAGGTCCGTGCCGGGGCCGGTGAAGTGAAGCGCTGAAAAACGCTCGCCGTTCAGCCAAGTCGAGCGCTTCTTGAGGTTCGCATTGTGCGATGCCCAGGCAGCGACGGGGTCGTCGAGATCGACGCGGGAAGCGGCAAAGATCGCATCGGCCAGCTTGCGCACCGCCACTTCTTCGGCCACGTCCGGAAACACCTGCCGTGCCCAAGCCGGGTTGGGATAGGAAATGATGTTCCAGTTGATGTCGAAATTGGCGATCTTCTCGAGCGCCGGCTTGTAGGCCATCGAGTTGGCCTTGTTGGCCCGCGCCACCTTGGTAGGATCCTGTTCGGAGAGCATCATCGGGTTGTCGCCGGAGATCGCCAGACGCGCCGCACCATTGGCATAGGCCTTCGCCATGCCCTCGTAGAGCCAGTCCGAGGCCTTGTCGAAACTCGCATCGGGCGCGAACTCGTAGCGCGCAAGCGTCGTCTCTTCGTCGGAATAGAACGTGGTAACAAGACCGGCACCGGCCTTATAGGCGTGGCGGGTCAGGAACCGAACCAGCGGCAAGGCCGCAATCGGCGCTGTGATGACGAGATCCTGGTTCTTCGCGAGTCCAAGGCCAACCTTGACCGCCACTTCGGCAAGCTTTTCGAGTTTCTGCGGATGGATGGCGGTCTGGAAATTCGGCACGATTGTCATAATGGCCTCTGTTCTTGGAATATCTGCTGACACGACTTAGGGTAACTGAGGTGAATTTGAAGTCGATCGGTCACGATCGTAGTCCCCTCGCTTCACGCAACAAGGGCCGCCGCTATCGCTTTCAACGCCGATTGTGCGTCTTTTGGGGCAAGACGAACCTGAAGCCCTCGCTGGCCACCATTGACGAAAATATGGACCTCCTCGAGAGCCGTCGCTTCGATCGCCGTTGGCACGGGCTTCCTCTGTCCGAACGGGCTGATGCCGCCGACACGATAGCCGGTTATCCGTTCGGCATCAGCCGGTTTCATCATGGCCGCAGACTTGCCACCGAAGGCCGCGGCAAGCCTCTTCATCGAGACTTCTCTATCCGACGGGATGACAACGCAGACCGCCTTGCCGTCCACCTCCGCCATCAACGTCTTCAGGACACGGCAAGGATTTTCGCCGATGGCCTCGGCTGCCTGAAGGCCGATGCGTTCGGCGTTCGGATCATAGTCGTAGGTGACCGTCGTGAAGCTCACGTCAGCCTTCTCGAGGACTTCGGTTGCGCGGGTCGCCTTGGACATGAAATTCAGGTCTCGGTGAATGTCGCGGCGTAGGTTTCCGGTTTGAAGCCGACAACCAGCTCGCCATCCGCTTCCAGTATGGGCCGCTTGATCATCGAAGGCTGAGCCGCCATCAGCGCGATCGCCTTCTCCCGGTCGAGATCCAGCTTGTCGGTCTCGGGAAGTTTCTTGAACGTGGTGCCTGCGCGATTCAGCACCTGTTCCCACCCGGCGCGCCCCGTCCAGTCGTCAAGATGATCGGGGTCGATACCGAGCGCCTTGTAGTCGTGGAAGGTGTAGGCAACGCCCTTCTCATCCAGCCAGGCGCGGGCCTTCTTCATCGTGTCGCAATTCTTGATGCCATAGATGGTGATCGCCATGAAAACCTCTTCAGTTGATGACGATCGATAGCAACGACACCTCGGTTTAGGCAAGGCATGGATGCCGTGAGGTCCGTGCCATGTGATTGGCGCATGCCTCCTCTGTGAGCTTGTCGATTGTATAGGCACAATCAGAAGCCTATTTTAGCAACATCACAAGGAGAGATCAAATGTCTGCATCTATCAAGAACCGCGTTGGCGCATTCGGTCGTGCATTTGCACTGTTCGGCGCTGCCGTCTCCGCATCCGCTGCTGTCGAGAACAACCGTCGTCCGCACGCCCGTGACCTCGAGATCCTCGGCATCGATCCCCAGGCTTTCCGCAAGGTTCGCTAATCATACTTCCAAAGACCGCCCGGCGGGAAAGTTCCTGCCGGACCTGTGTGGCGTAGTCCTTCGCCACACCACGAGCGCTGATGACATGACCCGGCTGAGACCTTCAGCCACAGCAGGCCACCATCCTGCTCACTGCATGGCTTGTGTCGCAAGCCGATAGGCGATCAAGCCACAAACTTCCCCGCAGAAATAATGATACAAGGTTAGGCGTGCACAAACTGCCTGATAACACAGCCGCAGCTGGCGTCGCGCCAACTCAGCTCATCAGCATCTTGTAGGCGCAATAGACGGCGATCAGCACGACGGCGCCGATCAGTGCCAGTTTCCCGAGCCGCTTCTCGATGAAATGCCGGATGCTCTCGCCGTGGCGGCGCAGGAGCCATGCGAGGAGAAAGAAGCGGGCTCCGCGGGTCACCACGGCCGCTGCGATGAACAGCCAGATATTGACATGCACGGCACCGGACAGGATCGTGACCACCTTGATCGGCGGCAGATGCGCAAAGCCTGACGTGACCAGCATCAGCAGGATCGTCTCGTAGGTGATGCCGGATTTCAGCTCGTTGAACGTATCGAGCTTGCCCCAGAATTCGAGAATCGGCACGGCGATCGCATCGAAAGCGAAAAACCCGATCCACCAACCGGCAATGCCACCGAGGACGGAAAACGTCGTGGCGATCAGGGCGTAGCGCCAGGCGCGCTCAGGCCTTGCGAGCGCCATAGGCAGAAACAGCACATCCGCCGGCACCAGAAAGACCGAGCTTTCGACGAAGGCGATGACCGCAAGCCACACGCTTGCGGACTTGCGGGCGCTGAGCGCCATCGTCCAGTCATAGAGGCTGCGGAGCATAGGGATATCCGGGAAGGGATTGGGAGGTGACAGGCCGCTGCGTGATGCGGCCGGTCACTAAAGGCCTATTCCCACTCGATCGTGCCGGGCGGCTTGCTCGTCACGTCGTAGACGACGCGGTTGATGCCGCGCACTTCGTTGATGATGCGGGTTGCCGCACGGCCAAGGAAGTTCATGTCGTAGGGGTAGAAGTCCGCCGTCATGCCGTCGACCGAGGTCACGGCGCGCAGCGCACAGACGAAGTCGTAGGTGCGGTAGTCGCCCATCACGCCGACGGTCTGCACCGGCAGAAGCACGGCGAATGCCTGCCAGATCGTGTCGTAGAGACCGGCCTTGCGGATTTCGTCGAGATAGATTGCATCCGCCTTGCGCAGGATATCAAGCTTTTCGCGGGTAATCGCACCGGGGCAGCGGATGGCAAGGCCTGGGCCCGGGAACGGGTGGCGGCCGATGAAGCTTTCCGGCAGGCCAAGCTCACGGCCGAGCGCGCGCACCTCGTCCTTGAACAGTTCGCGCAGCGGTTCCACCAGCTGCATGTTCATGCGCTCAGGCAATCCACCGACGTTGTGGTGGCTCTTGATGGTAACCGACGGGCCGCCGGAGAACGAAACGCTCTCGATAACGTCAGGGTAGAGCGTGCCCTGTGCGAGGAAGCGTGGAGCGCCCTTGCCGTCGGAGGCGATCTTGGCGGCTTCCGCTTCAAAAACCTCGATGAACAGGCGGCCGATCGTCTTACGCTTGACCTCGGGGTCGGAAACGCCGGCCAGCTGCGTCAGGAAGAGGTCGGATGCATCCACGGCCACGAGCGGGATGTTATAGGCATCGCGGAACATGCCGACGACCTGTTCGGTCTCGCCCTGGCGCATCAGGCCGTGGTCGACATAGATGCAGGTCAGCTGGTCGCCGATCGCTTCGTGGATCAGGATAGCGGCAACGGATGAATCAACGCCGCCGGACAGGCCGCAGATGACGCGCTCGGTGCCAACCTGTTCCTGGATCTTGCGGATCATTTCGGCCTTGTAGGCAGCCATGGTCCAGTCGGACTTCAGGCCGACGATCTTGTGCACGAAATTGGAGAGCAGCTTGGCCCCATCAGGCGTGTGCACCACTTCCGGATGGAACATCGTCGTATAATAGCGACGGCTCTCGTCGGCAGCGATCGCGAACGGCGCGTTTTCGGATGTGGCGATCACTTCGAAGCCATCAGGCAACTGCGTGACGCGGTCGCCGTGGCTCATCCACACGG
Organism: Rhizobium sp. CFBP 13726; assembly: GCF_014841925.1. Classification (NCBI taxonomy): domain Bacteria; kingdom Pseudomonadati; phylum Pseudomonadota; class Alphaproteobacteria; order Hyphomicrobiales; family Rhizobiaceae; genus Rhizobium; species Rhizobium sp. CFBP 13726. The sequence continues at coordinate 222,322 of NZ_JACYUU010000003.1, forward strand.
GATAGCGGCCGCCCTGTTCCCAGAAACCATCAAACAGCGGGCTGGATTTCTTGATCTCGACGTCGGCGCGGCCGAATTCCGCGGCATGGCCACCCTCGACGACGCCGCCGAGCTGGGTTGCCAGCGTCTGCTGGCCGTAGCAGATGCCAAGGATCGGAACGCCGCTGTCGAACACGGCCTGCGGTGCGCGCGGGCTACCCTCAGTCGTGACCGATGCCGGGCCGCCGGAAAAGATCACGCCCTTCGGCGCCATCCTGTCGAAGGCGTCCGATGCACTTTGAAACGGGTGGATCTCGCAATACACACCCGCTTCGCGCACGCGGCGCGCAATCAGCTGCGTCACCTGGCTGCCGAAATCGATGATGAGAATGCTGTCGGGATGAGCTACCAAGGGCGTTGTCTGGGTCATGGCGAGCCTTTAGAGAAAAACTGGCTTTTGTGCAACTGCGTCAGAGCGCCAAATCGCCGCTTTCGAGGGCGTTTTCAAGCCGGTCGATAACCGCGGCAAGCTTCTCGTCGATGACATGAAGATATTCCGTCCAGTTGTCGACATGCTTCAGCTCCGCCTTGCCGTCGGAAATGCCCCGCAGGCCGATCAGCGGAAGACCGAAAAGCTGACAGCATCGCAGCACCGCAAAGGTCTCCATGTCCACCATGTCGGCTGCCACGAGATCATAGGCTGCTCCCGAAACGATATTGCCGCCCGTTGAAAGCGACGCTTCCGCAATGCCGGGGATGCGTAGCGGCATGGGGACGATTGCCGGGTGATCGAGAAACGGCGTGCGTCCCTTCTCGAAACCAAGCGGGGAGGCGTCCATGTCGCGATAGGCAGCGGACGAGACCTGATAGACTTCTGTCTGCTCGAGACTGCGCGAGCCGGCGGACCCGAGTGAAACGACCAGATCCGGCAACCGGCTTTCCGCCTCCAGCCGTGTCAGCGCGCGCGACAGGACGACCGCCGCCTCGACGGGGCCGACGCCGGTCATCAGCGGCTTGATACGGGTTTTGAGATGCGGACCATACTCGGCATCGACGGCCATGACGAACATGACCTGCCTGCCCGCGACCGACTTCAGTTCGAAATTCATCCGACGATATCCTGCCTGCCGCGAATGACCATCATCGATGCGGTCATGGACGCGATGAGTTTTGCCGGCCCGTCACCGATCGCATAACCACGCCCGTCCGCGACGATGATCGTAGACCCCGGCTTGGTGATTTCGCCGCGAAACAGAAACCGCTCTCCACGTCCCGGCGACAACAGGTTCACCTTGAACTCGATGGTGAGGATCGAGGCGTCAGGCGCAATCGTCGTGTAGGCGGCATAGGTGCAGGCTGTGTCGAGGGCCGCGGAAATCACGCCGGCATGCAGAAAGCCATGCTGTTGGGTCAGCTTCTCGCTATAGGGCAGCTCGATCTCGATCATCGCCTGCTCGACCCGGGTCAGTTCCGCATCGAGCATTGCCATCGCGCCCTGCCGGTCAAAACTCTGGCGAATACGCTCGCGAAAATCGCCTGTTTCGAGAATGCTCATGCCTGCCCCTTTGATCGAGGCAACGTGCCATGCCGGGCCGGTATCGGCAAGCCGGTTTGGTCTCAGCTCGTCAGTTGAGCATGACGATCGAGAGGTTGAGCATCGTCGCAAACGCGACCCACAGCGCATAGGGCACGAACAGCAGCGCGGCCGTGCGGTTCGGCCGCCAGCTCATCGCAATGAACAGCAGGATGAAAGCGAGCATCGGAACGATGATGGTAAGACCCAGAACCGGATTCTGCATTCCGAAAAAGGCCGGAGACCAGAGAAGGTTCAACACGGCCTGAACCGCAAACACGACCAAGCGTCGAGTGTTGTTCTGGTCGTACCAGGTCGAGGCGAGAGCCGCGCCGATCATGCCGTAGAGAACCGTCCAGACCGGTCCGAAGATCCAGTTCGGCGGATTGAAGAACGGCTTGTTCAGCTGTTGGTACCATTCGCCGGGAATGTTGCTGACGCCGCTGATCACGCCGACGGCGACCGACGCGATGATGAAGAGACCGTAGACAATAGGTTTGCGCATGTACCCTCAGATAGAGCGGTTTGAGCGGCCGGAAAGATCATCCGATGCGAACGATGTGCTGGTCCCAGGCTATCCGGCTTTTGGTCTCGTTGAAACGCCCGTCATAGGTCGAGACCGCGATGCCGTGCGCAGCCGGTGCCACGCCCGCAGCCTCCCGCACCGTCTCTTCCCTCATCACCTTGCCGGTCCTTGCATCCAGCGTCACCGCCGCACCGCCAACCGGCGATGTCAGGCCGACCAAGCCCTCGCGACGATTGACGGCAATCGCACCCACATAGTTGCCAAGCCGGACCGTTGTCGGGTCGGGCAGGTCGAGGAATGCGATGTCCTCGCCTTTCGAAAACCAGCCGGCAAGCGGCGGCAATGCGTTGCGCGCACCTTCCCACTGGCAGGCAAACCAGATCCGGCCACTGTCGGCAATGTCGAGATGCCGTGTGGAAAGCTGGGATAGCGCCGGCGGCATCAGGTGTTTCTGGATCAGCGCGCCGGATCTTGCATCCAGCAGCACCAGCGATGGCTCCATCCGGTCGAGATTGAGCTTGGTGCGGCCGAAATCCGGATGCGTCTCGATACCGCCATTGGCAATGACCAGCATCGACCCGTCGTCGGAGACGGTCATGTCGTGGGTGCCGACACCATGGGCATCGAATTCGCCGATGCGGCGGAAGCCGTCGGTTCCGTCATAGACCCCGATCATGCCGCGATTGCCGTCGAAATCGTTCTCGCTCGCGTAAAGCCTGGTGCCGTCGGGTGAGAAATGCCCGTGCCCGTAGAAGTGCCGCCCCTCCGGCGCCGTGATCATGACAGGCTCTGCCCGGCGTGCTGCATCGAACACCATGGCGAACGTGCCCGGCCGTCTGGCAAAGGCGACGGTTCGACCGGTCGTAGCACTGAAGGCCATGCCATGCGCCCGCGCGGGAAGCGCCACACGGTCGATGATCTCGCCGCGCTCCGAGACGGTCGCAATGCCGAACGAACCGTCTGGCGCGCGAAAACCCGAGGCATAAACCGCGTCTGCCCGCTCCAGCGCCATCAGCGAGCGCGGTTGAAGGGCCGCGGTAAAGGCGATGCCGGCGGCCTTCAGGAAACAGCGTCGATCGATCGTTTCGCCGCGCCAGCTCATGGCCTAGTCGCCGTCTGCAAACGAGAAGCCGGAAGAAAGCCCGATCGCGCCGCCATAACCGTCGTTCAGCTTGGCGATCACGTCCTTGCCGCCGTTGAGAAGCGATTGAAGCTTCGCCTGTTCGCTGGGGTTTTCGACCGCCACTTCGATATTGGGCATGACGGTGCGGGCCGTGGCGATCATCGACTGCAATCTGGCCTGCGTTGCCGCGACGACCGGTCGGTCCTTTTCCTGCAGCAGCTCGACCATGCCCGACGTGGCGAGCAGCTTTGACAATCCATCAAGATTGCCGTGCAGGCTGTCCCAGGTGTTTTGCGAACGCCAGAATAGCGCCTGTTTCGGAAACGTCGCCTTGCCGGCACCTTTGTAGAATGTCTCGATCCGCTGGTCGCGCACGGCCTCCGCGCCATGGACCAGAATACCGAGCAATGCGGTTATCGCCTCGCCGCCTGTGCGAAAGGCTGGATTGTCGGGTCCCGGCTGTTCCCACGTCTTGGCGATGCCATCCGGCGCGTCCCAGATACCGGCCACTTCCTTTGCGACATTGGCAACGTTCTGCGCGGCTGCGGCGGCATATCGGCAGCGAAATGCATTCTCGGCCGCCAGCAGATCGCTATCGGCATTGGTGCCGTAAAGCAGATATTCGAGTGCGCCGAGACCCTGTGTTGCAACGCTTTTGGAGGCAAGCGTCGTCGGGTCCGTCGCCGTCTCGTCCTTCTTGGCAAGCACAGCCTGCACCTGCTTCAGACCGGTGCTCTTGCGGTCGGGATAAAACAGCACCCGCTCGAACCGGTTCTGCTCGATGATCGGTCCAGTGCGGACGATCTCGATCGACCCCCAGCTGACGACGAGCGCGCGGAATGCGGTCTTAACGACGTCGAGATTGGCGACCGAGGGGGCCTTGCAGAGTGCAGCACTCTTGTCGGCCACATCCTGCGCAGACGTCTCGAAGGCATCATAGCCCGGCCGGACAAAGCCGTTGACCGCCGCAGTCATCACCTTCGTGACGGTAGCTGCCGGAAGTTCGACTGCCGGAACGCTGTCGGCATCCTGCGCCTGCGCCGTTGTGGACAGCAGCAGAGCCAGGCCGGCCGCGAAGATCTTGCGCATCAGAGTGACTCCAGGAAGGTGAGAAGAGAAGCGCGATCATCTTTGGAAAGCGATGCAAAGGCATCACGTGCCTTCTCTGCCTCGCCGCCATGCCAGAGAATTGCCTCGGTCAGGTTTCGCGCCCGCCCGTCATGCAGGAAGAACGTGTGCCCATTGACGGTCTGCGTCAAGCCGAGACCCCAGAGCGGTTGAGTGCGCCATTCCTGCCCGTTCGCCACGCCCACCTGCTGGCCATCGGCAAGGCCTTCGCCCATGTCGTGCAGCAGGAAGTCGGAATAGGGCCAGATCAGCTGGAATGCATGCGCCTTGTTTCCCGCATCGCGGCGGGTCACGAATTTCGGCATGTGGCAGGAAGCACAGCCCGTCTGATAAAACAGCTGTTTGCCCTTCAGCACGCCGGCATCCCCGATATCGCGTCGGGCCGGCACGGCCAAGTTTTCCGAGTAGAACGTGACGAGCGGCAGCACCGGATCAGGCGCTTCCACCGGACCGAGCCTCGGCTGGACACCGGTCGGCAGGGCCAGACAGTCGCTTTGCGCCTTCCGGCAGTCGCCGTGATCGAACGGATCGTCCGGTGTCGAAATGCCGATATCGCCGACGAAAGCCGATGAGCTCTGGTCGCGGATGGACGCATTCTGCGCCTTGAAGCCGAAACGCCCGATCTTCAGCTCGCCGCTCTTGTGGTCGCGCACCAGCGCGGCCTTGCCCGAGATACCATCGCCATCGGTGTCGTCAGGATCGGCGTTATCTAGCAGGTCGGCCTCGTGGATCGCCTGGATGAGGCCCATGCCGATCATCGGCGGGGCGACACGCGGCGAAAGCGTGACGTCGCCCTCCATCGGGCCAAACCCCAGGTCGCTCACCGAATAGCTGGGCTTGCGCAGAGTGACCACCTCGCCATCGGCAAGTGTCACCGGCAGGTCCTGATAGGCAATCTGCAGTCGGCCTTCGGCCTGAAGGCCGGGGACTGCCAGATCCTGCAACTGCTCGCCATAGACCGCATCCGGAAAGTTGAGCTTGCGATAATCGGCGATTGCCGCGCGTTCGTCGTCGGTCCGGGCCGGGCGGGCCAGCCGCAGGAACATCGATGTCGCGTCTGCGGCACCTTCTGGCGGATGCCCGCGACCGTCCTTCAGGTGGCAGCTCTGGCAGGCCCGTGCGTTGAACAGCGGCCCCAACCCGTCGGAAGCCTGGGTCGACGAGGGAGAAGACACCCAGAGCTTGGTGAACAGCGCATTGCCGAGCTTGAAATCCTGCTCTTCCTCGAACGTGATGTTGGCGGAAAAATGCGAGAAGATATTGCCGTTGACGCTTGCCTTGGTGGTTGCCCCGCCGCCGGCCATCAGCTCGAACTGCTCAGGCTTGGAGAAGTCCGTCGTGGCACGCGTCACGCTCTCCACCCGCTTCTGGTCTTTCGGGTTGAGATCGGTGCGCGACGTCGGAAAAATGCTGTCGCCACCGGTGGCGACGATGGGGATCAGAAACAGAGCGCCTGAAAGCAGCGGCAAAACCAGACGATACCAGTAGCCGCTTTTCCCGGCTCCGTTCCCGCGATGGGGAAGGCAGCCACGCGCGAGCTCGTCGTCCAGCGGGTGCTGGGGACAAGCCGGGGAGTGGTTATGCCCCTCCCGCGTTCGGGGAGGGGTGGGGGAGGTGACGTTCTTCATCGCAATCGCTTGGCAACCGCTTCAGCGGCTTACTGGAACACCGCATCGGGATTGTCGAGGCTGTCGGAGCCCTCGAGCTCAACCTTGCCGAGATCGAGCGACGCTACGACGCGCTCGATCGTCTTGGTCTGGTCGATCAGGCCATCGATCGCTTTCTGGACGACGGCGTTCCCGTCGGCATTGTTCTCGCCGATCATCTGGTCATAGGCCTCGACCTTCTGGGCACGGTCGGCCATCGCGTTCATGGCCGCAAGCGTTGCATCCAGTTTGCCCTTCATCTCGTCGTCCAGCGCTTTGTCCTTGGCCAAGACGAGGTCCGAAAGAGAGGCTCCGGTCATTTTGGTCCCGTCGATACGGGTATATTCTCCCGTATAGGCCGACTTGATGCCGATCGCGTCGTTGAGGTGCGAGGCATAGGTGTTGTCGGAGAAGCAGTCATGCTCTTCTTCCGGATCATGCAGCAGCAGGCCAAGCTTCATCCGCTCGCCGGCAAGCTCGCCATAGGAGAGTGAGCCCATGCCGGTCAGAATGGCGCTCAGACCCTTCTTGCCATTGGCCTCGACAGTCCTGGTAGCCTTGCCCTTGGGGCCCCACGCCACGACCATGTCCTTCAGATCGGCAACCAGCAATGCGGTTGCCGCTTTCAGGTAGGCGGCGCGACGGTCGCAATTGCCGTTGGTGCATTCGGTCTTGCTGTAATCCGTATAGGGGCGCGTACCGGCGCCAGGCCCGGTGCCATTGGTATCTTGGCCCCACAGTAGAAACTCGATCGCATGGTACCCGGTCGCCACATTCGCCTCGATCTCGCCGGCCTCATGCAGGCTGCGAAGGGTCTTCGTGGTGATCTTGGTCGTGTCGAGCGTCTTGCCGTTCACCTTGATCTTGGGGTTGGCAATGATGTTGGCCGTATAGAGCGCGTTCTCGTCGCTTTCGGTGCCATAGGAGGGGTCGACGTAATCGATCAGGCCTTCATCCAGCGGCCAGGCGTTGACCTTGCCTTCCCAGTCGTCAACGGCAGAATTGCCGAAGCGATAGACTTCGGTCTGCTGGTAGGGAACACGCGCCGCGATCCAGGCTGCTTTCGCCGCCTTAAGCGTTTCCTCGCTTGGGCTTGCAATCAGCCCGTCGATGGCCTTTTCGAGGCTTTGCGCTGATATCAGCGAATCCTCGAACTTGGCATGCGCCAGCTCGGAATAATGCTTGAGCACGGCGGCCGGCTTCGTGTCGGCGCGCGCTGCCGTTAATGTAGTCGATGCGGCGAGAAGCGCCAGTGCGGCGCTGAAAGCGAATTTGCGGATCATGTCCCTCTCCATTGCGGCGTCGTTTGAAAACGAGGCTGCCTCAAAGGCTCATCGCGCAAATCTAAACTTGTGTCAAATGATCTGGTTTAGAATTCTTTCAGGGTAAATCCGCAATGCAAGTCCCGCTCAAACCTTGCGTTGCATGCGGCAGAAAAAGAATCCGTCCGTATCGGTACTTGCGGGAGACAGCGTGACCGTCGCTGCATCCTTGGCGCGAGGCGTGGCCGCGTCGTTGCCGAAAATCTTCGCCCACTGGTCGGCTGCCGGTACAATGGAGAACTCGGGGTTTTGCTCGCAGAACCGGACAGCCTGCTGGTCGTTTTCTTCCGGCAGGATCGAACAGGTCACATAAAGAAGCGCGCCGCCCGGCTTCACGAAAGCGGATGCTTCCAGAAGCGCATCCTGCTGCTGCGCAATGCGCTCGTCGAGGTTCTTCTGCGTCAGCCGCCATTTCGTGTCGGGGCGACGGCGCCATGTCCCGGTGCCGGTGCAGGGCGCGTCGACCAGAACCGCATCCAGCTTGTTCCGGAGACCTTCAAGCTGGCGCGCATCGTCGTGAACCTGGACGTTGCGGGTGCCGGCCCGACGCAGGCGCTCGATGATCGGCGCCAGCCGCTTGCGGTCGGTATCGTAGGCGTGAACCTGGCCTTTGTTGTTCATTGCAGCCGACATGGCCAGCGTCTTGCCGCCACCGCCGGCGCAATAGTCCAGCACCTGATGGTTCTCGGCAGGCTGAACGAGCTCGGCCACGATCTGCGAGCCCTCGTCCTGCACCTCGAACCAGCCCTTCTGGAAGGAAAGCTCGGCAGTGATATTCGGAAGCCGGGAAGCACCTTCGCCGGCAGCGATCCGGATGCCGTTGCGGGCAATGCGCGCAGGCTTGGCACCGGCGCGGTCCAGCGCCTTGACCACCTTGTCGCGCGACGCCTTCAGCGTGTTGGCGCGCAGATCAAGCGTCGGTCGGGTGGCAAGTGCCTTTGCCTCGGCCAGCCAGTCGTCGCCGAAATTTGCTTCGAAGGAAGGCTGAACCCAGTCCGGAATGTCGCCCTGGATGTGAAGCGGCGCGTCTTCCAGCTTGCGGGAGGAAAAGGCGGCGATATGCGCTTCGGTCAAAACCGGCGGCGCGAAACGGTCGTCGGCAAAATCGGCAGCCAGGGTTTCCGGAGAATATCCCCACTGGCGAAGGAGAACCGCATAGGCCAGTGCGACGGCACTATCGTCATCCATGATGAATGCGTGGCTGAGCCGCATACGCAATGCGTCGTAGACGATGTTTCCGATTGCGGCGCGGTCGCCGGATCCGGCAAAGCGGTGCGCGAGGCCCCAGTCCTTCAGCGCGTCGGCGACGGGGCGTCTGCGTGCCTCGATATCCGCCAGTACGTCGATTGCTCCGGCTACTCGTCCGCCCAGTCGCATGTCATTCTCCGTCTCGGTTGAACCCGTGTGGGGTGGGTCGTAACCGCGAACGGTCGAAAGGGCAAGTGCAGCACGTCAGGCGTTCAAAGCTCTGGTGCCTCAGCCGTCGACGTCCTTGATGCCCTTGCCGGAGATCTTCTGGCTGGAAGCGCGGGTGTCGGCAACGATCTGGTAGCAGACCTGCGCAGTGCCCGAAGAGACCATGCCGATATCCTTGGCTGCGGCTTTCGAAACGTCGATCACCCGGCCGCGAATGAACGGGCCGCGATCGTTGATGCGCACGACGACGCTTTTGCCGTTGCGCTTGTTGGTCACGAGAACCCTGGTGCCGAATGGCAGCGAGCGATGTGCGGCGGTCAGCTTGGCGGCGTTCATCCGCTCGCCGGAAGCGGTCTTTGATGAAAGAGCATACCAGGATGCATGGCCGCATCCGGGCGCAGCATTGGCCTGCGCGGTGCCGAGTAGTGCAAAAGCAGCAATGGCAACCGCGAGTGTCGAGCGTCGAATTGTTGTCAAGTCGGTCGTCCCCGTCCGTTTGTCCCTGCACGTTGCGTGCAGCCGGCTTAAGCGGGGCCAAAAATGGCGAAAAAGTGGGATTAGTTATCACGGAGTGTTACGCATTGTAACATTCGTGATTACATTGCGATCGATGTTGTTAATGCACCTGGCTAAGCTTTTTTGGAAGAAAAGCTTTAGAATCAGTCTCCAAGCGAAACGTCATTCCACTGTTCCCCACGGACGACTCGTGTTCACGAAAACAGGCAAAATTTTTTTCTCTTAAAGTCGGTCTGCTGTCTTATTTGGACCGGTTTTGGGGCGCCGCGCCCCAGGCATTAAGAATTTATGACCGGGATAATGGCTCAGGATGAAAATTCCCACCGATGAGTAGAGGAGATTTCATCCTCTCCAGCGGTCGGAAGACCACAATTCCGAGAGCGAAACGCGGTAATTCGGAAAGCGGAATTGGAAGCCGGCGGCCCTGATCTTCTCATTCGAGACGCGCTTGTTGGCGCCATAGAAGGACCGCGCCATCGGAGACATGTCTGCAGTGTCGAAATCCTGTTCCGGCGGCGGCTCGACGCCCATCATCCGGGCAGCCTCGACGATCACGTCCTGGGGCGGGCATGGCTCGTCGTCGGTGACATTATAGAGGCCACCCATCCGTCGGCTCCCGAGAAACAGCGAGGCGCCCCCGATATCCTCCACCCGGATCCGGTTGAACACTTGACCCTTCTTGATGATGCGTCGCGCGCTGCCGCGGGAAAGATTGATGAAGGCGTTGCGCCCGGGCCCGTAGATGCCGGAGAGACGCAGCACTGCGCATGGCACGCCAACGCTGGTCGCCTGCTCCGTCCAGGCATCCTCTGTATCGACCCGTTCGATCGAGCGGCCAAGGATGGGGCTTCCCGGCGTCTCTTCGGTCACCCAGTCACCGCCATGGTCACCATAGACACCGACTGTCGAGAGATAGCCGATCCATTCGAGCTTCGGAAACAAGGCCGAGAGCTTGCCGTCGATCAGCTTCAGGAGCGGATCGCCTTCATGACCGGGTGGGATGGACTGAACCAGATGCGTCACCTCGGCCATCTCGCCCGGCAGCGCTCCATCGAACTCGCTGCCGTCGAAGATGAAGGGCCGAATGCCCTTTGCGCGAAGAGCCACGGCCTTCTCCTCGCTGCGAACCGTGCCGGAAACCGTAGCGCCGTCGGCGATGAAGGCCTCTGCAATCGCCTGGCCGGAATAGCCGCATCCGAAGATCATCACCCGCATCAAACCACTCCTGCCATCGTCCATTCGTTTTCGACCTCGGCATCATCGTCCGGAGCCCGTGCCGCCGCAAACATAGCGAACTCCGCCTCCGACATCAGCCGCTTCAGCGCCCAGATCGCCATTCCGCGCACGGTAGGGGACGCATCCACTGATAACCTGCGACACTGATCGACGAAACTGCGGTCGCCGGAATTGCCGGCAGCGATCAGCACGTTGCGCACGAAACGGTCTCGGCCGATCCTTTTCACCGGCGATCCGCTGAAGAAGGTGCGAAACGCCGGATCGTCCAAGGTGAGAAGAAACGCAATCGACGGTTCCTTGAGGTCCTCGCGCGCCTTCAGCTTCATTTCAGACGCGCTGGCCGCGAACTTGTTCCATGGGCATGCCGCAAGGCAATCGTCGCAGCCATAGATACGGTTGCCGATCAGCGAACGGAATTCGGGCGCGATCGGTCCCTTGTGCTCAATCGTCAGGTAGGAGATGCAGCGCCGCGCATCCAGCCGGTAGGGCGCCGGAAACGCCGCCGTCGGGCAGGCGTCGAGACAGGCGCGGCAGGAGCCGCAATAGTCCCGCTCAGCCTCGTCGAAGGCCAGATCCGCTGTCGTGAACAGGCTGCCGAGAAAAAGCCAGGACCCGTGCGTGCGGCTGACCAGATTGGTGTGCTTGCCCTGCCATCCGATGCCGGCGGCTTCGCCAAGCGGCTTTTCCATCACCGGTGCCGTATCGACGAATACTTTGACATCCTCGCCGGCACGGGCGGCAAACCGTGTGGCGATCTCCTTCAGCCGACCCTTGATCACGTCGTGATAGTCGCGGTTGCGGGCATAGACGGAAATCGCGGCCTTGTCGGGCTTCTCCAGAATGCCGCGCGGATCCTCGTCCGGCCCGTAATTCATCGCAAACATCACGATCGACCTGACTTCGGACCAGAGCGCCTTGGGATCGCCGCGACGCTCGCGCGTCTCCGCCATCCAGTCCATCGTGCCGTGATGCTCGTCAGATAGAAATGTCGTTAGCCGTTCCGGTGCTTTCGGAATGCTGTCGGGCCTTGTGATGCGACAGAGATCGAAGCCCTGGGCTGCGGCTTCCTCGCGAATGAAGGCAGCCAGCTTCTGCCGACGCCGGTCGGCCCGAAGGTCGACCTTCTCCTGGCTCAGGTCGTGGTCCGGCTCAGAAATCAAGGTCCGCATAATGCGATACCGGAGTGAGGCCGCGGATGCGCTCGGACAGCAGCGGACGGAAAGAGGGGCGCGATTTGATCCGCTGGTACCAGTCCTTGGCGATCGGGATTTCCGACCAGTCGATTTCGCCCAGATAATCGAGCACGGAGATCGAGGCGGCGGCGGCAAGGTCGGCATAGCTCAGGCGCTCGCCGGCCAGCCACTGGCGCGAGCCGGCAAGCCAGGCGAGATATTTCATATGCTGGCGAATGTTGGCGCGGGATGTCCGCAGCACCTTTGAATCGGGTGCGCCACCGCCCTGTGCCGCGGTCATCTGCAGCTTGTAGACGCGCTCGCGCGTCAGCGGCCGGGTCACGTCCTGCTCCATCTTGATCAGGAACCATTCCGTCAGCCGACGGATTTCGGCCCGCTGCCACGGGTCTTCGGCAAGCAGCCGGCGGTCTCGCTTCAGCACGCCATGGGTCTCGTCGAGAAATTCCATCAGAACCGACGGGCCGCACAGAACGCGCATATTGTCGTCAACATAGACGGGCAGGGTCGCCGCCGGGTTGAGCGTGAGAAACTCGCGGCGCTTTTCCCAGGTCTGCTCCTCGACCAGATCCGTCTGGAAGCCGTATTCCGCGAGGATCAGACGGACGAAGCGTGAGGAAGACGACATAGGATGATGATATAGGGTGGGCATCGATTAGAAAACTTCAGTTATAATGTATAGGAAAGCGGCTGCTTCGGGCGCCCGCCTGACATATGCCAGCTATATGGATTTGGTAGGGCCAGTACAAGCAGGGGCCACAAACCGCTAAGAAACGATTAAAAACCACCTCTATCGCATAGCAAAGGACTAAGAATGGTGGATCAGCCCATTATCAGCGCCCTCGTACTCGGTATTATCGAGGGGCTCACGGAATTTCTGCCCGTTTCATCCACCGCACATGTGCTGCTTGCCGGCCATTTTCTCGGTTTCAATTCTCCCGGAAACACGTTTGCCGTCCTGATTCAGCTCGGCGCCATCCTGGCCATTCTCCTGGTCTATGCGCAGAGGCTGATTTCGATCGCCATCTCGCTGCCAACAAGTGTCCAGTCGCGCCGTTTCGTTCTGACCATTCTGGCGGGTTTTCTCCCGGCCGCCGTGATCGGCGCCATCGCGCATGATTTCATCAAGACGGTCCTGTTCGAAACGCCGATATTGATCTGCGTCATGCTGATCGTCGGTGGCTTCATCCTGCTTGCCGTCGATCGCATGAAGTTCGAACCGAAATATCATGACGTGATGGACTATCCGCTGTCGCTGGCGCTCAAGATCGGGTTCTGCCAGTGCCTCGCGATGATCCCCGGCACGTCGCGCTCCGGCGCCACCATCGTCGGCGCGCTCCTGCTTGGCGCGGACAAGCGGTCTGCGGCGGAGTTCTCGTTCTTCCTCGCCATGCCGACAATGGTCGGTGCCTTCACGCTCGATCTTGTCAAGAACCGTGCGCTGCTGTCCTTCGACGACAGTGCGGTCATCGTGGTCGGTTTTCTCTCGGCTTTCGTAACGGCCGTGTTTGTCGTGCGCTCACTTCTCAATTTCATCTCGAGCCGCGGCTACGCGCCTTTCGCCTACTGGCGGATCGCAGTCGGCGCCATCGGCCTCACGGCCCTGTTGCTCGGGGCCTGAAGGTCGGAACCGGAAAAAGCAAAAGGCGGCCACCGGCCGCCTTTGTCATAGGGAGAGGTAGATGCTCTCTGCTTCAGTAGCGGATGGAAGCAGTGCTGCAGGGATCGACACCATAAGCAGGCGCGCAATCGAGCTTGCCGGCAGCTCCGGTTTCAGGAGCCATGAACGATCCTGCAAGGATCACAAGTGCTGCACATACGAAAAAGAGGGCGATGGGTTTGCCCATGCAAATGCGCCTTTCAGAAGGGAAATATCTGTGTGTGGGTCTACGGGCCGTGTGGCTGATATTCAATAAACGTTTTTGCTAAACTGCCCGTTAACGCAAGACGGCCAATAACTGCGACCTTTGCGCCACAGAGCTTTCGGCACCTGCGCTCAAAAAAAACGACGCGCCCCGGAGAGCACGTCGTCAAGGATCCGGTAAGGATCTATGATATTGAAATCAGGCGGCCTTGCCGGAGCCCGTGTACTGGCCCTGCGGCCGGTAGCGCACGAGATAGGACGCAAGAACGGAGGTGGCCAGGGTCGGAGTGATGCCGATACCCGCAAGCGTGCGGCCGTCTTTTTCCGCAGCGTCCGAAACCACATTGTCCCGTTTCAGGAGTTCCACCTGGTCCGCCGTGACCGGCGGGGTGATCAGGGGCACCATCGAGGCAACGCTGCCGATCATGGAGGCCACGCCGAAAGGCAGAGAGAGAAGCGGCTTCTTGCGGGCGGTCACACGCATGACCGTTTCCATGCAGTCGCGCATCGTCATTACTTCGCCGCCACCCAGCTCGTAGATCTTGCCGGACGGAATGGAGCCGTCGACGGAGCGTCCCACGGTTTCCGCCACGTCTTCCACGAAGACCGGCTGCAGTTTCGTATGGCCACCACCAATCAGCGGTAGGAACGGGAACGTCCGTGCCATCGAGGCGAACCGGTTGAAGAAGCTGTCGTCAGCACCGAAAACCACGGAAGGACGCAGGATCACCGCATCCGGAAGTGCGGCCTGGATCGTCGCTTCGGCGCGGCCCTTGCTGCGTGCGTAGCTCGAAGCGGAATTGACATCGGCACCGATTGCCGAAACATGGGTCAGCTTCGCGCCGGCAGCCTTCACGGCTTCGACCAGCGTCTTCACGCCGATATCCTGCACGCCGTCGAACGTGTTGCGGCCGCTTTCGAACAGGATGCCGATGCAGTTGACCACATGCGCGGAGCCTTCGACGGCTCGCAGCACGGAATCGCGGTAGCGCAGGTTCGCCTGCACCAGCGAGATCTGGCCGACATAGCCGGCGGGCAGAAGAAAGCCGGCAAGATCCGGGCGACGCACCGCGACGCGAACACGGTAGCCGCGCTTGGCAAGCGTGCGAACCACCTGTCTGCCGACGAAGCCGGATCCCCCGAAGACGGTGACGAGAGGCGGTAGATTGTTGATGGTCATGATAAGCTCCGGGAGCCTGAAGAAGGGACGACGAAATATGGAATGCTGTTTAGCCGAATCCGGGCGGTGGTGGAAGTGTTTCCGCAAACGGTTGTCGCTGTCAGCGAGCGATATCAGACACCCTCAACCACAACCATTTCGGCATTGGCCGCTTCCTGGCGGATTTTAGCAGCGATCTGATATGCCGGCGAGTTGTAGCAATCGACTGCAGCCTGCATCGACGGGAACTCGATCACCACATTGCGGCCGCGGGCCGTGCCCTCCAGTTCGGTCATCGCGCCGCCGCGGGCAAGGAAATTGGCGCCGTATTCCTCAAATGCCGGTTTCGCCGCCGCGACGTAGTCCTTGTATCGCTCGGCGTCGCGAACATCGACCCGAGCAATCCAGTAACCTTTTGCCATAATAACCTCTCCTCGATTGGGCATATTCGATTCGAGCAAATCTGGCGGGGAGTCAACATGATAAAGACCGGACAACGCGGCCGGATTGCAGCGCGCAACGCCTGTTTGGCTCTGCCGTATCTCGTGCCGTTGCTGCTGGTCGCCTGCGGCCCCGCAAAGGCTGCAAGTTGTAGCCCGAAGATCATGGAAAAGTTGCGGGCACCGGCAAGTTCCGGTCTCAAGCCGGTGGAAATTAGCTGCGATGTATCGCTTGCTCAGAGCGACAACATCGTGCGGCCTGTCATATTCTCGGGTAGTCGTGCTTCCGGTGTTGTCTTTGACTGCAACGGCGCGACGATTGATGGCTCGGCTGCTAAAGGCAGAACCGTGTTGATCCGCTCACGCAAACTGCCGCAAGGCAAATGGGACGCGCCCACTGATATTACGATCCGCAATTGTCATATCCGGGGGGATCTGCGGATCCAGGGCCTCGGTGCCAACGGCCAAGCCGAGCAAGTCAAGGCCTCCTCGCAGCACCCGGGACATACCTTGCGGGCACAGGCGGCGGCCCCAAAACGTATTCTTCTCGACAATCTGACATTCTCTGGCAGTGCCGGGGTGCCGCTCTATCTTGCGCCGGGTGTGGCGGACGTTACGCTGCAGAATTCGCGATTCACTGGAAAAGCGGAATCGACCGTCGTTTACCTCGATGCGGAATCGGCACGAAACACCATTGTCGGAAATGTTTTCGCAGCCAATCCGAAATGGCGAGAGGTCTTGGCAGTCGATGGCTCGGCAAACAACCGGATCGAAAACAACAGGTTCGTCAATCCGTTGACCGGCGGCATATTTCTATATCGGAACTGCGGTGAGGGGGGCACCATTCGCCACCAGCCTCCGAAGGGCAACGTCGTTCGCGCCAATACCTTCGAGTACAAGCTGCCTGTCTCCCGCCCTGCAGTATGGATTGGAAGTCGCCAGGGCGTGAGCGTCTTCAACAGCTATTGCCTCGTTCAGCCCAAGATGTTGCTGGGAGGGCTCGATCACAAAGACGGCGCTGACGACAATACCGTTGTCGACAACAGCCTTCCCGGCGGTTCCCCAAACCTTATCGTCAACGACGGCGCTCGTAACCGATTGGCCAACAACCGCTGATCCGGATCAAGCGTCGTCTGCAGGTCAGAGCGCCGCCTGCATCTCCGCGAGGATAGCCTGCGCGGCCGCCTTCGGGTCGGCTGCCTTGACGATCGGGCGGGCAACGACAAGGTGGCTGGAGCCTGACTTCAGGGCATCGAAAGGTGTCACGACACGTTTCTGGTCGCCGGCATCGGAGCCGGTCGGACGGATGCCGGGGGTGACCACCGCCATGTCGGCTCCGACGATCGCCCTGACGGCGGCCGATTCCTCGGCCGAGCAGACGATGCCGCCCATACCGGCCGCACGCGCCTGTTCGGCGCGTCGTGCCACCAGCTCGCCCGGTGTCTGCGCATAGCCGGCTTCGATCATATCGGCCGCATCCATCGAGGTCAGCACGGTAACGCCGAGCAGGCAGAGATCGGAGCCCTTTGCTGCTTCGACCGCGGCGCGCATTGCCTTCGGATAGGCATGCAGCGTCAACATGGTCATGCCCATCTTGGCAATGTTCTCGACAGCTTTGGCGACCGTGTTGTCGATATCGAGCAGTTTCATGTCGAGAAAGATCTGCTTGCCATCCTCTGCAAGCTCGCGGGCAAACTCCAACCCACCGGCAAAGGCCAGCTGGTAGCCGATCTTGTAGAAAGAGACGGTGTCGCCAAGCGTTGCCACCATCTTTTCCGCTTCGGACACGGTCGGGATATCAAGGCCCACGATCAGCCTGTCACGCGCTTGCATGTCTGTCAGTCTCCCTTCCATGTTTCGATCGGGGTCCAGTCGCATGTGACGGCGCGATCCGCAAGGGTGAAGCGGAACAGATTGCCACCGCCACCCGGCTGGTCTTCCGCGCGGGATATGGCCGTTCGTTTCAGGTGACATTTCAGAAGCGTGCCGACGCCGCCATGACCGACAAAGGCGATCGGCACCGCGGGATCATGGCCCGCCAGAATGGATTCGACCACAGACACGATCCGCGCCTGCGCATCGACTGCGCGCTCCCAGCCTTTGAAGCTTTCGGTTGGGTGCGCGAAAAACCATCCGGCTGCCGCCTCGAAATCCGGCGGCGCCAGAAAGCCGGTCGCCGAGCGATCGTTCTCGTGCAGGCCATCGAGGATTTCGGTCTTGAGACTGACGGCCGCGGCCAGGATGTCGGCGGTCTCGATTGCCTTTGTCTCGTCGCTCGAGACGATGCGCCCGAGCTTGGATACCCAGCCGGATGTCGCCGCCTGTTCGGCGCGCAGACGACCCGTGTCGGACAGGCCCCATTGCGGCACCGGCACGTTGGGGTCGATCCGGACCTGCGGATGCGTGATGTAAATCCCAAATGTCATGTCGGAGAAGGTCCGGACGCTAAGCGCGCGTATATGTCCATAGCTGCGCCGGCGGAATGTTGCGCACCACGAAGTCATAGTGCTTGATCTTGTAGCGCTCTGGCTTGGCGATAATAGGCGAAACCGGGCTGTAGGTGATCTGCATCACCGGGCGTCCCGCCGGAACGCGGTCGAGAAGATCCTCCAGAAGCTCGATGCGGCGCTCCATCGGAAAGCTCAGCATCGGAATGGCGCAGATCACGCAGTCGAATTTCTGATGTTTCAGCGTGTCGAGTGTGCGATCCAGATCGAACGCGTCGCCATTGATGAAATGCACGCCTTCGAACGTCCGCATCAGATGCTGGTAGAAATCGGTCGAATACTCGATCGAAACGAGGTTCTGCGGCTCGATGCCGGTTTTCAGGATCGCCTTGGTGATAACGCCGGTGCCTGGTCCAAGCTCGAGAACCGGCAGGCCGGAACTTGTGTCGATGATGCTCGCCATCCGCTTGGCGGTGACTGAGGATGTGGGGATGATGGCTCCGACCTGTTTCGGACCGTCGATCCATCCTTTGAAGAAACGGATTTCCTCGTCAAATTTCCGGCCAAGCCGTTCCTTCAAACGCAGTTCCATCAGGTCGTCCCCTCCAGTTTCATCCAGTGTGAACCGTTTTGCCGCAAACACAAGATAAAATGTCGCAGGCGGAATACGGCACAAAAAAGGCGGCTGGGGTTAACCGAGCCGCCTGGTAAGATGCTATACGCGCATCGGCATCAGCACATAGAGCGCATCGTCGCCCGCCGTATCGCGCACCAGTGTCGGTGACCCCGCATCCGCCAGCATGAAGATCGCGTCGTCGCCGGAAAGCTGGGCGGTGATATCGAGCAGGTACTTGGCGTTGAAGCCGATTTCCATCGCGTCGTATTCGTAGCCGACAGCCACTTCTTCCGTGGCGCTGCCGGAATCCGGGTTGTTGACCGTCAGCATCAGCTGCCCTTCGGACAGCGACAGCTTCACGGCACGTCCGCGCTCGGAAGAGATCGTGGAGACGCGGTCCACAGCCTTGGTAAAGCTCTGGCAGTCGACGCGCATTTCCTTGTCGTTGCCGGTCGGGATAACGCGCTGGTAATCGGGGAATGTGCCGTCGATCAGCTTCGACGTCATGACGATGCCGCCGATCGAGAGGCGGATCTTGGCATCCGAGACTTCCACCGTCACGAAGGCTTCCGGATCGTCGACCAGCTTCTGCAGCTCGCCCACGGTCTTGCGCGGCACGATGATGCCCGGCATGCCTTCAGAGCCGGAAGGCGCCTTGAGATCTGCACGGGCAAGGCGATGGCCGTCGGTTGCAACAGCGCGCAGCTTCAGGTCGCCACCAGCCTCGATCGTGTGAAAGAAGATGCCGTTCAGATAATAGCGGGTCTCTTCTGTCGAGATCGCAAACTGGGTGCGGTCGATCAGCATCTTGAGATCGGTCGCCTTCATCTTGAACGTATGGCTGAAGCTGCCGGCCGTCAGATCCGGGAAATCCGTTTCCGGCAGGCACTGCAGCGAAAATTTCGAACGGCCGGACTGCACGGTCATGGTTGCGCCGTCGGCGCTGGTGGCGAGCAGCACTTCGGATCCGTCCGGCAGCTTGCGGACGATTTCATAGAGCAGATGCGCCGGCACGGTCGTGGCGCCGGACTGTTCCACCATGGCCGGTGTCGATTCCGTCACTTCCAGATCAAGGTCCGTCGCCTTCATGTCCAGGCTCGCGTCGGACGCGCGCAGCAGGATGTTGGACAGGATTGGAATCGTGTTGCGCCGTTCCACGACGCGGTGCACGTGATTCAGCGACTTCAAGAGATTGGAGCGCTCAAGAGTAATACGCATGGACACTATCGCTTTCGACCGTGGCGATCCGGCATGCCGGACCACCTGATATTCTCTGCCGGCCATTGCGCAGCCGGATCATGTGGACGGGCAAAATGGCAGACATTCGGATGCGAAAGCAAGAGCAGAACGGATCCCGCGCCACTTGAATTGCTTGTTCATACCGCACTTGCACACAGAAAACGCAACGCCGCGAAACCGGACGCGCAAAACATCGCCGGCCTCTGCTTGCCGAAGCCTGCGGCCTCGACCATAACAGGCGATGACCCTCGACCAATCTTCAGAGCAATCCACCGAAACCGCTGCCGAACCCGTCAAGGGACAGCGCGGTTACCGCGTCGGCAACACGTTTATCGCTTCCCGCCCCATCGAGCCGGCGCTCTATCTCGTCGCCACCCCGATCGGCAATCTCGGCGATATCACGCTGCGCGCGCTCGAAACCCTGTCCGGCGCCGATGTTTTGGCCTGCGAGGACACAAGGGTGACCCGCGTGCTGCTCGATCGTTACGGCATCGTCAATCGCCCTTATTCCTACCACGAGCACAATGCCAACGAAGCCGGGCCGAAGCTGATTGCGGCACTCGAAGCCGGCAAGTCTGTGGCGCTGGTCTCCGATGCCGGCACGCCGCTTGTGTCGGATCCCGGCTATCGCCTCGGCCAGATGGCGATCGATGCCGGTTATCGTGTCGTGCCGATCCCCGGCGCGTCCGCCCCGCTTGCGGCCCTCGTCGGTTCCGGCATGCCGTCGGATGCTTTCCTGTTCGTCGGTTTTCTGTCTTCCAAGGATAAAGCCCGCCGCGACCGGCTTGCGGAACTTTCAAAGATCCCGGCAACGCTGATCCTGTTTGAATCTCCCCATCGCATTGCCCACACGCTCGTTTCTGCAGCCGATGTGCTCGGCGGCAGCCGGCTTGCCTGCGTCTGCCGGGAACTCACCAAGACCTACGAGGAGTTTCGCCGGGGCACGCTGGCCGAGCTTGCCGCCCATTACGGTGACGGCCACAACGTCAAGGGCGAGATCGTCCTTCTGATCGAACCTCCAGCACCTGAAGAGGCGCCGGGCGAGGTGGAGGTCGATGCCATCCTGCAGGACCTTTCCAAAACGCATCCGACCGCAAAGGCTGCGACTGAAGCGGCAAGGATCACCGGCCTGCCGCGCAAGGATCTCTATCAGCGCCTGATCGCCATGAAGAACGGGACCTGATGGATCGCGATGGCACAACGGGATGAGATCGGCGCCAGACGTCGCAAGGCAGAGCGCCGCGGCCATGTCTCGGAATATGTCGCTGCTGCCTATCTCCTGCTGAAAGGCTATCGCATCCTCGCCCTTCGCCACCGCACGAAACTGGGCGAGATCGATCTCATCGCCCGCAAGCGCGATCTCGTGGTCTTTGTCGAGGTGAAGGCTAGACGATCCGAGATGCAGGCGCTCGACGCCGTCTCCTTCGCATCTCAGAAACGGATTCGGGCCGCGAGCGATCTCTGGCTGCAGAAACGCAAGGACGTATCCGGGTTATCGCAGCGATACGACATCATCGCCGTCTTGCCGGGAAGGTTTCCGCGCCATTTCCAGGATGCGTTCTAGGCCTCTGGCAGCGCAGGCCCCATCGTCGGTCCTGCTGATTATCCGGGCCAAGGTTGCCTTTCGGGGTTCGTCGTCCTACATCAGGCGGGCCAATCCTAGGGGGCTGAAGTCATGGCGAAAATTCGCAAGGTCGCATTTCAGATGGACCACATTTCCGGCATCAACATTGCCGGCGATTCCACATTCGCCATGGCGCTCGAAGCGCAATCGCGCGGTTACGAGCTGTTCCACTATACGCCCGACCGCCTGACGATGCGCGACGGACGCATCTTTGCAGCTCTCGAGCCGCTGCAGGTGCGCGACATCAAGGGCGATCACTTTACCCTTGGGGAAAAGCAGCCGACTGATCTGTCGACGATGGATGTCGTGCAGCTTCGCCAGGATCCGCCCTTCGACATGGGCTACATCACGTCCACCCATCTGCTGGAGCGCATTCATCCAAAGACGCTCGTGGTCAATGACCCGGCCTGGGTGCGCAACTCGCCGGAAAAGATCTTCGTCACCGAATTCGCCGACCTGATGCCGCCGACACTGATCTCCCGTGATCCGGAGGAGATCGCCAAGTTCCGCCATGAGCTCGGCGACATCATCCTGAAGCCGCTTTACGGCAATGGCGGCGCCGGCGTGTTTCATTCCGCCCGCGATGATCGCAACTTTACCTCGCTTCTGGAAATGTTCGGCCAGATGTATCGCGGCGAGCCCTATATCGCCCAGGCCTACCTGCCGGCGGTGCGCAAGGGCGACAAGCGCATTCTTCTCGTTGACGGCGAACCGGTCGGCGCGATCAACCGCGTGCCCTCGGAAACCGACAGCCGCTCCAACATGCATGTCGGCGGACGTGCCGAGGCGACCGATATCACGCCGCGCGAAAAGGAAATCTGCGCCCGTATCGGACCGGCTCTGCGCGAGCGCGGCTTCATCTTTGTCGGCATCGACGTGATCGGCGATTACATGACCGAGATCAACGTCACCTCTCCGACAGGCATCCGCGAGGTCAAGAAATTCGGCGGTGCAGACGTCGCGAGCCTGATGTGGGATGCAATCGACGCCAAGCAGAGCTGATAACCGTTCACATTTGTTCTCGTTATGCAACCTGATGCACGCTGTCCTCGTCTCATGCGCGAAATTGTTCACTACCTGTTCTTGAAATTCACCGTCAATCGTGCGAGCTTTCAACCTGTGGCACGGTAGGCGGGAATTTCCCCACCTTAGCTTGCAAGTGGGCGGGTCGGAATGGTCGCGCGTATCAGAACGGTAGCATTTCAGGGAATTGAAGGCATTCCGGTCGATGTGCAGGTCATGATCGGACCTGGAAAGATCGGCATGCATATCGTCGGCCTGCCCGATAAGGCGGTGGCCGAAAGCCGCGAGCGGGTCCAGGCAGCACTGCATGCCTCGGGTCTCGCCATGCCGCCGAAGAAGATCACGGTCAATCTCGCCCCGGCGGACCTGCCCAAGGAAGGCAGCCATTTCGACCTCGCGATCGCATTGGGCCTGATGGCGGCGCTCGGTGCTGTTCCAGGCGACATGCTGGCTGACTATGTGGTGATCGGCGAACTGAACCTCGATGGAACGCTTGCAGCCGTCGCCGGTGCGCTTCCGGCAGCCATCAGCGCCAACGCAATCGGAAGGGGCCTGATCTGCCCGGCAGAGAGTGGCGCTGAAGCGGCCTGGGCAGGCCCCGGCGTCGATATTCTTGCACCACGCAGCCTGATCGCGCTCGCCAACCATTTTCGCGGCACGCAGGTCATGTCGCGACCGCAGCCGGCCGTGCGCGCACCGCCCGCCAATCTGCCTGACCTTGTCGATATCAAGGGCCAGGAAAGCGCCAAACGCGCGCTCGAAGTGGCGGCTGCCGGCGGTCATAACCTCCTGATGGTCGGTCCACCCGGTTCGGGAAAATCCATGCTCGCAGCCCGCCTTCCGTCGATATTGCCGCCGCTTTCGGCAACCGAACTGCTCGAAGTCTCGATGATCCACTCGATCGCCGGCCAGCTTTCGGGCGGAAAGCTGTCGGACCGGAGGCCCTATCGCATGCCGCATCATTCCGCCACGATGGCGGCACTGGTCGGCGGCGGTCTGCGCGCCAGGCCCGGAGAAGCCTCGCTCGCGCATCACGGCATCCTTTTCCTGGATGAGTTTCCGGAATTCTCGCCCCAGGTTCTCGATGCGCTCCGCCAGCCGCTGGAGACTGGCGAATGTGTTATCGCCCGGGCCAACCACCGGGTCTCCTATCCGGCGAGCATCCAGCTCGTAGCCGCGATGAACCCGTGTCGCTGCGGCATGGCGGGACAACCGGGACATAGCTGCGCCCGTGGCCCGCGCTGTGCCTCGGATTATCAGGCACGTATCTCCGGCCCGCTGATGGACCGCATCGATATCCGTATCGATGTGCCAGCTGTCTCCGCAAGCGATCTGATCCGCCCGGCACCGGCAGAGCCAAGCGCCGGCGTGGCAAGGCGGGTGGCGGCCGCACGCGACAGGCAAAGAGAGCGCTTCGAAGGCGAGGGCCAGTACACGGTTCTCACCAACGCGCGCTGTTCCACCGCCATGATCGAGAAGTTCGCCGAGCTCGATGCGGGAGGGCTGCAATTGTTGCGCGACGCGGCGGAAAAGCTGAAATTCTCCGCCCGCGGCTATCATCGGGTCTTGCGGGTGGCGCGGACGCTGGCCGATCTCGACGAGAAGGATGGTATCGGGAGAATACACCTTGCCGAGGCGATCTCGTATCGGATGGCCGGGGAGCGCCCCACGGTATCCGCCTGATTGACCTAGATCGGTGTCACAGGATTCCGGCAGACGTCAGACGCCGGTGGATCCGAACCCGCCGGCGCCGCGTGCCGTCGCACTTGCCTCGGAAACTTCGACGACCTGCGCCTGGACAACGGGCGCGAACACCATCTGTGCGATCCGCATGCCGCGGGCAATGACGAAATCCTCGTCTCCCAGATTGATCAGCAAAACCTTCACTTCGCCGCGGTAGTCGCTGTCGATCGTGCCGGGCGTGTTGAGGCACGTGATGCCGTTCTTGAACGCAAGCCCCGAACGTGGGCGGATCTGCACCTCGAACCCGGCGGGGATTTCGAACACGAGGCCGGTCGGCACCAGGGCGCGCTTGCCGGGTGCGATGGTCAGCGGCTCGCCATCGGTCACGGCGGCACGCAGGTCCATGCCGGCAGCACCTGATGTCTCGTAGGCGGGCAGATCCAGGTCCTGGCCGTGCGGAAGACGCAGGACATTGAGGACGGGTGAGGAGGGGGCTTGAATGGTCATTGCCCATTACTTTGCGCCGCAGCGCGGCAGGTCAATTGCAATGGCGGGCTTTAGTCGCTAGATACCGCGGCAATTCACAGGATATAAAAGATGGCCGAAACCATTGCAGAGGCGGTCTCCCGCCGCCGCACATTCGCGATTATTGCGCATCCGGACGCGGGCAAGACAACGCTGACGGAAAAGCTGCTTCTGTTCGGGGGCGCCATCCAGCTCGCCGGTGAGGTCAAGGCCAAGAAGGATCGCATCCAGACGCGGTCCGACTGGATGAAGATCGAACGCGAACGCGGCATCTCGGTCGTGACGTCGGTGATGACGTTCGAATATGCCGACAAGGTCTTCAACATTCTCGATACACCCGGCCACGAAGACTTCGCGGACGATACCTATCGCACGCTGACGGCGGTCGATGCGGCGATCATGGTCATCGATGCCGCCAAGGGCATCGAGCCGCGCACGCTGAAGCTGTTCGAAGTCTGCCGCATGCGCGACATTCCGATCATCACCTTCATCAACAAGATGGACCGCGAAAGCCGCGACATTTTCGAAGTACTCGACGAGGTCGAGGAAAAGCTGGCGCTGGATACGGCTCCCATCACCTGGCCGATCGGTCGTTCCAAGAGCTTCTGCGGAACCTACCACCTGGCCGATAACCGGGTGCGTGGTCCAGACAGCGAGGACGCGATCTCGGTCAACGGACCCCAGGCCGTCGCCGACCGCCTGCCGGAAAACGAACGCGCGGCTTTCGTCGAGGAAGTCGAACTGGCGCGGGAAGCCTGCCGCCCGTTTGACAGAAAGGCCTTTCTCGAGGGTCACCTGACGCCGGTCTTCTTCGGCTCGGCGCTGCGCAATCTCGGCGTCCGGGATCTGATCACGGCACTGGCCGATTTCGCGCCGCCGCCGCGTGACCAGGTCGCCGATATCCGCACCGTGCATGCAAGCGAAGACAAGATGACGGCCTTCGTCTTCAAGATCCAGGCCAACATGGATCCGAACCACCGCGACCGTATCGCCTTTGCGCGCATCTGCTCGGGCAAGCTGGAGCGTGGCATGAAGGCAAGGCTTGCCCGCACCGGCAAGCAGATGGGCCTCACGGCGCCGCAGTTCTTCTTCGCCTCCCAGCGTCACATCGCCGATACCGCCTTTGCCGGCGATGTCGTCGGCATCCCCAACCACGGCACGCTTCGTATCGGCGACACGCTGACGGAAGGCGAAAATCTCGTCTTCCAAGGCGTCCCGAACTTCTCGCCGGAAATCCTGCGCCGCGTGCGTCTGGAAGATGCGATGAAGGCGAAGAAGCTGAAGGAAGCCCTGCAGCAGATGGCGGAAGAGGGCGTCGTGCAGCTGTTTTCCCCGGAAGACGGCTCGCCTGCCATCGTCGGCGTCGTCGGCGCGCTGCAGCTCGACGTTCTCAAAGAGCGGCTGTTGGGGGAATATACGCTGCCGGTCTCGTTCGAAATGTCGCGCTTCTCTGTCTGCCGCTGGATCTCGTCGGATCAGCCAGCCGAGCTCGACAAGTTCCTGACCGTCAAGCGCGGCGATATCGCCCGCGACCTCGATGGCGATCCGGTCTTCCTGGCGCAGGACTCGTTTTCGCTGCGCTACGAGTCCGAACGCTTCCCCGCCATCAAGATGGTGGCCATCAAGGAATATCACGTCGCCAAGGCGGCGTGATTTCAATCCAGCGATAGCTCCGACCTGCCGCTGGTAAGGTCGGAGATCAGCCTTGAAATGATGTTCTGCTCGGCTTCCGGTATCTGGATCCGCAGCTCGGCACCCGTATCCGTGAACACTTCCTCGGTGATCTTCACATCCTCGATCGACTGCAGCTTGGCCTTAGTTCTTGCGAGGTCGGAAAACTCGATGCTGACGCCACCCTGCACCGACGGCTTGAATTCGATGAGCGGGCCCGCTCTCAGGCAGGCGGCAGCCGTGCCGCCATAGGCGCGCACCAGACCACCGCTACCGAGCAGAATGCCGCCAAACCAGCGGGTCACGATGACGACAGCCTTGTCCAGCGACTGGCCGTCCATGGCGGCAAGGATCGGCTTGCCCGCCGTACCGCTCGGCTCGCCGTCATCGGAAAAGCGATAGGCTGATCCAATCCGCCAGGCCCAGCAGTTGTGAGTGGCATCGGCAACGCTATGCCCAGCAATGGCGTCTTTCGCTTCCCCCTCGCTTACCACGGGAAGCGCGATCGCCAGAAAGCGGCTTTTCTTGATGACCTGCTCGAATGTGGCCGGCTGTTCTAGCTGAAACATGGTCTCAGCATTATCGCTGCCGCATCCCGAAGGGAAGTGTGGCGCACGCTCAACCGAAATCGACGGCCGTCGTGTTCGATCCGCAGACCAGCACGCAGACGCGCTCACCCGGATGTGGACGGTATTTGCCGGACAAGACAGCCGCAAACGCCGCCGCACCACCCGGCTCGGTCACCAGCCGCGCGCCAGACCAGAGCACCTTCTGCGCGTTCAGAATGTCCTCGTCGGTCACCAGGACCGGCGGCTCGATGAATGCCTGGGCCACCGGAAACATGAGCTGCCCCACCTGCCGTGGCGCAAGCGAGTCGGCCGCGATACCGCCGGCCGGTGCATCCACGGGCCGGCCGGCCTTGAAGGCTTCGTAAAGCGTCGGCGCGCGGTCGGATTCCACGGCGACGATCTTCACCCGGCCGCGCATCCAGGATGCGATACCGCCGATCAGTCCGCCGCCGCCGACGGCCACCAGCAACGTCGTGATATGCGGCAGGTCTTCCTCGATTTCCTTGCCGAGCGTACCTTGTCCCGCCAGCGTTTCCGCCTGGTCGAAGGCATGCACGGCCATCGCCCCGGACTGCGCGACATAAGCCTCGCTGGCAGCGAGCGCATCCGCATAGCGGTCGCCGCCGATCACGAGCTCTGCCCCGTAGGAGCGGATGAGATCTATCTTCGCCTTGGAGGCGACGCTTGGCACAAAGATATGCGCGGGCACACCGAGCTTGTGGGCCGCATAGGCAACCGCTGCTCCGTGATTGCCGCCGGACGCCGCAACCACGCCTGCTGCCTGCACCTCGCGGCCAAGAAGATTGGTAAAGGCGCCGCGGACTTTGAACGAACCGGAATGCTGCAACTGCTCGAGCTTGAGATCGACTTGGCATGGTTCGGCCCCGAAATCCTGCATGTCCACCCGCATCGTCGGGGTTCGGCGGATATGCGGACGGATCAGGGTTTCGGCTTCGGCAATATGTTCGGCTGTGACTGCGACCGGCATGGAGACCTCAAAATGAATTGGCATCAATCCGCAGGCCGCGAAATGATGAAAAGGCAATGGGATCTATTCAGCGCATTGGCGGCGGCCGGTCAATCCGCCTCTCTCAATAGAGGCCGAAGCCGCCCGTCATTGCGGGGCGGCTCCAGCGGATACTCAGTCCTCGATAAGGTCCTTGAGGAAGTCGTCGCACCAGCGATTGATGTCGTAGGTCAGCAGGTGGTCCATCATCATCTGCCAGCGCTGCTTGCGCTCGTCGAGCGGCATGCTGAGCCCGCGCGCGATGGCATGCGCCGTTCCCTCGATGTCGTATGGATTGACCAGCAGCGCGCCGCGCAGCTCGCGGGCCGCTCCGGCAAAGCGCGAAAGCACCAGCACGCCCGGATCTTCCGGATCCTGTGCCGCCACATATTCCTTGGCGACAAGGTTCATGCCGTCGCGCAGCGGGGTCACGAGGCCGATCTTCGCCAGCCGGTAGAGACCTGCAAGTACCGGGCGTGGCACGGATCTGTTGATATAGCGGATTGGCACCCAGTCCACGGTGCCGATCGCCCCGTTCACGCGGCCAGCCTGTTCGGCGACCATGCGCTGCATCTGCTCGTACTCCGGCACTTCGGAGCGCGATTTCGGCGTGATCTGCAGATAGGTCACCTTGTTGTGGTGATCCGGGTTGGTTGCGACAAACTGCTCGAAGGCGTCGATACGCTGGGTAATGCCCTTGGAATAATCCAGGCGGTCGACGCCGATGATGAGGTCCTTGCCCTCGACGCTCTGGCGCGCCTTGCGCACCATCGCGTTCTTTTCGGCCTTGATCGCGAATTTGGAAAAGATCTCGGTCTCGATCGAAATCGAGTAAGCGCCGCCCTTGAAGGTGCGCCCGAAGGTCGAGAACTTCTTGCCGCCGTCGATCCGCTCGCCGATCCCTTCGCGCACCAGCCCGCCGCCGAAATTGTCCAGATCGAAATCCGTCTGGAAACCGACCAGGTCATACTGCGAAAGACCGCGCATGATCTGCTCGTGAACCGGCATGGTGAACAGCACGTCCGCCGGCGGCCACGGGATATGCAGGAAGAAGCCGATCTTGTTCTTGAAGCCCATCTGGCGAAGTTCGGCTGCCAGCGGGATCAGGTGGTAGTCATGCACCCAGATGATGTCGTCTTCCTTGAGAAGCGGCGCAAGCTTCTGCGCAAAGAAGCGGTTCACCCGGAAATAGCCGGCCATTTCCTTGCGACCGTATTCGGCCAAGTCCATCCGGTAGTGGCAGATCGGCCAGAGCACCCGGTTGGCAAAGCCGTGGTAATATTCCTCGACGTCGGTGTCGGTGAGATCGGTCAGCGCATAGGTGATCGCGCCATGCTCCTGCATCTCGAGCGGGCCGGGTTCCTCGTTGCCGCTGGAATTGCCAGACCAACCCATCCAGATGCCGCCGCGTTCCTCAAGGGCTGCCTGCAGGGCTACGGCAAGGCCGCCGGCAGGTGCCGCACCGGTCTTGTCCGGAACGGTGACGCGGTTCGATACGACCACTAGACGGCTCACGATATTTCCTTTCGAAAATGCATTCTCAAATCAGTTCAGGCGGCGGCAAGCTTGGCGATCAGCGCGCGCAGTTCGGCCGCCGATCCCAATGTTGCCGACGCGACGGTGTCGGCCGCGATATCGGAAATCCGGATCGAGTGGCCGCCCAGCTTGTTGGCAACCCTGAACATCGCTTCATCAGTTACATCGTCACCGATCGCGATCGGCAACCGGCCGGCAAATGGCTCTTCGCTGAGAAAAGCCCGTAGCGCATCGCCCTTGCTGGCGCGGGCAGGGCGGATTTCCACCACCATCTTCCCCCGCTGCAGAGTGAAGTCGGATCCTGCCCGCTCGCGATAGCGTTCCATCGCCGCCTCGACTTGCCCCTGGAATGTCGGCGCCTGTCGGTAGTGGGCAGCCACGGCGAGACCCTTGTCCTCGACAAGAACGCCCGGCCAGGCTGCTGCTTCCTCGGCAAGGCTTGCTTTCAGCGCCTCGAAATCAGGACCTGGCGTTACCCGCTCGATCGCTCCCGACATCGATCGTCTTTCCGCCCCGTGCAGGCCGGCAATCGGAAAGACATGCGGCTTGAAGAGCTGATCGGCGTAGGGCAGAGCCCGACCCGTCACCAGCGCCACGGCGCCGCTCAGTTTCGCGGAAAGCCGGGTCAGATTCTCGGCCAGATCGTCAGGCACGACGATACCATCAGGCGTATCCGCGATGTCGATCAGCGTGCCGTCGATATCGAAGAAAACTGCCCATTTCCCGGGCTGGTTCAGCACTTCGTGCAGAATGTCGGTGCCGTCAGATGTGCCGGCATGCGCGTCCGCGCTCGATTTTGTATCATCAACCATGCAGCTTCATTTAGGCTTTGAAGCCGCCGCGACAACAGGCTGAGGCAACATTGCGTTGCAAAACGTGATGGGGAAGGGGCCACAAAACTGTCATCTCGGCCGGTAATTCATGTTTCATTAACCCTATTTCGAGACGTTTGATTTTCGGCGGTTGTGTGCGTTGCAAGCAGACAGAGTGGAGCAGAAAGACAAATGTGTCGTTGGGCAGCTTATCGGGGCGAACCGCTTTATCTGGAAGAACTGGTCTCTTCGCCCGCCCATTCCCTGATCGAGCAATCCCACTGTGCGACACGCGCAAAGACCGCCACCAATGGCGACGGTTTCGGCATCGCTTGGTATGGCGACAGACCAGAGCCTGGCCGCTACCGGGACATCCTTCCGGCTTGGTCCGATTGCAATCTGCGCAGTATCGCACGGCAGATCCGCTCGCCACTGTTTCTTGCGCATGTTCGCGCCGCAACGACGGGCGCAACACGGCGCGACAACTGTCACCCCTTCGTGCATGGCCACTGGTCCTTCATGCACAACGGCCAGGTCGCGAGCTTCGAAGCGATCCGCCGGCCGCTCGAAAGCCTGTTATCGGACGAACTGTTCTCGGCCCGGACCGGATCGACAGATTCCGAGCTTCTCTTCCTGCTGGCGCTGCAGTTCGGCATGGATGCCGATCCCTTGGGCGCAATGGAAAAGGCGATCGCCGCCGTCGAAGACATCTCGATGGAACGGCTTGGCACGGCACTCGTGCGCTTCACCGCATGCTTTTCCAACGGCCGCCAGCTTTATGCGGTGCGATATGCCACGGATCACAAGCCACCGACACTTTATGCCGCACCGATGACAGGCAAGGGGTCGGATGCGGATGGATCAAAGACCGGTTACTGCCTGGTGTCGGAACCTTTGAACGACGAGGCCGATACCTGGGTGGAAATTCCAGATGGCAGCGCCGTCAAGGTCTGCCCGGATGGCATGCAGGCGTTGCTCTTCCAGCCGCAGGCGCTGTCGAAGGCCGCGTGATCCTCATGCGAGCCGGGCCGCTATCAGCTCGGCGAGCCGCATCGCAACCTCGTCCTTGCCGAGATCGGGCCACGCATCGATCGCGGTCTCGCTGATGATCTTCACCTGATTGCGCATGCCGCCCATGACGCCGGTCTCAGGCGAGACGTCGTTTGCAACAATCAGGTCTGCACCCTTGCGCTGAAGCTTCGATCGCCCGTTTTCGTCCACATTCTGCGTCTCGGCGGCGAAACCGACGACAAGTCTGGGGCGCTTGTCGTGATGCCCAACGGTCTTGAGGATGTCGGGGTTTTCGGTCAGCATCAGCGGAGCCGGTGCTTCGCCCGGCATTTTCTTGATCTTCTGGTCGGCGGAGGAAGCGACCCGCCAGTCGGCGACGGCCGCCACCATGACGGCGATATCGGCGGGGAGACGGCTTGTCACGGCCTCGAGCATCTCGGCCGCCGTTTCCACATGCAGCGTCGTGACGCCATCGGGATCGGGGATTGTCACCGGGCCTGAAACGAGTGTCACATCGGCACCGAGTTTCGCCAGCGCCGCAGCAATCGCATGGCCCTGACGGCCGGATGAGCGGTTGGCGATGTAGCGCACCGGATCGATCGGCTCATGGGTGGGGCCGGAGGTCACGATGGCGGTCTTGCCGGCCAGCGGTTTCGGCGAAGCATCAAGCAGCGCAATCGCCGCGGCAGCGATTTGCAACGGCTCTGCCATCCGGCCGGCGCCGGCCTCGTTGCTCTCAGCCATCTCGCCGACCATCGGGCCAATCATATGGATGCCATCAGCCTTCAGTGTCTCGGCATTGCGTTTCGTCGGAGGAGCCGACCACATTTTCGGGTTCATGGCAGGCGCCACCAGCACGGGCAGATCGGTCGCCAGAAGCACGGCGCTTGCCAGGTCGTCCGCCATTCCGTGGGCCATCTTTGCCATCAGGTCGGCACTTGCGGGTGCGACGATCACGAGGTCCGCGTCGCGCGCCAGCCGGATATGGCCGACATCCTGCTCGTCCTCGCGCGAAAAAATCTCCGTATAGACATGCCCGCCCGACAATGCCCCGACGGCAAGCGGCGTCACGAACTCCTGGGCGGCCCTGGTCATGACCGGCCGCACCGAGGCGCCGCGTTCGCGCAGCCGCCGGATCAGGTCGAGGCTCTTGTAAGCCGCGATCCCGCCGGAGATGATGAGAAGGATACGCTTGTCTTTGAGTTCCATAGCCCGCCCGCTTTCGAAGTGACCGGAAGCTAGGGTTTTGTTCTTGAACATGCAATCGTCCTGCAGCAAGAGTGGTGAAACTCCGATGAACGGCGGTCGCAATGAATGATTTCAAGTCGGTCGAACCTGCCTCAAACCAGACCCTGATCCAGCCGGCCATCCCGATCTTCCGCATTTTCGACGTCGGCAAGGCGATGGAGTTCTATTGCGGGTTCTTAAGCTTCACCGTCGACTGGGAGCATCGGTTCGCTCCCGACGCACCGCTCTATTGCCAGATATCGCGCAGCGGCATGCTGATGCATCTGTCCGAACATGCGGGCGATGCCTCGCCGGGTGCCCGCGTGTTTGTCCCCATCACCGGTGCTGCAGCGCTCCACGATGAACTCAATGCCAAGGACTATCCATATATGCGGCCGGGGCTGCATCAGGCGCCCTGGGGTCTGGAGGTGTCCGTGACGGATCCTTTCAGCAATCGCATCACCTTCTGCGAACGCGAGATCAAGGGCTAACCGGTCAGCCTAGACCAGTTCGAACAGGTTGAGCGCGATCGGGGAACGCTGTGCCTTCATCACGGCGATGCCCAGTCGCGCCACCGGTCCCGGCCCCTCGATCGGCCGGTACACGACGCCCTCGATGGCGATCTTCGTGATGGAGCCCGGGACGATCGAGACGCCCAGCCCTGCGGCAACCAGATTGACCACGGACGGGATCTGCGGCGCTTCCTGGGTGACGTTGAGCTCGAACCCCGCATCGCGGCAGGCGCTGAGGATATCGTCGAACAGGCTGAGACCCACCGTGCGCGGAAACAGCACGAAGGGCTCTCCTGCAAGCGCTGCGATCGGCACGGTCCGTAAGGTCGCCAGCTCATGGTTCGCCGGCAGTGCGATCAGCATCGGCTCGTCCGCCAGACGTTTCAGCCGCACCGCCTTCGGGTCTTCCAACCCTGGACGGATAAAGGCGGCGTCGATCTCGCCGCGTTCCAGTTTCTCGATCAGCCAGTTGCTGTTCATTTCCGCCAGCGACAGCGCAACGCCCGGCCACTCGCTCCGGAAACGCCGGATAGCGCCGGTTACGACCGGGTTGAAGGCTGCAGACGCGGTAAAGCCCAGTGCCAGCTTTCCTGTCTCGCCGCGCGCGGCACGCCGGGCAGAAAGTTTCGCAGCCTCTGCTGCCGCAAGCGAAGCCCGCGCTTCGGGCAGAAACGCTGCGCCGGCCGCAGTCAGTTCCGCACCATGCGGCACCCGGTGAAAAAGCGCTGCACCGATTTCGGTTTCGAGATCGCGGATCTGCTGGCTGAGCGGTGGCTGGCCGATACCAAGCCGTGCCGCAGCCCGCGTGAAATTCTGCTCCTCGGCGACGGCGAGGAAATAGCGGATATGCCTCAGTTCCATCAGTATCTGTAAAACCTATCAAGTACGCCTGCGCCATATATTGGATTAATGGGAACCGACTGGCTACCTTTGATGGACCTGAAAGGTCGAATTCCCCATGCCCGCCTCCGCATCCATCACTGCCGATCTGTCCGCGGCACCGAACGGTCAAGCTCTTGCAGAGGCGGGGGAGGGGGAGAAGCTCTATCTCGTCCGCGGCACGCCGGCCTACCGGAGGGCAAGTCTCGCCTTCTTCATGTCCGGCTTTTCAACCTTTGCGCTGCTCTACTGCGTCCAGCCGCTCATGCCGATCTTCGCGCGTGATTTCGGCGTCAGTCCGGCGGCAAGCTCGCTGTCCCTGTCGCTGTCGACGGGCTTTCTGGCGGTCGCCATCTTTTGCGCCGCCGCCGTTTCGGAGCGGTTCGGCCGCCGCAGCCTGATGTTCGTGTCCCTGCTCGGCGCCTCGATCTGCACCATCGCCTGCGCCGCCATGCCCAATTGGAACCTGCTTCTGATCATTCGTGCGCTGGAAGGCCTGTTGCTCGGCGGCGTTCCGGCGGTCGCGATGGCCTATCTGTCGGAGGAAGTCGATCCGAAAGGTCTTGGCGCCGCGATGGGTCTCTATATCGCCGGCAACGCCTTTGGCGGCATGGCTGGGCGTGTCGTCACCGGGGTTCTGGCCGAATATTTCTCCTGGCGTCTGGCGCTTGTCGGCATGGGCGCGCTCGGCATCGTCGCCGCCATCGGCTTTCTCGTTCTCCTGCCGCCATCGCGCAACTTCGTGCCGCGCAAATCCAACCTGCGCTATCATGTCGATGCCTGGCTCGGTCACCTGAACCATCCGGCACTGGCACTCCTGTTTGCCATCGGCTTCCTGCTGATGGGCGCGTTCGTCACCATCTACAATTACATCGGCTTCCGGCTTGTGGACGCACCCTACAGCCTCGACCAGACGGAGCTCGGGCTGATCTTCACGGTCTATCTGTTCGGCATCGTCGCTTCCTGGGCCGCCGGTCTCCTCGGAGATCGCTTCGGCCATTTCGCCGTCATGCTCACCGGCATCGTCCTGGCATTTACAGGCGTCGTCATCACACTCGCCACGCCGCTGCCGCTGATCATTCTCGGCATCGTCCTGCTCACCTCCGGCTTCTTCATCGCCCATTCGGTGGCAAGTGCTTTGGTCGGCCGCATGGCGAAAGGCACCAAGGGACACGCCTCCTCGCTCTATCTTCTGGGATATTATCTGGGCTCGAGCGTCGCCGGCTCGGTGGGCGGCCACTTCTGGAGCGCCGATGGCTGGTGGGCCGTATCGGCCTTTACCGGCACGATGCTGGCGCTCGCCCTCGCGGCAGCAGTGCTGTCGCGCCGCATGATGCGGCGAAGCTAGCTCTTCTTGGCGGACGCGTTGACGGCGGGAGCCGGCGAGGTCGTCAGTTTGAAATCCGTCATTTCCTTCGGCGTCAGATAGTACAGTCGGTCCGGCGGGGTCTCCAGTGCGTGCAGCCACAGGCCGGAGCCGATCCCCATTTCCTCCAGATGCCGCGAGACGCGCGCCGTGG
Organism: Rhizobium sp. CFBP 13726; assembly: GCF_014841925.1. Lineage (NCBI taxonomy): Bacteria > Pseudomonadati > Pseudomonadota > Alphaproteobacteria > Hyphomicrobiales > Rhizobiaceae > Rhizobium > Rhizobium sp. CFBP 13726. The sequence continues at coordinate 257,340 of NZ_JACYUU010000003.1, forward strand.
TCGCCTGTGCGCCGGACATCGCCTCGTCGGCGCTCGGCCTGTTGCGGCCGCCGTTGAACACCTGGTGCACGCCGATCACCGCATCCTTTTGGGCCACCCGCGTGACACCACCGGCAAACACGATCGGGCAGGAGGAAGCACAGAGCCCCTTGGTCACCACAAGCGTGGCCAGCTTCTTCTCTCGGATCAGCTTCGACATGGCGATCGCGTCGCCCACCGAGCCGCCGGGGGAGTTGAGCGACACCGTCTTCACATATTCGCCGCGGGCTTCAATCTCGGTCGCAAAGCGCTCGGCAGCACCCGGCTCGATCGCTCCTTCAGCCTTCAGAATGCCACCCGTCGTCAGGTTGAAGGTCATCGCCTTGCGCAGCACGTCTGCCGGGCTTGAAGGCTCGACGGGCGGCGCTGCCGGTCGCCCCTCGGTCAGCGCCGGTGGCAGCACGGGATCCGTCTCGCGCATCGGATCGTACCCCGGGCTCTCGGGCTTTGCAGTCGCGATCTCGCGAATGTCGGTCACGAGGAAAATGCCGGAAATGCCGAGCATCAAATAAAACACGCCGCGCAGGATGACACCGTCGTCGAGCCGGCGGATTGCCTCACCGATCCTCATGGCTGCGGTCCCGGCGCGTTTTCGGATCGAGACTGGTGATATTGGTATTCTCGTCGGCCTTTGCTTCTTCGGCCTTCACCTCGTCCGCCTTCCGCTCGGCCAATCGGGCGTCCTCCTCGGATGTCACGGGCTTTTCCATGGCAGCGGTCGCCTGTTCCACGCTCATGCCGCTGGCGCTGACGGCGCGCTGGACTTCGAGCGCCTGCAAAAGCTCGGCAGCGGTAATGCGCTCGGCAAACGGAAGCGGGTCCTCCTGTCTCCGGATCGCGCCATGCACGACGGCCAGGATGAACACCATCACACCCGGCAGAAGGTCGATGGAGATCGCGCCGGCCCAGGCGGGAATAAAGTCGCCGGCATATTCCAGAACGGCGCCGGCCGGCGAAAGCGGCACGAAGCGCCGTTCTCCGACAGTCGGACGCGACAGGATCTCGTCGGCAGCCTTGGCCAGCGCCTTGGATTGCGCGCTCACCGAAGCCTTCACCGTCTCCATTACCTGGTTCTGGCGGTTGACGAGGTCGGGCGCGGCGCCATCCGGCACCGGCGCAATAAAGCCGATCGCCAGATCGTCTGCCGCACGACGGATCGACGGCGCGATCGAGGTCTGCGAGAGCGAGGACACGACCCCCGTCAGCGCCACGGCTTCGGTTGAGAACTGGTCGGCGCGAGGTCCGATATCGCCCGGCGCCGAGACCAGCCCGCGCATCGCCTCAAGCCGCTTCTGGCCCTGTTCGAAAAGATCGGCCACCTGTTCGCGCGACCCGTTGATATTGCCTTCCAGCGATTTCATCTGGGCCGACATCTGGGTGAGCAACTGCACCACGCTGCCGGAGCCGGTGGTGCCGGTCAGCGAGCCGGACTGGCGCTCGACACCGGCAAGCTGCGAGAACCGCTCACCGGCGCGCTGGATATCCGGCAGCAGGCTCTGCGCGGCGATCGCGTTCTGGTGCGCGCGGTCGAGATCGGCCGTATAGGCTTCCACGGTTTCGGAAAGGTGCTGTTCGACGGCGGACGAACCGGCAAGTGCCGCAGCGTTCAGCCAGCTCGACATCGCCATGATCATCACGGCACCTGCGGCCATCACTGCCAGCATTGCCGTGCGCCCGGTCCGCGATGTGACATGCGGATAGAACCGCGCCATGTAGGACCAGAAGGCATAGATGCCGACCGACACCGACACGGAATAGATGATCGCGGCAAAGAACACCGCCGTCGGCGACCCGTCGAGAATGGTGCGGGCACCGAGATAGGTATAGACGCCCGATGCCAGCGCCAGCACTGCCAGCGCAAATCGCGTCATCGTTTCGACGGCAACGACGCCGTCCTGCAGCCGTCGGGAAGCGCCAAGCGCCATGGGCAAACTCCAAATGGCCACCTGGGGGGCACGCGAAAGGACTATATTCCTTTAAGAAAGTCTGAAGAAACCGGCGGAATAAAGGCGTATTACGCTCACGGTTGCGTGGGCTGCACGCCCTGCATGCCGAAGCCACCAAGCGCGAAGAAACCGTCGATCGCATGGATCGGCGAGATGGCGATCAACTCCGTCAGGAAGGCCTCCGACGCGAGTTCCGCCTCGATCGCCTCAACCTCCGCCGAAAGCGGCCGATCGACCGTGTAGAAGGCTGCATGGCGGCGTACGGCATCGTAGATCAGCTTGACCGCACCGCCCGGCTCGTCGCCATGGATATCCATGGCCTGGGCTGCCAGCAACGCTTCCAGCGCTGCCAGTCGCTGCAGCGCCTGAACCTGTCGCTCGAACCGTTCGATCACCAGCGGCAGGAAGGCTGCCTCGTCTTCCATACCGCCGGCCACCACCAGCGACTGAGCCGAAACCGGGTTGGTCATCGACAGCACGCGTGAGAAGATTTCCCCGGCCAGCTTGATGATTGGGCCGAAGCCGGTCGCGATCACACCATGCGGAACCAGATTGACCGGCAGATCGCGGCGCTGGCCGTTTCCAAGAAGAACGCAGCGGTTGAAGGCATTGCGTGCCGCATGCGCCATCGTCAGCGATGCCGATTCCAGGAGCACCGTAACGTCGAGCGGCAGCGAACCGCCTGACGTCAGAACCCGGCCGTCGACGATCACGGGGTTGTCGTCGGAGCGGCCCGTCGCCGCCAGTATCTTGTGGCCGGCGGTCAGCACGCTTTCAAACACCGTGCCGAACACCTGCGCGATCATACGCAGGCTCAACGGGTCCTGGATTTGCGTTGCCTTCGGCCAGTCCCAGCCTTCGGACGCGTTGCACAGCCATTTGCCGATCATCGCCTCGCGTGGCGTGCCCACATGGGTGACGGCAATCCACGGGTCGCGGGATCCGCCCATCGCACCGGAAGCGGCCATGCCTGTGGCAAGCAGCGTTCGGATGGCGCAGGCGGCCGTGCGCGTCGCGCCGGCGGCGGCCGCAAAGCTGACGGAATTGACGCTGAGCGAGGCAAGGCTGTCGCGCGGCGCCATTTTCATCGGCGCGATGCCTGCCGCCGCAAAGGCTTCCGCTGCGGGCAGGCGGCGTCCCTCGAACATTGCCTCGCCGACGCCGGTCAGGACAGCACCGATCTGCCCCATCAGACCGATATCGGCGCAGCCGATCGAGCCGGTGCGCCGCACGACCGGAATGACGTCGGCCTGCAGCAGATCGAGATAGGCCTGAACCAGTTCGGTCGAGCAACCCACATAGCCCGTCAGCGCCGTGTTGACGCGCAACGCCATCGCATTGCGCACGACGCAGATCGGAAACGGTTCGCCGGTGCCGAAGTGATGGGCCCGGACGAGCCCGATATTGAAAGCGTCCAGCTCTTCCGGCGACCACGCGACGTCCTTCATCGCACCAACGCCGGTCGTCGCGCCATAGACGGGCGTGCCCTCGGCAATCGTGCTTTCCAGCACCAACCGCGCCGCAGCGACACGGGCAAGCCCTTCGGCACTGGCTGTCACGGTTACTTCGCCACGGCCGATCTTGATCAGCTCGGCAAAGCCGATCGGCTGGCCGGTGAGTTCGATTGTGATGCGGTCTGGGTTTTTGGGTGCGGCGGACATGGCATTCCTTTTTGCCCGCACACTAATTCATCCTGTCGTCCAAGGTATATCCCAGAACCTGGACATCTGATGTCGCAACGCGCCTTTTCAGACGACGGCGAAGGCGATGACGACGAGCGAGATCGCGATGATCCACAGTGCCCAGCGGCCGGAGCGGCTGTGCCGGGCTTCCGCCTTGCCGATCGCGTCTGCCGTTTCGGGATCGAAACGCAGGCCGTGTTCGCTCATGTGAACGAGTTCCCGGTGCAGGGTTTCCGTCTTGGCGGCAATCTCCGGCAAGGCTTCGGCGAGCTTCAGCCCTGCCTTCATCCCGTCCTTAAGGTCGGATGCGATGCGCTTGGGGCCAAGATTGTCGCGGATCCACTGGCCGACGACCGGCTCTGCGGCCTTCCACATGTTGAAACGCGGGTCGAGGATACGCGAAACGCCTTCGACGACGACCATGGTCTTCTGCAAGAGGATCAACTGCGGCTGGGTCTGCATCTCGAACAGGTCGGTCACTTCGAACAGCAGCGCCAGCAGCCGGGCCATGGAGATGGTTTCGGCGGGCTGACCGTGGATCGGCTCGCCGATCGCCCGGATCGCCTGCGCGAAGGCTGCAACGTCGTGATGGGCAGGCACATAGCCCGCTTCGAAATGCACCTCGGCGACACGCATATAGTCGCGGGTAATAAAGCCGTAGAGGATTTCGGCGAGGAAGCGTCGTTCCTTTTTGCCCAGCCGTCCGGTGATCCCCATGTCGACGGCGACGATCGTACCGTCCCGCTCGACGAAGAGGTTGCCGGGATGCATGTCGGCATGGAAGAAGCCGTCGCGAAGCGTGTGACGCAGGAAGGACTGGATCAGCACTTCTGCGAGCTTTTCCAGATCGTGGCCGGCAGCCCTCAGCGCCGGGACGTCGTTCATCTTGGCGCCGTCGATCCACTCCATGGTGATGACGTCGCGGCCGGTCCGTTCCCAGTCCACTTCAGGCACGCGGAAACCTGGGTCGTCCGCCGTGTTTTCGGCAATCTCGGAAAGGGCTGCAGCCTCCAGGCGCAGGTCCATTTCCATCTTGGTCGTCTGTTCCAGCGTCCGCGTCACCTCAATCGGGCGAAGCCGGCGGCTGGAGGGCATCAGGCGTTCCTGCATGCGGGCAACCACATACATGCCTTCGATGTCATTTGCGAAACGCTGGCGCACGCCGGGGCGCACCACTTTCACGGCCATCTTTTTGCCGTTCACTTCGGCCGGGTGCACCTGCGCGATCGAGGCGGCCGCAATCGGCTCTTCGAACGATGTGTAGAGATCACTGATCGGGCGGCCAAGCGAGGTCTCGACGGCGGTTTTGGCAGCATCCGTGGGGAAGAAGGCCATCCGGTCCTGCAGCATGGCAAGATCGACGGCCCAGTCGACGCCGACGACATCCGGGCGGGTGGCGAGAAATTGGCCGATCTTCACATAGGAAGGACCAAGCCTTCCCACGGCGCGGGTCAGCCTTTCGCTGCGGGGCTGCTTCTTCGCCCTGAAACGGGTGAGCGGCTCGAGCATGGACTTGAGAATACCGACGGCCGGCGGCAGGTCCTGTGTCGGCAGGGCCGAAACCACGCCTTCGCGGACAAGAACCCAGCCGACACGGGCGAGCCGGAAATAAGCGCCGATCGTGCTCATCGCTTCAGAGCTTCCAGCCGGAATGCAGCGCCGCGATCCCGCCGGTATAATTGGTGTAGCTCACGCGCGAAAAACCGGCGGTGCGGATCATCGCTGCGAAATTTTCCTGGTTGGGGAATTTGCGGATCGATTCCACCAGATACTGGTAGGGCTCGGAATCACCGGTGATCATCTTGCCGAAGCGCGGGATCGCCCGGAACGACCACTCGTCGTAAAACTTGTCGAGCAGCGGAAGTTCGACTTCCGAAAATTCCAGAACCAGCAACCGTCCGCCACGCTTCAGCACGCGAAAGGCTTCAGACAGCGCCACGTCGATGCGCGGAACGTTGCGGATCCCGAAGGCGACCGTATAGGCGTCGAAGGAATTGTCCTCGAAGGGCAGGGATTCTGCATTCGCCTCGATGAAATCGAGATTGCCGGACAGCTTTTTCTTCTGCGCCCGCTCGGCGCCCACGGCCAGCATCGAGCCATTGATATCGAGCACCGTCGTATGGGCCTTGAGGCCCGAGGCCTCGACGATGCGGAATGCGACGTCGCCGGTGCCGCCCGCCACATCCAGCGTCCGGTAGCTCGCATCCTTGCGCGGATTGAGCGCGGTAATCATCGCGTCCTTCCACACCCGGTGCATGCCCGCCGACATGACGTCGTTCATCACGTCATAGCGCTTGGCGACCTTGTGGAATACGTCGTTGACGAGGCCCTGCTTTTCCCCATCGGCCACCTGGCGGAAGCCATAGGAGGTTTCCATTCCGCCTTCGGCGCGGGTGCGGGCTTCGGTCATGGGCAGCTCCTCGGTGTCTCTATCCAGGCGGACCATAGCGAAACCGGTTTCCGGACGCTATGTGGTGGATTACCGCCCGGTCTATAGAGCACCGGCGGCATCGTTGAAACAGGAAGTTAGGTAGACCATGCCCGAATTGCCAGAGGTCGAAACCGTTCGTCGCGGCCTTTCTCCGGCCATGGAGGGAGCAAAGCTTGCAAGGCTGCAGCTGAACCGCACCGATCTGCGCTTTCCGTTCCCGGAAAATCTTGTCGCCGCAGTCGAAGGCCGGCAGATCATCGCTCTGGGAAGACGCGCCAAATACCTGCTGATCGACCTCGAAGACGATCTCACCATCATTGCCCATCTCGGCATGTCCGGCTCGTTCAGGGTCGAGGAAGAGGCGCTTGGCACATTTCATCATCCGCGCTCCAAGGACGAGAAGCATGACCACGTCGTCTTTCATCTGGAGCGTGGCAACGAGACATTGAAGGTCATCTATAATGATCCGCGCCGTTTCGGCTTCTTGCATCTGGCAAAGCGCAGCGAGCTCGATCTCTACCCTGCCTTCGCACAACTCGGGCCGGAGCCGACCGGCAACGCGCTCGATGCGGAGTATCTCGGCAAGCGGTTTTCCGGCAAGGCGCAGCCATTGAAGAGCACGCTGCTCGATCAGACCGTGATCGCCGGTCTCGGCAATATCTATGTCTGCGAAGCGCTGTGGCGCGCACACCTGTCGCCGAAGAGGGCAGCGGGCAGCATCGTCACGCCCACGGGCCGGCCGAAGAAGGAGCTGGTGCTGCTGACGGAAGCGATCCGCGCTGTCATTGCCGATGCGATTGCAGCCGGCGGCTCGTCTCTGCGCGACCATATCCAGACGGACGGCTCGCTTGGCTATTTCCAGCATTCCTTCTCTGTCTATGACCAGGAGGATAAGCCCTGCCGCACGCCGGGCTGCGGCGGCACCGTTTCTCGTATCACCCAAGCCGGCCGCTCCACCTTCTACTGCCCGCGCTGCCAGAAGTGATCAGCCGTTGCAGGCGATGTTTGAACACGCATCCCTGTAAGGAGAGTGGGAGGGGTTATGGTCGCGAAAAGGACGCGGGACTTCGCCAAACGGCAAATTCAGCGGCACCCTTCATGCGAATCCGCGTTGACGAGGCGCGCTATACCGGTTATATGCCCGCCCACAGTTGGGAAAGCCTGATCGACGGCTTCCTCTATTGCTCCCGAATTGCTGGATTGATGGTCGCAGGACCTACGCGGCAACGGCGGAGTTTTGGTTCGAATTCGTAGAGAGGCATGATATGGCCAATACAACTTCGGCGAAAAAAGCGACCCGCAAGATCGCTAGCCGTACCGCAGTCAACAAGTCCCGCCGCTCGCGCGTTCGTGGCTTTATCCGCAAGGTTGAAGAAGCGATCGCAACGGGTGACGTATCCGTCGCTGCTGCTGCTCTGAAGGCAGCTCAGCCGGAAATCGCACGCGCTGCAACGAAGGGCGTCCTTCACAGCAACACGGCGTCCCGCAAGGTCTCGCGCCTGGCAGCTCGCGTCAAGGCACTCTCCGCCTAATATCACCTTTAGCGTGCATGCATCAAAAGCCTGGTCGGTCGACCGGGCTTTTTGTGATTCTCGGTCCTTTGTACTTCGTTAACCGGCTCAGTAACGGTTACGTGTCAGGTGCGTGACAGATTTTCCCGATGAAATACAAAGGCTTATGAGAGGTCTGCCCAAGTCTGGCGGCAATTCCGCCAACCCGCCGCCTGCTTTTTGAGTCAAGGTTTTTTTTATTTTTTCTCTGAATCGTACCATCAGAAATAGATGGATTTTGAATCCCATTGATTCAACTGGGATTCTTCTCCGCAACCCTCCGGCCATTCAAATCGCGCCCAGAGAGTCAACGGTCGCGCTCGGATTTTGCGTAAAATTCATCATTGATCTTGCCATTTGATCCTGCCTAAATGGCTTTTAGCGAGAGGCATGGAGATCACTCCTAGAGCCTGCCGACAACCGCTCGACACCGAGCGGCCCGGGGACTTTAAGCAGCTTGCGGCGAGATGTTTTTCTCGTTTCCTTATTTAACCGATGGTTGCAAGCCGGAAATTGGCTTTTCCGGCAACAGCTGAACTTATGCGTGACGGGGCCGACTGGGGAGTCGGAAGAAGGCAGTGGGAAGTCAGCGGCTCTTCATAACGAGGATGGAGCGTGCGCTGAGTTGCGGGTTGGCTCCCGCAGGTCTGGATCAGACGAGGTGATCCGGATCGATCTTTGATGGTCCGGGCGGTTGGCCTGGAACTTTAATCGATGGGGAAGGGCAGTCATCGTTTCCTCGCGGAGACGGGCTGTCGGACGTAGTTAAAAAGAATATGTCCTGGCGGGAAACAGAACCGCCGGGCTCCTATGGAAAAGGCGGCGAATAATGCAAATGAATAACGTATCGGCTCGTGCAACCGGCAACGGGGGCAATGCACGACAGGCGTTTGATTCCGTTTGCGCACAGGCGGCAGGGGAAACACCAGTTATGAAGCATGATGCTCTTTTCGAGCGGTTCAGTGTGCGTCTTAAAGCACAGGTCGGCCAGGATGTTTACGCAAGCTGGTTTGCAAGACTTAAGCTTCACACCGTCTCGAAGAGTGTCGTCAGGCTCACGGTGCCCACGACGTTTCTGAAGTCTTGGATCAACAACCGTTATCTTGATCTGATCACGTCGATCTTCCAGGCGGAAGATGCCGAGATCCTCAAGGTGGAGATCCTGGTCCGCACGGCAACCCGCGCTGCAAAGCCGGTATCGGATGTCCAGGACGGCGTCATTGGCTCGGATGCTCCGGCACCTGTCGCGTCGCAACGCCCGTCTGCACCGCGTGAGATCGGCAAGATCGCCACGTTCCCGACTGCCGCGTCCACCCCGGTTCGCCAGTCCTCGCAGCCCGGCCCGTTGTTCGGTTCGCCACTCGACAGCCGTTATACGTTCGACACGTTCGTTGAAGGCGCCTCGAACCGCGTGGCGCTTGCCGCTGCCAAGACGATTGCGGAAGCCGGTGCCGGTGCCGTGCGTTTCAACCCGCTGTTTATTCATTCCGGTGTCGGTCTCGGCAAGACCCACCTTCTGCAGGCCATCGCCAACGCCGCCGTCGGCAGCCCCCGCATGCCGCGCGTGGTCTATCTCACCGCCGAATACTTCATGTGGCGTTTCGCAACCGCGATCCGCGACAATGATGCCCTGACGCTCAAGGACAGCCTGCGCCATATCGATCTGTTGATCATCGACGACATGCAGTTCCTGCAGGGCAAGATGATCCAGAACGAATTCTGCCATCTGCTCAACATGCTGCTCGACAGCGCCAAGCAGGTCGTGGTTGCTGCCGACCGCGCGCCCTGGGAGCTGGAATCGCTCGATCCGCGGGTTCGCTCGCGTCTGCAGGGCGGCGTGGCCATCGAGGTCGAGACGCCGGATTACGATATGCGCATGGAAATGCTCAAAGGTCGTCTCGCGGCTGCCCAGCAGGATGATCCATCGCTCGATATCCCGCACGAAATTCTCGATCACGTCGCACGCAGCGTCGTCAGCACCGGTCGCGAACTGGAAGGCGCGTTCAACCAGCTGCTGTTCCGTCGCTCGTTTGAGCCGAACCTCTCGATCGAGCGTGTCGACGAGCTTCTCGCCCATCTGGTCGGCGCCGGGGAAGCAAGGCGCGTCCGGATCGAGGATATCCAGCGCGTCGTGGCACGCCATTACAACGTCTCGCGGCAGGAACTGGTCTCCAACCGCCGCACCCGCGTCATCGTCAAGCCGCGCCAGGTCGCTATGTACCTCTCGAAAACCATGACGCCGCGCTCCTTCCCGGAAATCGGCCGTCGGTTTGGTGGCCGCGACCATACGACCGTGCTGCATGCGGTTCGCAAGATCGAGGACCTGATCTCGGGCGACAGCAAGCTCAGCCACGAGGTCGAGCTTCTGAAGCGCCTGATCAACGAAAACAATCTGTGATCATCGACTAACCGACCCAAGCCGGCTCTTATCCATCGGATGAGAGCCGGTTTTTGTTTGTCCGGGCGTTGACGGGATTTGGCTTCTGGCGCACACCAATTTTTCTGGTGTGCGAGGAGCGTGTCGTGTTTCTTTTATCCGTGGCGACCATCTGGGCTGTCGCCTGCATTACCCCCGGGCCAAATACGCTGCTGGTGATCCGCTATTGCCTCACAGCACCGCGCAGGGTTGCCATTACGGCAGCCATGGGAACGATTACCGGAACATGCCTGTGGGGCTTTGCGGGCTGGCTCGGGATCAATGCCCTGTTTCAGGCAGCCCCTTTCGCCTATGTCGCGCTGAAGATCGTCGGCGGTCTTTATCTCGTATGGCTCGGCCTGCGCGTCTTCATGGATGTCCGGAAGGCCCGGACAACACCCGAATTTGCCCCCACAGAACGCGAGATACCCTTGAGGAAGGCTTACCGACTGGGGCTTGCGACCAACCTCGCCAACCCGAAATCGGCTCTCTTCGTTGCCTCGCTGTTTGCCGCTACCATGCCGGCGGGCACGCCGTTTCTCTACGGGCTAGCGGCAATCGCTGTCATGGTCGCGGTTTCGGCCTGTTACTATACGTTTCTGGTCGGCCTGATCACCCATCCGCGGGTAGCGAGCGCCTATCTCAAGGCCAAGCAGAAGATCGACCTCGGCGTTGCCACCGTCTTCGTCGGCTTCGGCACCAAGCTTCTCCTGTCACAGAAGTAAGAGCCATGGCGGAACACGATCAGACCCTCCGCTTCTACGCCGACAATGCCGAAACCTATGCCGGTTATCGGGAGAAGGCGAACGAGATCAGGCTGGAAGCGTTTCTCAACCGTCTCTCGGCCGGTGCCCGGGTTCTCGAACTTGGCTGCGGAAATGGCCGCGACAGCGGTTTCATGATCGAACGCGGGTTTGACGTCACACCGACCGACGGCGTTCTGGAAATGGCGCGGGAAGCGTCACGCCGCCTGGGGCGCGAAGTCGAGGTCCTGCGCTTCGGAGATATTGAAGCAGCGAATGCCTACGATGGCATCTGGGCCAATGCCTGCCTTCTGCATACGCCGAGAAACGATCTTGCCGATGTCCTTGCCCGTATCCACCGGGCGCTGCGCCCCGCCGGCCTTTTCTACGCAAGCTACAAGACCGGCGGCGAAGAGATGACGGATACGATCGGACGCTATTACAACAATCCTTCGCGGCCGTGGCTTGAACAGCTCTACGTGTCCGTCGAATGGTCTTCGCTCGATATCACCGAGAATGAAGGCAGCGGCTACGATGACCGGCCGACCGAATGGCTGCATGTGACGGCGGTGAAGGCCTAGTCAGCAGGCGAGGTCGGCAACCACAGCATCGAGGATCAGCATGCCCGAGGGCGTGCAGCGCAGCCTGGAATTTCCCAGCCGCTCGATAAAGCCGTGCTCGAGAAGCCTCTCCTCCCGCACCGGATCCGGATCGCGGCCGGAAAGCTCCTGCCAGCGCGCCAGATCGACACCTTCGGTCAGGCGCAGTCCCATCAGAAGCAGTTCGTCCGCCTGTTCGTCGAAGCCCAGCAACTCCTGGTCGACCATGCCGTGACCGCTGAGCTCGACCTGTTCGAGCCAGGATTCCGGACGTCGCTCGGTGGCGGTGGCGATCTTGTCGCGTCCCCGCGTCAGGCGACCATGCGCACCAGGGCCGATGCCGGCATAGTCGCCATAGCGCCAGTAGGTCAGGTTGTGCCGGCTTTCAGCACCCGGCTTGGCGTGGTTGGAAACCTCGTAGGCCGGCATGCCATGCGCGGCCGTGATCTCCTGCGTCGCCTCGTAGAGCAGCGCCGACTGCTCATCATCTGGAACGATCAGCTTGCCGGCCTTGTGCAGGCCGTAGAACGGCGTGCCTTCCTCGATCGTCAGCTGATAGAGGGAAAGGTGATCGACGGCATAGGAAATGGCCTGCTTCAGCTCCGCTTCCCAGGCCTCCACCGTCTGCTTGGGACGGGCGTAGATCAGGTCGAACGACATGCGCGGAAAGATCTCGCGTGCCAGCTTGATCGCCTTCAGCGCGTCTGCCACGTCATGCAGGCGGCCGAGGAATTTGAGATCCGTATCGTTGAGCGCCTGCACGCCCATCGAGACCCGGTTGATGCCGGCAGCCCGGTAGCCGCGAAAGCGTTCCGCCTCGACGCTGGAAGGGTTGGCTTCCATCGTGATCTCGATCCCGTCAGGCACATGCCAGTGCTGCGCGATCCCGTTGAGGATCGCCCCGACGGTTGAAGGATCCATCAGCGAAGGCGTGCCGCCGCCCAGAAAGATGCTCGTGACCGTCTTCGGCCCGCTCATCTTCCGCATCGTTTCCATCTCTTTCAGAAACGCGGCGGTGTAGCGGAGCTGATCCACGGGTTGGTGGCGGACATGGCTGTTGAAATCGCAATAGGGGCATTTGGCCGCGCAAAACGGCCAGTGCACGTAAACGCCGAAGCCCGGCTCACCCGTGTCGGGTAGCAGCATGCCGGGAAAAAGGGGAGCGACGGCGTTCAATGGGGATCAGGCCTCCAGGCAGGTTTCAACGAACAGCTTGAACGCGCGCGCCCGGTGCGAAAGCGCATGTTCATCGCCGGGCTTCCAGCCGTGCTTTTCCTCGCTGGTCATTTCACCAAACGTGGTCTCGTGCCCTTCCGGCTGGAAGATCGGGTCGTAACCGAAACCGGCATCACCACGCGGCGGCCAGGCGACAACGCCTTCGACATCGCCGCGGAAGAGTTCGGTGTGGCCATCCGGCCAGGCAAGGCAGAGAACGCTCACAAAACGGCAGCTGCGCTTGTCGGGCTTGGTCGCACCCTTTTCCTGCAGCGCGTCTTCCACCTTCTGCATCGCCATCGCGAAATCACGGCTGCCATCCTCGCGCTCGGCCCAGTTGGCGGTATAGACACCGGGAGCACCGTCCAGCGCATCGATGACGATGCCGCTATCGTCGGAAAGGGCGGGCAGGCCGGACGCCTTGGCAGAGGCAAGCGCCTTGATTGCGGCGTTTTCCTCAAATGTCGTGCCGGTCTCGTCCGGTTCCTCGAACTTCAGTTCGGCTGCGGACTTTGCCGAGAAGCCGAACGGACCGATCAATTCGGCAATCTCGCGGATCTTGCCGGCATTGTGGCTGGCAACGACGATCGTTTTCGTCTCAAGCTTGCGCATGAAGGTTCCTATAGATTCCAGAGCCTCGGCTCTGCGCATTCCAGACTGTTGCCGGCCGGGTCGCGGAAATAGAGGGATCGAGCGCCGGTTGGCCAGCGAAAATCGCTTTCAATCACGATGCCCGCCTTGTTGAGCTTTTCTGCCATTCTGTCAATCGCCGGGCCTTCCATACGAAAGCACACATGCCCCGGGCCTGCCGTGCCGTGCGGCGGAACCGGCAGCGCATCATCAGGCGGCGGCTTCAGCGTCTCGGCGCGATTGAAGATCAACAGGATGCCGGGTCCGCATCGGTAAAACACGTGGCGATCGCCGGCCCGCAACACCCGTTCAAGCCCGAGCAGTTCACCGTAAAAGGCTTCCGCCGCATCGAGATCATCGACATAGAGCGCTGTTTCGAGAATGCTGTCGATCAAAACAGTGGCTCCCTTGTCTGATGCTGCCCCGCCATGAAGGCGGGGGAGGAGGTTCGATCGAGAGGTAGTCTCTCCGGAAAGGAAGACTGCCCCTCGCAACTCTTGGATCAGCCAGCGTTGAAATCAGCCGCCGATCGCCTGCTTCTGCAGAGCTACCAGTTCCCGGGTGCCGTCCTGTGCCAGCGATAGCAGGTTGAGGAATTCCTCCTGGCTGAAGGGAGCACCCTCGGCCGTGCCCTGAATCTCGACGATGCCGCCGCTACCCGTCATGACGAAATTCGCGTCTGTCTCGGCGGCCGAATCTTCGAGATAGTCGAGATCGATGACCGGCTGGCTTGCAAAGATGCCGCACGAGATCGCCGCGACATGGTCTTTCAGAACCTTGTCGAGCTTGATCATCGAGCGGGTGTCCATCCATTTCAGGCAATCGTACAGCGCCAGCCAGCCACCGGTGATGGCCGCCGTGCGGGTGCCGCCATCGGCCTGGATCACGTCGCAGTCGATGGTGATCTGCTTTTCACCAAGCGCGGAAAGGTCGACCACGGCGCGCAGCGAACGGCCGATCAGGCGCTGGATTTCCTGGGTACGGCCACCCTGCTTGCCGGTCGCAGCCTCGCGCTTCATCCGGTCGCCGGTGGCGCGCGGCAGCATTCCGTATTCGGCGGTGACCCAGCCCTTGCCGGAATTGCGCAGCCACGGCGGCGTCTTTTCTTCAAGGCTTGCGGTGCACAGAACATGGGTATCGCCGAACTTGACGAGACAGGAGCCCTCGGCATGCTTGGAGAAATTGCGCTCGAACGAGATCTTGCGCATCTGATTTGTCTGTCTGCCTGAAGGCCGCATCCGTCACTCCCTAAATTATTGTTTCCGCCTTCTAAAGCTCGGAGCCGTCATTTGCAAAGAATTTCCCTTTTGCGGATGCGCAAGTGAGCGACTATATCTGGGAGATGAGATCAGCAGCATGGTAAAGGGGCCAATGGTATTTCCGGGACTGACGGGTCGCGACAACGGCTCCGTGCTTGATGATCGTTCGCGGGAAATCTTTCGCCGCATCGTGGAAAGCTATCTGGAATCCGGCGAGCCGGTCGGTTCGCGCAATCTGTCGCGACTTCTGCCGATGTCGCTGTCACCGGCCTCGGTGCGCAACGTCATGAGCGATCTGGAAGAGCTCGGCCTCATCTACTCGCCGCATATCAGTGCAGGCCGCATGCCGACCCAGACAGGGCTGCGGTTCTTTGTCGATGCCTTCATGCAGGTCGGCAATCTCTCGGAAGAAGACCGCGCCAGCATCGACCGGCAGATCCGTCCGCCGGATCGCGATCAGACGCTCGAAAACCTGATGGCCGATGCAAGCCTGATGCTGTCTGGCGTCTCGCGCGGCGCCGGCATCGTCATCACCGCCAAGAACGATCCCGTCCTCAAACATGTCGAGTTCATCCGCCTGGAGCCCACCAAGGCGCTCGCCGTCCTCGTTGGCGATCATAACCAGGTGGAGAACCGCATCATCGATCTGCCGGCCGGCGTAACCTCGTCGCAGCTTGGCGAGGCCGCAAATTTCCTCAACGCGCATCTCGCCGGCCAGACGCTGCCGGAATTTCGCGGCCAGATGAAAATGCTGAAGGAACAGGTCGCAAGCGAGCTTCACACGCTGTCGCATGATCTGGTGGAGCGAGGTCTGGCTTTCTGGTCTGGTGATCAGGAGGACGGAAAGCCGGGCCAGCTTATCGTCCGCGGCCGGGCAAACCTCTTGGAAGGTCTGGCTGACGTCAGCGATCTCGATCGGCTGCGTCTGCTGTTTGATGATCTCGAAAAGAAGGACAGCCTGATCGAGATCCTCGATCTTGCCGAAAAGGGGCCGGGCGTGCGGATCTTCATCGGTTCGGAAAACAAATTGTTCTCCCTGTCCGGCTCCTCGCTCATCGTTGCGCCCTATCGTGACGGCGAGGAACGCATCGTCGGCGCGGTTGGCGTCATCGGCCCAACCCGGCTGAATTACTCGCGCATCGTGCCCATGGTGGATTACACGGCCCAGCTGCTTGCAAGGCTATCCCGCTAGGATGTTCCCAAGCCCTTGATTTTTTCGCCCCGAACCTCGATATCGGGCGCAACCACCCTTCCAGATTCCAATACGCACCGGAGACCGTCATGACCGACGAAACCAAGAAGAACGGACCTGACGCAGCTGCTGTCGAAAACACGGCGGAAGCCGTGGCATCCGCTCTCGAAGACGCCGCCGATCAGAGCGCAGGGGAAGCCTTCTTCGCGCAGGAGCCCGATCCGATCGATGTGCTCAAGGCTGAAAATTCCGATTTGCGCGACCGTTTCATGCGGCTTGCTGCAGAGATGGACAACCTTCGCCGCCGCACCGAGCGTGAAGTAAAGGATGCCAAGTCCTACGCCGTCTCGGGCTTTGCCCGCGACATGCTGGCCGTCTCGGACAATCTGCGCCGCGCGCTCGACACTGTTCCGGCAGACAAGCGTGCCGGAGCCGATGCGACGCTGACGAGCCTGCTTGAAGGCGTCGAAATGACCGAGCGTGGCATGCTGTCGACACTCGAGCGGCACGGCGTCAAGAAGATCGATGCCGAAGGCGAGAAGTTCGATCCGAACTTCCATCAGGCCATGTTCGAGATCCCGAATGCGGATGTACCCAACAACACTGTCATGCAGGTCGTCCAGGCCGGCTTCATTATTGGCGAACGCGTCTTGCGCCCGGCCATGGTCGGCGTCGCCAAGGGCGGCCCGAAGGTTGAAGCAGCGGCGGCTGAAGACAAGACGGACTGAGCTCCTCAGAGCCTTTCCAAGAAAAATGGGCGCCTCGGGCGCCCATTTGCGTTTGGCGACCGCGGGTAAGGATCAGTGCGTCGTATCCAGCGAAACATGCGCCAGGGAACGGATCAGGGCCAGTTCCGAATTGAGATGGGCTCGGGTCTTCTTGTCCGCATCGCCGATCAGTCCCTCCTGACCATCGGCAATTTTGAAGATTGCATCGAGCTCATCGAGAAGATGGGGATCCTTGATCGCCAGCAGGATGATGACCGCCTTGAGCAGTCTGTCATTCGCAGCGATCCTGGCACGTATGTCGTCATTCATGTCTATCTCCTTCAACGGGAAAGACATGTGGCGTATTTGACAAAAGGCAATTCTAAAGAGGGCTCGAAAACAAGATTAGCCGCTCCATTCGAGTGCGAGCGGTCGGCTTTACTCTATAGAAAAGGAGTATAGATCCGCCTCAGGCGGCGTGGTTTGCCTGTTCTGCATTCAGAAAGGCGTAGATTGCCGACGCGGAATCGGTCTTGCGAAGCTTGGCAACGAGATCCTGATCGCGCAATACGCGGGCAATACGCGAAAGCGCCTTCAGGTGGTCGGCGCCGGCGCCCTCTGGGGCGAGCAGCAGGAACACAAGATCGACCGGCTCGTCATCAAGCGCTTCGAAGTCGATCGGCGATTCCAGGCGGGCGAACACGCCCTTGATGGACGATATGCTGCTGAGCTTGCCATGTGGGATGGCAATGCCGTGGCCAACGCCCGTCGACCCCAGCCGCTCCCGTTGCAGGATGACGTCGAAGATCTCCCGCTCGGGAACACCCGTCAGCTTGGCCGCTTTCACAGCAAGTTCCTGAAGAAGCTGCTTCTTGGAGGTCACTTTAAGGGCAGGAACAATCGCATCTTGCTGCAGCAAATCCGCCAAAGCCATTCTTATCATCCTTTTGCCGCGAAGGGCGAAGAGAGCGCCAAAGGCGCTCTCCCGAGAGTTTTTAGTTCTTCATACCGGTGGAATCGATCCAACCGATATTTCCGTCATTGCGCCGGTACACGATGTTCAGCTCCTTTCCAGGGCTGCGGAACAACAGGACCGGTTCGTCCGTCATGTCGAGCGCCATCACGGCGGTCGCAACGGACATCGTCATCAACTGCTTCGTGCTTTCCGCAACGATGGTCGGTGCGAAATCGTCTGGCACGTCGTCTTCTTCATCCGGTACACGGTCCATGACCGTGTAAGCCACTTCGGAAAAACCGTTCGCGTGATTGCCGGCGTGATGGTCCTTCAGTCGACGCTTGTAGCGACGAAGGCGTTTTTCGATCCGCTCCGCTGCAGCATCGAAACTTGCCTGTGGATCATTCGCTTCTCCGGCCGCATGCAGGACGATCCCGGTATCGAGATGCACCTTGCAATCTGCCGAAAAACGCGAGCCGGACTTCTCGACGATCACCTGACCCGAATACCCCCCGTCGAAGTATTTGGTCACTGCACCGCCGATGTGGTCCTCGATCTTCTGTCGAAACGAGTCGCCGATTTCCATATGTTTACCGGATACACGCACACTCATGGAGTTACTCCTTATTGTCGTGACTTGCATGTTCCAGTCTACGCCAACCGGCCTCTTGATCCAAGCGGTTCACGAATGGCAGGGCCAAATTGGTTTGGGAATTGGTTTAGATCCCGTGTCGCCCGGTCAGGTTGCGGCGGGTCTCTAAACTGCCATTAACGGAATGTCAATCTGTGCGGCACGTGTGGCGAATACCGGGTCGCCTATGACTGCCCTCGATATGTGAGGCTAGAACGCTGCCAGTTTCGCGATGGCGCGCTTTTCCCGCCTGCGTTGCACCGATGACGGAATATTCATCGCCTCGCGATATTTCGCCACCGTCCGGCGCGCAAGTTCGACACCGCCCTGCTTGAGGCTGATGACAATGTCGTCATCCGACAGGACGGCACTCGGCAGCTCCTGAGAAATCAACAACCGGATGCGATGCCGCACCGATTCGGCCGAATGGGTGTCTCCACCTTCTTCCGCCGAGCCGATCGACACTGTGAAGAAGTATTTCAGTTCGAACAGGCCGCGTGGCGTCAGCACATACTTGTTGGAGGTGACGCGGCTGACGGTGGATTCGTGCATCTTGATGGCCTCTGCCACCGTCTTTAGGTTGAGCGGTCGCAGGTGATCGACGCCGTGCAGCAGGAAGGCATCCTGCTGGCGTACGATCTCGCTTGCCACTTTCATAATCGTCTTGGCGCGCTGGTCGAGGCTGCGGGCGAGCCAGTTCGCCGTCTGCATGCAGTCCGACAGAAAATTGTGATCTTCGCCGTTCTTCGGGCAGTGTTTGGAGACCGTGTTGAAATAGGTCTGGTTGACCAGAACGCGCGGCAGGGTATCGGGATTGAGTTCGACGTTCCATCCACCATCAAGCGATGGCCGGACCACGACATCGGGTGAGATAGACTGCGAGAACCCGCCCTCGAAGCCCGCACCCGGCTTCGGGTTGAGCTTGCGGATTTCAGCCATCATGTCGATCAGATCTTCGTCGTCCACGCCGCAGATCTTGCGCAGAGACGCAAAGTCACGCTTGGCGAGAAGATCGAGGTGATCGATCAGCGCTGCCATGGCCGGGTCCAGCCGGTCGTTCTGGCGCAACTGGATCGCCAGGCATTCGCTCAGGCTACGGCAAAATACCCCGGGTGGATCGAAGGTTTGCAGCTGAACGAGAACGGCCTCTACCGCCTCCGGCGCCTTGCCGAGACGGGCCGCGACCTCTTCTATGTCGCCCTGGAAATAGCCGGCATCGTCCAGCTGGTCGAGCAGGTCCTGGGCGATCAACCGGTCGCCCGGTGCGGTCACCACGAAAGGCAGCTGTTGTCCGAGATGGTCGCGCAGGGTCACCTGGCCCGCAACGAAATCGTCGAGGTCGTAATCGTCGCCGGCATCGCCGCCGGGCATCGATTTCCACTGGCCGAGAAGTTCGGGCGCGTCCGGCCGCTGTGCCGGTGCGTCGTCGGGAAACACGTTTTCAAGGCTGGCATCGAGGTGATCGCCAAGCTTGGCCGTGCCGTCGCGGGTTGCGCTCTCATACCAGTCGAGGGAGCCGACATCGGCTTGCGCCGCCGATTGGCCTTCGAACGGTCCGTCATCCTCGCGCGAACCGGAAAACTCCAGATCGCGGGGATCAAGCCCGCCTAAATCCGCATCACCATCGCCGTCGCCTGCCGCTATTTCGAGCAGCGGATTTTTCTCGACTTCCTGCGCGATGAACTGGTTGAGTTCAAAATGCGTCATCTGCAGCAGCTGAATGGACTGCATCAGCTGCGGTGTCATCACCAGCGATTGGCTCTGTCGCAGAAAAAGACTGGCAGATAACCCCATGGCGGACGCGAAACTCCCGTGATCTCCTTAAAATCATGCGGTCATCGCACGATAGTCGAGAGGAAGACACCGAGATTATCGGTGCCATCCTTCAACTGGCACAAGAATTGCTTTTTTGATAGATTTGGTCAAGCGGCACGAAGCGGGAAAGTAGATTCTTTCTGGCCTCAGAGGCTGAACTTGTCGCCAAGGTAAAGACGACGAACATCCGGATTGTTGACGATATCGTCGGCCCTGCCATGCGTCAGGACTTCGCCTGCGTGAATAATGTAGGCGCGATCGATAAGACCCAGCGTTTCACGGACATTGTGGTCCGTTATCAGTACCCCGATACCACGCGCCGTCAAGTGGCGAACGAGGTTCTGGATGTCGGACACCGAAATCGGGTCGACACCGGCAAACGGCTCGTCCAGCAGCATGAAGGCAGGGTCGGTCGCCAGCGCGCGGGCGATCTCGAGGCGACGCCGTTCGCCACCCGACAACGCGACAGCCGCGGACTTGCGCAACTGGCTGATGTGGAATTCCTCCAGCAGCTCGTCGAGCTTCGCTTCCCGCTTGTCGCGGTTCGGTTCGTGCACTTCGAGAACCGCCCGGATATTGTCTTCGACGGACAGTCCGCGAAAGATTGAGGCTTCCTGGGGCAGGTAGCCGACGCCGAGACGCGCGCGCCGATACATCGGCATATGCGTTACCTCGTTGCCATTGATGGCAATCATGCCCTCATCGACAGGCACAAGCCCGGTGATCATGTAGAAACACGTCGTCTTGCCGGCGCCGTTCGGTCCGAGCAGGCCGACAGCCTCGCCCTTGCGAACGACCAGCGATACGCCGTTCACCACGCGCCGCGTGTCATAGGTCTTGGAAAGACCATGCGCCACCAGCGTACCCTCATAGCGCGCCTTGTCGCGTGCAATGAAAGGTTCGGTCACGGGCGACCGGTCGGCGGACCGGTTGGAGAGGAAAGGTATTTTCAAGGGCTTGGATTTCTATTGCTTAGGTCGCGACTTCGGGTCGAGCATGATTTCCACGCGGCCACCGCAGGAATCGAGCTTCGCCTGTCCGGTCGCCATCTGCACGGTCAGCTTGCAGCCGCGAAACACGTTGGCGCCTTCGGAAAGCACGACTTGCTTGCCGGAAAGCACGAAGGTCTGCGAGGTCATGTCGAACTCGCCCTTTTCGGCGGTCGCCTGCTGAGTGCCCGAGGTGAGGAAAACGGTGTCGTCGAGAAAGATCTTGTCGATGTCGGTGCTGCCGGAGGTCACCGAAGCGCCTTCACCTTTGTAAAGCACGGTCATCTTGCCGGCCTTCATCGTGGTCGTACCCTGCACCACCTGCACATTGCCGGTGAAGAAGGCACGTTTTTCCTGATCCTTGATTTCCAGCTGGTCGCTCTGGATCTGGATCGGCGCATCGTTGGAAAGCTTCAAGCCTTCCATCTTGCTGCTGGTGGTCTGGGCGGTCGCGCTAAAGGCAAGGCCGAACACCAGTCCGGTGGCCATTACGGCGGAAGAGATACGAAAGAGTCGATTCGTCATTGCGGCCGTGCCCTATTTGCCTTGGTTGCGGATGCGGGCAGGGTCGAGGTCGACCTGAACCTTGCCGATCAGGGTGATTGTGTGTCCCTTATCCGTTATCTTCAGGGAGTTCGCAACAATGGAACCCGCGTCCATGGAGATTTTGACCGGGTCCGGCGTATCCATCAATCCACCCGGTATATCGAGGCGGGCGGATTGGAAGCGCGCAGTAATCCCGTTGGATAAATTAACGTCGAATGGTTTGGTCAGATCCAGCTTGTCGGCGCCACGATCGAAGTCGGCACCGGCGGCCGTTACACGCGCAACGACCTCGTCATTGATCGGCACGGCGGCCTTGACGTTTTCGAGGCTGATCATGTTCGGGTTCTGGATATCCTGCAATGCACGATTGGCAATCATCGAATAGCTGATGCCGTCGCTGTTGCGGCCGGAAATCGCAGGCCGTTCCATGACGATCTTGCCATTCTCGATGCGCGCGCTTTCGATCGACAGGTTTTCCGGCAGATAGGCGCGCACGATCGCCACCCCGATAAAGGCGGCAGAGATGATGGCTGCACTGATCGGCAGGAATATCTTGAGCTTGCGCACCCTTGCGGAATGGGCAAGTGCCGACTGATAGATATCGTCGGGCGACTGCCCGATCGAACGGGAAGCGCCGGCCAGGGCTGGGTTGCGGATATGCTGCAGCATTCTGCTCGTCCGGTCCTTTCCGGCAAGATTTGTCGTAAAGATGACTGGGCCGCCCGCGTTGAGATCGACGGAAGCGGCGCTAGTTGTTCACCTGCGGCCTCAATATGGTTTTTATCGTTCAACAAACAATAATGGACAACATAAAAACGTGATATGCCCGCTTGAAACAAAAAGCCGGACCCTATTTGGGCTGGCTCGCTATGAGGATTGAGAATGGATCAGATGGGGATTGCTGAACGGCGCCAGTTGCGTCGGAAACTGAGTTTCTGGCGGGTTGCGGCCCTCGTGTTTCTCGTCGGCATCGGTTTCGCGCTGTATCGGGTCACGGTCGGCGCCAGTGGCAACTCCGCGATCGCGCACGTCGCCCGCGTTGATATCTCAGGCATGATCCTCGACGACAGGGAATTGCTGGAGCGATTGGAGAAGATCGCCGATAGCAGCCAGGCAAAAGCGCTCATCGTCTCGATCAATTCTCCGGGCGGAACGACCTATGGCGGCGAGCGCATCTTCAAGGCCATCCGCCATATCGCGCAAACCAAGCCCGTCGTCTCGCAGGTCCGCACCCTTGCCGCATCCGCAGGCTACATGATTGCGTCTGCTGGCGATCATATCGTCGCCGGCGAAAGCTCCATCACCGGCTCGATCGGCGTCATCTTCCAGTATCCGCAGGTCGATGAAGCCCTGAAAAAGATCGGCGTGTCGCTGGAGGAGATCAAGTCCGCACCGCTCAAGGCCGAACCGTCGCCCTTCCATCCTGCCAGCGAAGAAGCCAAGACGATGATCCGCAACATGGTGATGGACAGCTACGCCTGGTTCGTCGACCTTGTCGCCGATCGCCGCAACATGCCGCGCGATGAGGTTCTCAAACTCGCTGACGGCACGATCTTCACCGGCCGTCAGGCGCTTGCCGTCAAGCTGGTCGATGAACTCGGCGGCGAAGACGAGGTCCGTGCCTATCTGGAGACCCGCGGCGTTGCCAAAAGCCTGCCCGAGGTCGAATGGAAGGACGGCAAGTCCTCGTCCTCATTCTGGTTCGCCAGTGCCGTGTCGCAGTTTTTCCGCATGACCGGACTGGGCGACCAGCTTTCCCCGGCAGCGCTTCGGATCTTCGGCTCCGACAAGTTGTTCCTTGACGGTCTGGTTTCCGTTTGGCAGGTTGGAAGCGACTGAAAGCCTAATTTTTTCAGGGGGCACCTAACTTTTTTCAGGGGGCAGAAGTGATCAAATCTGAACTGGTGCAGATCGTTGCAGCGCGCAATCCGCATCTCTACCATCGTGACGTCGAGAATATCGTCAATGCGGTCCTCGACGAGATCACTGATGCTCTCGCCGGCGGAAACCGGGTCGAGCTGCGTGGCTTCGGCGCGTTTTCGGTAAAGAACCGTCCGTCGCGTTCCGGCCGCAATCCGCGCACAGGCGAAAGCGTCTTTGTCGAGGAAAAATGGGTGCCGTTCTTCAAAACGGGCAAGGAATTGCGCGAGCGCCTCAACCCGGATTTGGCCGACGAGGACGATTGATCGCCTCGAAGGCAGGCGTCACACTTGAAAGCATGACGCCGCCCTCTATTCTGCACTGGACGCCGGCAGCGATGACCGGCGATCCATCGTTTGATTGTCACTTGCCGGGAGAAAACCATGACCAAGTTCAAGAGGATTGTGAGCCTCGTGATCTTTGTGCCCCTCGGCATCGTTTTGATCGTGCTGGCCGTCGCCAACCGTCAAAGCGTCACGCTCGCGCTCAATCCCTTCCGTCCGGAAGACAGCCTGTTGTCGCTGACGGCGCCGCTGTTTCTGCTGCTGTTCCTGGCCGTCCTGTTTGGCATGGCGCTTGGCTCATTCGTGACCTGGTGGAGCCAGGGCAAGCATCGCAGACAGGCCCGGATTGAAGCGCGCGAGGCCGTCCGTCTGCAAAAGGAGAACACTGCCGCGGTCAAGCCGTCGCCGTCAGTCGTTCCGGCCAACCAGGCCTTTGTTCCCGCGCCGACCAACAACGCCGCGCTTCCCGCCAGATAACGACCCGCGGTCAGAGCCCCTCGGTTCTGGCCTCCGCCGTCTTCGCCATCACCGTTGCGTTGAAGTCCGCAAAGAATTTCGCTGCCAGCTTTTCGGTTGTCGACCGCACGAGCTTGGAACCGAGCTGGGAAATCCGTCCTCCGGTTTGCGCACGTGCGATGTAATGCAGCACGGTCTCAGTGCCGTCTTCCTCAAGCCGCACATCGGCCGCCCCCTTGGCAAAGCCGGCAATGCTTCCCTGACCTTCGGCGGCGAGCGTGTAGCTTTCTCCCGCCTCAATGTTCGAAAGCGTGATCGTGCCGGCAAGGCCGAGCGAGATCAGGCTGAAGCGAACCTTGATGCTGGCGGCAAGTTCGTTGTCCGAAATCCACTCCAGACGCTCGCAACCGGGAATGCACTGGCGGATGGTTTCGGCATCGTTCAGCGCGCGCCACACGATATCCCGCGGCGCCGCGATCCGTTCCTGCCCTTCGATATCCATCTCGATCTCCCGTTTCGCTGATAAGATAGGCATGGAAGCGCGCGAAAACAGATCTGACGCTATTGCCGGCTTTGAAGAACGCGGCACAGATGCTATCTGCTGCGAAAGACAAGAACCCGAGCGGATGATCGCAGTGAAGAACAAGGAAAGGCGGCCGACCGGCAAGCGCCCGGAGAAGCCAGCAGCCAAGGGCGCGCCTAAGTCGCCTGCCAAAAGCCCGGACAAGCGCCGCAGCGAAGCGGGCAGCCGTCCGGCCGTTGCCGCAACCCGCACCAGGTCGACCGGCCCCCAGGCTGCGCGCTCGGAAGGTCGGGCCGAAGCCCAAACCACCCAGTCGCGCCGTCCTGACAGACCACAGGCACAACCGCACGTACCGGTCGAAACGCGTCCGCTTCTTGCCCGCAGCGGCGATCTGCCAGCCGAACGCGTGCCGATCATTCTGGAATCGTCCGGCGCCGGCGATTTCCACCTGATCGACACCGGCCGCGGCCTGAAGCTTGAGCAATACGGCGATTACCGCGTCGTGCGCCCGGAAGCCCAGGCCCTGTGGCAGCCGACGCTTGCCGACGACATCTGGGAAAATGCCGACGCGATCTTCACCGGCGACACGGATGAAGACGGCATGGGCCGTTGGCGCTTTCCGGCGCAGACGCTCGGCGAAACCTGGCCTCTCGCCCTTCTCGGCATCGATTTCCACGGCCGCTTCACTGCATTTCGCCATGTCGGCGTATTTCCGGAACAGATCGTCCACTGGGCGTGGATGAAGGATCGCGTCGAGGAAGCCGCCAAGGCCGGACGCACCCTGAAGGTGCTCAACCTGTTCGGCTATACCGGTGTCGCCTCGCTCGTGGCGGCCGCCGCCGGTGCCGAGGTCACCCATGTCGATGCGTCGAAAAAGGCGATCGGCTGGGGTCGCGAGAACCAGTCCTTGTCGCGTCTGGAAAAAGCACCGATCCGCTGGATCTGCGAAGACGCGATGAAGTTCATCCTGCGCGAGGAACGCCGCGGCAACACCTACGATATCATCCTCACCGATCCGCCGAAATTCGGCCGCGGTCCAAATGGCGAGGTCTGGCATCTGTTCGATCATTTGCCGCTGATGCTCGATGTCTGCCGACAGCTCCTGTCGCCCAAGGCCGTCGGCTTGGTGCTAACAGCCTATTCGATCCGCGCCAGCTTTTATTCCATCCATGAACTGATGCGCGAAACCATGCGCGGCGCAGATGGCGTGGTGGAATCGGGCGAACTCGTCATCCGGGAAGCGGGCCTTGACGGCAAAGTCCATGGCCGCGCACTTTCCACCTCTCTTTTCAGCCGTTGGGTACCCGCATGAGCGATAATTTTCACAGAAACGGGCCTCGGCGCGTCGGGCAGGTGAAGGAGGTCACCTCGCTCGCCAACCCCATCATCAAGGACATCAAGCTTCTCACCGACAAGAAGCACCGGGAAGAGGCCGGTGCCTTCTTGGCGGAAGGGCTGAAACTCGTCATCGATGCGCTGGAACTCGGCTGGACGATCCGCACGCTCGTCTATGCCAAGGCTGCCAAGGCCAAGCCGCTGGTCGAACAGGTCGCGGCAAAGACCGTGGCTGACGGCGGCTTGGTGCTCGAAGTCAGCGAAAAGGTTCTGTCGTCGATCACGCGCCGCGACAATCCGCAGATGGTGGTCGGCATTTTCGAGCAGCGCTGGGCGCGGCTATCGGACCTGAAACCTCAGGCTGACCAGACATTCGTCGCGCTCGACCGCGTCCGCGATCCCGGCAATCTCGGCACGATCATCCGCACGGCCGATGCCGCCGGCGCCTCCGCCGTGCTTCTGGTCGGGGAAAGCACCGACCCGTTCTCGCTGGAAACCGTGCGCGCCACGATGGGCTCGATTTTCGCAATGCCGGTCATCCGCTGCTCCTCGGAAGAATTCTTGAGCTGGCAAAAGGGAGCGGGCGTCAGCGTCGTCGCCACCCATCTGGCCGGCGCCGTCGATTATCGCACCGCGGACTATACCCGCAAACCGGTCGTTCTCCTGATGGGCAACGAGCAGTCCGGCCTGCCAGACAGCCTTGCCCGCGCCGCCGATCGCACAGTCAAAATTCCGCAGCAGGGCAGGGCGGACTCGCTCAATCTCGCGGTCGCGACGGCAGTCATGCTGTTTGAAGCCCGCCGCCATCTGCTGACGCTGGAGGATAAATTATGACCGCTCGCGTTGGTTTCCTGTCTCGACCGATCAGTGCGGTCATCTTCATCATCATTGCCGTGCTACTCGACCAGGCGATCAAGATCGCCGTCGAGAATTCGCTGCCGCTCGAGCAGATGGTGCCGGTCATTCCGTTTCTGGCGCTCTACCGCACCTATAATATGGGCGTTGCCTTCTCGCTTCTGTCCGGCATGGAGAGGGAGTTCATCATCGGCATGCGCCTCGTCATCGTCGCCTTCGTGCTGTGGCTCTGGCGCCGCACGCCCAAGGACCGGCCCTTTGCCCATCTCGGCTATGCGATGATCATCGCCGGTGCGATCGGCAATCTGATCGATGGCATCATTTACGGGCACGTGGTGGATTACATCCTGTTTCACACCGCCACCTGGTCGTTTGCCGTGTTCAATCTCGCGGACAGTTTTATCAGCGTCGGTGCAGGTCTCGTCATTGTCGACGAGCTGTTCGGTCCCAAAGCGGCGGCATCCGTAGACGAGCAGAAGTAATTTTGCTCGACGGATAATTGTGAAATCGAGCGATTGGCATAATTTTACCGGATTGATCTAAGACTTCGGAAGGAAACCTCGGGTAATATTTCCGTATGCGCGACATCGCCGAAATACAGAACCGTATCTCACAGGCCTTCACGTCGCTCGCGCCGAAGGACGGGTCTGACGACGCCGCATGGAATGGAGTGCCCCGCACGCCGGAGCAGCCGGTCGCGGCGAACGTCCAGAGACATCCAGGCGCTCTTCGCGCACTCTTCACGAAAATCCTCAAATGGCGCCGCCCACAGGCCATTGCTGCCGACGTCTCGGGCTCTCCGCAGATCGCCAACGTCGTCCATGAGCTACGAACGCCACTGAACGGCATTCTTGGGATGACCCACCTCTTGGGTCAGACGAAGCTGACGGCGGAGCAGCAGAATTACTTGAGCGGTATCCGCCAGTCCGGCTACGCCCTGGCTCAACTGGTCGAAGATCTGCTGGATCATTCCACGATGGAGGCCGGCCGGTTCCGTCTCAACAACCGTGCAGCGGATCTGCGCCAGCTGATCGAAGGTGTCGTGGAAATGCTCGCTCCCCGCGCCCATGGCAAACGGATCGAGATCGCCGCCACCGTATCCGCCGCCGTGCCGGAGCTTCTCGACTTCGATCCTGCCCGCATTCGCCAGGTTCTGTTCAACGTCATCGGCAACGCCGTCAAGTTCACGACCACAGGCGGCGTGCTGGTTCGAGCCTTCATCGAGAACGAGACCGTGGCGATTTCTGTTGCCGATACCGGCCCGGGCATGACCGAGGAAGAGCAGACCCGGATCTTCGGTGCGTTCGAACAGGCAGGATCAGCGGAAACGCGCAGCGGCGGCACAGGTCTCGGCCTCGGCATCGCCTCGCGCATCCTGGCCGAATTCGGCGGCTCGCTGTCGGTCTCCAGCCGCAAGGGCAATGGCAGCGTCTTCACCATCCGCTATCCCATGCGTCTTGCCGAGGATGCGCCGGCCGGTGCTGCCGTTCGCAACCGCTCGCTGTTTGGCTCTCGCGTGCTTCTGCTCGCGCCAGATGGTCCGGCCGCCTTTGCGACCGTTTCCAGCATCGAAACACTCGGCGGCCGTGGGAGGCATGTGTCCGATCCCGCCCAGGTGCAGCTGTTGATCGATCGGGCCAAAGCGACAGGCTCGCCCTATACCGATCTCATCGTCGATCACCGACTGGCCTCCGACTACGCGTGGGAACCGTCGCACGCGCCGCTGCACCGTATTCTGCTGGTCAATCCGGAGGAAAGGGCGTCGCAACCCCAGGAATATTTCGATGCCTGGCTGATCCGGCCGCTGCGCGAAAAATCGCTGGTCGATGTCCTGAGTGGCCGCATGCGTGGTTTTGGCGCCCGCGACCGCCCGGTAATGGACGTGCCGGCCCCTGAAAATTCAAACTCGGTCGATCGCAAGCGGGAAGCCGGCCCGGCCCTCGATATTCTTCTCGGAGAAGACGATCCCGTCAGTGCGCTTCTGGTCGCCGCGGTTCTGCGCAAGGCAGGGCACACGGTTCGTTCCGTGGAGGATTTCGGAAGTCTCATCGAAGCCCTTGGCGAAAGCCGTCCGGATGTCGTTCTCTGCGACATGCATATGCCCGGCGGCAACATCATGGATCTCATCTCTGCCGCCTCCAGAACCGCGCTGCAGCCGGTTCCCGTCATGGTTTTGACAGCCGAAAGCCGCGGCGAGGCGAGGCGCAAAGTCATCGATCAGGGCGCCTGCAAAGTGCTTCAGAAGCCGCTCGATCCGGTTGTTCTGATTGAGGAATTGCGTCTTTTTGCGCAGGCCTCCAGCAAGTCCTGACAGTCGCGTTGACGGGCCTTGCACCACTTCTTATTGTGACGATATCTGTCACGCTCTTGTTGCAGATGCATGTTTAAACGCGGGTGATCCAACCGGTACGGGAAGAATCACCATGGCTATCGAACTCCTGAACCGCACATTGACCTCTGAGACAAAGCAGGCCCCGGCTGCTGACCCGGCAAATAGCCGCGTTGGTAGCGATGTCTTCGGTCGCATCGGCACGCTCGAAACAAGGCTTGCCCGCAACCTGCGCGAAATCGATGCCGCCCAGGCCGTGCGCTACCGCGTCTTCGTCGAGGAGATGGGCGCCACGATCGAGCCCGAGGCGATGCGGCTTCGACGGGATATCGATAGCTACGATGCGATCTGCGATCATCTGCTTGTCGTCGACAACGCGATAGACGGTGAAATCGAAGACCAGATTGTCGGAACCTACCGTCTTCTGCGCCAGAGCGTCGCTGAGGCGAATGGCGGGTTTTATTCGACGTCCGAGTTCGATATCGCGCCACTTCTCACCCGCCATTCTGACAAGCAGTTCATGGAACTCGGCCGCTCCTGCGTGCTGCCCGAATACCGCACCAAACGCACCGTCGAACTGCTCTGGCAGGGCAACTGGGCCTATGCGCTGAAGCATGGTGTCAATGCCATGTTCGGCTGCGCCTCTTTCCCCGGCGTGCGTCCGGAAGAACACGCGCTGGCGCTGTCCTTCCTCCATCACAATGCGCTGGTGAAGGACGAGTGGATGGTCCACGCATTGCCTGATCTCAATCGCAACATGGATCTGATGCCGGCCGAGGCGATCAATCCGCGCCAGGCGCTTTCCGCCATGCCACCGCTGGTCAAGGGCTACCTTCGCCTCGGCGCCATGATCGGAATGGGAGCCGTCGTCGATCAGGCTTTCAACACCACGGATGTGCTGATCGTGCTACCGATCGCATCGATCTCCGGCCGCTACATCAACTACTTCGGCGCCGACGCCGGTCGCTTCGCGAACTAGAGCGCTCTAGATTTGGAGCCTGGTCGGTCCGCAGTAGCGACCCACCATGTCGTGCACCGAGGATGGCAAGCGTTCGGACGCGGCGACAAGCCAGATCAGAAGATGGGAATCCGGCAACAGCCTCAATCGCGAGCGCCGTAGAACAGATCCTCGATCGCTTTGTCTAGCGCCTTATCCATGTCTTCCGGAATGAAGAACTGACCTTTCAAAAAGCCGATCCGCCGTTTCCTGGGCCCGGTCACCTCCTGTGCGGCCGCCTCATCGACAGCAACCACCGTCACCAGCGGCTTGCCCGCCCTGGCGATCACGAACGGTTCCCCGTTCGCGGCTTCATCGACAAGCTGCGACAGGTTTTCTTCGGCTTCTTGAATGCTGACGGTCTTCATGAAACGGGAACTCCGATCGGACCAGATGAAACACCCTAATCCGATCGGCTGAAGCTTTCAACAAAAGCGTCGGCGCGGGGTCTCTCAGGACCCCGCGTTATAGGCCGCAATCGCCGCCATGTTGACGATTTCGGAGTCCTTGGCGCCCATCTGGGTGATCTGCACCGATTTGTCCAAGCCGACCAGAAGCGGTCCGATCAGCGTCGAGGCGCCGATTTCCTGCAGCATGCGGGTGGCGATCGACGCCGAATGAATGGCCGGCATGACAAGCACGTTGGCCGTGCCGGAGAGGCGGCAGAACGGATACTGCTCCATGCGGCTGGCATTGAGCGCCACGTCGGCCCCCATCTCGCCGTCATACTCGAAATCCACCCGGCGTCCGTCGAGGATCTTCACCGCCTCGCGGACCCGCTCGGAGCGCTCGCCGATCGGCTGGCCGAATGTGGAATAGGCAAGCAGCGCCACGCGCGGCTCGTAACCCATGCGCTTGGCGACGCGCGCGGCTTCCACGGCGATGTCGGCAATCTGCTCGGCAGTCGGCATGTCGTGGACGGCGGTATCCGCCACGAAGATCGTCCGGCCGCGGGCCACCACGATCGACACGCCGATCACCCTGTGTCCGGGCTTGTCGTCGATGCAGCGGCGCACGTCGGAAAGAGCGGTCGCATAATTGCGCGTCGTGCCGGTTACCATCGCATCCGCATCGCCCACGGCCACCATGGTCGCGGCAAAATGGTTGCGGTCGTGGTGGATCAGCCGCTGCACGTCACGCAGAAGAAGTCCCTGGCGCTGCAGGCGGGCGTAGAGGAAGTCGATATAGGTATCGACGCGCTTGGAAATGCGCGCGTTGATGATCTCGATGCCGGGCCGTTCGAGGTCGATGCCGGCCTTCTCCGCCGTCTCGCGGATCACATCGTCGCGGCCGAGCAGGATCGCAGTGCCGAGACCCTGGCTGCAGAAGGAGATCGCGGCACGCATGACCTGCTCTTCTTCGGCTTCGGCAAACACCACGCGCTTGGGGAAGCGGCGAACCCTGTCGTAGATCCCTTGCGTCGTTGCAGCGATCGGGTCGCGGCGGGCGGAAAGCTCGCGACCATAGGCGTCAAGGTCGGTGATGTCGCGGCGCGCTGCTCCGCTTTCCATCGCAGCTCTGGCGACAGCGACGGGAATGGCCGAGATCAGCCGCGGATCGAACGGCACGGGAATGATGTATTGCGGCCCGAAACGCGGGCGGTTGCCCTGGTAGGCGGCAGCCACGTCATCAGGCACGTCCTCGCGGGCTAGATCGGCCAGCGCCTGCGCGGCGGCAATCTTCATCGCATCGTTGATCTGGCGGGCTCGCACATCGAGCGCACCGCGGAAGATGTAGGGAAAGCCCAGCACGTTGTTGACCTGGTTCGGATAGTCCGAGCGGCCGGTCGCCATGATCGCGTCGTCGCGGATCCGCGCCACTTCTTCCGGCGTGATTTCCGGATCGGGATTGGCCATCGCGAAAATGATCGGCTTGTCCGCCATCGAGCGGATCATCGCTTCGGTAAACGCACCCTTCTGGGAAAGACCGAACACCACGTCGGCACCCTTCATGGCCTCTTCCAGCGCCCGGCTGTCGGACTTGACGGCGTGGGCGCTCTTCCACTGGTTCATACCCTCGGTGCGACCCTGGTAGATCACGCCCTTGGTGTCGCAGAGGATGATGTTGGCAGGGTTGAAGCCCATCGCCTTGATCAGCTCGATACAGGCGATCGCGGCAGCACCGGCGCCATTGCAAACCAGCTTCGTCGTCTTGAGGTCGCGGCCGGTGAGTTCCAGCGCGTTGATGAGACCGGCGGCGGCGATGATCGCCGTGCCGTGCTGGTCGTCATGGAAAACCGGGATGTCCATCAGCTCGCGCAGGCGGCTCTCGATGATGAAGCATTCCGGCGCCTTGATGTCCTCGAGATTGATGCCGCCGAAGGACGGGCCGAGATAGCGCACGCAATTGATGAATTCGTCTACGTTTTCTGTATCGACCTCGAGATCGATACTGTCCACATCGGCAAACCGCTTGAACAGGACGGACTTGCCTTCCATGACCGGCTTGGATGCCAGTGCACCGAGATTGCCGAGACCAAGGATTGCCGTGCCGTTGGAAATTACGGCCACCATGTTGCCGCGCGTCGTGTAGTCATAGGCCTTGGAAGGGTCGGCGGCGATCGCCAGAACCGGCACGGCGACACCCGGCGAATAGGCCAGCGAGAGGTCGCGCTGCGTCGCCATCGGCTTTGTCGGGGTGATCTCGAGCTTGCCGGGACGGCCCTGCGAGTGGAAATCAAGCGCTTCCTGCTCGGTCACCGACGCTCTGTTGCGCGTGTTCTTTTCCGGCGTCTTGTCGTTTGCGGGCATTGGCCTCTCCAGCTTTTTGTGGGCAGCGCCCCTCGAGGTCGCGGGGGATGTTGTAATTCAAGGGTCATCACCGATAGTGTCGCCTCTTTCCAGACGCAACAATAAATCTGCGCAACAAACATTGGTGCCGTGACCCATCTTCAAAGACCTACGCTCGATGCCCTGACGACCGACCAGCTGGCTTCGGAGGAAAGCCGCGCGTCGGCAACGCCGATGATGGAACAGTTCATCGAGATCAAGGCCAACAATCCCGGATCGCTGCTGTTCTATCGCATGGGCGATTTCTACGAGCTGTTCTTCGAGGATGCGATCGATGCCTCGCGGGCTCTCGGCATCACGCTTACGAGGCGCGGCCAGCATATGGGACAGGACATTCCGATGTGCGGCGTGCCCGTGCATGCAGCGGATGACTATCTGCAGCGGCTGATCATGCTCGGCTTTCGCGTTGCCGTCTGCGAACAGGTGGAAGACCCGGCGGAAGCGAAGAAACGCGGCTCCAAATCGGTCGTCAAACGCGATGTCGTGCGGCTCGTCACGCCCGGCACGATCACCGAAGAGAAACTGCTCGTCGCCTCGGAATCCAACTACCTGATGACGCTTGCCCGCATCAAGGGTGCTGCCGAACCGCTGATGGCGCTTGCCTGGATCGATATCTCCACCGGCGTATTCCGGTTGGCGGAAACCGAGCCGTCGCGCCTGCTCGCCGACATCCTGCGGATCGAGCCGCGCGAACTGATCATGCCGGATACGATGTTCCACGATGCGGAGCTGAAGCCGGTCTTCGACGTGCTTGGCCGCGTCGCTGTGCCGCAGCCTTCGGTCCTGTTCGACAGCGCCACGTCGGAAGGCCGCATCGCGCGCTATTTCGGCGTCGGCACGCTGGATGGCTTCGGCACGTTTTCGCGCGCTGAAATGGCAGCGGCCGCAGCTGCCATCGCCTATGTGGAAAAGACCCAGATGGCCGAGCGCCCGCCGCTCGGCCGACCGGAGCGCGAAAGCGGTGCCTCCACCCTGTTCATCGATCCAGCCACCCGCGGCAATCTGGAACTGACGAAAACCTTGTCAGGCGAGCGCGAAGGCACGCTCCTGAAGGCGATCGACCGAACCGTCACCGGCGGCGGTGCACGGCTTCTCGCCGAACGGCTGATGTCGCCGCTGACCGATCCCGACCGCATCAACCGAAGGCTCGATTCCGTCTCCTTCCTCGGGGACGAACCAGGCCTCTGTTCAGATCTGCGCTCCTCGCTGAAACACGTGCCGGATATGCCGCGCGCCCTGTCGCGTCTGGCGCTCGATCGCGGCGGCCCGCGGGATCTCGGCGCGATCCTTGCCGGTCTTGAAGCAGCGCGTGGCGTTGCAAGCTTCCTCAGTGGCGCCATGCTGCCGCAGGAACTGTCGGAGGCGCTCGATGATCTGAAGATGCTGCCGGGGGAACTCGAAACCCTGCTTGGCACCACGCTTGCGCAAGACCTTCCGCTCCTCAAGCGCGATGGAGGATTCCTCGCGGACGGTGCACGTGCCGAGCTGGACGAGGTCCGCGCGCTGCGGGATCAGTCGCGCAAGGTCATCGCCGGGCTGCAGCTGCAATATGCCGAAGAGACCGGTATCAAGTCGCTCAAGATCAAGCACAACAACGTGCTCGGCTATTTCATCGAGGTGACCGCCGGAAATGCCGGCCCGATGACCGATACACCGGAAGCCAAGGCGCGCTTCATCCACCGCCAGACCATGGCGAATGCGATGCGCTTCACCACGACCGAACTGGCCGATCTCGAAAGCCGCATCGCCAACGCCGCCGACCGGGCGCTGACGATCGAGCTCGAAGCCTTCCGTCTCATGGTCGAGGCCGTGACCGCCGAAGCCGAAGCCATCAAGGCCGGCGCCCGCGCGCTTGCCATCGTGGATGTTGCAGCCGGCCTTGCGATGCTTGCCGAGGAGTGGGACTACCGCCGCCCGGCGGTCGATGCGTCGCGCATGTTCGCGATCGAAGGCGGCCGCCATCCGGTCGTCGAGCAGGCCCTGCGCCGTCAGTCATCAGGCCCGTTCATCGCCAACGAATGCGATCTCTCGCCCGCCGGAACCGACGAGTTCGGTGCCCTCTGGCTTCTGACCGGCCCCAACATGGGCGGTAAATCGACGTTTCTGCGCCAGAACGCGCTGATTGCCATCCTCGCTCAGATGGGGTCCTTCGTTCCTGCCGCGTCCGCCCATATCGGCATCGTCGACCGCCTGTTTTCCCGCGTCGGAGCCTCCGACGATCTTGCCCGCGGCCGTTCCACCTTCATGGTCGAAATGGTCGAGACGGCAGCGATCCTCAACCAGGCGACGGACCGTTCGCTGGTCATCCTTGATGAGATCGGCCGCGGCACGGCAACCTTCGACGGCCTGTCGATTGCCTGGGCCGCAGTCGAGCACCTGCACGAAGGCAACCGCTGCCGTGGGCTGTTCGCCACCCATTTCCACGAACTCACCGTGCTCTCGGAAAAGCTCAACCGCCTTTCCAATGCCACGATGAAGGTCAAGGAATGGGACGGCGAGGTCATCTTCCTGCATGAAGTCGGACCCGGTGCTGCCGATCGCTCCTACGGTATCCAGGTCGCACGGCTTGCCGGCCTGCCCGACAGCGTTGTCGCCCGTGCCCGAGATGTGCTGACCAAGCTTGAGGACAGCGATCGCAAGAACCCCGCAAGCCAGCTCATCGAC
This sequence comes from Rhizobium sp. CFBP 13726, assembly GCF_014841925.1. Taxonomy (NCBI): domain Bacteria; kingdom Pseudomonadati; phylum Pseudomonadota; class Alphaproteobacteria; order Hyphomicrobiales; family Rhizobiaceae; genus Rhizobium; species Rhizobium sp. CFBP 13726. The sequence continues at coordinate 292,837 of NZ_JACYUU010000003.1, forward strand.
GATCTGCCGCTATTCCAGGTGGCGGTGAGAAAAGATGAGATGAAGCGCGGTCCGTCAAAGGTCGAGGAAGCGCTGAAAGCCATCAATCCGGACGAAATGAGCCCGCGCGATGCGCTCGACGCCCTATATGCGTTGAAGAAGCAACTTGCGGCCAAGTAAGGCCGCATCTCAGTTGAAAGGAACACGCACGTGAGCGTCGCCTTCGTGAAGGAAGAAAGTGCCGAAACGGCAGCGGAAACCCAGCTGCCGGACAGGCCCGTCTCGTCGCATCCCAACCTCGTCACCGAGGCCGGCCTGAAGGCGCTAGAGGCGCAGCTTCGTACCGCAAAGGAGGCTTTTGACGCGGCCAACACGGTTGAGGACGTCAACGAGCGCCGCCGCCAGGCCGCAGGTCCCGCGCGCGACCTCCGCTACTTCGCCGAGAGGCTGCACAGCGCTCAGCTAGTGCCTGCACCGGTTTCGACTGAAGTCGTCGCCTTCGGCAACACGGTGCGCTTCAGCCGTGACGACGGCCGCGAGCAGGCTTATCGCATCGTCGGCGAGGATGAGGCCGATCCGAAGGAAGGTTCGATCTCCTACGTTTCTCCCGTTGCAAGTGCGCTTCTGGGCAAGTCGGTCGGCGATGTCGTGACTGTAAACGGTCATGAACTCGAAATTACTGCAATTTCCTGACGCATTCTCCCGAAACCACACCTCAGCGCTTGAGAAGGCCCTCCGCTCCGGCTATCTGATTCTTTCCATTGAAAGAAAAGGCTGATCGCGGCATGACTCCAGATTATCTCGTCACCCATTCCGGTGGCTTCCATGCCGATGAACTCCTGTCCAGTGTCATCCTGACGCGGCTGTTCCCCGATGCACGCATCGTCCGAAGCCGGGCGCCCGAATGGATCACGCCGGGCGGCGACCGCATCATCTACGACGTCGGCGGCTCCTTCGACGCGCAGGCGCAGATTTTCGATCATCACCAGCGCGGTGCGCCCTTGCGCGATGACGGCGCGCCGTTCAGTTCCTTCGGCCTGATCTGGAAGCACTACGGCCGCGATTACCTGCTCGCCTTCGGCGTACCGGAAGCCCATGTCGAGGCGCTGCATGCAGCCTTCGACACCAAGTTCGTGCTGCCGATCGACCTGATGGATAATGGCGCGCTCAGCCCCTCGGTCGCAGGTCCGATGGCCGGCCTGACACTGCCGTCGCTTCTCGAAACCCTGAAGCCCGCCTTCGACGAAAAGGACGAAGGCGCCGATGATCGCGCCTTCCATGCAGCGCTCGTCATTGCCCGCGCCTTTGTCGAAGCCGGTATTTCGCAGCGCGCCGCAAAGCTGCGGGCAGAGACGCTGGTTCTGGACGCCATTGCCAAGGCCGGCGAGGGTCGCATCCTCGAATTGCCGATGGGCATGCCGTTCCGCCCCGCCATCCTGAAGGCTGGCGCCGATCAGCTTCTCTTCGTCGTCCACCCGCGCGACAAGGACTGGTGCGTCACCGGCATCCGCCGTGCCGATGACGGTTTCGAACTGCGCGCCGATCTCCCCGCCGCATGGGCCGGCCTCACCAATGCAGACCTGGAAGCCGCATCCGGCGTCGAAGGCGCTACCTTCTGCCACAACGGCCGCTTTATCGCCGCCGCCAGAACCCGTGAAGCAACGCTCGCCATGGCGGAACTCGCGGTGAAGGAGGCCCTGTCGGAAGGCCTCCGTCCTGCCGTCGGCTGAGCGCTTAGCGTTCCAGCAGCGTTCTGCGAAGAAAGACGGCAATATTGAAGAAGATCTGCTGATGCAGCTTTTCGCGTGGGATGTCGCTCACCTCATCGCAAACCGGATCATCCTCATACTGCTTCAGCAATTCTGCTCCATTCGCGTTGCAGATGCTGAGGAACGAGAAATGGTTTGCGCCGGGAACTAGCGCGTAGTTGGCCTCCGGAATATCGACCGCCAGCGACTGGGCGTTGGTGCCGGACATGATGCCGTCGCCTTCGCCGAGGTTGATGAAAAGCATTGGTCTATCGATGCCGGCAAGACTTTCGTTCTGGTAAGCCATGGCAAAACCCGGATCGACCGCAATCACCGCCGAAACGCGCTTGTCGCCATAACCACCTTCGAATGCCTCCCGATCGACTTGGGAAAAATCCACCCCGCCCTTCTGAAACCAGTTGCAGCCCGCATCCTTGCCGCCTGCCTCCGCGCAATGGGTTACAAAGGTCTGAAGCGACGCGCGGGCACCGGCGGTCAGCATCATCGTGGTGCCCCCAAGCGAAAAACCGATGCCGCCGATCCGATCCTTGTCGACAAGCGCGCTCCAGGTGGCGCTCGTCGTCAGTGTATCGATCAGGGCCGAAACATCCTGTGCCCGCTCCCAGATCTTGAAGCTTTCCACCGGAATGGAATCGCCTGAGGTCGAGTGGATATGATTGGGTGCCGCAACGATGAAGCCGTTGCGCGCGAGTTCTGTCGAAAGCCAGCCCAGCCCCGCTGCATTGCCGCCCGAGCCATGGCTCAAAATGACCAGCGGAAACTTCTCCTGCACCGGCGTGGCATTACGGCGAGCAGGCACGCCGACCCACAGAGCATCGGCACCCAGCGTATAGGGATCGCCGTCGGCCTTTGCCGGATAGGTGATCAGCACTCTCTCGGGTTGGGTTCGATGCGAAGGATTGATCTGGATCCACTGGGTTCCCGCCTCGAAGGCGAAGGCCGGCAAGGCGGTTGCGGAATACCCGAAACCGATCAGGGCAAGGGTTGCAAGGCGAAGGCGGGGTAGGGGCAGGGCCATGGAAATCTCCATCGGGGTTGTGAACGGCACCACCCTTGCGCCTGTATCTGCCTGCCTTTCGACCTCGATCGTGATATGGTCGGACCTCAAACATGTTTCAGGCCATTTACCGCCGGGGTCACTGCAGTGCTCTCTATCCCTTTGCCGTTTCTGGTCGGTATCGTCTTTGCCCTTGCGCTCTATCACAGCCTCAAAGGCGTCGACGTGCCGGGAAGCCGTCGCTACTTCATTGCATTTGTCGTTCTCTATGCGGCCCAGGGCTTGGTCGTCGGCCTTCATTTCGGCTACGGCATAACGGCGCTCGCACCGGTTCAGCCGGTCACGGCCTCCGTCATGCCGCCGCTTGCGTTTCTCGCCTTCCAGTCGCTTTCCGGCGGCGGCCGATCTGCGCCCTGGCGCCACCTCGCCGCACCGCTTTGCGTCGGCGCTTCCGTCCTTTTTGTACCGATCCTGGTCGATCCGCTCCTGCTGGTGATCTTTCTCTTTTACGGCGTCGCCCTCTGGCGGCTGATCCGTTCGGAAGGTTCCGATCTCATGGTCGAAGCCAGCCTTCAGCGAATGCGTCCCGCCCTACGGGCCGCCAGAATGACGGCCGCGCTGATGCTGTTTTTCGCAGTCAGCGATGCTGCCCTCTCGGTCTACACGACGTTCAACGGGAGGGACGACATTCCGCTTGTCCTGACGGCGATCAACATCGTCGTTCTCGTGGTAACCGGCATCTACTATTTTGCACCGGAAGCTGCAGAAAGCCCGCTGCCGAACGGGAAGGCACCGGAAGCCAATCCACAGGATGAGCGTCTCGTCCAGCGCGCGACAGAGGCTTTGGATCGGGACGGTCTCTACCGCGACGAAAACCTCAGTCTTGCGAAACTGGCCCGCAAGGCCGGCGTCCCTGCGCGGGATCTGTCGGTTGCCATCAATCGCGCAACCGGCCTCAACATCTCGCAGTTCGTCAACAGACGCCGGATCGCGGAAGCATGTCTGCTGCTTCGCGAAACCCGCCGGCCGGCGACGGTCATCATGTTCGATGTCGGGTTTTCCACCAAGTCGAACTTCAACCGCGAGTTTCGCCGCGTCACCGGCATGAGCCCGCGTCAGTGGCGCAGCGGATCGAAGTCTATCGCAGACCCGGGCAATATCGGGCTTGACGTTCCGGTCGCGAACAAACAACTTGGCGCCGTCAAGCCGTAACCGTGGTAAGCACGCTGCTCACATGCGGAGCGCTCTGCGGTAACGGCTGCGCAACAAAAATGAGCTAAAGCGTATGGGGCAGGGCAGCAGGGCCCTGGGAACGCTTTAGGGGAGGTGCCCGAAATCCGTCGTCGTCTCCATCGGGAATGGAGAGGGCGGGCACCGGCAGGAAGACATGGCCAAGCAAGCAACAAGACAAGATCATCGTCACGATATCGATTTCTCCGAACTGATGGACGTCGCCGGCCTGCAGACGAAATGCCGCGAGGCGCTCGGAACCAAGGATCGGCCGCTGCTGGAATCGCGGGCAGCTCTCCTGCCGATCCTGCGGCAGGCCAGTGTCGACGGTCGCGAAAAGGCACGCGAACTGCTGAGCCAGGATGGCAGCGGTCTTCGCTGCGCCCGCCGCATATCCTGGATCCAGGACCAGCTGATCTGCGTCCTCAATGAAACCATCACCGAGAGCCTCTATCCGGAAGGCCGCGAGATCGCCGTTGCCGCCACCGGCGGTTACGGCCGCGGCACGCTCGCGCCAGGGTCCGATATCGATCTTCTTTTCCTGCTGCCCGAAAAGAATTCCGATGCCATGCGCAAGGCGGTGGAATTCCTGCTCTATCTCCTGTGGGACATGGGCTTCAAGGTCGGCCATGCCACCCGCACGGTGGAGGAATGCATTCGCCTGTCGAAAACCGACATGACGATCCGCACCGCCATTCTCGAATGCCGCCCGATCTGCGGCAGCGGCGCGCTGGTCAATCAGCTGATGTCGCGCTTCGATCTGGAAGTCGTTGCCGGCACCGGTCCGGAATTCGTCGCCGCCAAACTTGCCGAGCGCGACCAGCGCCACAAGAAGGCGGGCGATACGCGCTATCTGGTCGAGCCCAACGTCAAGGAGGGCAAGGGTGGCCTGCGCGATCTGCACACGCTGTTCTGGATTGCCAAATACTACTACCGCGTTCGCGAAACGACTGAACTCGTCAAGCTCGGCGTCCTCTCGCGCGAGGAAGCAAGGTCCTTCGAAAAGGCCGATGACTTTCTCTGGGCGGTGCGCTGCCAGATGCATTTTCTGACGGGCAAGGCGGAGGAACGTCTGTCGTTCGATATCCAACGCGATATCGCGGCAAGCCTCGGCTACAATGCGCGGCCTGGCCTCTCCTCAGTCGAACGCTTCATGAAGCATTATTTCTTGGTCGCGAAGAACGTCGGCGACCTCACCCGCATTCTCTGCGCGGCCTTAGAGGATCAGCAGGCGAAGGCCGCACCCGGCCTCACCCAGCGCGTCATCTCGCGCTTTACCAAGCGGCTGCACAAGATTGCCGGATCTGTCGAATTCGTGGAAGACCGCGGTCGCATCACGCTCGCCGATCCCGGCGTCTTCAAGCGCGATCCGGTCAGCCTGATCCGCTTTTTCCACGTGGCGGACCTGACCGGGCTGGAACTTCATCCCGACGCGCTGAAAAGCATCACCCGATCGCTTTCGCTTATCGACAGTGCCCTGCGCGAAGACGACGAGGCGAACCGCCTCTTTCTCTCCATCCTCACCTCCAGGCGGGATCCCGGCCTCATGCTGCGGCGAATGAACGAGGCCGGCGTGCTCGGCCGCTTCATTCCCGAATTCGGCAAGGTCGTGGCGATGATGCAGTTCAACATGTATCACCACTATACGGTCGACGAGCACCTGATCCGCTCGGTCGATGCGCTGTCGGAGATCGATCACGGCCGAGCGGCGGACATGCATCCGCTCGCCAACAAGCTGATGCCGACGATCGAGGAGCGCGCGGCGCTCTACGTCGCAGTTCTGATCCACGACATCGCCAAGGGCCGCCAGGAGGATCATTCGATCGCCGGCGCCCGAATCGCGCGCAAACTCTGCCCGCGTCTCGGTCTCAACGCCAAGCAGACAGAACTCGTCGTATGGCTGGTGGAACAACACCTGATCATGTCGATGACGGCGCAGACCCGCGATCTGCATGATCGCAAGACCATTGCCGACTTTGCCGAAAAAGTCCGGTCGCTGGATCGCTTGAAGCTGCTGCTGGTGCTGACCATCTGCGATATCCGCGCCGTCGGCCCGGGTGTCTGGAACGGCTGGAAGGGCCAGCTTCTGCGCACCCTCTACTATGAAACGGAACTGCGTCTCTCCGGCGGCTTTTCCGAAGCATCCGGCAAGGAACGGGCAAAGGTGGCGGAGGAAGATCTCGCCAACGCCCTGTCCGACTGGAGTCAGCAGGACCGCGAGGCGCTGGTGAAGCTCCATTACCAGCCGTATCTCCTCTCAGTACCCGTCGAGGACCAGGTCCGCCACGCAAGCTTCATCCGCGAAACCGACAAGGCCGGCAAGCCGCTCGCCACCATGGTGCGCACCGACAGTTTCCGGGCGATCACCGAAATCACCGTTCTCGCCCCCGACCATCCGCGTCTTCTATCTATCATCGCAGGCGCCTGCGCGGCCGCCGGTGCCAATATCGCCGATGCGCAGATCTTCACCACCTCCGATGGCCGCGCGCTCGATACGATCCACATCAACCGGGAATTTGCGGTCGATGACGACGAGATGCGCCGTGGCGGCACGATCGGACGGATGATCGAGGATGTGCTTGCCGGCAAGAAGCGCCTGCCGGAAGTCATCGCCATCCGCGCGAAAGCCAAGAAGAACAAGAACAAGGCCTTCGATATCCCACCGTCCGCGATCATCTCCAACGGGCTTTCCAACAAGTTCACCGTCGTCGAGGTCGAATGCCTCGACCGCACCGGTCTCTTGGCAGAAATCACCGCGGCGCTTGCCGATCTCTCGCTGGATATCCAGTCGGCGCGGATCACCACGTTTGGTGAAAAGGTGATCGATACGTTCTACGTCACCGATCTCGTCGGCCACAAGGTGACCAATGAGAACCGCCAGGGCAATATCATCACCCGGCTGAAGGCGGTCATGGCGGAACAGGAAGACGAGCTTCAGGAAGCCATGCCGGATGGTATCGTCGCGCCCCAGCCGGCTGCCGCAGACGGAGCAAATGTCTTGCCGCGGAAGTCGAAAGTCGGTGTCTGAAACACGACACCGGTGCTATCCCTGCTGAACGGGTGCTTCGTTCGGTCCGATCTTTTGCGCCGCAGAAACTGTGGGGCAGGGCGCCGGCCGAACGACGCATGCCAACGCACAGGCAGAACATGAACAATCCCAGCTTCCCCAGCATGAGACCAAGCCGATGAGCCCAAACCGATGAGTCTTGCCAGAAAATTCGCAACCGTCGGCGGCGCGACGCTCGGCAGCCGCATCTTCGGTTTCGCCCGTGAAACCTTCATGGCGGCGGCCCTTGGCACCGGGCCGATGGCAGACGTGTTTTACGCGGCCTTCCGGTTTCCGAACCTGTTTCGCCGGCTGTTTGCCGAAGGCGCCTTCAACGCCGCTTTCGTTCCGCTGTTTTCCAAGGAAATCGAGGCGAATGGCGTCGACGGTGCCAAGCGGTTTTCCGAAGAGGTCTTCGGCGTCCTGTTTTCCGCGCTGCTGATCATCACCATCGCCATGCAGCTGGCCATGCCCTGGCTGGTGCGGTGGGTCATTGCCCCGGGCTTTGCCGATGACGCGGAAAAGACGGCGCTGACGGTGCGCATGGCCATCGTCATGTTCCCCTATCTCATGTGCATGTCGCTGACGGCGATGATGAGCGGCATGCTCAACTCGCTGCATCATTTCTTTGCCGCCGCGATCGCGCCGGTGTTCTTGAACGTGGTGATGATCGCAGCGCTTCTCTACGGCCTCTGGGTCGGCGCCGATCCGCGCGAAATCGCCTGGTATCTGTCCTGGAGCGTGCTGATTGCGGGCGTGTTGCAGCTTGGCGTCGTCTATGTGGGCGTGCGCCACGCGGGCATCAATATTGGCTTCCGCCGGCCGAAGATGACACCCAACGTCAAGCGCCTGCTCTGGCTCGCGGTGCCTGCCGCGATCACCGGCGGCATTACCCAGATCAACCAGATCATCGGCCAGGCGATCGCGTCGGGCAAGGAAGGCGCAATCGCTGCCCTGCAATATGCCGACCGCATCTACCAGCTGCCGCTCGGTGTCGTAGGCGTTGCGGTCGGTGTCGTGCTTCTTCCAGAATTGTCGCGGGCGCTGAAGGGCGGCCATGTCAAGGAAGCCGGCAACATCCAGAACCGCTCGATCGAATTCGTGCTGTTCCTGACGCTTCCTGCGGCTGCCGGTCTGTGGATGCTGTCGGATGCGATCATCCGCGTGCTTTACGAGCGCGGTGCGTTTTCGGCGGAAAACACCGCCGTCGTCGGCTCGATCCTTGCCATCTATGGCATCGGTCTTCCGGGTTTCGTGCTGATCAAGGCGCTGCAGCCGGGCTTTTATGCCCGCGAGGATACCAAAACGCCGATGCGCTTCACGATGGTGTCGGTCGTCATCAACTCCGGCCTCGCCATCACGCTGTTTCCGATGATTGCCGAACGCGGCATCGCGACGGCAGAGGCCGCGGCCGGATGGATCAACACGGTCTTGCTATTCTCGACGCTGGTCTGGCGGGGTGATCTCGTCTGGGAATGGGCGCTTGCCCGGCGTACCGCCTTGCTGCTTGTCGCGACAGGGGTGATGGCGGCGGCGCTCTTCTATGCGCTGCCCTATGCCAGCCCGTGGCTGCAGCCCGGCTCGCATCTTCTGACCCAGGTTCTGGCTCTGGCCTGCCTTCTGGGGATTGCAATGGTCGTCTATTTCGCCTGCGCGTTTGCAATCGGCGGTGCCGATCTCGGCATGATCAGGCGAAACATCAAGCGGAAGACGAAGTCTGCGGTTCCACCGGCGGAGTCCTGATCTCAGGACTTTCCGCGGCGCTTCAGGCTTGCAAGGCTGCCCTTGCCACCTTTTCCACCCTTGCCGCAATGCGCCCAGGCGCGCCGCGGGCCGACATCCACATGCACGATGCCGTTGCAGTAACGGCCGATGCCGCCGATTCCAGGCGCGCTTGCTGCTGCCGCAAGCACCCTCTTTTCGGCAACGCCGGGAACGCGAATGTCGGCGGCGTAGCAATGGCTGTGCTGTGATGTCCCAGAGCGCGGACGGTGGCCGGAGGTCACCATCGGCTTCTTGCCGGTTTCCTTGGCGATATGGGCAAGGATGGCACCCAGCTTCTCGGGAAAGCAGTTGGTCCGAACGCTGACGCGCTGGACAGTATAGTAAGCAGAGTAGTCGTGTTTGAAAGAACTGCTGCGGCGTTTCTCGCCTTTTTCGGCGGCTTGTGCGGTCGCGGATAGCGTTAGGCAGAGCGTCATGAAGCAGGACAGCGCGACGCGGTAAAAGATGCGCATACGGGTAAACCTCGGAAAATACTCACGACCGACTGGGGTCGACTTGGTGGGGGAGTATTTCTTTCCGAAAAGTGACCTCAGTATGGAGGAATTTGCCCCAAAGTGGGATTTGTCTGCCTCAGGGGTTAAACTGCGTTAACCTTGCGGTTGCTTCGGCGTTCTTGACAGGGCAGGCAGGAAGCGTCGAAGACCAATTCCCGCCACGTCAAAACAAGGTGTGCTTCAATGTCGATCCGTTCCCTTTTTCTGGTCACGCTGGTCGTTGACGACTACGATCGAGCGCTCGATTTTTACTGCGGAATCATGGGCTTTGACCTTGTCTCCGATACCCCTCTGGAAGCCACCAAGCGCTGGGTGGTGGTGCGCCCGCCGGGCAAAGAGGGGGCAGCACTCCTGCTGGCACGCGCCGACGGCGACGTCCAAACGGAGGCGATCGGCAACCAGACGGCGGGCAGGGTAAGTTTTTTCCTAAAAACCGAAGATTTTGCCGGGGATCACTCCCGTTTGTCGGCAAAGGGCGTCCGCTTCATCGAAGAACCGCGCCACGAACCCTATGGCACGGTCGCAGTGTTTGAAGATTGCTACGGCAACCTTTGGGATCTCATTCAGCACGCGGATGATACAGCCTCTTGATCCCTCGTGGCGGGGCGTGCATAAGCCCGGCCATCAGCTACATGGCCCGCGGGGCGCAGCAGCGGCAAGCACGCACACTTGTCAGGTTGCGCAAGTCCAACGGCCTGAGGCCTTCCATCAGCCTATCGAGGATCTAGAATGAACAGCTTCAAGCCGCTCGTCTTTTCCGGTGTCCAGCCCACCGGCAATCTCCATCTCGGCAATTATCTCGGCGCCATCCGCAAGTTCGTCGCCCTGCAGGAAAACAACGACTGCATCTACTGCGTCGTCGATCTGCACGCGATCACGGCCCAGCTCGTGCATGACGATCTGCGCGGCCAGATCCGCTCCATCGCGGCAGCGTTCATCGCCTCCGGCATCGACCCGAAGAAGCATATCGTCTTCAACCAGTCCGCCGTGCCGCAGCATGCCGAACTTGCCTGGATCTTCAACTGCGTCGCCCGCATCGGCTGGATGAACCGGATGACCCAGTTCAAGGACAAGGCCGGCAAGGACCGCGAGAACGCCTCGCTCGGACTGCTCGCCTATCCGAGCCTGATGGCCGCCGACATTCTCGTCTACCGCGCCACCCATGTGCCTGTCGGCGATGACCAGAAGCAGCACCTGGAGCTTGCCCGCGATATCGCCCAGAAATTCAACATCGATTTCCAGGACAAGATCCGTGCGACCGGCACCGGCGTCGACATGGTCGTCGGCGAAGAGCCGATCCACGGCTATTTCCCGCTCGTCGAGCCGCTGATCGATGGTCCGGCCCCGCGCGTCATGAGCTTGCGCGACGGCACCAAGAAGATGTCGAAATCCGATCCGTCGGATCTGTCGCGCATCAACCTGATGGACGATGCCGATGAGATCCTGAAGAAAATCCGCAAGGCGAAGACCGATCCGGAAGGCCTGCCGAGCGAACTCGAAGGCCTCGAAGGTCGCCCGGAAGCCGCCAATCTCGTGGGTATCTACGCGGCACTCGCCGATCGCACCAAGGCGGATGTGCTTGCCGAATTCGGCGGCCAGCAGTTCTCGGTGTTCAAGCCGGCTCTCGCCGACCTCGCCGTTCATGTCCTGGCGCCGATCTCGCTCGAAATGCGCCGCCTGCTGGACGACACGACCCATATCGATGCCATCCTGCGTGATGGGGGCGAGCGTGCCCGCGCCCGCGCCGAAAAGGTCATGGGCGAAGTCTTCGATATCGTCGGCTTCCTGCGCTAAGCGGGAACATCGGCGAAAATCTTGCACCCGTCACGGTCGCGTGGCGGGTTTTCATTTTCGCGGGTTCGTATAATTTCGCCACAACGACAACGTCCGACGGGAATTGAGGGGGCGGCATGGTTTCGAAACGGCTTTCCAGGCTTGAGGGACATCGGCGCAAGTTCATAGCGGTCATCGATGGCACCCCCGAATGCGAGCTTGCCGTGCACTATGCCGGCCGCCGCGCGAAGAATTCCAATGGCGGCCTGGTGCTGCTCTTCGTCATTCCCGATGGCGATTTCCAGCAATGGATCGGCGTCGAGCAGATCATGCGCGCCGAAGCCATGGAAGAAGCGGAATCGATCATGGCGAAGGCCGCCCAGAGGGTGCGCGAAACGATCGGGATCGATCCCGAAATCGTCATCCGCGAGGGAAGCGCGCCCGAGCAGATCAACATGCTGGTGGAGGAAGACCGCGATATCGCCGTTCTTGTTCTTGCCGCCGGTTCGACCAAGGAAGGGCCGGGCCCGCTGGTCTCGGCGGTTGCCGGCAGGGGTGCTGCTTTCCCCATTCCCGTCACCGTTCTGCCGGATACGCTGACCGACGAGGAAATCGACGCGCTCGCCTGACCTCTCTCTTGACCGGATTGGAAGAAAGGCGCACTTGAACCAAAAGCTGATCGCGACTATCTTCTTTGGAAGAGTTCTAAGTTTGCGGCGCCCGCTGGCGCGCACGGGTCAAGGAGACATATCATGTTCATTCAGACGGAAGCCACACCCAATCCGGCAACCCTGAAGTTCCTGCCCGGCAAGATCGTCATGGAAAAGGGCACTGCCGATTTCCGCAATGCGGGCGAGGCCGATGCTTCTCCGCTGGCAGCCAGACTGTTCGGGATCGACGGCGTCACCGGCGTATATTTCGGCTACGACTTCATCACCGTCTCCAAGGATAGCGCCGAATGGCAGCATCTGAAGCCGGCTATCCTCGGCTCGATCATGGAGCATTTCATGTCCGGTCAGCCGGTCATGGGCGGTACGTCTGCGCTTGCCGAAGATACCGATGAAGACGGCGAGTTCTACGAGGCCGACGACGAGACCCTGGTCGCGACCATCAAGGAACTGCTGGAAACCCGCGTTCGTCCGGCCGTTGCCCAGGATGGCGGCGATATCACCTTCAAGGGTTTCCGGGATGGCACTGTCTATCTCAACATGAAGGGCGCCTGCGCCGGTTGCCCGTCTTCCACGGCAACCCTGAAACACGGCGTTCAGAACCTGCTCAAGCACTTCGTGCCTGAAGTGCAGGCCGTCGAAGCCATCTGATTTCGAAAAACAGTTCCGCACATGCTCGTTCTGGCCATCGATACTGCCGGGGTTGATTGTTCTGCCGCGCTCTATGATGGCGCGTCCGGCAGACTTCTCTCGTCCGTCACTGAGACGATCGGCAAGGGTCATGCAGAGCGCCTGATGGCGATCGTCGACCAGGCGCTTGATGACGCCGGCCTGCCCCTCAAATCCGTCCAGCGCATCGCCGTCGGCATCGGCCCGGGCTCATTCACCGGTATCCGGGTTGGAGTCGCTGCCGCCCGCGGTCTGGCACTGGCACTCAATGTGGAATGCGTCGGCGTCACCACGCTCGAAACGCTGGCCGCCGCACATCTTGCAAAGCATCCCGGACGCCCCGTCGTGGCAGTCATGGATGCCAAGCGGGACGAGGTCTATGCCCAGGCCTTTTCAGCCGAAGGCTCCCCGCTCAGCGAACCCACGGCACTGTCTCCGGACGATGCCGCAGCACTCATTGCCCAGCTGTCGGCCGACGTGACCGGGTCATGGCGCCCGCACGAGGCGCCGGTCCTGCCTGACCATTTCGATATCGCCGTCATTGCAAAGCTTGCGGCTGCAAAGCCGAAAGGTTCGCAAAAGCCGAAACCGCTTTATCTTCGTGGACCGGATGCAAAACCGCAGACAGGCTTTGCGTTGGCGCGGCAGATCTCGTAACTCCGCGTCGTTCAATTCTTTCACGCGACCGAATGCCCGATGTTTGACGATTATCTCAGCTGGAAGCCGTTTTTCGAAGTCGTCCCGATGGAGAGTTCCGACTGCGTCGAAGTCTCCGAGCTTCATGGTGCGCGCTTCCCGCGCGGCTGGAACGATGGCGAATTCCAGAATCTTCTTCTTCAGAAAGGCGTGTTCGGCTTCGTCGCACGCCAGACCAACGCGTTCTTTTCAAAACCCTTCGGTGGCTTCGTGCTGGTGCGCGAAGCAGCCGGTGAGGCGGAAATTCTCACGATCGCCGTCCCCGAAAAGTTTGGCCGTCTTGGGCTCGGATGGAGGCTGATGCAGGCCGGCTTGCGCGAAGCGACATCGCGCGGCGCCGAAACAATGTTCCTTGAGGTCGAGGCCGAAAACAAGGCCGCTGTGACGCTCTATGGCAGGCTGGGTTTCAAAAAGGTCGGCGAACGCCCGGCCTATTATACCGGTGCCGATGGACGACGGTCCTCGGCGCTTGTCATGAGCCGCGTTCTTCGTTAGTTCGTGATGAAACGAGAGCATTTGAAGGCCAAAACGTCATGACGGATCTTTCCAAAAATCTGGAGGAACTGTGTGCCGAGAAGGGCATGCGCATGACGGATCAGCGCCGGGTGATCGCGCGTATCCTGCAGGACTCCGACGACCATCCCGATGTCGAGGAACTGTATCGTCGCTCCTCCAAGGTCGATCCACGGATCTCGATCTCGACCGTCTATCGCACCGTGAAACTGTTCGAGGACGAGGGCATTATCGAGCGCCACGATTTCCGTGACGGTCGCTCTCGCTACGAGACGGTGCCGGAAGAACATCACGATCACATGATCGATCTCAATGCCGGCACGGTGATCGAATTCCAATCTGCGGAGATCGAAGCGCTGCAGGAGCGCATTGCCCGCGAACTCGGCTTCCGGCTGGTCGGACACAGGCTGGAACTCTACGGCATCCCGCTCGACAAAGACGAATAGCCTGAACACGAACGGCGTGACGACAGCCAAGGATCGACAGTGATCACCTCAATCCGCATCGGGTTCATCGTCGTCTGTCTGCTGGTGGTCACGGCTGTGCTGTTGCCGTTTCAGCTGATCGGCCTCGCCTTCGATCTGAAGATGCGCCGTTATGTTCCGCGCCTCTGGCACCGCACCGCCTGCTTCCTGCTCGGCATCCGCATCCACGTCCACGGTCACCTGCAGCATCGGCGCCCCCTGATGCTCGCCTCCAACCACGTCTCGTGGAAGGATATCCTCGTGCTTGGTGCTATCGCGGATGTCGTCTTCATCGCCAAGTCGGAAGTCGCCAAATGGCCAATCTTCGGCACGCTCGCGAAATTGCAAAAGACGATCTTCGTCGTCCGCGAGGAAAAGCGCCGCACCGGCGACCAGATCAACGAGATTGCCGCACGCATGACGGCGGGCGAGATCGTCGTGCTTTTCCCGGAAGGCACGACGTCGGATGGCAACCGCCTGCTCGAGGTAAAGTCCTCGCTGTTTGGGGCAGCCGCTGCCGCCGTACCGCACACGCCCCACGGCGTCGTGTATGTCCAGCCTGTCTCGATCGCCTATACGCGGGTGCACGGCATGGCGATGGGTCGTTTCCACCGCCCGCTGGCGGCCTGGCCGGGTGATATCGAGCTCATGCCGCACCTGATGGGTGTGCTGAAGGAAGGCGCGATCGACGTGGATGTGGCGTTCGGCGAGACGGTCGATTTCCGCACGGGCGACAACCGCAAGCATCTCAGCCAGACCATTACCGCCCGGCTTCGCCGCATGCTGATCCGGCATCTTCGCCAAAGAGAGTACGACGCCGATTAGAACCGCTTCAAATCCGGTCCTTCTTGGAGTAAGGAGACGGCCATGAACGAACACGTCACCCTTTCGCCGGCAGAAGAGCCCGTCACCATCCCCAACACCCGCAAGGTCTTCATCAAGACCTACGGCTGTCAGATGAACGTCTACGATTCGACCCGCATGGGCGACGCGTTGGCGAGCGAAGGCTATGTCGCGACCGAAGAGATGGGCGAGGCGGATCTGATCCTCCTCAACACCTGTCATATCCGCGAGAAGGCCGCCGAGAAGGTCTATTCGGCGCTGGGGCGTCTGCGCGACATGAAGAAGGCGCGTGCTGCCGAAGGCCGCGAACTGATGATCGGCGTTGCCGGCTGCGTCGCCCAGGCGGAAGGCGAGGAAATCATCCGCCGCGCGCCATCGGTCGACGTGGTGATCGGCCCGCAGACCTATCACCGACTGCCGGATGCACTGCGCAAGGCCCGCGGCGGCAAGCCTGTGGTCGATACGGAATACGCGGTCGAGGACAAGTTCGACCATCTGCCGGCCACCGACCGCAAGCTTATCCGCGCCCGCGGCGTCACGGCTTTCCTCACCGTGCAGGAAGGCTGCGACAAGTTCTGCACCTTCTGCGTGGTGCCCTATACCCGTGGTTCGGAAGTGTCCCGCTCCATCAGCCAGATCGTCGACGAGGCCATCCGGCTGGTCGAAAGCGGCGTGCGCGAAATCACCCTGCTTGGCCAGAACGTCAATGCCTGGAGCGCTGAAGGCCCAACCGGTAACGACTGGGGTCTCGCCGACCTTCTCTATCGTCTTGCTGAAATCCCGGGCCTTGCCCGCCTGCGCTATACGACAAGCCATCCGCGCGACATGGATGACCGACTGATCGAGGCGCATCGCGACCTGCGCATCCTGATGCCCTATCTGCATCTGCCGGTTCAGTCGGGATCCGACCGCATCCTGAAGGCCATGAACCGTCGCCATACGGGCGCCGAATATCTGGCGCTGATCGACCGCATCCGCAATGCCCGTCCCGATATCGCCCTGTCGGGAGATTTCATCGTCGGTTTCCCGGGCGAGACCGATCAGGATTTCGAAGACACGTTGAAGATCGTCGAGGACGTCAACTACGCCTCCGCCTTCTCGTTCAAATATTCGACCCGGCCGGGAACGCCCGGCGCGGATCTTACCGATCAGGTCGCTGAAGAGGTAAAAGCCGAGCGTCTCGAACGATTGCAGGCTTTGCTCTTGAAACAGCAGGCCGATTTCGCCACATCCTGTGTTGGAAAGACGATCGATCTGCTTCTGGAAAAGCCGGGACGTATGCCCGGACAGGTGATCGGCCGTTCGCCCTGGCTCCAGTCTGTGAATGTTGATGCAAAAACATCGCAAATCGGTGAGATTATCCGTGTACGAATCATTGGTACCGGCCCGAACAGCTTGTTTGCCGAGCCGGCAGAGAGTTTAATGGGTGCCTGACCAGCAAGTGAGGAGCTTGTTTACTTGAGCGGACGAGAATCGGTTTCTTCGACAGCGCGCCACCCCAAATCAGCAGCGACCGACGCCAACCACTTTGTCCTGACGTTCGAGAACAATCGCTTCGCGAGCGAGCTGTTCGGTCAATTCGACCAGAATCTGAAACTTCTCGAACAGCGCCTCAATATTGATGCGCGGCCCCGCGGTAATTCCGTGGCCATTTCAGGCGATGTCCCAGCCACCAATCAGGCCCGTCGGGCTCTCGATACCCTCTATGAGCGAATCCAGAAGGGCGGCACCATCGAAACATCCGATGTCGAAGGAGCTATCCGCATGGCACAGGCTGCGGACGACCAGCTGCAACTGCCGACGCTCGAGAAAAAGGCCAGGCTTTCGATGAGCCAGATCTCCACCAAGAAAAAGACGATTGTCGCGCGTACCCCGACGCAGGACGCCTATATGCGGGCGCTCGATCGGGCGGAGATGGTGTTCGGCGTCGGTCCGGCCGGTACCGGCAAGACCTATCTGGCCGTGGCCCATGCCGCGCAGCTGCTGGAACGCGGTGCCGTCGACAAGATCATTCTTTCGCGTCCGGCCGTCGAGGCGGGCGAACGTCTGGGCTTCCTTCCTGGCGACATGAAGGAAAAGGTCGATCCCTATCTGCGGCCGCTCTATGACGCGCTCTACGACATGATCCCGGCCGACAAGGTCGAACGGGCAATCACGGCCGGGGTCATCGAAATCGCGCCGCTCGCCTTCATGCGCGGCCGCACGCTTGCCAATGCCGCGATCATCCTCGACGAGGCGCAGAACACGACATCGATGCAGATGAAGATGTTTCTCACCCGTCTTGGTGAAAACGCACGCATGATCATCACCGGCGACCCGAGCCAGGTGGATTTGCCGCGCGGCGTGAAATCCGGTCTGGTCGAAGCGCTGCAGATCCTCAACGGGGTCGAAGGCATCTCGGTCATCCGCTTCAAGGATACCGACGTCGTGCGCCATCCGCTGGTTGGCCGCATCGTCCGGGCCTATGACGCGCAATATGCCGTCCACGAGGAAAGCGAGGAGGCCGGACGCTAGTCCAGTTTCCAGTCCCATGCCCGAACTCGACATACAGATGAGCATTGAAGACGAAGGCTGGCCGGAAGAGCCGGCGCTTCTGGCGTTGACGCAACAGGTTTTCGCCGCGGCCGCCGATTATCTCGTCCGCGAAGAAGATCAACCGTTTCCGAAAATGCCGGCCGAAGTCTCTCTCGTCTTTACCGACGATGCTTCCATCCGGGCAATCAACGCCGAATGGCGCGGCATGGACAAACCGACCAACGTCTTGTCTTTCCCCGCTTTTCCGCTCGAACCCGGCGGCATGCCGGGTCCGATGTTGGGCGATATCGTCATCGCACGGCAGACCGTCGAACGCGAGGCGGTTGATCTCGACAAGAGTTTCGACGATCATCTGACCCATCTTCTGGTCCACGGCTTTCTCCATCTTTTCGGTTACGACCACATGGAAAAAGACGAGGCGGAGGAAATGGAAGCACTTGAGACTCGTATTTTAGCCGGTCTCGGCCTATCTGACCCCTATGCGGGGCAGGACCCGATAGTGTAGTTTGGACCAATGAACGATTATTCGAGCAATGTCGCCCGCGAGGGCAAGGACAGTTCGGACTCACCCTCGTCGGACGAGGGTAGTAGTTCGGGACGATCCGAGCATCACCCCAAATCCCACAATACATTCTGGTCTCGGGCGGTGCGCCTGTTGCGGCCGTCGCAGGGCGAACAGCTGCGCGAGGATCTCGCCGACGCGCTGATGACCGACACCAATGTCAGCAACGCCTTTTCTCCGGAAGAGCGGGCGATGCTGCACAATATCCTCCGCTTCCGCGAGGTACGCGTCGAGGATATCATGGTGCCGCGCGCCGATATCGAAGCCGTCGACATGAGCATGACGATCGGCGAGCTGATGATCCATTTCGAGGAGACCGGCCGCTCGCGCATGCCGGTCTACAGCGACAATCTGGATGATGCCCGCGGCTTCGTGCATATCCGCGACCTTCTGTCCTATCTGGCAAAGCAGGCCCGCAATAAGCGTCGGACCGGTACCCGTGCAACGGCAGCAGCAGCCGTCGTTGCCGGTGGAGCGGTCGAGAAGCCGGCCCGTACCGCCAAGGCGGCCTTCGATCTCAGCCGCGTCAATCTCGATCAGACCGTTGCCGAGGCAGGCCTGGTGCGCAAGCTTTTGTTTGTGCCGCCCTCGATGCTGGCATCCGAGCTGATGAGCACCATGCAGGCCGCCCGTACTCAGATGGCGCTCGTGATCGACGAATACGGCGGCACCGATGGTCTCGTGTCGCATGAGGATATCGTCGAGATGGTGATCGGCGATGTCGAGGACGAGCATGACGACGAAGAAGTGATGTTCTCGCGTGCCGGCGACGATATCTTCATTGCCGATGCCCGTATCGAGCTGATGGAAATCTCCAAGGCGATCGGCTCCGATTTCGACGTGCGGGACCGGCTGGACGACGTCGATACGCTGGGCGGATTGATCTTCTCAGCGCTCGGACGCATCCCGGTGCGCGGTGAAGTCGTGCAGGCTGTGCCAGGCTTCGAATTCCAGATCCTCGACGCCGATCCGCGCCGCATCAAGCGCGTCCGGATCATGCGCAAGCGCGCGCTCGTTCGCCGCAGGCAGCTCAAGGGCGAGGGCGAGCCCGTGGCCGAGACGCAGCAGAAGGCTATTACTGACAAGACGCCGACCGTGCTTCTGCCGGCACCCTCGTCCGACCGCAGCAATGATCATCCATCGGCCTGAGTTTCCAGGTGTTTTGAACAGCCGATAACAGGACAAGCCGCAGTTTTTCATGAAAGACTGCGGCTTCTGATTCGGGCGAAGGGGACATCGATGGAGCGACTGGCTGGCAGGGTCATGCTTCTATGGGGCTGGCCGCGTATCCTCCTTGCGTTTTTTGCCGGCGCTGTCGGCGCACTCGCCCTTCCCCCCTTCGGCTTCTTTGCTGCCCTGTTCGTGTCTTTCACGCTGTTCATCTGGCTGATGGACGGCACGACCGGCAATCCGGATGGTGGGCGCCTCAGCCGTCTGCGCTCTGCCTTCTTCCTGGGGTGGGTCTTCGGCTTCGGATACTTCGTCGCCAGCCTCTGGTGGCTCGGCAATGCGCTTCTCGTCGAGGCGGACGAGTTTGCCTGGGCAATACCGCTTGCAGTTCTGGGTCTGCCGGCTTTTCTGGCGCTGTTCTGGGGCTTTGCGGCGCTGGCGGCACGCATTCTCTGGTCCGATGGCTTGGGCCGGATTGCGGCTGCTGCGTTTGGCTTTGGCCTTGCGGAATGGCTGCGGGGCTTCATGCTGACGGGCTTTCCCTGGAACTCGATCGGCTACGGCGCCATGCCGATGCCGCTGATGATGCAGTCGGCCGCTCCGCTCGGCGTGACGGGTGTGACGGTGCTGGCTGTTTTCGTGTTCTCCGCACCGGCACTGATCGGGACCCGACGCGGCATGGGGCTTGGCCTCGCGCTCGCAGGTCTTCTCCTCTGCGCCCATCTAGGCTTCGGCGCTTGGCGGCTTGCGGGTGCCGACGCGGTGCTTTCAGCCACTGCCAAGGATCCGGTCGAGGTGCGCCTCGTCCAGCCGATGATCGACCAGTCGCGCAAACTCGACGATTCCGAGCGCGGTGCGATCTTCGAAGAACATCTGGCGATGACGGCGCTGCCCGCAAAGGATGGTGCAAAGCGTCCGGATATCATCGTCTGGCCGGAAACCTCGGTTCCGTTCATCTTGACCGATAATCCCGATGCCCTGTCGCGCATTGCCGATGTGCTGGAAGATGGTCAGGTTCTGGTGACCGGCGCCGTCCGCGCTGAAAATGCCGGGCCGGGCTTTGCGACCCGCTATTACAACTCCATCTACGTCATCGACAGCAACGGCCAGATCGTGTCGGCGTCGGACAAGGTGCATCTGGTCCCCTACGGCGAGTATGTGCCTTACGAGGACATGCTGCGGTCGCTCGGCATCCCCGATGCGATCGCCATGCCGGGCGGCTTTACCGCAGCACCGGGCCGCACCATGCTGACGCTGCCGGGCGGGCAAACCTTCTATCCGCTGATCTGCTACGAAGCGATCTTCCCGGATGAAATCGGTGCCGGCATTGAACGCTCGAGCGCGCTCTTGAACGTCACCAACGATGGATGGTTCGGTGAAACTCCCGGACCCTTCCAGCATTTCCAGCAGGCGCGTGTCCGGGCTGTCGAAAACGGCATGCCGTTGATTCGCGGTGCCAACACCGGTATTTCGGCTTTCGTCGATCCTTTTGGCAGGGTCGTACGCGGCCTGGATTACAATCAAAAGGGTGTGATTGACTCAACCATGTCGAGTGTCAAAGTCCCATTTTGGAACGCTTCCGAACGGCGTTTTTACTTCTGGTTGCTGATATGTCTCATGTTTGTGATTGCACTTATTTCCCGTACAAGTTTTAAATTCTGGAAGAATTGACCCAAAACCCCTAAAATTGCATAGTGGTTTGGCCTATCGTCTCGCCATACACCTTGCTTGCCGGATTTGTTGTGACCGGCGCCACCAAAGTGTATCTCCCACACGCGGACCGGGTTGAAGATTGACAGCAACTTCGTCAGGACGTCGTTATGATTGAAAACAAGAAGAAGCCGAACCCGATTGATATTCACGTCGGGAGCCGGATTCGTCTGCGCCGCACAATGCTGGGCATGAGCCAGGAAAAGCTGGGGGAGAGCCTTGGTATCACATTCCAGCAGATTCAGAAATACGAGAAGGGAACGAACCGCGTTGGCGCCAGCCGTCTGCAGAACATTT
Organism: Rhizobium sp. CFBP 13726; assembly: GCF_014841925.1. Classification (NCBI taxonomy): domain Bacteria; kingdom Pseudomonadati; phylum Pseudomonadota; class Alphaproteobacteria; order Hyphomicrobiales; family Rhizobiaceae; genus Rhizobium; species Rhizobium sp. CFBP 13726. The sequence goes on from NZ_JACYUU010000003.1 coordinate 314,037, forward strand.
CGTCCATCTTGAACGTCCCGGTCTCCTTCTTCTTCGAAGATGCGCCAGGCGATCAGGCGGGTGGAGCGTCCGGCATGGCGGAAGCATCCAGCTCGAACTACGTGGTTGATTTCCTGTCGTCCTCTGAGGGGCTGCAGTTGAACCGCGCATTTGTGAAGATCGCCGATCCCAAGGTTCGCCGCCGTTTGGTGGATCTGGTCAAGGCGCTTGCCGCCGATGCCGAGACGGAATGACCGGTCTACCGGTCATTATTTGAAAGGCGGCCTCCGGGCCGCTTTTTTTATGCCGTGACCTCAAGGAATTGGTAATCGCTTGGACGCATAAAGATATATTTATGTCGTTGTACGCTTGTTTTCGGCGCATGAACTTACTAAACATTCGATGTCTGTTCTTTGAGGGGAATCCCGTTATGCGCGCCAGTTATCTGTTCACGAGTGAGTCCGTTGCAGAAGGTCATCCGGACAAGGTCTGCGATCGTATTTCCGATGAGATCGTCGATCTCGTCTACCGCGAAGCCGCAAAGACCGGGATTGATCCTTGGGGCGTCCGCATCGCTTGTGAAACGCTGGCGACGACAAACCGGGTGGTGATTGCGGGCGAAGTCCGCCTGCCGCCGAGCCTGATGAAGAAGGACAAGAACGGCAACGACGTGATCAACCCGTCGAAGTTCAAGTCCGCCGCGCGCCGGGCAATCCGCGACATCGGCTACGAACAGGATGGCTTCAATTGGAAGACCGTCAAGATCGACGTCCTCCTCCATTCGCAGTCCGCCGATATCGCGCAGGGCGTCGATAACGCCGCCGATCGTCAGGGCGACGAGGGTGCCGGCGACCAGGGCATCATGTTCGGTTACGCCTGCAAGGAAACGCCGGACCTGATGCCGGCGCCGATCTATTATTCGCACAAGATCCTTCAGCTGCTTGCCACGGCCCGCAAGAAGGGCGAGGGCGAAGCCGCCAAGCTCGGCCCCGATGCCAAGAGCCAGGTGACCGTCCGTTACGAAAACGGCAAGCCCGCCGCCGTCGACTCGATCGTGCTCTCTACCCAGCATATCGATCCCAGCTGGGACTCGAAGAAGGTACGCTCCGTCGTCGAACCATATATCCGCGAAGCGCTGGGCGAACTTCCGATCGCAGCCGACTGCAAGTGGTACATCAACCCCACCGGTAAGTTCGTGATCGGCGGTCCCGATGGCGATGCCGGCCTCACCGGCCGCAAGATCATCGTCGACACCTATGGCGGCGCAGCGCCCCATGGCGGCGGCGCTTTCTCCGGCAAGGACACGACCAAGGTCGACCGTTCCGCAGCCTATGCTGCCCGCTATCTTGCCAAGAATGTCGTGGCCGCCGGCTTTGCCGAACGCTGCACATTGCAGATTTCCTACGCGATCGGCATTTCCCAGCCGCTGTCGATCTATGTCGACCTGCATGGAACCGGCAAGAACGTGACGGAAGACCAGATCGAAGCGGCAATCCGCAAGACGATGGACCTCTCGCCGTCCGGCATTCGCCGCCACCTCGATCTCAACAAGCCGATCTATGCAAAGACGTCTGCTTACGGCCATTTCGGTCGCAAGGCCGGTCGCGACGGTTCCTTCTCCTGGGAAAAGACCGATCTCGTGAAGCCTTTGAAGGACGCTCTCAAGGGTGATCAGCTCGAAGCGGCCTGATCGCCCTTTACGAGCACGCCTGTAAGACAGTAAAGCGGGTGCCTTCTGCCGAAGGCGTCCGCTTTTACCGTGAGAGAATTCGACCCATGACCGACAAGCCGCATCCCAGCCGTTCCACGGAAGCCTTTTTCGGTCGCCGCAAGGGAAAGCCGTTGCGCGAGAAGCAGGCGGAAGGTCTGGCGACGCTCTTGCCGCAACTGAAGCTTGATCTGGCCAACCCTGCACCGAAGACGATCGAGAGCCTCTACGACTTCTCTGTTGAGCGGATGCGGCTGGAAATCGGTTTCGGTGGCGGCGAGCACCTGATCCACCGCGCCGCCGAAAATCCGTCGACCGGCTTTATCGGCGTCGAACCCTTCGTCAATTCCATGGCAAAGCTTCTGACCAGCGTGGAAGAGCAGGGCTTGCGCAACATCCGCCTTTACGATGACGATGCGACCCAGGTTCTGGACTGGCTGCCGGATGCGTCGATCGATCAGATCGACCTTCTCTATGCGGATCCCTGGCCAAAGCGGAAGCACTGGAAGCGCCGCTTCGTTTCGCAGGTCAACCTGGAGCGGTTCCACCGAGTGCTGAAGCCGGGCGCAACATTCTGCTTCGCCTCAGACATCGATACCTATGTGAACTGGACGCTGCTCCATTGCCGCGATCATGGCGGCTTCGCCTGGCAGGCAGAACAGGCTTCGGACTGGCTGACGCCCTATGCCGGCTGGCCGGGTACGCGATACGAGAACAAGGCCCGCCGGGAAGGGCGGTCATCCGCCTACCTGACATTCGTCAAGATCTGACGCTCATTCCGATCAGTGCAGGGTAACGGTCTTCAGCTCGTCCTCGGCAGCCTTGAAAAAGGTGCTGGAGCGGTTATCGGTGAGCAGGATCGGCGTACCGTCCGCACCGAACAGGGCCCAAAGGTCAAGGCTTGGATCGATGTCCGGAGCCTCGGGGAAACAGCGGGACACGTCGTCCGACTTCATCTTGCGAATGTAACCGACTTCGCCGTTTCCGAGATGCGCGAGTTCGGACTCCGTCAAGCTCGGATTCGCTTCTTTCATAAGCATTTCTGCCTCCACAGTGGGGACGCATCAGCGATTGCTGATTGATCTACTGTGAGACGGAAATGTTAATTTTTCGCACTACACGCTCCGGCTCGGGGCGGATCAGATCGATCGAAAGAAGACCATTTTTCAACGATGCGCCGGACACCTGCATACCGTCCGCCAGCACGAAGATCCGCTGGAATTGGCGGGCCGCAATACCGCGGTAGAGGTAGTCGCGCTCGTTCTGCTCGGCCTGTCTGCCGCGAATGATAAGCTGATTTTCTTCGGTCATGACCTCGAGCTCGGCCTCCGAAAAACCGGCCACCGCAAGCGTGATGCGCAGCAGGTCGCATTCGTCCTCGCGTGGTTCGTCACCCGCTGTCTTCTTGATGCGCTCGATATTGTAGGGCGGGTAGCCGTCGCTTCCCTTGCCCAATCGCTCGAGTGTCTTCTCCATCGCGTCGAAGCCCAGGAGGAGAGGGCTTGCGAAAGGTGTCATACGGCTCATCGGTCGTCCCAGCTTTTATCCAGCGACTGTGCCGGCGTCCATAAGGCCCGCCGACGGGTCAATATATGGGAATTTGCGGCAGTCAGCGCAAGACGCCGGCGAGCGCTTGACACGATCCGCAACCCGGCTCAAAAACCCGTAAAGTTCAAGGGGAAGAGACATGCAACGCAGAAAGATCATCATCGACACCGATCCCGGTCAGGACGACGCAGCGGCCATCATGCTGGCCTTTGCGAGCCCCGACGAGCTGGATGTGCTGGGTTTGACTGCCGTTGCCGGCAACGTGCCGCTGTCGTTTACCAGCCGCAATCTGAGGATCGTCTGCGAGCTCTGCGGCAGGCCCGATGCCAAGGTCTATGAAGGTGCATTGAAGCCATTGAACCGGCCGCAGGTGACCGCCGAACACGTCCACGGCAAGACTGGTCTCGACGGAGCGGAACTGCCTGAGCCGACCATGGTGGCGCAGGAGCAGAACGCCATCGATTTCATCATCGAGACGCTGCGCCGCGAGCCCGAGGGCACCGTGACGCTCTGCACGCTCGGTCCGCTCACCAACATCGCCATGGCGCTTACCAAGGCGCCGGACATTGCTTCGAGCGTCCAGGAACTGGTGATGATGGGTGGCGGCCTGTTTGAAGGCGGCAACATCACGCCGGCGGCGGAATTCAACATCTATGTGGATCCGGAAGCGGCCAAAATCGTATTCGGCGCCGGTATCCCTGTTGTCATGATGCCGCTCGATGTCACGCATCAGCTGCTGACCACCAAGGCACGGGTCGAAAAGATCGCCGCACTCGGCAACCGCCCGTCGCAGGTTCTCGTCGAATGGCTTGCCTTCTTCGAGCGCTTCGACATCGAGAAATACGGCTCCGACGGCGGCCCGCTGCATGACCCGTCGGTCATCGCCTATCTCTTGAAGCCGGAGCTCTTTACCGGCCGCCATTGCAATGTCGAGATCGAGACCGAATCGGAACTCACCGTCGGCATGACGGTCGCCGACTGGTGGGGCGTTACCGGCCGCACGGCCAATGCGACCTTCATGCGCCATGTCGACGCGGATGGTTTCTTCGAATTGCTGACGGAGCGCGTCGGCCGTCTCTAGGGCTCAAGCTCAACCGGCAAGCTGAATGGTCATTGCCCGATCAGGGCCTGTTTCCTCTCCCCGCGCACGGGGAGAGGGTAAGGAACCTGCACCGTACCACCATCAAAGCCCGTAGAAATCCGCGATGATCTTCCACGCCTGATCTGCGGTTTCCACAAAGCTGATCAGCTCAAGATCCTTCGGCGAGATCGTGCCGAAATCGGCAAGCGCTTCGAAGTTGACGATGCCGCGCCAGAACTTTTCTGAAAACAGGATGAGCGGGATTCGCTCCATGCGCTTGGTCTGGATCAGCGTCAGCGCCTCGAACATCTCATCGAGCGTGCCGAAGCCGCCCGGGAAGACGGCAACGGCCTTGGCGCGCATCAGGAAGTGCATCTTGCGAATCGCGAAATAGTGGAAGTTGAATGAGAGCTCCGGCGTCACGTAAGGATTGGGCGCCTGTTCGTGCGGCAGCATGATGTTGAGCCCGATGCTCGGTGCGCCAACCTCCGACGCGCCAAGGTTGCCGGCCTCCATCACGCCGGGTCCGCCACCGGTCACGACCACATATTCCTGATGGTCGTAGGCTGCCGAATGCACACCACAAAGCGTCGCGAACTTGCGGGCCTCTTCGTAGAAAACCGAGGCTGCGATCAGGTTATTGCGCTGGGTCTCGTTGTGAGCCGCCCAAGGCGCCTGGCCCGGTGCCGGAATGCGGGCACCGCCGAACAGCACGACCGTGGATTTGATCCCGGCCTCGGCGAGCATCATCTCGGCCTTCATGAGTTCCAGCTGCAGCCGCACCGGCCGCAATTCTTCGCGGCTCAGGAAATCCTCATCGGCAAAGGCAAGGCGATAGGTGGGCGACAGCGTCTGCGGTGTTTTCGGCTGAACTGCGGCGGCACTTTTGTCGGCCTTGTTGTCCTTCAGCGGATCCCAGACCCCGTCCTTCCGCCGTGGTCCGTCATTCTTCACCCGTGCCATCGCAATAACCCTTCCGGAGCCGTTCGCTTATATGCGTTGACGCCAATTCGCATTGACGCTTGAGTGCCGGTCGCTTAGAGCAATTGGCACCATTTGGCCAGCCACACGGCTGTGTCCCGGGCCTTTGCGGCCATCACGATATCGACGACGACGAAGGATTCTCCATGAGCAGCGCAGACCTCTCCTCCCTCGAAAAGACGATCGAAACCGCGTTCGACAGCCGCGACAGCGTGACGATCTCGACCAAGGGAGAGATCCGCGATGCCGTAGAGCAGTCGCTCAACCTTCTCGATGCCGGCGAGGCGCGTGTGGCCGTGCGCGGCGAGGATGGCAGCTGGACCGTCAACCAGTGGCTGAAGAAGGCGGTTCTTCTGTCCTTCCGCCTCAACGACATGGAAGTCGTCAAGGGCGGCCCCGGCGCCTCCACCTGGTGGGACAAGGTTCCTTCGAAGTTCGAAGGCTGGGGCGAGAACCAGTTCCGCTCGGCCGGTTTCCGCGCCGTGCCGAACGCCGTCGTGCGCCGCTCGGCCTATATCGGCAAGAACGTCGTGCTGATGCCGTCCTTCGTCAATCTCGGCGCCTATGTCGATGAAGGCACGATGGTCGATACCTGGGCAACCGTCGGTTCCTGCGCACAGATCGGCAAGAACGTGCACCTGTCGGGCGGCGTTGGCATTGGCGGCGTGCTGGAGCCGATGCAGGCCGGCCCGACCATCATCGAGGACAATTGCTTTATCGGCGCCCGCTCGGAAGTCGTCGAAGGCTGCATCATTCGCGAAGGCTCGGTCCTCGGAATGGGCGTCTACATCGGAAAGTCGACCAAGATCGTCAATCGCGCCACCGGCGAAGTCTCGTTCGGCGAAGTGCCGCCTTACTCGGTCGTCGTTGCCGGCTCGATGCCGTCAGGCAATGCCACGATGCCGAACGGCCTTGCCGCACCGCATCTCTATTGCGCCGTCATCGTCAAGACGGTCGATGAAAAGACCCGCTCCAAGACCGGTATCAACGAACTGCTGCGCGACTAACCGAAGGCAATCCCGATGTCCGCTGTCGATCCGATCGCAAACCTGCGGGACCTCATCCGCTGCCCGTCCGTCACGCCCGCCGAAGGCGGCGCATTGTCGGCGCTTGAGGCGATGCTTTCGCCGCTCGGCTTTACCGTCGAGCGGATGGTGGCGACCGAGCCCGGCATGCCCGACATCGAGAACCTCTACGCGCGGCTTGGAACGACCGGTCCGCATCTGATGTTTGCCGGCCACACGGATGTGGTGCCGGTCGGCGACGAGGCATCTTGGAGCCATCCGCCGTTTTCCGCCGAGATCGAAGGTGGAGAGATGTTCGGACGCGGCGCCGTCGATATGAAGGGTGGCATTGCCTGCTTTGCCGCAGCCGTTGCCCGTCATATCGAACAGCACGGCGCACCGCAGGGCTCGATCTCCTTCCTCATCACCGGCGACGAGGAAGGCCCGGCCGTCAACGGTACCGAGAAACTGCTGAAATGGGCAGCCGACAAGGGCGAGCGCTGGGATGCCTGCCTGGTCGGCGAACCGACCAATCCGGATGTGCTTGGCGACATGATCAAGATCGGCCGCCGCGGCTCCGTCTCCGGCAAGGTCACGGTCCATGGCGTTCAGGGCCACGCGGCCTATCCGCATCTCGCCGATAACGCTGTACGCGGGCTGCTGCCGCTGGCGCAGGCCCTGATGCATCCGCCCTTCGACGAAGGGACACCGGAATTCCCGGCCTCCAACCTCGAAGTCACCACGGTTGATATCGGCAACCCGGCAACCAATGTCGTGCCGGCCAAGGCGAGTTTCGCCTTCAACATCCGGTTCAACGACACTTGGACAGCCGAAACCGTCCAAGCCGAGATCCTGCGCCGTCTCGATGCGGCCGCAGGCGACCAGACGCTGCGCCCCGGGCGCGACAAGGTCCGCTACGAGATCGTCTGGGCCGAGCGACCGAGCCACGTCTTTTTGACCCGCAACAACGCTCTGATCAGTTCGCTTTCGGGCGCCGTCGAGGCGGTGACGTGCAGGGTGCCTGCGCTGTCGACCACCGGCGGCACATCCGATGCGCGTTTCATCAAGGATTACTGCCCGGTCGTCGAGTTCGGCCTCGTCGGCCAGACAATGCACATGGTGGACGAGCGGGTAGCGATCGCCGACCTCGAAACGCTGACGCAGATCTACGGAACCTTCCTCTCCCGCTGGTTCGGCGATGCTGCGGTTTCATGACCTCAGCCATCACCTGAGCGGCCTCTGGCTGCTGATCCGCGGCGATGCGCGCGGCCTCAGCGCCTTCGACATTTCCGACCAGGGCGTTGCCCGGTCCTTTCTCGCGATCCTGTGGTGCCTGCCCGCGATCGTCGCGGGATGGATGTTCAAGCGTGCCGAATATGCGCAGGCGCATCCCCGCGGCGGTGACGGTGTCATCGCATTCGCCGGAAAGATGCTTCTGGTGGAATTCGCGCAGTGGATCGTTCCGGTCCTGGCGATTTGCCTCGTCGCTGTCGCCTTCGGATTGCGACCGCTGCTGCGCACGCTGATCGTCACGCGCAACTGGTTCACGGTGCCGCTGGTCTATGCATCTTACGTGACGGCATTCCCGGTCAGCCTTGCGCTGGACAGCCTGTTCGGTGCGGGCCTCGTTTACCGATATGGATTGCTTGCCGTCATGCTCGCCGTTCTCGTCGGTGCAGTTCTTCTCTACTGGCGGCTCCTGACGACGGTTGTCGGCGGTTCCCCATGGTTGCGGGCTTCGCTGCTCGGGTTCACCGTGTCGACCGAACTGGTCGTCGTGTCCTGGCTGGAGACAAGCCTCGGAGTGACGGTCGCATGATTGCCCACCGCGGACATTCTTCCCGCATTCCCAATCCAAGAGGTGCCGATGCCCAGCTACGCTGAAGTCCGGTTTTACGTGTCCGGCATCTGGCTGCTGATCAAGGGCGATGAGCAAGGGTTCAAACAGCTCGATCTTACCGATCGCGGCCTGCTGCGCTCCTTCTGGGCCTTTGTCTGGTGCCTGCCGGCGATGTTCGTCACCTGGGCCTGGTGGCGGATGATGTTTCTGCAGGCAATGCCGCCGGGCACGAAGACCGGTGGCCTGTTCTTCTTCCGGCTCGGCATGCTGGAGGCGATCGACTGGATCCTGCCGCTCATTCTGGTGGGCATCGTCTGCGCGCTATTCGGGCTCGGCCAGAAATTCCCGACGATGGTGATCGTGGTCAACTGGCTGTCCGTGCCGTTTGCCTATGCCTACGCAGTTCTGGCGGCAGCCTTCATCCTGCCGATCGGCATGACCGGATTTCTGGCGCTTCTACATCTGTCGCTGCTGATCGCCGTCGTCGTCGCGCTGACGCGAGTGATGCGCATGCTTTGCGGCCCGCAGCCGCTGCTGGTGACGGCGCTGGTGATGGTGCTGATCGTGCCGGACATGCTTCTGTCCGAGGTGCTGCAGCGGTTCCTGGGCGTCTATCCGTCCTGACGGTCGTCAGGATAATCCACCTTCATGAAATAGAGGCCATCCGGCGGTGCCACCGGGCCGCAGCGCTTGCGGTCGCGTGCCTCGAGCGCGTCCCGCACGTCTTCGGGCGTAACCTTGCCCTGTCCGGCGATCTTCAGCGTACCGGCAAACGAGCGGATCTGGTTGTGCAGAAAGCTCTGGGCCGACGCGCGGATTTCGATCAGATCGCCTGAGCGGGTTACGTCCAGCCGGTCGAGCGTCCGGACCGGGCTTTTCGCCTGACAGTGGGTGGAGCGGAAGGTGGTAAAATCATGATGCCCGACCAGCATCTGGGCTGCGGCATGCATCGCCTCATGGTCGAGAGGCTTTGCCACCCACCACGCCCGGTTCGCCTCGAGCGCTAGGGGAGAAGGGCGGTTGAGGATGCGGTAGAGGTAATGCCGCTTGATGGCCGAGAACCGTGCATCGAAGGTCTCGTCGACGAGGCTGACATCGATGACCGAGACTTTTTCCGATGCCGTCATCAGATAGGCGTTGACGGCGTTGCGCAGCTTGTACGGCACCCACTCGCGGGAAAGATCCGTATGAACCGTCTGGCCCCAGGCATGCACGCCGGAATCGGTTCGCCCCGCGCCACGGACCGATACGGTCTCGCCGGTCAGCTTCAGGATCGCCTTCTGCAGCGCGGCCTGCACCGAATGACCGTTGTCCTGAATCTGCCAGCCCACATAGGACGTGCCGTCATATTCGACGATCATCTTGTAACGGGGCATCAGGCGACCCGCATTCCGGCCGTCATCGCCGTGCCGCGCAGGAAATCGGCAGCATCCAGCGGCTTGCCGCCGGCCTTCTGCAGCCGCGTCAGGCAAACGGCGCCATCACCGCAGGCGATCGTGAGGTGATCGTCCAGCACCGTGCCGGCGTCTCCCTGTCCGGTGCCTACGGCAGACGAGAGAACCTTGATCCGTTCCGGCTTTCCGTTGATCTCGGCCTCGAACCAGGCGCCGGGAAACGGGGAGAGCCCGCGAATATGGTTGTGAACGTCGCGCGCGGGCCTCGAGAAATCGATGCGGGTTTCACCCTTGTCGATCTTCGACGCGTAGAGCACGCCGTCCTCGGACTGCGGTGTCAGCGGCAGGTCGCCGGCTTCGAGCTTCTCCATCGCCTCGACCATGGCACGCGCGCCCGTCAGCATCAGCCGGTCGTGCAACTCGCCAGCGGTCATGGCCTCGCCGATCTCGACCTCTCGGGTGAGCGCAACCGGGCCGGTATCTAGGCCCTTTTCCATCTGCATCACCATCATTCCGGTCTTTGCATCGCCAGCCATGATGGCGCGCTGGATCGGGGCAGCACCGCGCCAGCGCGGCAGCAGCGAAGCATGGCCGTTGTAGCAGCCAAGCCGGGTGCCGGTGAGGATCGCCTCGGGCAGAAGCAGGCCGTAAGCAACGACCACGGCGACATCCGCCTTGAAGGACCTGAAGGTCTCGCGGTCTTCCTCGCTTTTGAAATTGAGCGGTGTCAGCACCGGAATGCCGAGCAGTTCCGCCGCCTGATGCACGGGCGACTTGACGAGATCGAGCCCGCGGCGCCCGCCGGGACGCGGCGGCTGGCTATAGACCGCGACGATCTCGTGACCGGCCTGCTTCAAGTTCTGCAGTGTCGGCACGGAAAATTCCGGCGTGCCCATGAAGATGATGCGAAGAGACATGGACCTTTCGCGCCCGCAAAGGACGCGCCTTCAAACCGAGATTGCCTGCACGCGATGGCTAGACGGCCTTCGCCTTGGCAGCCTTGGTGAACCTCTTGACCACCATTTCGCGTTTCAGCCGCGATATATGGTCGATGAACAGCACGCCGTCCAGATGGTCGATCTCGTGCTGAAGGCAGGTGGCGAGCAGGCCGTCGGCCTCGATCACGTGTTCCTTGCCGTCGCGACCGATATGCTTGACGGTCACGGAGGCCGGCCGCTCCACCTCGGCATAGTATTCCGGGATGGAAAGGCAGCCTTCCTCATACACCGATCGCTCGTCCGAAGAGCGGATAATTTCCGGATTGATCACGACGATCGGGTTCTTCTCGTCTTCCTCGCGCGACACGTCGACCACGAGGATGCGGCGCGGTACGCCGATCTGGATCCCGGCAAGGCCAATGCCCGGAGCGTCGTACATGGTTTCCAGCATGTCGTCCGCGAGCTTCAAAAGTGCGTCGTCCACCCGTTCGAAAGGCTTGGACACCTGACGCAGGAGCGGATCGGGGAGAATGATAAGCGGCTTGATCGTCATGGCGATCCCATAACCTATCTTTTTCGCCGATGGAACAGCCCCGGATCGCCGTTTTCGATCAATGTTCCCGTTTTGATCTTTCCAATCCGCGGTTTTCTGCTAGCTTGCCGCCATGAATGACCTGTTCCCCGAGATTTCCCGTTTTCTGGAGAGCCAGCACCCGATGGTGCTGATGGCCGCTTCCTGCGTCTTCGGCATGCTTCTCATGCTGTTTCTCATGCGCCTTTCCGGAGGCAGCGGCCGCCAGGCGGAAGACGCCGAGGCCCGCATGGGCGAGTTGATGCGGATGCAGGGGGAAATGCAGGGCAGGCTTTCGGCGATGGGCGAGACGCTCGCCGCCCGCCAGGTCGAGCTCAGCCAGGTCGTCGGCCAGCGGCTCGATGGCATGACCCACCGTATCGGCGCTACCATTACCGAACAGACCAGATCCACCCATGACAACCTGCGCCAGCTGCAGGAGCGTCTGGCCGTCATCGACGCTGCCCAGAACAACATTCAGAGCCTAGCCAAGGATGTCGTGGGACTGCAGGCGATCCTCTCCAACAAGCAGACGCGTGGCGCCTTTGGTCAGGGCCGGATGGAAGCGATCGTTTCCGACGGCCTGCCGATGGGTGCCTTCGAATTCCAGAAGACGCTGTCGAACGGTTCGAGACCGGATTGCGTGATCCGCATGCCGAACGGCTTGCCACCGCTCGTCATCGACGCAAAATTTCCGCTGGAGGCATGGAATGCCTTTCGCGAATCCGCCGCACCCGAGGCGCGCCGGGCCGCATCCCAGCAATTTCGCCGCGACATGGAAGTCCATATCCGCGATGTCTCGGAGAAATATCTGATTGCCGGAGAAACGCAGGACACCGCCTTTCTCTTCGTGCCGTCGGAATCGATTTTTGCCGAGATCCACGAGCATTTCGAGGGCGTGATCCAGAAGGCGCAGCGCGCGAGGATCGTCATCGTCTCGCCGTCGCTGCTGATGCTGTCAATCCAGGTCATCCAGGCCGTGCTGAAAGACCAGCGCATGCGCGAACAGGCGCATCTGATCCAGGGCGAGGTGGCCTTGCTGATGGAGGATCTCGGTCGCCTCGACGAGCGGACCCGTAAGCTGCAATCGCATTTCTTCGCAGCCCAGAAGGACGTCGAGCAGATCGTGACGTCGACCGAAAAGCTCGGCCGGCGCGGTGCAAGGATCGAAGCGCTCGAACTGGAAGCACCAGTGGCCGCCCCGATACCCCACGCTGGACCAACCCCCGCAGCTCCGGCATCCGGCGCAGTCGAGAGCCGCACCGGATCGCTGCGCCTGAGGGTAGTTGACGAGGACTGATCCTCTCGGGCAGTGTCAGCCCGCATTTCACAAAACAGGCAGGCACAGCATGATTACCGTCTTCGGCTCCATCAACATGGATCTTATCGCAACGACGGAGCGGTTGCCGGGGCCGGGCGAAACGGTTGTGGGGTCAACCTTTGCGACGGCCTCCGGCGGCAAGGGTGCGAACCAGGCACTGGCCGCCCGCCGCGCAGGCAGCGACGTGCGCATGGTCGGCGCTGTCGGAAACGACGGTTTTGCAGACCCGGCGCTGGCTTTGCTCCAGGCATCCGGAACTGACCTGTCAGCGGTCACGCGGACAAACATTTCAACCGGCACAGCACTGATACTGGTCGGCGATGACAGCGGCGAGAACATGATCGCCGTCGTGCCCGGTGCCAATGGCACGATCGGCGAGGCGCAGGCGCAGGGCGCGGTGGAGGCCATGTCTCCATCAGACACGTTGATGCTGCAGCTCGAGATCCCGCCGGCAGCCGTCGAGGCCGCACTCCGTGCAGCAAAGGCGAAGGGCATCCGGACGATGATCAACACTGCGCCGCTGACGGCCGATGCGGTGCGACTATCCGGCCTTGCCGATATCGTCGTCGCCAACGAGACCGAATTCGAGCTTCTCGCAGGTTGCACGATCATCGACGCCCAAGCGCGCGAAGAAGTTTTGCGCCGCCTTCACAGTGAGACCGGCCAGACGTTCGTGGTCACGCTCGGTGGCGAAGGGGTCGTTGCCATGCTTGATGGTGAAATCCTGTCGGCCAAGGGCCTGAAGATAGAGCCCGTCGACACGGTGGGTGCCGGCGATACGTTCTGCGGCTATCTGGCTGCAAGTCTCGATCAGGGGATAGGCTTTGCAGATGCCCTGCGGCGCGCAGCCGTTGCAGGCTCGCTCGCCTGCCTTGAGAGGGGCGCTCAGCCTTCTATCCCTGAGGTATCGGCCGTCGAGGCGCGGCTCTGACACGTTTTGGACAGTTGAAACGACTGGACCCGCCTCCCGGAAGGGAAGGCGGGTCCATCAGACGACTACCGGTCTAGTTCAGGGGGGCGTAGAACTAGAGGGGGCGGTCCGGCAGGTCGTCGATCGTGATTTGTCCGTCGTTGTTCGTGTCCATGCGGGCGAACAGCTTTTCGGTGGCGGCTGCGGCCTCTTCCTTGCTGATCTTGCGATCGCGGTTTTCGTCGATCATGCGGAACATGGCAGGACCCATCATGCCGCCGTCTGGTCCACCCCTTGGACCGCGGTCCCTGCGAGCTTCCCGGCGCTCATGCCGGTCGTGGTGGCGGTCACGGGCCTGTTCGCGGTCGGCACGTGGTCCGTCAGCCTTGGGGGCCTCAGCCTTAGGGCCTTCACCCTCGGGTCCTTCTGCCATCGGGCCGTCTGCATCCGGGCCTTCGTCCTCAGCCTCTTCAGGCGTCGGCGGCGGGTTGTTCTTGCGGAACTCGGCCATCTTGTTGTCACGGAAATCAACCATTTCACCGCGAGTGATGGACCCGTCCTTGTTGAGGTCGATCTCGGCGAAAAGCGCTTCCTGGCGAGCGGTCAGCTCTTCCTTGGAAATCTTGCCGTCCTTGTTCGTATCCGCCTGCTTGAGAAGGCGAACGAACATTACATCCTGCATCATCGCAGCGCGTGGACCGCCATGCGGGCCGCCGTCAGGGCCTCCGCGCCGACCTTCATGGTGGCGTGGTCCGTCAGGGCCTGGTGCAGCGAAGGCGGGGATGGCTGCGCCAGCGATAAGAGCAGCGCTCAGGCTTGCCAAAACTATCTTCTTCGCGATCATCGAGTGGTCCTTTCCGGTTGCTTCGATAGCCTGAAGATAGGATCGGCAACTGGTCAAAACCACTTAAACATCTGTAATGTAGATGAACTTTTGGTAAGGCGCGGCCTACGCGAATTTGAGGCCTGACAGGAATGCGGTGAGATCGTCGGTGACGTAATCGATGTGATCGTCCTCGTCTGAAAACTTTTCCCAACGCTCGATGACGACAGTATCGAGATTGCGCGGCACCAGCAGTACTGTGCGCATGCCGAGCGCTTTCGGCGCGATGAGATTGCGCGGCAGGTCCTCGAACATGACAGCGTTCTTCGTATCGACCGTGTGGAGGGCCGCGAACTTGTCGTAGGTCTCGCCAGCGGGCTTGGGCAGGTAACCGGCGGCGACGATATCGAAGATGTCGTCGAAATCGTCGAGAATGCCGAGAGCGCGGGCAGCCGCCTGCGCATGGGGCACGCTGCCATTGGTAAAGATGAACTTGCGGCCGGGAAGCGCCCGGATTGCCGCGCCCAGTTCCGGATGCGGCACCAGCGCCGAGTAGTCGATCGCATGCGCCTGTTCGAGAAACCCGTCCGGATCGATACCGTGGTTCAGCATCAGCCCCTGCAGCGTCGTGCCATGCTCGTGGTAATACTGCTTCTGCAGTCGCTTGGCCTCGTCATGCTCCAGCTGCAGCAATTCCTGCACATAGTCCGTCATGTTCTTGTCGATCTGCGAGAACAGATTGACGTGATGCGGGTAGAGCGTGTTGTCGAGATCGAAAACCCAGTCACGGATATTTGCGAAATCGGCGGCGTCGGGGGCAGTCTTCGGCGTCTTGTCCATAGCCGTGTTATGCCAGCGTTTGAACGGGAAGAAAATCCGCCCCTACGAACATTTACACGCCGCGCCGACCTTGGCCGGTCGTGACCCTGCGTGATACCGCCTTGGGATGGAACTTTGGATCCCCATCACCATCGCTGCCGCTTTTTGTCAGAATTTGCGGTCAGCGCTTCAGAAGCATCTGCAAGGCTCGCTCGGAACCCGCGGCGCAAGCTTCGTGCGCTTCGGCTACGGATTTCCGCTCGCCGTCATCTACGTGCTCGTTCTGCATTTCGGTGTGGGCTATGCATTGCCCAGCCCGGATCTTGAGTTCGTCTTCTGGGTCGTGCTCGGCGGGCTTGCGCAGATATTCGCGACCATGCTTCTGGTCTATCTGTTTTCGCTCAGGAATTTCGCGGTCGGCACCGCCTATTCGAAGACCGAGCCGGTGCAGGCGGCGATTTTCGGCTTTATCATTCTGGGCGACAAACTGACCACCGGCGGCATAGTGGCGATCATCGTCGGGGTGATCGGGGTGATGCTGATCTCGATGGCCAATCTACCGCTCTCGTGGCGCAATCTCGGCACCGCCATGGTCGGCAGGATCGCGCTGATCGGCATGGCCTCGGGCGGCCTCTTCGCCATCGCCTCGATTTCCTTCCGCTCCGCGTCGCTGTCGCTCAACGGACCCAATTCGATCATGCAGGCCGCCGTCACGCTGACATGCGTCACGATATTCCAGACCGTTTTCATGCTGATCTGGATGCTGTGGAAGGACAAACGCGAAATCGTCCAGGTGGTGCGCACCTGGCGCTCCTCGGCGCTGGTCGGGCTCGCTGGCGTGGTCGGCTCTGCCTGCTGGTTCACGGCCATGACGCTGCAGCAGGTGGCCTATGTGAAGGCGCTCGGCCAGATCGAGCTGATCTTCACCTTCGCCTCGTCCTATTTCCTGTTCCACGAGCGGTTGAACCGCATGGAACTGTCGGGCTGCCTGCTGATCGTCTGCGGCATTCTCGGCCTTCTGATGTCCTGAAGGCCGAGTTCTTGCTGCTGATCAGGGAACGATCAGCGTGCCCGCACCGTGTTCGGTAAAGATCTCGAGCAGCACCGAATGCGCGGTCTTGCCGTTCAGGATGACGACTCCCTGAACGCCTGCGCGGATCGCCTCGATGCAGGTTTCGACCTTGGGGATCATACCGCCGGAAATCGTGCCATCCTTGATCAGCGCCTGTGCCTGCGCGACGGTCAGTTCCTTGATCAGGTTCTTGTCGCGGTCGAGCACGCCTGGAACGTCCGTGAGGAACAAGAGGCGGGTGGCATGCAGCGCGCCGGCAATGGCACCCGCAAACGTGTCGGCATTGATGTTGTAGGTGGCGCCGTCGCGGCCGGGGGCCACGGGGGCGATGACGGGGATCATCTCGGACTTGGCAAGCAGGTCGAGCAGCGTCCGGTCAACTTCGACAACCTCGCCGACGAAGCCGAGGTCGAGCACGCGCTCGATGTGGCTATCAGGATCGATGATGGTCTTCTTGGCCTTTTCGGCAAACACCATGTTGCCGTCCTTGCCGCAGAGACCGATCGCCCATTCGCCGGTCTGATTGATCAGCGCGACGATTTCCTTGTTGATCGATCCGGCAAGGACCATCTCGACGATCTCGACCGTCTTTGCGTCGGTAACGCGAAGCCCGCCCTCAAATTTCGATTCGATGCCCATCTTGGTCAGCATCGCACCGATCTGCGGGCCGCCGCCATGAACGACGATCGGGTTGACGCCGGACTGCTTGAGAAGCGCGATATCGGCCGCGAAAGCCTTGCCCAGAGCCATATCGCCCATTGCATGGCCGCCGTATTTGACGACGATCGTCTTGTTCTCGTAGCGCTGCATATAGGGCAGCGCCTGTGCCAGAAGTTGTGCCTGAAGTTCGCTTTCCGAAGCCGTCATGGAAATACCTCTGGGGAAATGTGTGGGGCCTTTTAACGCATGTTTTTGACAGATCAAATAATTCATGAGCAAAATTACGGTCAGGCGTGTATGTGGCAGCGATGCATTGCGTCTTGTGCCGCACGGGGAGGCTTTGGTTTTGGTGAGTGATCGCGAGATTGCCGAATTGATCGGCCGCGTAGGACTGCGCGACCGGACGGCATTCACAAAGCTTTATTCCGGCGTTTCGCCGAAACTATTCGCAGTCTGCCTGCGTATCCTGAAGGATAGGGCCGAATCAGAAGATGCCCTGCAGGAGATTTTCGTGCGGATATGGCAGAGAGCCGATCGGTTTGCCCCTTCGGGAACAAGCGCAGCCGGTTGGCTCGTCGCAATCGCCCGAAACCATTCGATCGACCGCCTTCGCGCCCGCCGGCCCGTGACGGACGCTCTGGAAGACAGGACGGATATTGCCGACCTCGGTCCTGATCCGGAGGAGGCGTCGGTGATGCGCGGTGAAGGAAGGCGTATTGACAGCTGCATGCAGGAGCTCGATCCTGACCGCGCAGGGGCGGTCAAAAGCGCCTATGTCGAAGGCCTGACCTATCAGGAACTGGCGGAACGCCATGGCGTGCCGCTGAATACGATGCGAACCTGGCTGAGGCGCAGCCTTCTCAAGCTGAGGGAGTGCCTGGACCGATGACGACACCAGACCAAAGCGAAAACGATCGCTCCCGCGACCAGCTTCTGGCTGGCGAATATGTGCTCGGGGTCCTGCCGCTTGACCAGCGCCGCCGCGTCGAGGATCGCATCGTCCGTGATGCGGCCTTTGCGGCCATGGTGATGCGCTGGCAGGAAAACCTGTCTTCCGACCTCGATGCGGAATACGGCGAGGAACGTCCGCCGAAAGGCGTTTACGCCAGGATCGAAAAGCGCGTCTTCGCCCAGAACGGTTTCGGAAACGAGCTGGCACGCGGTGGATGGTGGAACTCGCTGCTTTTGTGGCGCGGCCTGTCATTCGCCTCGATTGCCCTTTTGGTGACATACGCGTCCTTGTCGACGGGCTGGATCGGCGGACCTGTGGGTGGCTCTGCGCCGGGCAAGCAACTGGTCGCCGAGATGAGCGGCGAGGGCAATGCGTTCGGCCTGAGGGCGCGGTATGACGGTGCCAGCGGTCGCTTGCAGCTGACGCCCGTTGCCGCAACGACGGCGGAACGCCGCTCGCTCGAACTGTGGCTTGTCCCCGGCAGCGGTGAAGAAGCAATTTCGCTCGGTATCCTGCCGGAAAGCGGCAGCGACACGATCGAAGTGCCGGCCGGGCATCGCAAGCGTGTCGAGAACGGCGCGTCCTTCGCCGTCAGCCTTGAACCATTGGGCGGCTCGCCGACCGGTCACCGGACCGGGCCGGTTCTCGCCGTCGGTAAAATCCGGGATCTTTAATTAAGGGATGCTAAATCAGAGGCATAGCGGATTTCTGTCTTCGCGTCGCCAGCCTTTGAAACTCTTCCCGCTTTCCTCTCGTCTCTAGCCATGTCCCCACAGAGGGAAAGCCGGACCTGGGAGGCGCCTTCAGCGCCGGGGTCGTTCAGGCTGTAGAGAGGAAGAGAACAATGTTTAAATCCGCAATCCGCCTTGCCGCATGCGCCGCAATCCTGTCCGCCTCCGTTGCCGGCGCCTACGCCGCAAACCCGAAGGTCGGTGGCGCTGCCATGTATGAAGACAAGAACATCGTCGAGAATGCCATGAACTCCAAGGATCACACGACGCTGGTCGCCGCCGTGAAGGCTGCGGGCCTCGTCGAGACCCTGCAGGGCAAAGGTCCGTTCACCGTGTTCGCGCCCACCAACGAAGCCTTCGCTGCGCTGCCGAAGGGCACTGTCGAAACCCTACTGAAGCCGGAAAACAAGGCGCAGCTGACCAAGATCCTTACCTGCCACGTCGTGGCCGCGAACGCCATGTCGACGGCGATCGAAAAGATGATCAAGGACGACAAGGGCACGCATGACGTCAAGACCGTCGGTGGCTGCGTTCTGAAGGCCAAGGAAAGCATGGGCAAGATCACGCTCACCGACGAAACCGGTGGTGTGGCCACTGTGACGATCGCCGACGTCAAGCAGTCGAACGGCGTCATTCACGTCATCGACAAGGTTCTGCTGCCGAAGATGTAACGGCTGACCCAAACAGGTCGAAGCCTCGCATAGAGATCCGGTCGCCTGTCGCAGGCGGCCGGATTTTTGCGTTTCGGGAGATTCACCGGCCGATGGTCTTCATGATCTCGGCGCGCAGCTCGTCCAGGCCGCGGCCTTTTTCAGACGATGTCGACAGCACTTCCGGATAGGCAGCGGGCCGCTTGCGGATCTTTTCGAGCGTCTCGGCAATCAGCCTCGGAACCGCAGGATCCTTGATCTTGTCCGTCTTGGTCAAGACGATCTGATAGGAGACGGCGGCCTTGTCGAGCAGGTCGAGCACGTCCTCGTCGTTCTTCTTGATGCCGTGGCGGCTGTCGATCAGCACATAGACGCGCTGCAGCGTGGCGCGGCCCCGCAGGTAATCGAACACAAGCTTCGTCCAGGCATCGACGTTTTCTTTCGGCGCCTGCGCATAGCCGTAGCCGGGCATGTCAACCAGCGCCATCGGCGGCAGGTCACCTGCCTGGCCGGAATAGCCGTCGGGCACGAAATAGTTCAGTTCCTGTGTGCGGCCCGGCGTGTTGGATGTGCGCGCCAGCCCCTTGTAGCCCACGAGCGCATTGATCAGCGAGGACTTGCCGACATTCGAGCGTCCGGCAAAGGCGATCTCAAGCGGTCCTTCCGGTGGCAGAAACTCCATCGAGGGCACGCCGCGGATAAAGATCCACGCGCTGCCGAACAGCGTCTTTTCCTCGGAATTATGGTCTGCGGCCATGGTCTCGTCGTCCTGTCTTCAATTCAAGGACATCGCTTCCGGGTTTTAACCCCATATGTCAAGCGTCCGACCGGTTCTGTCTCTTCTGGCGACGAAACTCGAATGTCAGATGGGTGATGAGCGCCGCAAGGATCAGCGCCCCGCCCGCGATCGTGCGCGGTGCCGGGATCTCGCCGTGGATCACGGCGACCCAGACGGGCCCGAGAACGGTTTCACCAGTGCCGAGCAGGGCAGCCAGCGCTGAGGGGATAAGCCGCGCACCGGTGACGAACAGTGCCATGCCGAGCCCGAGATTGAGCGCACCGAAGATTAAGAGAATACCGAGTTCGCCCGGGGTGACCGCGAGGTTCGAAGACATCGTCAGCGCGATCATGCCGGCTGCAAAGCATCCGAAGCAGGTGGCGGGTGTCATCCGCACATGCGGGTAACGGCGGGTGATGACGGTCGCCAGCGCAAACACCAGCGGAATGATCAGCGCCAGACCGTCTCCGAGCGGCGAGACCTTTCCGGTAAACGAGGACGATACCATGATGCCGACACCGACGATCACGGTGCCGATCGCAAGCCAGGTAACGCCCGATATGCGCTCGCCGTAAAACAGCCAGACCATCAGCGCCGCAAACAGCGGCACACCGGCACCGAGCAGCACCACATTGGCGACGGTCGTATACTGGATCGATATGATGAAGCAGGTGGACGCCACCATGAAGCAGAGGCCGACCGAAAGGCCCGGCCAGCCCATGCTGCGAAACAGCGCCACCGTGCCGCGCGGCCCGTCGCGCAGCAGCATGAAGGCGAGCAGGAACAGGGTGCCGAACAGGCTGCGCCAGAACACGATCGTCCAGCTGTCGGGGATATCGAGAAAGCGGGCGATCGCACCGCCGAAACTCCAGGCAAAAGCAGAGCCGAAGACGAGCAGGGCGCCGATACGGTATTCCGAGCCGGGAAGGCTCGCGGGGATCGTGCCGGCCAAGGGTGGACCCGGTGGGGTGGGCGGCGGGAAGGGCGCGGGCATGGGACTGTTCCGGTTGCTGGAGCAATTCCAGCGTCAGCATGTTCTACTCTGCTTGCGGAACTTGCCTCGGGCAACCTAGCGCCGGCCCAAAGGCGGGACTGATCCACCCACGTCAGCCAATGTCGCTTTCCGCTCGCTAGGCTCTCAATCGGCCAAAGAAAAACCCCGGCGAACCGGGGTTTCTGAAGAATAGCTATTTGGACGCCGCGGGCTTTCGTTTGAACAGCCCCTTCATGTTGTCGAACAGCTCGATCTTGGCGCCGTGGCGCTTCATGATCAGGGCCTGCTGCGACACCGAAAGCGTGTTGTTCCATGCCCAGTAGATCACGAGACCGGCCGGGAAGGACGCCAGCATGTAGGTGAAGACCAGCGGCATCCAGGTAAAGATCATCGCCTGTGTCGGATCCGGCGGCGTCGGGTTCATGCGCATCTGGATGAACATCGTGATGCCCATGATGATAGGCCAGACGCCGATCATCAAGAAATGCGGGACGTCGTAAGGCAGAAGACCGAACAGGTTGAACAGCGATGTCGGGTCCGGCGCGGAAAGGTCCTGGATCCAGCCGAAGAACGGCGCATGCCGCATTTCGATGGTGGTATAGATCACCTTGTAGAGCGCAAAGAAGACAGGGATCTGCAGCACCACAGGCCAGCAACCGGCGATCGGGTTGATCTTTTCTTCCTTGTAGAGCGCCATCATCGCCTGCTGAAGGGCCATGCGGTCATCACCGTGCTTGGCCTTCAGCTCTTCCATCCGCGGCTGCATGCGCTTCATGTTGGCCATGGAGGCATACTGCTTGCTCGCCAGCGGGAAGAAGAGCAGTTTGACGACGACGGTTGTCAAAAGGATTGCCACGCCGAAATTGCCCACGTGACGGAAGAAGAAGTCCATCAGTTTGAACATTGGCTTGGTGATGAAGTAGAACCAGCCCCAGTCGATCACCAGATCGAAATGCGGGATCTTGAGCTGCTCGACATACTGGTCGATCAGCGGAACTTCCTTGGCGCCGGCAAACACGAGGCTCTTCAGCTCTGTCGACTGGCCGGGAGCGATCGAAAGCGCGTCGCCCTTGTAATCCGCTTGGTAACGCGGCTGGCCGTCGGTGAAATGCGTGAAGCGGGATTCGAACGGCATCGCCTGTGGCGGCACGATCGTCGAGGCCCAGTATTTGTCGGTAATGCCGAGCCAGCCGCCGGTCGCCTTGGTGTTGGCGACAGCCTCTTCCTCGATATTGTGATAGGTATGTTCGCTGAGGCTGCCGTCTGCACCGAGAACGCCGATGAAGCCTTCGTGGATGACCCAGACGGACGGCGTTGCCGGCTTGTTGTAACGGGTCACGCGGCCATAGGAGGAGATCGAAACCGGCTCTTGGGTCGGGTTGTCGATCTTGTCGTTGACCGTGATCATGTAGTGTTCGTCGATCGCGATGGTGCGGTTGAAGACGATGCCCTTGTCGTTCGTGAACGACAGCGTCACCGGCGTTTCGCGCGTCAGCCGGTCGCCGCCAGCAAGGGTCCACCGCGTGCCGGAACCGGGTACGGTGCCGCTGGTGTCGCTGCCGATGTAGCCAAGCTCGGTGAAATAGCCGTCTCTGGTATCGGCCGGGGAGAATAGCGTGATGATCGGGCTCTTGTCGTCGACCGTCTCATGATATTCGCGAAGCTTCAGATCGTCGAAGCGAGCGCCGACCAGGTTGATGGAGCCGGAAACGGCCGCGGTCTCGATCGCAACGCGCGGAGACTTTGCAAGCGCCTCTTCGCGGGTAGCCGTCGCCTGCGCCTGGTTTGCGCCAGGAAGGTTGCCGGTCGAGGTTGCAGCGCCCGGGCTTTCCGGCGTGAAGTTCTGTCCGGCCTGCTCGGTTGTCTGCTGCTGCTGCGCAAGCCGTGCTTCGTCGGCGCGCTGCTGAGCTTCCATCCTCGGGTTCATATAGAGGAACTGCCAGGCAAGGACGATCATCACAGAAAGTGCGATCGCGATGAAGTAATTGCGGTTTTTTTCCATCATGCTTTCCTGGAAAGGGTCTCCTCGGACCGCTTCGATTTCGGCAGGCTTTCGATGCGCTCGATGAGCTGTGCCGTCATGTCTGCAAACGGGGTCTTGAGGACCTCCCTCCGCGCGACAATGACATAGTCGTGTCCGTTCTTCATTGCAAATGCGGCTGAGTGCCGAACCGCCTCTTTCAGGCGGCGGCGCATGCGGTTTCGTTCAACCGCGTTGCCATGCTTCTTGGTAACAGTAAATCCGACCCGCGGCGCTTCGTCCGGCTGATGTCGATCGAGGACTTCCAGAAGGAAAGTCCGGCCGCGTCGGGTTTCACCCTTTCGCACGGCAAGGAACTGCGGCCGGCTTTTCAGCCGCCCGGCAGTCTTCTTGTTCGTAGGTTCGGTCGTCATCGCCCGCTATCCGGGCATCCCGGCGTTAAGCCGAGAGACGAGCGCGGCCACGTGAGCGGCGAGCGGCAAGAACCTTCTGGCCACCCTTGGTTGCCATGCGGGCGCGGAAGCCGTGACGACGCTTGCGAACAAGCTTGGACGGCTGGTAGGTACGCTTCATTTTTTTAATACCGCGGTGTGCGGCCCTTCTTGAAGTTTGCTTCGTTAAAAGCAAGAGCGTTTAGGAAACGTTCGGGCGCCGGCCGCAGTGCGACTGGGAGCCTTGTGAACGTGCGCGGCTTATAAGGGGAAGAGGCGCGAAAAGTCAATCGCAGCACCGCGATTGCGCTCGGTTCCGGGCAAGTGTCTGACGAAGTTGGCTGGATTCTGGATGTCGCGTTAACGCTTGTGTCCACACGGGCTTTCCATGTCCTGTAAGCCTGACGGATGAAAACCGTGCTTTCCCGGAGTAGACCCCATGTATTTTCGTGGATTCGGGAGACTTCAGTCAGTTGCGAGGCAGCGCTAGACTAAGCAGGCGCTCACTAATTGAGCTTTTGATCATCAACAAATGTTAATCTCTCAGTGCTATTTCTCGCACCATCAAGATGTAGGGGTTTAGGGCCCTCCGCATTTTTCAATTTGTCGCTTCGGGGGAATGCATTGTGAAGATAAGAGCCAAGATCAACATGCTCGTTGGTGTGATGAGCGTTGTAACCTGTGTCATCGGTGGCATATCGCTCTTCGCAGTCCAGAAATACAATCAACAGACTAGAGACTATGCTGCTGTTGCGCAGCGTGTGTACCAGGGTGAGCATCTTAACCGCATGGTGACGGCCGTTGTTATGGATGCGCGGGGCGTCTATGCAGCCAAGGACGCAGCAAGCGCCAAGCCGTTCGGCGATGGTATCATGAAATCGCTTGCCGAAATCGAGAAGCTCATCGCCGCTTGGGGGCCGACCGTCCCGGCGGAGGAGAAGGAAATCTTCGACAAACTCGTCGCGCGCTTCCAGGAATTTAAGGCCTTCCGCTCCGAGACTGCGCGTCTCGGCCAGGCCGAAGGGCCACAGGCCGCCAACGTTCAGGGCAATAACGACGCCAATCGCGCCAACCGCAAGGCGTACCAGGAGCAGATCGACGCAATCGTCAAGATCGACCAGGCGGCGATGGACAAGCTCAGCGCCGAAATCGACGGCTTTGGCGACATGATCTTCTACAGCGTGCTCGGTGCTACCCTGCTGGGTGTGATGGGTGGTCTGGCATTCGGCATTTCGCTCGGTCGCAAGCAGATAAGCCAGCCGATTCTCGAGCTTACGTCTTCGATGAAGCGCCTGGCCACCGGCGACTACGCTGCAGCTGTGCCCTTTGCCGGCCGTGCCGACGAGATCGGAGACATGGCCGAGGCCGTCGGCGTGTTCAAGAAGAACGGCCTCGAGGTGGCGCGGATGAGCGGTGCCGAAGCTGAGATGCGATCGAAGAACGACGATCTCCAGGCGCGCATGGCCAACGTCGTCGGCGCAGCGGTCGAAGGTGATTTTTCGCGGCGCATCGACAAGCAGTGGGGCGATGAAAACCTCGACCGGTTCGCACGCAATGTCGATCAGCTTGTCTCAAGTGTCGATGCAGGCGTGGCGGAAACGCGCCGTGTCATCGGCAGCTTGGCGGAAGGCAAGTTCGACGACAGCATGGCCGGCCATTTCAAGGGCGCCTTTGCCGAACTGCAGCAGAACGTCAATGCGACGATGGACACGCTGCGTGGCACGATGCGCAACATCCGTGCCGGAACCGGCGCGATGAACGACGGGGCATCCGAACTCAGCTCCGCCGTCAACGATCTCTCCAAGCGCACCGAGCAGCAGGCAGCGGCTCTGGAAGAAACCTCGGCGGCACTCGACGAGATCACAGCTGTCGTGAAGACCTCGACAGAGCGCGCCACCGAGGCGACCGTGATGGTGAGCGAAGCCAAGACCAGTGCCGTGCAGTCCGGTGAGGTGGTGCGCAGCGCGGTCGACGCCATGGGCCGTATCGAGCAGGCATCGCGCGAGATTGCCCAGATTACCAACGTCATCGACGAGATTGCCTTCCAGACCAACCTCCTGGCGCTCAACGCCGGTGTCGAGGCAGCTCGTGCGGGCGAAGCCGGCAAGGGATTTGCCGTCGTCGCACAGGAAGTGCGCGAACTGGCGCAGCGGTCGGCCAGTGCGGCCAAGGATATCAAGGCGCTGATCGGCAAGTCCGGTGACGAAGTAGCGGCCGGCGTGCGTCTCGTCCAGAACACCGGCCATGCCCTGTCCGACATCGAATCCCGCGTCATCAGCATCAACGATCACATCAACTCGATCGCGGTTGCATCGCGCGAGCAGGCGACCGGCTTGGCGGAGATCAACAGCGCCATCAACCAGATGGATCAGGTGACGCAGCAAAATGCCGCGATGGTGGAAGAAACATCCGCCGCGACCTCGAGGCTTTCCGGTGAAGCGGACAATCTTTTCGCACTCGTATCCAAGTTCCGGATCGACGGAGAAGCGTCGGGTCATCGTGCGCCCGTCGCGGTCGCTTCCGGTTCTGCCTCCGCAAGAACACCGGCGCCCCGCGTGTCCCCGGTCAAGACCATGACCAAATCGATCGCCCGCGCCTTTGGCGGCGGATCCGCCGCTGCGGCAGCGGCGCCGTCGGCAAGCGCGGACTGGGAAGAGTTCTGAGCCGAACCAACCGTGCAAGCGAACAGGGGCCCAGGTGGTATCGTCCATCCGGGCCCTTTGTTTTTGTCGGTTCTGTCGTGCTTCAATCTAGCCCAGGAAACGCTCCAAGGCCGACTTCCGGTTGGGGGGTGGAAAAAATGCGCCAGAAAGCTAGAATATGCAGATGATTGCAGCCACCACCGAACGGCTGGACAGGCGAGATAACGATGACGAGCCACATGGATGATGCGGCCGAAACTCCAAAGCAGGAGCAATCGGCGCAGACCGGAACAGCCTCCAGGGCGTCTGCCGAGCAGATGCCGCAGCTTTTCCGTGGGCTCTCCGGTCGTCTTCTCTGGCTGACGATCGTCTTCGTGATGCTGGCCGAAATCCTGATCTTCATGCCGTCTGTTGCCGGGATGCGGATGAACTGGCTGCGTGACCGGCTGGATACTGCCGCTGCGGCCGGAATCGTCATCGACGGACTTCAGCCGGCGGAACTGCCCCGCGCCGTGCAGGACGACACGCTTCTTGCCACCGGAACCAAGGTGATTGCGCTGCGCAAGGACGGGACCTCGCGCCTGCTGGCAGCAGTCGATGTGCCGCCGCAGATCGACGAGCAGTATGATCTGACCGATACGCCGCTTCTGGTGACGATGCGCGACGCGCTGGACACGCTGTTTTTGGGCGGCGGACGCGTCATGCGCATCTACGGCCCGATCGGCGAAAGTGACATGATCATCGAACTGGTCATGACCGATGATGCTCTGCGCAAGGATATGCTCAAATACGCGAAGATGATGTTTCTCCTGTCGCTGCTGATTTCGATCATCACGGCAGTTCTTATCTTCCTCGCCATCAACCGCATGATGATCCTGCCGATCCGGCGCCTGACGAAAAGCATGCAGAAATTTTCCGAGCAGCCGGAAGATCCTGCGCGTGTGTTTACTGCCGACCGGTCTCGTGGCGAGCTCGCCGTCGCCGGCCGGCATTTGTCGGCCATGCAGACGGAGCTGCAGCGGACGCTGAAACAACAGCGCAACCTGGCCGATCTCGGTCTCGCCGTCTCCAAGATCAACCACGACATGCGCAACATCCTTGCGTCAGCGCAGCTGATGTCGGACCGCCTGACCGATGTCGAAGATCCGATGGTGCGCAGCTTCGCACCAAAACTGTTGCGCACGATCGACCGCGCCGTCGGCTACACGACCGAAGTGCTGGCTTACGGGCAGGCCTCGGAAGCCGCGCCGAAGCGGCGCCGGATTCTTCTCGCCGAACTTTTCCAGGAAGTGCGCGACATCCTTGCCATCGATCCTGATGCCGGCATCGAATTTCACGATCAGATCGCCGTCGATCTCGAGGTCGATTGCGACAGCGAACAGATTTTCCGGGTGATCCACAACCTTTGCCGCAACGCGCTGCAGGCGCTGGTGACGTTCGAGCCGGACGACAAGTCGATTGCGCGCCGCATCACGGTGTCAGCCCACAGGGTCGGCAGCGTCGTCAGCATCATGATCGACGACACCGGCCCCGGCATGCCCCGCAAGGCCCGCGAGAACCTGTTCTCGGCCTTCCGCGGTTCGGCCCGGTCCGGCGGCACCGGTCTTGGCCTGGTGATCGCGCGCGAGCTTGTCCTCGCCCATGGCGGCACGATTGCGCTGGTGGAAAAGCCGACCGAGGGTACTCAGTTCCGCATCGAAATTCCCGACCGTCCCGTATCGCTGGACGACTACCGCGCCCGCGCCTGATCGCAAAATCACGCAAATTCAGGGGCTTGCGAACTATTTGACATGAAAATGACAGCCGCTGACCGAAAATCGCTTGCAATCCTTTGCCGCAGCATTTAGAGGATCGCCACGCAAGCAAAACACACTGCTTGCAGACGCACCCGTAGCTCAGCTGGATAGAGCACCAGACTACGAATCTGGGGGTCAGGAGTTCGAATCTCTTCGGGTGCGCCATTCTCTTCTTCCCAAGAATGTTCTCTCAACTCTCGGTCCGCCGGCAATCATTTTTGTTGATTTGTCGATAGGGGATATGCGACCTGCTGTTCCGTCAATTCGGAGCGAGAACCATGCAGAACGCAAACATGCTGTCATCGAGAGACGGTGGCTCCGGCGCTAGTGGGGGCATCTCCGGCTTTCTTTCCGGCGGTGTGAAGCCGGTCGCGGTGTTGTTCGGCATCTACTTCATACTCAGCATCGCCATTCGCGTGTCGCTTCCCAATTCGTTGACGCTCGACGAGGCTGAGCAGTCGCTCAACTCGCAGTTCTGGCTGCTCGGCTACGGACCGCAGCCGCCTTTCTACAACTGGGTACAGAACCTGTTCGTTGGCGCGCTCGACATCTCGCTGCTGTCGCTGGCGCTGCCCCGGTTCGGAATGCTGTTCCTGGTCTATCTGTTCATGGGCCTTGCCGCGCGGGAACTGCAGGTCAGCCGCAGCTTTGCCGGCCTTGCCATGCTCAGCCTGACGCTGCTGCCGCAGGTTTCCTTCATGCCGCAGCAGGATCTTACCCACACGATCGCGCTCCTGATGGCGACCTCCCTGTTTCTCTACGGTCTTTGCCGCACGCTGGTGCGTCCTGACTGGCAGGGATATGCGATCATCGGCATTGCGATCGGGATCGGTACGATCTCGAAGTACAATTTCGTCATCCTTCCTGCCGCGACGATCGTGGCGGTTGCGCTCGATCGGGACTGGCGCGCGCGTCTTCTTGATCCGCGCATGCTGCTCGCCGCCGTCATCTGCATTGCCATCGTCCTGCCGCACGCGGTCTGGCTTCTCGGCAATCTCGATCTCGCAACGCGTGGCACGCTCGGCAAAATGGTTGAGTCGGATGCGCCGCAGGGTATTTTCCGCGTCACCAAGGCGCTCGGATCGCTCCTCGTCGCCTGCCTCGCCTTCGGCGCACTGGCTGTCGTCGTGCTGGCACTTGCATTCAAGTCGTCGGTCAAACGGGCGGTCAGGGCAGGGGATCGCTGGACCACGCTGTTTGGCCGCATCATGCTGTTCTCGCTGGTCGGCGTGGTTGCGGTCGTCCTCGTGGCTGGAACGACACGGATCACCGAGCGCTGGCTCGACCCTTATCTGCTGGCATTGCCGCTATATCTGCTGCTGAAATTCGATCGCGCCGGGGCCGACCTTGGTTTGGGTTTCAAACGGCTGGTCCCCGTGTTTCTGGTGATCATGGTGGTCGTGCTGGTACCTGGGCCGGCAAAGGTTCTTACGGCAGGCCTGCTTGGACCTCCGGGCCGTATCAATATGCCGTTTGCTGACCTGGCAAAGCAGATCCGCACCGAGGATCGCCCGGCAACCATCCTGGCACTCGGGATGCATCTTTCCGGCAATATCCGCATGCAGTTTCCCGATGTACCGGTGTTCGACATCGACAGTGCAGCGGGCAAGCGCGCGATGCGGGATCTCGCGCCGCCGGTCCTCGTGATCGAGGCGGATGGAGACGGTGCCGTTGTCGAGCCGAAACTCGATGCGGCAATGCTGGAAAGCGCGACCGGTCTTTCCGCCACCGATTTCCGGACAAGGCTCGTTCCGTATCATCGCGCGCCGGACCGAAACATGGGCTTCCGGTACCTCTGGCTTCGCTGAGGCCGGTTTCAAAGAGATCAGGCCGGTGAGATCCGGCAACAGGTTCAAGCGCGTCAGGGGCGAAACATGAGATGGAAACGTACGATCCAGTTGCTGGATGTTCATGCCGAAGGTGAGATCGGACGGGTCGCAATCGGTGGCGTCCCGAAGATCCCGGGCGATACGGTCGCAGCCCAGCTTGCTTGGCTGAATTCCGATCCCAAGGGCCACGAACTGCGCCGCTTCCTCTGCCTGGAGCCGCGTGGCGCCCCGATCGGTTCCGTCAACCTGCTGCTGCCGGCGAAGCATCCGGATGCGGATGCAGCCTTCGTGATTCTCCAGCCGGATCAGGCGCATGCCAGTTCCGGGTCCAACTCCATCTGCGCCACCACCGCGCTTCTGGAAGCTGGTATCGTCGAGATGAAGGAGCCCGAGACGGTTGTGACGCTGGAAACGGCTGCAGGCCTCGTCAGGGCCATTGCTACCTGTCGGGACGGACGGTGCGAGAAGGTGAAGCTCACCATGGTGCCGTCCTTTGTCCATCAGCTTGATGTGACGATCAGCACACCGCAATGGGGAGATGTCACGCTCGACCTGTCCTACGGCGGCATCTTCTATGCATTGGTTGATGTCGACCAGATCGGCCTGAAGATCGAGAAGGGCAATGCCGCGGAACTGGTCAAGGCCGGCATGATCCTGAAGGATCTGGTCAACCGGCAGGTCGAGGTCGTACACCCTGAAATTCCCGAAATTTCCGGCGTTGCTTATGTGATGTTTCGCGATACGGAAGTGGATGGCACGGTTAGAACCTGTACGACAATGTGGCCGGGCCGGGCAGACAGGTCGCCCTGCGGCACCGGCAACTCGGCCAATCTCGCAACGCTTCACGCGCGCGGCAAGGCAAAGGTCGGAGACAGCTTCATCTCGCGCTCCATCATCGGCACCCAGTTCGAAGTGGGATTGGCTGCCGAAACGACGGTAGCCGGCAAACCTGCGATCATTTCGACGATAGCGGGACGCGGTTTTACATTTGGTCTGCACCAGATCGCGCTTGATCCGTTCGACCCACTGGCCGATGGTTTCGCGATGACGGATGTCTGGGGTCCGTCAGCCGGAGAGATCTAAGCGGAGGCCGTCGGCGAGCCTGCGTTGTCTCGACGGACTTAGATATCTCTGCCGTTCTTGGCAGGAGTCTCAATGTCGCCCTGCTTCAGAACCAGCGTGTTCATACCCTCGTTCATGTCCTGCTTTGGCTGAGAGGGGATCATGCCGAGTTCCTGGAACTCCATGACCTTCTGGGCGCCGAACAGGTCGCCCTTCTCGGCAGCCTTGCGATAGAGGTCGACCGCCTTCTGCGCGTCGGCCGTAATGCCCTCGCCGCTTTCGTACATCAGGCCGAGGTTGATCATCGCATCGGTATTGCCGCGCTGTGCAGCCAGATCGTACCAGGCAATCGCCGTCTGATCGTCGGCCGGCAACATCGTGCCTTCGTCATAAATCGCGCCGATATTGAACGCAGCGGTATCGTCGCCTTCAGCAGCTGCCTTTTCAAACCAGGTGAGCGCCTTGGTAACGTCGACCTGAGTTCCCAGGCCATCGCGATAGGCGACGCCAAGATTGTAGGCTGCGAGCCGGTTACCGCCGTTTGCGGCTTCGGTATAGAGACGGAATTCCTGCTGCTCGTCACCGAGGCGGCCCATCAGCATGCCGAAGTTAACCTTGGCTGCAGGGTAGTTTGCTTCGGCAGCTACATTATAAGCCGTCATCGCCTGATCGGCCTGTTCGGAATTGTTGAGCGCGCGGCCCAGCTGATAGGCGAAACGCGGGTTGCCGGTCGCCTCGTAAGCGGTGCGGCACGCATCAACGGCCTTCACGTCGATGTTTGCGATATCGACCGGAGCAAATGAACCATTGCGCTGCTCGTCGAACGGGCTGCCGGCAAGCTGGTCGCACTCGGTCTGAAGAGCTACAGTCACGAGGAGGTTGGAACGCTCCTGGGCACTCAGGGAAACCGTCAATGCACAGAAAGCTGCGGCAGCGCCTGCTGCAATTGCCAATCCCCTGTTGACTTTCGAATTAAGGGATTTCATCTTCTCGCTCCGGCTGGTAGAACTGTTCGATTGGTGGACGAACGCCGGAAATGCGGACTGGTTCCTGCCGATCTTAAGCTTTCATTGATAAATGGTATCCAGCCTGTGCACATTTGCGTGTAATCGGGGCGTGTAGTGATGGGGTTCCACACTATCGTCCGCGTCAGTTTGTTGTCGCGGTGATTGTTTTGAGCGGAATGTTGATGCTAATGGGGATGAACTCTTCCAGCGCCAACAACCGCCCAGAGGCCCCATGAATACCATCAGTATCCGCCGCCCCGACGACTGGCATCTGCATTTGCGTGACGGCGCGGTTCTCGAAGGGGTGATCGGCGATACCAGCCGGCATTTCGCGCGCGCGATCATCATGCCCAATCTGGTCCCGCCGGTGGTCACGACCGCAGACGCAAGAGCGTACCGCGAACGGATCATGGCGGCGCTGCCTGTTGGAGACCGGTTCGAACCGCTGATGACGCTGTACCTGACGGAACAGACCGATCCCAATGATCTCGAAGACGGCAAGAACAGCGGCCTGATCACCGCAGTCAAACTCTACCCCGCCGGTGCCACCACCAACTCGCATGGCGGCGTGCGCGATTTCGACAAGGCGATGCCGGCGCTGGAGCGCATGGCAAAGATCGGCCTGCCGCTTTGCGTACACGGCGAAGTCACGACGCCGGACGTCGATATCTTCGACCGCGAAGCCGTCTTCATCGAGACCGTTCTCGATCCGCTGCGCAAGCGCCTGCCGGAACTGAAGGTGACGATGGAGCATGTGACCACGGCCGACGGCATCGACTATATCAAGTCGGCCGATTCCAATCTGGCCGGAACGATCACCACCCATCACCTGATCATCAACCGCAACGCGCTTTTGGTGGGCGGTATCCGCCCGCATTATTACTGCCTGCCGGTCGCCAAGCGCGAAAACCATCGCCTGGCACTGAGAGCCGCGGCGACTTCCGGCGATGCCCGCTTCTTCCTCGGCACCGATTCGGCGCCGCATGTGGATCCGCTGAAGGAATGCGGTTGCGGTTGCGCCGGCATCTATACCTCGCTCAACACCATGAGCTGCCTTGCCCATGTGTTCGAACAGGATAACGCGCTCGACAAGCTCGAAGCCTTCACCTCGCTGAACGGCCCTGCTTGGTATGGCCTGGCGCCCAACGAAGAAAGCATCTCGATGGTTCGCCAGGCTGATCCGGTTGCTTTCCCGGACAAGCGGGACACGGGGGCTGGCCTCATCACCGTGTTTGATCCGATGTTTCCGCTGCACTGGGAAGTCGTTGAAACCTAAGCGGCATTTGGCAGGAAATTTAAGCTTGACGGTTGCTTGGTAATAATTTGGAGACAAACGGGAGATAGTTTTCCGCCCGTTACCTGACTTCGATCACCGAAGAGTTTGCCGGCATGACGCTAGACTATAAATCTCTTCTGCTTGCACTCGGCGTTTCTGCCGCGTGCCTGATGGTGACCTTGTTCGGCACCTGGTTTTCAAGGCGGACCGATTCTTTCCTGCTGACGCTGGTCATCGCATTGAGCATGACGGTAACCGGCATCTTCGCCTATGGCTTCTACACGGCCGAAGCCGGTACCCTGACCGCATCCGTCGCATACGTGTTCATGATCTCCGGCCTCAGCGTGATATACGGTGCTTCCGTGCAGTTCCGCACCGGTGCAAGGCCCTGGCGGCTTGCCGCACTTTTGGCGCTTGCGGCGATCGCCCCGGGTCTGCCGCTGATGATCGGCGGTCTCGACGGGCTGGGCTTCATCCTGATGAACATTGCAGCAGCGCTGCTTCTTGGCGGTACGGCATGGCAATACTGGCTGGCGCGCAGCGAAGCGCCCGGTCCGCTGACCGGCATGGCCATCCTTTATGCGATGAGCGGATTTTCCTTCGTTCTGTGTGCATCCGTCCTCATTGCCAACCAGCAGTGGGTGCTGGGTCACGCCCCGAACAACTGGGCCGAGACGCTCAATATCGGCATCTGCATCGCCGGCATGACAGGCATCGGCGCGCTCTCGCTGGCGCTTCACCAGTGGCGCATGGCAGCGCTCCATCGGCGCGAGGCAATGACCGATGCGCTGACCGGACTGATGAACCGCCGCGCCATGTTCGAGCGCAACGGCGGTCGGATGCTGGGCACCTCCACCGCAGTCATCGTGTTCGACATCGACCGTTTCAAGACAATCAACGACCAGTACGGTCATGCGGTCGGCGATGAAGTGCTGAAGATCTTTGCCGAGGATCTGCTGGTGGAAACGCCGGGCCCCAACACCGCGCGACTGGGCGGCGAGGAATTCGCCGTCCTTCTCGACAATGTTCTGCCGGGGCGCGCCGAGCGGATCGCCAACGATATCCGCAATCGTTTCGGTGCCCGTGACATCACGGTCGGGGTTGACCGCGTGCGCTGCACGGTCAGCGCCGGAATCGCGGTGGGTTCCCAATCGGGCGTGCTTTTCGAAACTGTGCTTAGCCTCGCCGATGCGGCACTTTACGAAGCAAAGCGGGCCGGGCGTGACCGCGTCCAGGTCTCAGGCTACCTGCGGTCAGTGTCGTCGGGCGAAAATCGCACAAGCGCCTGAAAACGCCTGAATTCAGTAAATCGTACCCGCCTTGCGCTGGCGCGGTCTCCCGCTTGCTGATATTGCGGCGCGTGGTTTCTAGATGCAGTTCCGACGAGAATGTCATGCGGCCTTACCGCCGGGACTTGCGACACGATGAATCGAGCAAAGGAGCGGGCGCATGATTCAGACCACATTTCCGGACCGTAGCGTTATGGCCGAACTCATGGCCAAGATGCTGTGGGAAATCGGTGCGGTGCATTTCAATGCCGAAAAGCACTACAAGTTTGCCTCAGGCATGATGAGCCCGGTCTATATCGATTGCCGCAAGCTGCTGTCCTACCCGCGCATCCGCTCCACCATCATGGATTTCGCCGTGTCGACGCTTCTGCGTGACGCCGGCTTTGAAAAGTTCGATTGCATCGCAGGCGGCGAGACCGCCGGCATTCCTTTCGCGGCGCTCCTGGCAGACCGCCTGGCGCTGCCGATGATCTATGTCCGCAAGCAGCCCAAGGGGCATGGCCGCAACGCCCAGATCGAGGGTAACCTGCCGGAAGGTTCGCGAGTCCTCGTCATCGAGGATCTGACCACGGCCGGCGGTTCGATGTTCAAGTTCATCGATGCCATCCGTGCTGCCGGCGGCGTCGTCGATCATGGCATGGCCCTGTTCTACTACGGTATCTTTGACGAGGGCGCGCTGCGGTTTGCCGATGGCAAGGTGCAGTTCCACCACATCGCCACATGGCGCAACGTGCTTTCGGTCGCCCGCGACCAGAAGCTGTTCGACGAGAACACGCTGTCGGAAGTCGAGGCATTTCTGGATGCCCCGCTGGCATGGTCGGCCCGCAACGGCGGCATCAGCGAACTGCCCCGCTAAGCATTCGCGGAACGCGAGCTTTTGCTCTGGTCAACGGACAAAAGCTCGCTTATTCCTGTCGAAAACAGGCAAATTCCTTGGGAGGAAATCAATGATCCTGTGCTGCGGCGAAGCTCTTATCGACATGCTTCCGCGTGAAACGACGCTCGGCGAAAAGGGCTTTGCGCCCTATGCCGGTGGTGCGATTTTCAATACGGCCATCGCGCTCGGGCGCCTCGGCGTGGACACGGGCTTCTTCACGGGCCTTGCCGATGACATGATGGGGGATGTGCTGCGCGACACGCTGCGCGGCAGCAATGTCGATTTCAGCTACTGCGCCATCACCGCCCGCCCGTCCACCATCGCCTTCGTGAAGCTGGTGGATGGCCATGCTACCTACGCCTTCTACGACGAGGGAACGGCTGGCCGCATGATCACAGAGGCCGACCTGCCAGCGATCGGCGACGATTGCGAAGCCCTGCATTTCGGCGCGATCAGCCTCATTCCGGAACCCTGTGGCTCGACCTACGAAGCGCTGATGGCCCGCGAGCAGGGCAAGCGCGTCATCTCTCTCGATCCGAACATCCGTCCCGGCTTTATCAAGGACAAGGCCTCGCATCTCGCGCGCATCAACCGCATGGCGGCGATGTCTGATATCGTCAAGTTCTCCGACGAAGACCTCGCCTGGTTCGGATTGGAAGGCGATGAGGACACGCTTGCCCGCCACTGGCTGCATCACGGCGCAAAGCTCGTCGTCGTGACCCGCGGCGCCGATGGTGCAGTCGGCTACACCGCCAATCACAAGGTGACCGTGCCGAGCGAGAAGGTGACGGTGGTCGATACGGTCGGTGCCGGTGATACGTTCGACGCCGGTGTGCTGGCATCCCTGAAAATGCAGAACCTGCTCACCAAACCGCAGATCGCAAGCCTGTCCGAAGATCAGATTGCGGCCCTTCTGGCGCTCGGCGCCAAGGCTGCGGCAGTCACCGTCTCGCGAGCAGGGGCGAACCCGCCGTTTGCCCACGAGATCGGGCTCTGACAAGGACCGTGTCGCCTGCCAGCTGTCCTCGTTGAAGAACGAGGCAGCGGCAGGACAGGCTTAATTTGGCATCGGGATGTTTTGCATCACATTGGGCCAAAGGCCAGTAACGCCAATGAAGATCAGATAGAGCGCCACCACGTAATTCAGAATGCGCGGCATCAGAAGGATGACAATCCCCGCGATGAGCGCGACGAGCGGCTGTATGAAGACGATCGATTGCATTGTCTTGGCTCCTGGTCAGACTATGGGCGTTTCGCCAGCAACGGCAGAAGTGTCCGCGCCTTCACAAACTCGGTGAGGAGCTATTGGTTGCTCGGAGCGCCAATCACGACGAGTGCGGCATGCGCTTCCGTGGTATCAAGGATGAGCCGGGCGAACCCGGCTCATCCTAAGGCGTCTCAGGCAATCAATGCCTTCACCAGACCTTGCGTCGAGCCGTCCTGGTCGTCAGCGGCGGCCTTGCCCTGCACGACTGGCAAAAGACCGGTCGCCAGTTCCTTGCCAAGCTCCACGCCCCACTGGTCGAAGGAATTGATGCGGAACAGCACGCCTTCGACAAAGACCCGGTGCTCGTAGAGCGCGATCAGCCGGCCGAGCGCAAACGGCGTCAGCTTGTCGTAGACGAAGGTGATCGACGGGCGGTTGCCGGTGAAGACCCGATGCGGCGCGATGTGGCTGGCCTTCGCCTCGTCCATGCCGGCCTTTGCCAGCTGCGCCTTGGCCTCATCCAGTGTCCGGCCTTTCATCAGGGCCGCCGACTGCGCCAGGCAATTGGCGATCAGCAGATCGTGCTGATGGCGAAGCTCCGGCTCGAAGCCAGTCTTTGCAATCATGAACTCGGCCGGAATGGCGCTCGTGCCTTGGTGGATCAGCTGGTAGAAGGCATGCTGGCCGTTGGTGCCGGGTTCGCCCCAGACGACCGGGCCGGAATTGCCTTCGACCGGAGTTCCATCGATCGTCACACCCTTGCCGTTCGATTCCATGTCCAGCTGCTGCAGATAGGCCGGGAAGCGCAGCAGCCGCTGGTCATAGGGAAGGATCGCGCGGGTCGGGTAATCCAGCACGTTGCGGTGATAAAAGCCGACCAGGCCAAGCAGCATCGGCAGGTTCTGCGCGGTCGGCGCCGTGCGGAAATGGGTATCCATCGCATGCGCGCCATCGAGAAACTTGCCGAAATTCTCAGGACCGACGGCAAGCATCAGCGGCAGGCCGATCGCCGACCAGATCGAATAGCGACCGCCGACCCAGTCCCAGAAGCCGAACACCCGGTCCTGGTCGATGCCGAAGGCGGCAACCTTGTCGAGCGCCGTCGAGACCGCGCAGAAATGATGCTTCACCGCATCGTCGCCCAGCTTGTCGGCGATGAACTTGCGCGCCGTGGCGGCATTGGTCATCGTCTCGATCGTCGTGAAGGTCTTGGACGCCACGATGAAGAGCGTCGTTTCGGCGTCGAGATGCTTCAGCGTGTCGGCAATATGGGCGCCATCGACATTGGAAACGAAATGCGCGCGTGGGCCGTCATGGAAAGGCGCAAGTGCCAGCGTAGCCATGACCGGGCCGAGATCGGAGCCGCCGATGCCGATGTTGACGACGTCGGTGATCGCCTTGCCCGTTGCGCCCTTCAGGCTGCCGGAGCGGATGCCGTCTGCGAATTTGCCCATCGCCGCAAGCACGGCGTTGACATCAGGCATCACGTCCTTGCCATCGACCATCACCGGAGCGTTGGAACGGTTGCGCAAGGCGGTATGAAGAACGGCACGGTCTTCCGTGAAGTTGATGGCGACGCCCGAAAACATCTCGTCGCGCTTTTTCGCAACACCGGCAGCTTCGGCCAGCGTCTCGAACAAAGCGAGGATGTCGTCGTTCACCGCAGTCTTGGAATAATCCATGGTGAGGTCGTCGAAGCTGACGCTGAATTTCCCGAACCGGCCGGGATCAGCAGCAAAAGCCGCGCGGATATCCGTGGCATTTGTCTTCTCGGCAGTGGATTTCAGCTCGTTGACGATGGTCTGCATGGACGTTCCTCGCATTCGGATGGATGCGTGGGAACCTATTCGCTTTCGCGTTCAAATCAAGCGCTGCGCGCGATGTTCGCTGCGTGCCTTCACTTCTGGCCTTACGGAACGATGGCACTTTCGGCCGTGTTGCCGATGGCGCGGCCGAAGCGATCCACCTGTTCGGCGTAGTTGCGCCGCGTGCGCGGGTCGAAGATCGAGATCGGTGTTGAGACGGCAACGCTTGCCGCACTGCCGACCGTCTGTGCCGTGCCGAGCGCCACAGCACCCAGGCGCTCGCCAAGTCCGACATCGCTGTCGGTCACTTCCTGGCCGGCGATCAGCCGGTTGCCGATCAGCTTCACGACATCCGGGCTTGAGGCGAACTTGCCGTGGTTGAGCGGATCGTTCCCCTTCAGCGCCGTCAGATCGAGCACGGTAATACCGGCCTTCTCGAATTCGGTACGATAGGGTTCGACGGTCGGATCCACCTGCCCGAGCCGATCGATATTGCCCGAAATCCGTCGCGACAGATTGAGCGCA
This sequence comes from Rhizobium sp. CFBP 13726, assembly GCF_014841925.1. Lineage (NCBI taxonomy): Bacteria > Pseudomonadati > Pseudomonadota > Alphaproteobacteria > Hyphomicrobiales > Rhizobiaceae > Rhizobium > Rhizobium sp. CFBP 13726. The sequence continues at coordinate 352,518 of NZ_JACYUU010000003.1, forward strand.
CGGTCATCGCGCGAAACGAACAACGTGAATTTCGGATGCTTGGGGCCAAGCGCCGAGAACTGGTTGGTGAACACGTCGACATCGAGATCCGGCGAGGCAAGGATGACGTTGGTGATCTTCGGTGCCACGCGACCGTCGCGGATCGCCATCTGGCGCAGCGCCTCGACTGTCAGCCATGAGCCCATCGAATGCGCCATGATCGTCACTTCGCTGACCTGGGAATCCTTGGAAAGCCGGCTGAGCATGTCTTCCAGCGCGTCGCGGGAATAGTTGGTGCTTTCCTTGTCGTAGTTATAGGCAAAGATGCTGCCGCGCGACGGCCATGTGAAGAGGACCGGTGCCACATCGGTACCGCTGTCGTGGACGATCTGGGCAAATCGGTAGACGGCGTCGTCGTAGCGGTTGTTGAACCCGTGCACGAACACCATTACCCGTCGGCTTTTCGGCAGGTTGCCGCGCAGCCACTCATTGGCACGCTGCGGCGAGAGCGGCGTGACCGAAAGCGTCGCAAATTCCTTGGTCGGATCCGCCACGATCTTTTTCGGCCACTGGACCTCGCCGATCTTGCGGACGGAATCGGGTGGTATCGAGACGCTGATTTCGGTCACGCTCGGGGTCTTGTCGCGCTCTCCGGAAAACAGCACGCCCGGCGTCTCGGAGGGTCGGCGGGTGGTGGCGACGAGAACGTCTACCTTGGATATGCCCTTGGTTTCCGCAGCCCCTGCCGCGGCTGGAACGAGCACGCCTTCAGGCCGCCCGGCGCAGCCCGAAAGAGCGGCTGCCAAGAGCGCAGCAATGACGATGCAACGAAAGGGTCCAGCGCTTTTATCCAAGCGAACTCCACATGCCAAAAAGTTAATTATCCTTAACGGCTAACGGAGCAGGCGTCCAAGGTCCACCTCAAACGGGTGATCTCTCGTCGGACGGGGGCAGTTCGGCAGCGCTTGTCGCAGCAGCGCAACGAATGGCTATTGCCGAAGCTCGCGCCGCAGAATTTTTCCGACATTCGTTTTCGGCAGCGCGTCGCGGAACTCGATAAAGCGAGGGCGCTTGTAGTTTGTCAGGTTGGCAATGCAGTGCGCCTTGATATTGGCCTCGGTCAGTTCCGGATCCCGGCGCACGACGAACACCTTGACCGCCTCGCCGGAATGCTCGTCCTTGACACCGACTGCCGCGCATTCCAGCACGCCCGGATGGCTCGCCACGACTTCCTCAACCTCGTTCGGATAGACGTTGAAGCCGGAGACAAGGATCATGTCCTTCTTGCGATCGACGATCTTGATATAGCCGGCAGCGTCCATGTAGCCCATGTCGCCGGTGCGGAAGAATCCGTCCGGGGTCATCGCCTTCTCCGTCTCGTCCGGCCGGTTCCAGTATCCGGCCATCACCTGCGGGCCGTGGATGCAGATTTCGCCGACGCCGCCGAGTTCGACCTCCAGCCCGTCATCGTCGCGGATCGAGATGTCGGTAGACGAGATCGGCAAGCCGATCATGCCGGTGAATCCCTGGACATCCATCCGGTTGGCGGTGGCGACCGGCGACGTCTCGGACAGGCCGTAGCCTTCGGTGATCGGGCAACCGGTCATCTCAAGCCAGCGCTCGGCGACCGGCCGCTGCACCGACATTCCGCCGCCGAAGACGAGAAGCAGCGCCGAAAAGTCCAGCTTCTGGAAATCGGCATTGTTCATCAGCGCATTAAACAGCGTGTTGAGCCCGGGGAAGACGTGGATCTTGTATTTCTGCAAATCCTTGACGAAGGCCGGGATATCGCGCGGATTGGCAATCAGGATATTGTGGCTGCCGGTCGCAACCCCCATCAGCGAATTCACCGTCAGCGCGAAAATGTGGTAGAGGGGTAGCGCGCACAGGAACTTCAATTGCGGCGGACGCGGCTTTGTCAGGAAGGCGGTGTCCAGCCACAAGCCCATCTGCGATGCGTTGGACAGAAGATTGGCGTGAGTCAGGATCGCGCCCTTGGAAACACCCGTCGTGCCGCCGGTATATTGCAGAAACGCGATGTCCTGAGGTCCCACATCCTGCGGCGTCAGGGTTTGGCCCGATCCTTCGGAGAGCACCTGCTTGAAGCTTGTGGCCGAGGGTAACGACCAGTTTGGAACGAGCTTCTTGACCTTTCGCACGACGAGATTGACGATATGGCCCTTGAGGCCCAGCATGTCGCCCATCGTTGCTACGACCACATCCTTCACATCGGTGCCAGCAAGCGACTGTTCTACCGTATGGGCGAAGTTTTCCAGTACGAAGAGCGCCTTGGCACCCGAATCCTCCAGCTGGTATTGCAGCTCGCGCGGTGTGTAGAGCGGGTTGACGTTGACGACCGTATAGCCTGCCCGAAGGATGCCGTAGACAACGACAGGGTTCTGCAGGATGTTCGGCAGCATCACCGCCACCCGGTCTCCCTTTTGCAAGCCCGTCGATTGCAGCCAAGCGCCGATCTTGCGGCTCTCGGCTTCAAGCTCGCGAAAGGTGATGGCCTTACCCATGCTCGAAAAGGCCGGGCGATCGGCATAACGGGCGCAGCTATTTTCGAAGAGAGCGCCGAGCGAAGCATGTGCCAGGGGTGGGATTTCTGGGGGAACGCCGGGCGGGTAGCTGGCAAGCCAGATCTTTTCCCTCGCTGTGGCGGGCTGCTTGGACAATTCGCTCATCTGCGTCTCCTCCCATTTCGATCTGCGCGCATCAGGCGCAGCTGGCTGGCGGCTTCCTCCTCCGCCGGCCATCGTCGATGACTATGCCATGCGTCAGCCCCAACAGACCAGCGCAACCTATCGTGAATTGCTATCTAACTTTGACGTAAGCGTCAACGTGCCGAGACTTGATACTCGCAAGCTTTTGGACGCAAAGTGCGGAACCTCCACGGCCGCAAGCCGTTTTTCAGCCATAACGACACGACAAAAAGGAGTTGCGTTATGATGCATCATGAACCGCGTGCGGGGCAGGACCCCTATGTCAAAGATACCGTTTCGCTGATTGCCAGCGACAAGGTAGAAGGCACCGCAGTTTACGGCGCCGATGGCAAGCGGATCGGCTCGATTGCGCGAATTCTGCTGGAGAAAAAGGGTGGCCGCGTTGCTTACGCCGTCCTGAGCTTCGGTGGCTTCCTTGGCATTGGCGACGATTACTATCCGCTGCCGTGGGAGAAGCTTCACTACGACGAGGAGCTGGACGGTTACCGGATCGATCTCACCAAGGATCAGATCTCCGGCGCACCGCGCTACAAGGATATCGACGACGACAGCTTCTACAGCGCCAAGGACAAGTCGGTCTACGACTACTACGGCGTCCCGCCATACTGGATGTAGTCGCTCGATAAGCTACTTTTGATCGAAAGGCCTCGCCGCGTGCGAGGCCTTTTTGCGTTTCCGATCAATCCAGCCTCAGCACCATCTCGGACTGCGTCAGCCGGCTGCGTCGCCATCCGATGCGGCACATGAAGGGATCAAGCAACCCAGCTGCAATATTCTCCGCCGTATATAGCCTGCGACCAAGATAGCGCGCCGCGAGGCTGTCGGCCAAGGCGCGGCCGAGACCCTTGCGCCTTTCCGCCGGATCGACCGCGAAACCATAGATCCGCACGTCATCCTTCGTATCATCAAGCAAAGCGACAGCCTTCGTCCCGATCGAAAAACTTCTCAGCGGTGACCCGGGATGGTGAAAACAGTCCGGATCGGTCTGCCACGTCGGGTTTGCATCCGCAAACCGGGACAGCATCGCGGCCGCTTCCATATATTCGCATTCGGCCGCGGGCGGAACCTCCGGCACCGGTCGTGTCCGGCTGCGGCTGAAGCCGACAGATAAAGGTCACGAGCGCGGATATTGGAATCGATCACTTCGAGGATAAGGACGTCATCGCCCCGTGCCCTTGCAGCGGCAATCGCATCCGTCATGACGCGGGTCCCGAGGCCCTGACCGCGGATCGTCGGGCCGATGCCGAGCGCACTGACGCGCGACCGTCGCCCACGTCGCGCAATCAGCAGGGTCCCGGCGGGCTTGTCACCGTCGAAAAACACTTCGCTTGCTTCAGGGTCAACATCTTCACGCGCCATGCGCAAAGAGAACGCCTCAGGCGAAATCGTGAATTTCACCACATAGCCGCGAAATCCTTCGGTGAAGGCGGCGGCTGCATCCCCCATCGTTGTTTCCGCAAGGCTGCGACGCGTGACGGCTTCCGTTCGCTGCATTGATCAAGACCTCCACCCACCGACACTGTCTACAGAACGTTGGAGGGTGCGCCTTTCTCGAAATTCTCCACATGGTCGATGACCTGTGCCCAGAGCGATTGCATCGCCTCGTCGCTTGCCCAGGCGACATGCGGCGTGACGATCACGTTCGGCCGGTCGAGAACGGCAAGCAGCGGATTGTCCGGTGCCGGAGGCTCCTTCGTCAGCACGTCGAAGCCCGCCCCGCCGATCAAGCCCTCGTTCAGTGCCGTCACCAGGTCGGCCTCGTTCACCAGCCCGCCGCGCGCCGTGTTGATGACCAGCGGCTTGCGCTTCATCTGCCGGAACTCTTCGATGCCGATCATGTCACGGGTCTCGGGCGTCAGCGGCATATGAAATGTGATGATATCGGCGCGCTCGAGCACCTCATTGAACGCCGTATAGCCCGGCGCAACCTCCGTCGATCCCTTGCGATCGGCAAACAGCGGGCTCATGCCCAGCGCTTCGCCGATCCGTGCCACCGATTTGCCAAGCGTCCCGCCGCCGAAAATGCCGAGCGTCGAGCCGGCAAGATCCTTGATCGGATGGTTGAAGAAACAGAACTGGTTCGCCCGCTGCCATTCGCCGTCGATCACGTCCTGACGGAAGCCGATGATCGAGCGGCGCAGCCCAAAGATCAGCGCGAATGTATGCTCCGGAACCGTGTTGACCGCATAACCGCGCACGTTCGAAACGACGATGTCGCGCTCCTTTGCCGCTGCCAGATCGATCACGTCATAACCTGTGGCGGCGACCGCAATCATCTTCAGCCGCGATGCCTGAGCGATCGAGGCGCCACGCACCGGCGCCTTGTTGGTGATGACGATATCGGCATCGGCAATCCGCGCTGCCACCTGAGCTTCCGGCGTCTTGCCGTACTCGATCCACTCATGCGCAAACCCCGGCCTTGTGATCGTTACCGAAGGGCCGATCGTGTCGCGATCCAGGAATACGATCTTCAGCACTGGCTTTCCTCCTCTGGCCTCACCGGATTTCTCGTATAACATCCGTCATGCCGCGTGGAAGGCGGAAACTGCGAGAGTGGGCATGGCGGAAATACTGGAGCTCGATTGCGTCGTCATCGGCGGCGGTGTGGTGGGGCTGGCGATCGCGCGTCGCCTTGCGCTCTCCGGCCGCGAGGTGATCGTGCTCGAGGCCGAATCAGTGACCGGCAGCATTACCTCCGCCCGCAACAGCGAAGTCATCCATGCCGGACTCTATTACGCGACAGGCAGTCTCAAGGCGTCGCTGTCAGTCGCCGGCAGACACAGTCTCTACCAATACTGCGAGGAGCGCGGCATTCCCCACCGGCGCTGCGGCAAGCTCGTCGTTGCCGCGAGCGAGCCGGAGGTCGCCTATCTCGAGAAACTTCTGAAGCAGGCGACCGCCAATGGTGTCGAGGATTGCCGGCTGATCGACGGCGCGGAACTGGCGGCCATGGAGCCTGATATCCGCGGCTTCAAGGCACTGCTTTCGCCCTCAACCGGCATCATCGATAGCCACCGGCTGATGGAAGCCTATATCGCGGACATCGAGAACAACGGCGGCAGCATCGTCCTCAACTCTCCGGTTCTCGGCGGCGCCTTGCGGGATGATTCGGTGGGCCTGTCGGTCGGTGGAGCCGATCCCGTCGACGTCGACGCAAAGCTGGTCGTCAACGCGGCAGGCCTTGGCGCCTGGGGCATTTCCGCCGAAATCGGAGGCCTCGATCCTACGACCATTCCCGAACGCCACTATGCCAAGGGATCCTATTTCTCGCTGTCTGCCCGTGCGCCTTCGCAGCGGCTGATCTATCCGGTGCCAGAACCCGGCGGGCTCGGCGTGCATCTGACGCTGGATATGGCCGGCCAGGCTCGATTCGGCCCTGATGTCGAATGGGTGGATACGATCGACTATGACGTCGATCCCGATCGATCGCAGAAGTTCTATTCCGCCATCCGCCGTTACTGGCCGGATCTTGCCAATGGCACGCTTGTGCCCGCCTATTCCGGCATCCGCCCAAAGGTCGTCGGTCCCAAGGGAGGCGGCGGCGGTGATTTCATCATTCAGGGACCGACGCAAACGGGCCACCCGGGGTATGCGGCGCTCTACGGAATAGAGTCGCCCGGGCTGACATCGTCGATGGCAATCGCCGAATATCTAGAAAAACTAATATATTAACGATTTTGCGAGGTTTGGGAACGCACCTCTGCGAGCCTCGTTCAGCTTTTGTGAAGGAGTAAAGCTCATTGTTTCGCTCAGTACGGGCGATTCGCCCGGTATTTACGGAGTTGAAATGACGCTCTTACAGTTCCCGGCCGATCGACGCACTGGTGATGTCAGACGATGTGCTGAAACCCTGAGTGATCTTCATGGCCACGCCGCCAACCAGTTCTGGAGAACGGAAATGGCGGAATTTGCACGGTCCATGCGCCAGCGCGGCGCTGACGACCAGGAAATCTCAAGGCAGGCCGCACTGTTCATGCATGCCGTCCAGATGGAACTGCAGATGATGTTTGCAGAACAGGATGCGGACGTATCGGCTGGCTAATTTTTCGCGGTGCGCGTGACTGGTATCGCGTGACGCGTGAATGACGGGAGGACCGCCTACGGCGGGTAGCCAATCCTCCCGAGTGACGCTCCTTGGCGGTGAGCGACGGGTTGTTGAATAATAACCGAAGCTTGCCTCACCATGGATTGCGTTTGCTAATTTTACACTTGCTTAGCTAAGGCCAGCACCTGTCGTCGCAAGGAAGATTGCATAGAGCGATTTCGTTGCCGTGATGAACAACTGGTTGCGCCGCGGGCCGCCGAACGTGAGGTTCGCCGCCGTCTGCGGCAGCAGGATTTTCCCCAAAAGCTTGCCGTCGGGACCGAAGCAATGAACGCCGTCTCCGGCGCTCGTCCAGACATTGCCTGCTACATCGACGCGGAACCCGTCCGCCAGACCGTTGTCGATATCGCAGAATACCCGGCTGTTTTTAAGCTGCCTGCCGTCCACGACATCGAAGGCGCGGATATGACGCGGCGCAGACGGGTCGTGGCTGGAGGATGAGTCGGCCACATAGAGGATCTTTTCGTCCGGCGAAAAGGCAATTCCGTTGGGCTGGCCGAAATCCGTCACCACGGCGTCGATCTCGCCGGTTTCCGGATCCAGCCGATAGACGTTGCGGGTCGCCTGTTCAGGCTCTGCCCGAAAGCCCTCGTAATCGGATTTGATGCCGTAGGTCGGGTCGGTGAACCAGACGCTTCCATCCGAGTGCACCACCACGTCGTTGGGTGAATTCAGCCGCTTGCCCTCATAGCTTTCGGCAAGCACCGTGATCGAGCCGTCGATCTCGGTGCGGGTCACGCGACGACCACCATGCTCGCAGGAGACAAGCCGCCCCTGCCGGTCGCGGGTATTGCCGTTGGTGAAATTGGAGGGGGTGCGAAACACCGAAACGCCGCCATCTTTCACCCAGCGCAGCATCCGCTGGTTGGGAATGTCGCTCCAGATCAGGCATTGCAGATCGGAAAACCACACAGGCCCCTCCGCCCAGCGGCAGTCGGAATAGAGCTCCTCCAGGCCTGAACTCGGAACGATCAGGTGCCGGAAGCGGTCGTCGTGGATTTCGTAAGGTGAAGATGTCTGCGACATGGCATTGCGTCCGGTTAAAACTGTCTGAAGTCTTGATGAGCTAACGGCTCGATTGCCGACCGCCGGCCAGAAGGATGACGGCGATGATGATCGTGCCGGTGAGGATGAGGCGCACACCGGCGCCGAAGCCATAGGTGTTGAGCATCGACACCACCAGGAACATGAACAGAGAGGCGCCCCAGATGCCCGGTATGTTCGAATTTCCCCCCGCCACCGCCGTGCCGCCGATGACCACGACCGCAATCGACATCAGCAGGTATTCCGAGCCCATGTTGAGCGCAGCACCTCCGGAGAAGCTCGCCAGCAGATAACCGCAGACGGAAGCGAGAACCGCGCACAGCATATAAGTGACAAGCCGCGTGCCATCGACCGGGATACCGGTCATGCGGGCCGCAAACGTGCTCTGCCCGATCGCCGAGATCCAGCGTCCGTAGATCGACTTTTCCAGAAGCACCCAGGCGACGGCCGACAGGATCAATGCCACCAGCGCCACATTGGGAATGCCGAGCAGGCCGGATGTGGCAAATTCCGCCAGCGTTTCCGGCGGCTTGATGCGCAGGCCGCGATTGCTCCAGATCGCCACCGACTGGACGATGAAACTCATCGACAGCGTCGCGATGATCGGCGGAATGCGCAAGAGCTTGATCAGGATGTAATTGCCCAGCCCGACAACGAGGCCGATGCCAACAGAGGCAAGAAGACCGACGACGATCATGCCGTCCTGCACATCCATCAGCTTCAGGGCAAGCGTGCCTGACAGCGTCATCGTCGCCGGTACCGACAGATCGATATTGCCCGGCCCGAGTGTGATCACGAACATCTGGCCGATGCCGACGATGACCGAAAACGCGGCAAACGTCAGTGCTGCCTGCGAGAGGCCGAACGAGCTTGCCCCGCCGGTGAAGAGAACGGTGATGATCCAGACGATGGCGGTTGCTGCAAACGACCAGATCCATGGCTTGGCGACGAGAAGACGTTGCATGGTCATTGGCTCTTCTCCCGCTTTTCGAGGCGGTTGAGGGCAAGGCGAAGGGCGAGCACGACGATCAGGATCGCGCCTTGCGCGCCGATCTGCCAGTCCGGCGAGATCCGCATGAAGGAGAGGAAAGACCCGGCAAGCGTCAGCGTCAGCGCTCCGATGACGGCGCCGATCGGCGACACCTTGCCGCCGACGAACTCGCCGCCACCAAGGATGACGCCCGCGATCGACAACAGCGTGTAGCGCAGCGCGATATTGGCATCGGCAGAGGTGGTAAGCCCCACCAGCGCGATGCCGGCAAGCACGGCGAACAGCCCGGCCAGCGCATAGGTTCCGGCGCGAATGCCGATCACCGACCAGCCGGCCCGCTCAACCGAACGGTCGTTGCCGCCGACGCCCCGCATCAAAACGCCGAACGACGAGCGCATCACGATAGTATGGGTGACGGCGGCGATGAGGATGCTGGCAACGATCGCCATCGGCACGAGCGGCGGCTTGGCGGTCATGATCCATCGCGCAAAACCCGGTGCCGTACCGCCGGGCGAGGGTAGGATCAGCACCGCAAGCCCGCCCCAGACAAAACTCATCCCGAGCGTAACGACGATCGACGGGAGTTCGCGCAGATGGATGACGACGCCGATGACGGCATAGGTCGCGATCGCTCCGAGCAGGATCAGGATGCCGAGTGCCGGCGAGGTCTGCAAAAGCGTCGCAGCGACACAGGCGCAGAAACTCACAAACGTGCCCATCGACAGGTCGAGGTCGTTGACGGACATGATCAGCATCTGGGCGATGGTCGCAAGCGCGATCGGCACCGCCAGATTGAACAGCAGGTTGAGGCCGTTATAGCTCATGGCGCGCGGCTGCATATAGAAGACGGCCGCCAGCAGCAGCACCAGCGATGCGGCGGGAATGATCAGGCGAATGGTGAAGGACGAGATCTTCATGCCGCTTCTCCCTGCGAAAACGAGGCAGAAAGCACGCTCTTCTCGCTGATCTCCTCTCCGACAAGTTCGGCGACGATCGCGCCCTCGCGAAACACATAGACCCGGTCGCAGAGCCGGATTTCGTCCATCTCGGTCGAGTACCAGATGAATGTCCGGCCGTTGGCGGCCTCGGAACGAAGGATCTCGTAGACTTCCTGCTTGGTGCCGATATCGACGCCGCGCATCGGATCGTCCATCAGCACAATTTCGGCGGTGGTCGCGAGAGCCCGCGCGAACAGAACCTTCTGCTGGTTGCCGCCGGAAAGCGACAGGATGCGGTTGGCCATGTCGGGCGTGCGGATCTCGATCCGCTTTTTCCAGCCTTCGCCGAGCGCATTCTCTCGGTCACCGTCGATCATCCGCTTCGATGACAGCTGGTCGAGCGAAGCGATCGACAGGTTCTTGAGAATGCTCCAGAGCGGAAACGTGCCGTTCAGGCTGCGGTCACCGGCGACGAAGGCGATGTCGCGCTTTTTCGTCGGAAACCAGTTGCTGTTGCGCGCCAGATAGAGATCGAGCAGCGCCTGCGTCTGGCCATGGCCGCCGAGACCGGCAAGCCCGATCATCTCGCCGCGATAGGCTTCGAAGGGCAAAGCATTTCCCTGTCCATGCCCGCGCCCACGCCGCGCCGGCATCGAAAGCACCGGAGCGCCCGACTTCGCAACCGCGGGGCGGGAAAGCTCCTGTTCGCGCACCACATTGCCCATCGCCTCGACAAGGCTGCGGTTATTGAATTTTGAAGCGGCGCGATCTGCCACCACGCGGCCATCCTTCATCACGACGATGCGGTCGGAGGTGGTGAGGATTTCGCCGAGAATATGCGAGATCAGCAGCACCGACCCGCCGGCGGCAACGAACTTGCGGATATAGGCCATCAGTTGTGCGGCAAGTCCGGCATCGAGCGATGACGTCGGCTCATCCAGAATGACCAGCTTCGGCGGCGCCGAGATGCCGGCAAAGCTGATGGCGATCTCCACCATCTGCCGTTCGGCGATCGAGAGGTCGTCGACCGTGCTGTCGCAATCGATCGCATGGCCGGGAAAGATGTCCTTCAGCTGGGTTTCGACCAGCGAAAGCGCCCGGCCGCGCCAGTTCCATCCTTTCAGCTCCGCATGCATGATGCGGGCGTTTTCACCGACCGTCAGGTTTGGGCAGAGCGACAGTTCCTGGAATACGCAGCGCACGCCGTTGGCACGCGCAGCCGAAATGCCCCGCACATCGTTGCCGCTGTAGCGGAGCGAGCCTTCATGGGGAGATAAGCCGCCATTGATGACATTGACGATGGTGGATTTGCCGGCACCGTTATGGCCGACCAGCCCGACGCATTCGCCCGCGTGGATCACGAGGTCGGCGCCATCAAGCGCCTTCACGGCTCCGAAAGTCACACGGACGCCGCGCGCGGCCACAACCTCTTGTCGGTTCAAGGTTTCGCTCATGCAGATCGCAGTCTGTTTTTTGAATGGGAAATCATGCCGGGTCGCGAGAGGTCGAAGCCCTCGCGGCCCGGCACGCGGGAGGCGACGCTACTTGGCGTCGATCACCTTTTTGGCGTCTGCCAGCGAATATTCGACATTCGCCACGCCACCCTTCTGGGTGGTCTTCAGGCTTTCTTCGAGGCCCGCCTGGTCGATGCTGAGGAACGGCACGACGAGGTCTTTCTTGACCTCCTTGCCGTCGAGGATCTGCTGGGCCACCCAGAAGGCAAGCGTCGAGACGCCAGGCGCGATCGAGACCGACATGGTCTCGTAACCGTCCTTGTCCTTCTGCTGCTTCCACCAAACGAGTTCGTCTTCGCGGTTACCCATCACGATCGTCGGCGTCGGGCGCTTGGCGGCGGCAAATGCCTGTGCCGCACCATACCCGTCGCCGCCCTGTGTCACCACGCCAACTACGTCCGGAAGGCTCGGCAGGATGCCGGCAACCGCACGCTGGGCCACGTCCTGCGCCCAGTCGCCGTTGACAGAGCCGACCACCTTGAACTGGGTGTGCTTGGCAACGCCTGCCTGGATGCCTGCATGGATCTGGTCGTCCACGGAAACGCCGGCAAGGCCGCGGATTTCGAGAAGATTGCCGCCCTTCGGCAGCTTCTTCGCGAGATAGTCGACCTGGCTCTCGCCCATCTTCTTGAAGTCAACCGCGATGCGCCATGCGCAGGGTTCAGTCACGATACCGTCGAAGGACACGACGGTGATGCCGGCGTCGCAGGCTTCCTTGACGGCGCCGTTGAGTGCGGTCGGCGACGCGGCATTGATGACGATCGCATCATAACCCTGCAGGATCATGTTCTGGATCTGGGCGGCCTGTTCGGTCGCCTGGTTTTCGGCCGTGGTAAACGGATCAGCAGCTGCGACCACGCCATTGGAAACGGCTTCCTTGGTGATTTTGTCCCAGCTCGTCAGCATCGCCTGTCGCCAGGAATTGCCGGCATAATTGTTGGAAAGCGCGATCTTCTTGGATGAGGTATCGGCAAGCGCCGGACCACACAGGCACGCGACGGCAACGGATGCCGCAAGCATCGTTCTGATATTCATGATTTCCTCCCAAAAGCTCCCTCTATATCCCCGGGCCGCTCCTCAACGGGTGTCCGGAGATAATGATTGCCCTGAGCCCCTTTTGCTCAGTAAATCGAGAATGGAGGAGTTTTCTAATGTTGTACAGGCGCATCCAAGCACGCTTTCTGCGGGCATTCGCGCAAAGTCTGCGGGTTCCCGCAGGACGTGACTGAAAAGCTGGCGCTTAATGTCGCCAGGGCCTGGGAGGAGGCCTGATCATGCTCAATCCGGCGCGCAACTCGCTGTTCGACCGCTATCTCGGCATTTCGAGATTGCTGGCCGGCCAGCTCGATTTCGATGCGATCATCAAGGCCGTGGGCGAGGAGATCAGCCATATCATCCCGCACGACCATCTCGACGTCTGCATCAAGATGCTGGATGGCAAATACCATATCGCCTATGAAAGCGGCCTCGACACCGCCTGGAGCAAGGAGCCGCCGGCGCTCCTGACCGGCAGCCCGATCCGCACGCTGCTGGCCGGCGAGGTGGATTATCTTCTCTCGGGCAATGCCCTGACCGATCCGCGCTTTCATTTCGACGGCGCCTTTGCGAGCCCCATCATCGAGCTGTCGCTGAAAAGCCGTCTCCATGTTCCGCTGAAAGCCCAGGGCGACGTGATCGGCGCGCTCAGCTGTTCCAGCCGGCAGTATGACTGCTACACGATGGAGGATGTCGAGAACGCACGCGCGGTGGCCGACCTGCTCGCCCCCTATTTCTTCGCGCTGCGGGCGGCCGAACAGGCCAAGCGCTCGGCCGTGATCCAGACCGAAGCCAGCGCCCGCGAGGAGGGCTTGCGGCTGGGCGCCCTGAAGCTCACCGAGGCCCTGGAGGCGGAACGCCAGCGGATCGGCATGGATCTACACGACCAGACGCTCGCCGATCTCACCCGGCTGACGCGCCGCATGGAGAAGCTGACCGGTGTTGCGAGCGTGCCGGGCGATGCGCTGGAGCCGCTCTGCCGCGCCATGCAGCAATGCATGCACGATCTTCGCGAGATCATCGAGGAAGCCAAGCCCACCGTGCTGCAGCTGTTCGGCGTCGCCGAAGCGATCGAGAACCATCTGGAGCGGTCGGTGCGCGAAAGCGGCCAGACGATCGCCTGGGAGATGACCGACGAGACCGGCGGCACGCTTCGCGATCTCGATCCGACGGTCGCAATCGCCCTGTTCCGGATCGTCCAGGAAGCAGTCAACAACGCCATCCGCCACGGCCAGACGGACCGGATCGAGGTGGCGCTGACCCAGTCGGGCAGGGCTCTTTCGATCGAGGTGAAGGATGACGGCGGCGGCATCGGCGCGCCCGAAAACCGCGCCGGCCACGGCATCGACAACATGAAGACCCGCGCGCGGCTGATCTCCGCAAGGTTCGAGATCACCAGCGCGAAAGATCGCGGCACGCTCGTGCGGCTGACCCTTCCGATACAGCCGAAAAACGGGGCAGAGATAGGATGATGATGGATGTCCTGATTATCGAGGACGACGCGCTTCACCGCTCCTATCTCCACGAGGCGGTGCGTGCGGCCCTTCCCGAGTGCCGTAGCGTTGTGGAGGCCGAAAACGGCCTCATCGGCGAGGCGCAGGCGCGCTCCTCGCGCATCGAGCATGTGGTGATGGACCTGCAGATGAGCGAGCGCAACGGCATCGAAGCGGCGCGCACCATCTGGCGCGAACGTCCCGATACGAAAATACTGTTCTGGTCGAACTATTCCGACGAGGCCTATGTGCGCGGCGTCTCACGCATCGTGCCCGAGGGCGCGACCTACGGCTACGTGCTCAAATCCGCATCCGAAGACCGGCTGAAGCTGGCGCTGCGCAGCGTCTTCATGGAATCCCAGTGCGTCATCGACCGCGAAGTGCGCGGCATCCAGCAGAAAAGCCTCGGCAATTCGCTCGGCCTCAGCGATGTCGAATACGAAATCCTCATCGACGTCGCGCTCGGCCTCACCGACAAGGCGATCGCCCACCGCAAGCACCTGTCGCTCCGCAGCGTCCAGAACCGTCTGCAGCAGCTCTACGAAAAACTCGATGTCTACGAATCATGCGGCCGCAACCACGAAGGCAGCGAAGGCTGGTTCAACCTCCGCATGCGCGCCGTCGCGGTCGCCCTCCAGCGCAAAGTCCTCAACACGAGTGCGCTAGAACGCGCCGAACGCGATTTGCAGGCGACGGGGCGGATGTGAGGAGGGGTGGGAGACGTTTGGGAAAAATGGTGCCGCTTAGAGGACTCGAACCTCTGACCCCATCATTACGAATGATGTGCTCTACCACCTGAGCTAAAGCGGCCTGCGCAGCGCAAGGTGTTGCCTGCTGCGAGTGAAGGCGCTGATACAGGCAATGGGGCGTGATTTCAAGCCGGTTTTCGATCGGCGAGAAATTTTATCGCTGCGGTCCGTGGGCTGTCAGAGAGCAAGACGGGTGCGGGCCTGTGCATATTCGCGCTCCAGCCGGCCGACCAACTCCTCGACTGAGGTCACGGATTTGACGGCGCCGACGCCCTGGCCGGCGCCCCAGATGTCTTTCCAGGCCTTCGGGCCGCTCACTGCCGCGTCAAAATCCATCTTGGTCGGATCGGCGCTTGGAAGCGCATCCGGGTCGAGCCCCATCGCCGTCACCGAGCCCTTCAGGTAGTTGCCGTGGATGCCGGTAAAATAGTTGGAATAGACGATATCGGCGGCGGACGAATCGACGATCATCTGCTTGTAGCCGTCAACCGCGCGTGCTTCGTGCGTGGCGATGAAGGGTGAGCCGATATAGGCCATGTCGGCCCCCATCGCCTGTGCTGCCAGAATGCCGCCGCCGGTGGCGATCGAGCCGGCCAGCAGCAGCGGCCCGTCGAACCATTCGCGGATTTCCTGGACAAGCGCGAAGGGCGACAGCGTCCCTGCATGCCCGCCGGCACCGGTTGCGACAGCAATCAGCCCATCGGCACCCTTGCGGATCGCGGACTTCGCATGCCGGTTGTTGATGACGTCATGCAGCACGATGCCGCCATAGGAATGAACAGCGGCATTCACTTCCGGCACTGCGCCGAGCGAGGAGATGACGATCGGCACCTTGTATTTCACGCACATCGTCAGATCGTGTTCCAGCCGCCTGTTGGATGTATGGACGATCTGGTTGACGGCGAACGGTGCGGCCGGCCTATCGGGATTGGCTGCATTATAGGTGGCAAGATCCTCGGTCATCATGGCAAGCCATTCGTCCAGCTGGCTTTCCGGGCGAGCATTGAGGGCAGGGAAGGCGCCGATCACGCCGGCCTTGCACTGCGCCAAGGTCAGTGCCGGATGCGAGATGATGAACAGCGGCGACGCCACGACGGGAATTCGCAGTCCTTGTCTCAGCACGTCCGGAAGCATCGGCAATCTCCTTTTGGTTTACGTTTACGCACACGTAAGATCGGTTTTACCAGATGCATCCGGCTCGGGAAAGATGGCTCCGTCTGGCGAAGGTATGCGTGCCATGCGCACTGGCGGGTCGATAAGCGGCTGTTTCCGCGGCATTCTCAAGCCTAACCATATCTTCTCCCCAATCTTGGCGAAGGAAGGCCATTGACCACCGGCTTGCAGTTCGGCGACGGAGAGGTTACCGAAAATTAACGCCGTCTTTTCAGCAAGGCCGGCAGTCGGGTATGCACAACCGGAAGGATCCGCAGTGAGCGGTTTGGAAACAGCCATCAGGAATGCCCTTGATCGTTCCGATCGGACCGATGGCGACACGCGGGCACGGATTTATCAGTCGGCGCGACAGGCGCTGGAAGCAGGTCTGCAGCGCCAGGGCGTGACCGACAAGCTGATTGTCATGCAGCAGCAAAAGCGGCTGGAAGAAAAGATCCGCGAGATCGAGACGGAGGAAGTGGACCGGCTGGCCGGTCCCGCTAACGAGCCTGACGAGATCACTCATCCTGTCATCGACCCGGTCGTCGCACCTGCCGCCACGGCCAGAGCCGCAGCTCCAGATGTCGCAGCCCCGATCGTTGCGGATGAAAGGGTAGCCGCCCCCGATCCGGATACCGGTCTCGGCGGCGCAACACGCGCGCCATCGCCGGCAAATGACCAGAGGCAGCCCAACGATGTCCAGTCGGCCGGGGATCTCGGAAGTCTCGGCGCCGCGCGACCGGATTTCCGTCCGGCCTCATCCGAAGTGCCGCAGATGGACGGACTGACCTCGGTCGAGCCGGACCGCGTGCAACGTGGCCAACCGCCTGTTGCCAAGCCCGAGCGCGGCAGGAAGCGGCGCGGATCTCTCGACGCCGAGACGAACCCTGCAGCCAAGCCGCGCAAGAGCCGTCGTCAGCGGCTGATCTCCTGGCTGCTGAAATGGGTCATCTCGCTTGCAGTCGTCGGCGTCGCTTGCTGGTATTTCTATAATTCGGGCCTGGTCCAGTCGGTGATGGACGAGGCCCTGCAGGCCGCCAACCGGGCGTCGCAATCGCAGGCGGGTCCCAATGCGCGCTTTGATCCTCGCGGCGGCTTTTCCGATGAATGGGCGCAGGTCTTCGAACCGAAGCAGATCGATACGCTGCAGGTCGGTCGCGAGGCAAAGGCAGAGGCTGCAACCGGTTCGGAAGGTCCAGCCGTTCGGCTCCTGTCGGCAACCCCGCAAACCGGCGGTGATATCGCCGTCACGGTTCCGGCGGATGTATTGCAGCGCCTGGCAGGCGGGCCGGCCACCATCGCAGTCACCGTCCAGGCTGGCGGCAACCAAGGTGTCCAGATGTCGATACGCTGCGATTTCGGCAGCCTTGGAGGCTGCGCAAGACATCGGTTCACAGCAACCCAGGAGCGACTGGAAGCCCTGTTCAAGGTCAGCTTCGACCGGGCGATCGCGCCAAACGCGCCGGGCCGCATCCTGATCAATACCGGCCTCGACGGTTCCGACAGACCGGTCCTGCTCTACTCCGTCCGCATTTTGCCCGCAGGCTGAACCCTGAACGCCGGACGACAACGTCGTCCGGCTCGCTCACCTGTCTGTCTCTATTTCAGGAACTTGCTGCCAAATCCGAGGATCTTGTCGTCGATCTCACCGATCGCGTCCCTGTCTTTCCCTTCGTAATCGAGGGATCCAAGGATGTGGCGGATGACGTTCAGATGCGCACGCCGCTTGTCGTTTGCCAGCACCACCGTCCATGGCGCAAGCTTGCTGTGTGTTCGCTCCAGCATCTGGTCGCGCTTTGCGGTGTAGTCAGGCCATTTGTTCAGTGCCGCGATGTCCATCGGCGAAAGCTTCCAGATCTTCAACGGATCGTGGCGCCGGTCGTGAAACCGCTTCAGCTGCATTTCCTGGCCGATATCCAGCCAGAACTTGAACAGATGGATATCGTCGTCGACGATCATCTCCTCGAATTGCGGAACGTCCTTCATGAAGGCTTCGTATTGGCCCGGCTTGCAGAAGCCCATGACAGGCTCGACCACCGCGCGATTGTACCAGGAGCGGTCGAACAGCACGATCTCGCCCGACGTCGGGAAGTGCGACACGTAACGCTGGAAATACCACTGGCCCGCTTCGGTGGGCGAAGGTTTGCTCAACGCCACCACGCGTGCAGATCGCGGATTGATATAGGAGCGGATGGACATGATCGTACCGCCCTTGCCGGCAGCATCCCGCCCCTCGAACAGCGCAATCATCCGCTTGCCGGTATCCTGCAGCCAGTACTGCACCTTCACGAGCTCGATCTGCAGCTTCTCCAGCTGCTTGGCGTATTTCTCCTTGTCCAACTTGTGGTCATAGGGAAAGCCGCCGGATTCCAGCGCGTGATCATGCACCCAGCCGGGCAGTTTCGGATCGTCAATGTCGAAATGCCTCAGCTTGCCATCGATTTCCAGTTCCGCTGACCGGCTGCTTGTCTCTGCCATGATTGCTGTCCTTTTTCCTTCGGCGGCCGAAACGGCTGCGACTGCTTCAACGGTTTGCAGGGCTTGAGGTTTCCCTCAGGACCGATGCATATCTGTCATGCAAGCGTTATATGACCGCAAGTTCGACCAAACAAAAAGGGGTTCGCGCGTGGAAGCGTTGCCGAAGGAAGAGCGCGGGTTTGCGCAAGAGCTGGCACTTCGCTTCCGGCGCGAGTGGCTGCTGCTTCTGCTGCTCTCGACGATCGCGGTGATCGCTTTTGTTGCCGGCGCGAACGATCTTCTGGTCTTCGCGCTCTGGCTTCCCCTCGTCGTCGCCGTGCTGTCCCGGCCCTTGCCGGAGATACCTGTCGTACCGGTTGAAATGCCTGTTCCGGAGCCACCCGTCTTCGACCCGCTGCCGCTGATCTCTGCAACTCTCGGCACGCTGGACATGCCGGTCGTGGTGCTGGGTGGAGACATCACCGTTCTCTACCGCAACAAGGCGGCGGAGCGGGCCTTTGGCGATTTGCCGATCGGCACCCATCTGACGGCGCGGCTGCGGTCGCCCGGTATTCTCGACATGCTGCGCGAAACCATCGCGACCGGACAACCCAACCAGATCGAACATTCCGAGCGACTTCCGTCCGAACGGGTCTTCATCCTGCGCGTGGCGCCGATCGATATCGCCGACCTGGCACCTGGCATGGGAAACTATTACCTCCTGTCGTTCCGCGATGTCTCCGAACTGCGAAGCATCGACCGGATGCGATCCGATTTCGTCGCCAATGCAAGCCATGAGCTGAGAACGCCGCTTGCCTCGCTCAGAGGCTTCATCGAGACAATCCAGGGCCCGGCTCGCGGCGATCCGAAGGCGCAGGAACGCTTTCTCGGCATCATGCTCGACCAGGCGACCAGGATGAGCCGACTGGTGGACGACCTTCTCTCGCTGTCGCGGCTGGAACTGAAGTCGCATATTGCTCCGGACCAGACCGTGGACCTGAAGCCGCTGATCATCCATGTCAGCGACGCGCTCTTGCCTTTGGCTGAGGAACTGGGCGTCGAAATCCGCCTGCATCTTCCCGAAGGCAGGGTCGATGTGCTGGGCGATCGAGACGAACTGATCGAAGTGATCGAGAACCTCATCGAGAATGCCTGCAAGTATGGCCAGGAGGGCAAGTTCGTCGATGTCTTCCTGAAAGGCGGCGGCAGGCTGCCGGTCGAAGTCAATGTCATCGACAAGGGTCCGGGCATTCCCGCTGAGCACGTTCCCCGCCTGACCGAGCGTTTCTATCGCGTCAGCGTCGCCGACAGCCGCTCCAAGAAGGGCACCGGATTGGGGCTTGCCATCGTCAAGCATATCCTCACCAGGCACCGCGCCCGCCTGCTTGTGAAGTCGGAACTCGGCAAGGGGACGGAGTTTACCGTCCGTTTCTGACATAAAACCAACCCAGTTTTCCCGGTCTCTTCCAGAACGTCAATATTTTCAACAGCTTGAATTGTCACAAATGTTTCACCGAAGTGACATAAAAGCTAAGGCCAAGGGCGGCTATGACCAGCGGGCCGAGAGCCGGCAAATGTCTAAGAGGCCGGCATGACAAGATTTCTGGAAACCCATACCGGGAGAACTTCGATGAACATGTTCAAACTTTCCGCAGCAGCCCTCGTGGCCTCTGTTGCCTTTGCCGGCGTTGCATCCGCACGCGACCAGGTTCAGGTTGCCGGCTCCTCCACCGTTCTTCCCTATGCGAAGATCGTTGCCGAGACCTTTGCCGAGACCAACCCGAACTTCAAGGCACCGGTTGTTGAGTCCGGCGGCACGGGCGGCGGTCTGAAGGCATTCTGCTCCGGCGTCGGCGAAGGCACGATCGACGTTGCCAATGCTTCGCGCAAGATCAACAAGAGCGAAGCCGAAGCCTGCAAGGCTGCCGGTGTCACGGACGTTCAGGAAATCCGCATCGGTTACGACGGTATCGTATTCGCCGCCGACTCGTCGAACGGCGACATGAAGATAACCCCGAAGGATCTCTACAAGGCATTGGCCGCTGAAGTCGTCGTCGACGGCAAGCTCGTTGCCAACCCTTACAAGAACTGGTCGGAAGTCAATGCGACCCTGCCTAAGGGCCCGATCGCAGCTTACATCCCAGGCTCCAAGCACGGCACCCGCGAAGTCTTCGAAGAGAAGATCATGGCTGAAGGCTGCAAGGAAGCCGGCGCGACGGACGTCATCAAGGCTGCCATCACCGATGCCAAGCAGGCTGCTGCCAAGTGCGTTGCAGTCCGCAAGGACGGCGCAGCTGTCGACATCGACGGCGATTACACCGAAACGCTGGCTCGCATCTCGGCCAACAAGACCGGCCTCGGCGTTTTCGGCCTGGCCTTCTATGAAAACAACATGGACAAGCTGAAGGTCGCGACCGTTTCGGATGTCGTTGCTTCCACCGAAACCATTGCTTCGGGCAAGTACCCGGTGTCGCGCCCTCTGTTCTTCTACGTCAAGAAGGCTCACCTCGGCGTTATCCCAGGCCTCAAGGAATATGTTGAGTTCTTCATCTCCGACGAAATGATCGGCCCTGACAGCCCGCTTGCCGAATACGGCCTGGTTGCTGCTCCGGACGATCAGCGCGAACAGGTCCGCAAGGACTTCGAAGCCGGCAAGACCATGTAATCAAAGTTCCGGCGCCGCTTCCTGCGGCGCCGGTCTTCTTTCGGGCCAAGCGGCGACTTGTCCGTCGCGCGACAGAAGCAAAGCCTGGCGTCAGTCGCTGCGTTTTGGATGGCGAAACATATTGATTCCGATGGTGGGATTTGTGCGGTAATGGGTGCCGTCGATGGCGGTAGGCCGGGGGATTTTAATGAGCACACCATTGATTTTATTGATTCTGGCGATAATTGCGATCGCTTGTTACGTTGTCGGAACCAGGCACGCCCTGGCAATCGCCGGCGGCCGTTCCTCAAAGCTTCATTCACGTCCGGGCTACTACGGCACCTTCGTCGCACTCTGCGCCGTTCTGCCATCGGTTCTCATCCTGGCCGCGTGGCTGGTCGTCAGCCCGCTCTATATCAACTCCACTGTCCTCGATGGCTTTCCTGAAGACGTAAAGGCGCGTTCGCCGGCCGAACAGGGTCTCTCCTTCGGCATGGTAAGCTCGCTTGCGCGCGGCATGAACGTACTGAGCCTGGACGAGATCGAGCGCATCGGCGGAAATCCCGTCGAACTGCGCGCAGCGCTTGGCGCTAAGGGCGTCCCGCTTGCCGGCGACCCCGAACCATACATGGTCGAGTCCGCTGGCGATCTCAACGTAATGACCAAGATCAGCAACTGGGTTATGACCGCGGTAGTCCTTCTGGCAGCCCTGATCGGCGCCGGCTTTTCCTACACGCGCATCGCGCCGCGGTTTCGGGCTCGCAACCGTGTCGAGAAGGTGATCCTCGCCAGCCTCGTCGTCGCATCCTCGATCGCGATCCTGACCACGGTCGGCATCGTTGCCTCGATGCTGACGGAAGCAACGCACTTCTTCACCAGCATCCCGCCGTGGGAGTTCTTCTTCGGCACCGTCTGGGATCCGCGCTTTGCGGCCGCCGGCGCCACGGACTCGGCTGGTCAGTTCGGCCTTATCCCGCTGCTTCTCGGCACACTCTATATCGGCTTCGTCGCCATGCTCGTCGCCGTCCCGAGCGGCCTGTTCTCCGCGATCTACATGTCGGAATACGCCTCCCGCGGTGTCCGCTCCGTGGCAAAGCCTCTGCTCGAAGTTCTTGCCGGCATTCCCACCATCGTCTACGGCTTCTTTGCCCTGACAACGGTCGGCCCGTTCCTGCGCGACCTGTCTTCGCAGCTGAATGGCCTCGTAACCGGCGATTATGCAAATTTTATCCAGGCGCAGAGCGTTCTCACCGCCGGCTTCGTCATGGGCATCATGCTGATCCCTTACGTCTCGTCGCTGTCGGACGACATTATCACCGCCGTGCCGGGAACGCTTCGTGACGGCTCGCTCGGTCTCGGTGCCACCCAGTCCGAAACCATCAAGAAGGTCGTCCTGCCGGCAGCACTGCCGGGCATCGTCGGCGCACTTCTGATGACTGCCTCACGCGCCATCGGCGAAACCATGATCGTGGTGCTTGCAGCAGGCGTCGCCGCCCGCATGCAGCTCAACCCGTTCGAGCCGATGACGACGGTGACCGTCAAGATCGTCAGCCAGCTGACGGGCGACCTTGAATTCACCTCGCCGCAGACGCTTGTCGCCTTCGCACTCGGCATCACGCTGTTTGCGATCACGCTTTGCCTCAACATCTACGCGCTCTACATCGTGCGCAAATACCGGGAGCAGTACGAATGACCGACGTGGTTTCCTCCACCGCCGGCGTCTTGGCCAAGCCTGCCCGTCGCGATATCGGTATCAAACGCCGCTACGCCGCCGAGCGCCGCTTCCGCGCCTATGGCATCGCTGCTCTCTCGTTCGGCATCCTGTTCCTGATGCTCCTTCTGTGGTCGGTCGTCTCGAAGGGCTATACCGCCTTTCAGCAGACGATGATCACCATCCCTGTGGAGTTCTCGCAGCAGATAATCGACAAGGATAATGTGCGGGCTACGGATCCGGCCAAGCTGATGACGGCCAACTACCCGATCGTCGCCCGCAATGCGCTGGCGAAGGTTCTGGGCGTCGCCGAAAACGATCGCCAGGGTCTGCGTGCCGTCAACCAGATGATTTCGGACGGCGTTCGTGGCCAGCTGCGCGATATGGTCGTTTCCGATCCTGAGATCATCGGCACGACCCAGACGGTTTCGCTTCTGGCAGCCGGCGATATCGACAGCGCCGTGAAAGGCCAGATCAATCTCGACGTGGCGGAAACCAGCCGCAAGGTGTCCGACCAGCAGGTCGGATGGATGAAGCAGCTGGCCGACAGCGGTGCGCTCGCCAAGGAATTCAACACCGGCATTTTCTTCAACGGCGCGTCCAGCCGTCCGGAAGCAGCCGGCGTCGGCGTCGCTCTGATCGGCTCCTTCTATATGATGCTGATCGTGCTCGTCCTGTCCCTGCCGATCGGCGTCGCAGCCTCGATCTATCTTGAAGAGTTTGCCCCGAAGAACCGGTTCACGGACCTGATCGAGGTCAACATCAACAATCTCGCAGCGGTCCCGTCGATCGTCTACGGTCTGTTGGGTCTCGCGGTCTTCATCAACTTCATGGGCCTGCCGCGCTCGGCCTCGCTCGTCGGCGGCCTGGTGCTGACGCTGATGACGCTGCCGACCATTATCATCGCCACCCGCGCGGCACTGAAAGCAGTACCACCGTCGATCCGTGCTGCAGCGCTCGGGCTCGGTGCCTCGAAGATGCAGACGATTTTCCACCATGTCCTGCCGCTTGCCATGCCCGGTATCCTGACCGGTACGATCATCGGCCTCGCGCACGCCCTCGGCGAAACCGCGCCGCTTCTTTTGATCGGCATGGTCGCCTTCGTGGCAAACTATCCGACCACGCCGATGGATCCGTCGACAGCGCTGCCGGTACAGATCTACATGTGGGCTAACGAGGCGGAACGCGCCTTCGTTGAACGAACCTCGGGAGCGATCATGATCCTGCTCCTGTTCCTGATCTTGATGAATGTTGGCGCAATTCTCTTGCGACGCCGCTTCGAACGGCGTTGGTAGAGGAAGGGGGAAGCAATGAACATGATGTCAGAAGCTGCAGCTGAGAAGGCGCTGGACAAGAAAATGAACGACGTTGCATATAAGATGATCGGCAAGGATGTCTCCGTTTATTACGGTGACAAGCGCGCTCTTTATGACGTGAACCTGAATGTCCGCCAAAATACCGTCACTGCTTTGATCGGTCCGTCTGGCTGCGGCAAGTCCACCTTCCTGCGCACGATGAACCGCATGAACGACACGATCGAGGGTTGCCGCGTCACCGGCAAGATCACGCTCGACGGCGACGATATCTACGACAAGGAAATCGACGTCGTGGAGCTGCGTGCCCGGGTCGGCATGGTGTTCCAAAAGCCGAACCCGTTCCCGAAGTCGATCTACGAGAACATTGCCTACGGTCCCCGCATCCACGGTCTTGCCCGCGGCAAGACGGAAATGGACGCGATCGTCGAGGCAAGCCTGCAGCGCGCCGGCCTCTGGGCAGAAGTCAAGGATCGCCTGCATGAAGGCGGTACCGGCCTTTCCGGCGGTCAGCAGCAGCGCCTTTGCATCGCCCGTGCGATCGCCGTTTCGCCTGAAGTCATTCTGATGGACGAGCCGTGCTCGGCACTCGACCCCATCGCCACGGCCAAGGTCGAGGAACTGATCCACGAACTGCGCGCCAACTACACGATCGTGATCGTCACCCACTCGATGCAGCAGGCGGCCCGCGTTTCGCAGCGCACGGCGATGTTCCATCTCGGCCACCTGGTCGAGGAAAACGATACCGACAAGATGTTCACCAATCCGGATGACCAGCGCACCCAGGATTACATCATGGGCCGCTTCGGCTGATGCGAGCGCAGAACCCGTCAGCCGCAACTGCAGACATCAAGGATCAGACACATGGTTTCGACCCATATTCTCTCGGCCTATGACGAGGAACTGAAATACCTGAACCGCCGGATTTCCGAAATGGGCGGTCTGGCGGAGCAGATGTGCGGTGATGCCGTGCGTGCGCTCGTCAACTCCGACTCGGCGCTGGCCCAGAAGGTCATCTCGGACGACGTCATTCTCGACCACGCCGAGCGCGATATCCAGGACAAGGCGATCGTCACCATCGCCAAGCGTCAGCCGATGGCGGCCGACCTTCGCGAGATCATCGGCACGCTGCGCATTGCAGCTGACCTGGAACGCGTCGGCGACCTTGGTAAGAACACCGCCAAGCGCGTGCTCGCCGTGCAGGGAACAGGCGTCCCGCGCAAGCTCGCCCGTGGTCTGGAGCATCTTTCCGAACTGGCGCTGGTGCAGCTCAAGGACGTTCTTGATGTCTTCGCCAACCGCTCCGCGGAAAAAGCCGAAATCATCCGCCAGCGCGATGAAGAGATTGACGCGATGTACACCTCGCTGTTCCGCGAACTCCTCACCTACATGATGGAGGATCCGCGCAACATCACCACCTGCACCCATCTCCTGTTCTGCGCCAAGAACATCGAGCGCATCGGCGACCACGCGACGAATATCGCCGAGACCATCTACTACATCGCGACCGGCGCACAGCCGGAGGGCGAACGTCCGAAGGACGATACGTCCAACATGCTCGGCTCCGCCGGGACATGATGCAGCTCTCCCGAAATCGCCTGCCGGTTTCGGGACGATAACTGCCAAAACCAATGACCTGAAGCAGCGCGAGCGGATCTGGCGGATCTAAGTGCGGTTCGGGACGAGTGACGGAGCAAGTCGGAATGCAGCCGAAGATCGCAGTCGTGGAAGACGAAGAGGCCCTCAGCGTCCTCCTTCGGTATAACCTGGAGGCCGAGGGTTACGAGGTCGATACCGTGCTTCGCGGTGACGAAGCGGAAATCAGGCTTCAGGAGCGCGTTCCGGATCTTCTCATTCTCGACTGGATGCTGCCGGGCGTTTCAGGCATCGAACTCTGCCGTCGCCTGCGTATGCGGCCGGAGACGGAACGCCTGCCGATCATCATGCTGACGGCGCGCGGCGAAGAAAGCGAGCGCGTTCGTGGGCTTGCCACCGGCGCAGACGACTATGTGGTCAAGCCTTTCTCGACGCCGGAACTGATGGCCCGCGTCAAGGCGATGCTGCGCCGTGCCCGACCCGAAGTGCTGTCGAGCGTCCTCAAATGCGGCGACATCGAACTCGACCGCGAAACCCACCGCGTTCACCGCAAGAGCCGCGAAGTTCGCCTCGGGCCGACAGAGTTTAGACTTCTGGAATTCCTGATGGCGTCGCCCAGCCGCGTCTTTTCGCGCTCGCAGCTGCTCGACGGCGTCTGGGGCCATGACATCTATGTCGACGAGCGTACCGTCGACGTGCATGTAGGGCGCCTCCGGAAGGCGCTCAACTTTTCCAACATGCAGGACGTCATCCGCACGGTCCGCGGTGCCGGCTACTCGATGGAAGCCTGAGCACCGCGTCTCCTAGCCGGCAGCGTCATGGCAATCACGCCGGTCACGACGCAGGCGAGACCGAGCCAGGCTGTCGAGGCAAGCGTTTCGCCGAGAAACACGACGCCGATGCCAACGCCGATCGGCACCCGCAGATAGGCCTGCGCCGTCGTGCCGACGGAGCCGAGCGTCTGGACCAGCCGGAAATAGATGACGAAGGCCAGCGCCGTCGAAAATACCGCCAGCGCCAACAGGGCGAGCATGGAATCGGCGCTGGGCGTCAGCGTCCAGGGCCGATCGACCACGAGGCTCACGGGAATGAGGATGGCCGCCCCTGCAATCAGCGATCCCGCGGCGGGCATCATCGGGTCCAATCCTTTAAAATTCTTGCCGAAGATGGCAGCCGCCGCATAGCAGATCGTCGCCGCCACGATGGCGAGTTGCGCCCAGAGGCTCTCGCCCGAGCCGGCAAGCGCCTCCATGCCGACGATCAGGCATATGCCGACAATGCCTGCGGCAACTCCAAACAGCTTGGCCGCAGAGACGCTTTCATGGCGGGTGATCAGCGCCGTCAACAGAAAGGCGAAGATCGGCGTCGTTGAACTCAAGATGGTGGCAAGGCCCGCATCGGTCGTCTGTTCGGCCCAGGCGATGAGGGTGAAGGGGACCGCGCTGTTGAGGCAGGCCTGAACCGTGAAAAGCTTCCAGGTCTGCCGGTCGGTCGGCAGCTTCAATCCGCGAAGGCGTAGTGCCGCAGCGAGAATGAGCCCGGCGACCAGTGTTCTGACGGCAATAAAGGTGACAGGCGAAATCGTCTCCACACCGACTTTGATCAGCGTGTAGGACGCGCCCCAAAGCGTCGCGAGCGTGAGGAGCAGCAACAGATCCGTTGCCATGCTTGTTTTGGTGTCCGCCATTCCAGTTCCTGTCCCCATGAATGCAATCTCCGCCCCTCTTAGCGGAACCAGGAAAAGAAATGCTTCGACGACGGCCGAACCGTTGACCGCTGACGGCAAAGTTTTCCGGTGCTAGAACTGGATCATGCCCAATATGGTTTCAGGAAATACGATTGCGGAAGTTGCAAGCCTGATCGGCGATGCTGCACGCGCCAACATGCTGTCCGCGCTGATGGGCGGACAGGCGCTGACGGCGGGCGAACTGGCACGCCACGCCGGCGTCACCGCGCAGACCACCAGCGGCCATCTCGGCAAACTGGCGCAGGCTCGCCTGATCGAGGTCGAGAAGCAGGGCAGGCACCGCTATTACCGACTTGCCTCTCCGGAAGTCGCGCACGCGATCCACGCGTTGATGGCAGTCGCCGCGGATGGGCCGAAGCGCCATCATCCTGTCGGCCCGAAAGACGAAGCGTTACGGCTTGCCCGCACCTGTTACGATCACATGGCCGGCCGTCTCGCCATCGCGCTCGCCGATGCCCTAACAGGAAGCGGCTACATGCTGCTCGGCGATGGAGCCGGCCTGATCACCGACGAGGGCAGACGGTTCTTTTGTGATTTCGGGATCGATCTCGAACAGCTGACCCGTTCGAAACGCCCGCTCTGCCGGACATGCCTCGATTGGAGCGAGCGACGGCCGCATCTGGCGGGACAAATGGGTGCGGCGCTGCTGGACCGCGCTCTTGGCGTCGGCTGGATCGGCCGCCGAGAGGAAACCCGGGCTCTGCGGATCACGCGCGCCGGAGAGATCGGGTTTGCCGAGACATTCAGGCTTCCATCGGACTGGCGTATTGCACCGTCCGAAACTCTGATGGTCAGGCGGCTTCCTGGGTCTTCCATTCCGGCAGCGGGAACAGCTTGTCGTAGCCAAGATTGAAGAGATAGGCATAGACCACGTAGAACAGCGCGATCGCGATATCCATTGTCAGCGCATGGAGAAGGGTAATCTGCAGATACCACGCGATAAACGGCATCAGCACGACCAGCAGACCGATTTCGAACAGCACCGCATGAGCAATGCGCAAGGCAGGCGTCTTCAGCGTCGTACCCCGTCGCGCCTGCAGAAAGCGGTCGAAACCCAGATTGTAGAGGTAGTTCCAGCCGGTCGCGACCGTCGCAGACACGACGCCGACAATGCCCATATGTTCGGCCGGCATGTCGAAGACGAAAGCGCCGAGCGGCACCATCATCAGAAGCCCGATGATTTCAAAGCTGATGGCGTGGCGAATACGGTCTCTTATCGAGCGCATGATCTTCCCCTTTAGGTGCGGTTCATGCCGGGTCGTCCCGGCGTTATGCCCATTCAGGGGGAGGTCGTCCTCTCTCGAGGCCGAAATAGGAGCCCAGGGAGTGCGAGGCAAGTTTTTTCAGCGCAAGTCAGCCATGCCGAAAACGCAAAAGGCGGGCCAGAGCCCGCCTTCGATCTTGTTTCCGCAGCCGCCTGACTCAGGACGCGCGGGCAGCCGGACGACGGCGCTCGTGCACTGGCTGGTAGGCAAGCTTCGCGTGATATTTGCAATAGGGCGACGCATCCTGCGCATCGCAACCGCAGAAATGGAAGTCGTCCGTCAGCGGATCGCCGACCGGCCACTTGCATGTGCGCTCGGTGAGATCCGTCAGCGACAGACGGCGCGAGATCGGCACGACGACGCTGCCGGAAGCGGTGTATTTCACCGGCTCCGCGACGTTGACGTCCTGATCTTCCTTGAGGGCGTTTGCACCCACCGTCCGTGCTGCGGGACGGGCTGTGTCGCGTCCGGCAAAGCTCGGCGCGCGCGGAGCTGCGGGCGCTGGGCGCTTGGATGCCGGGCGATTGGCCGACGCCGAACCGCCTGCTTTGGCGCGACCCGGAAGGTTGAGACGGTGCACTTTGCCGATCACGGCATTGCGGCTTACGCCTCCAAGTTGGGCTGCAATCTGGCTGGCGCTGAGACCTTCCGACCATAGTTTTTTAAGTCGCTCGACGCGCTCATCAGTCCAGTTCATGCCGTTCTCCGCCTTTGAACGTTGCTGGCAGACAGAATCCGTTCACCTCTGCGGCGAAATAAATCCGCCGCACCCACGCAATCTATGCTTCGAGGTGACTAGTTCCGCCGCATGCGTTCTAGTAATTGAGGATTAACCTAGTGTGTGGCTGACTCCGTGGCAAGAGTCGCTCGAATCGCCGCGAATCGATTTCGCGGTTTTCCCCAACTTGCTGCCCTCAAGAGTCATTTTTGTCACAGACCGAAATGCCGCAACACAGCATCAGGTTGCATCGCGGCGTATGCCCCGAAAGCCCTATAAAACACCAAGTTTTGTTGACATGGAGGCACTTAGCCATGA
Source organism: Rhizobium sp. CFBP 13726 (assembly GCF_014841925.1). Taxonomy (NCBI): domain Bacteria; kingdom Pseudomonadati; phylum Pseudomonadota; class Alphaproteobacteria; order Hyphomicrobiales; family Rhizobiaceae; genus Rhizobium; species Rhizobium sp. CFBP 13726. The sequence continues at coordinate 382,013 of NZ_JACYUU010000003.1, forward strand.
TAGTGCCCGCGCCGCCCGGTGGGCGGCATTTTTGATTTTTCAGGCCGCATTCCCGGTCTCCGGAGAGGTCTGGAGAGGGGGGTCGGAACCTACCCAGAGGAGTGATGTCGCCATGGCTGAAGCCGCACTTTACGACACGTTTGCCCGGGCACCTTTGCGCTTTGATCGAGGCGAGGGCGTATGGCTTGTGACGGAAGGTGGCGAGCGATATCTGGATTTCGGGGCAGGCGTTGCCGTCACCTCCTGCGGTCATTCCAATCCGCATCTGGTAAACGCGCTGAAGTCGCAGGCCGAGAAGGTCTGGCACCTTTCCAACCTCTACGAGATCCCGGAGCAGGAGCGTCTGGCCCGCCGTCTGGTGGATGCCACCTTCGCGGACAAGGTGTTCTTTACCAATTCCGGCGCCGAAGCGCTTGAGACCGCCATCAAGACGGCGCGTCGCTATCATTTCTCCAAGGGTCATCCGGAGAAATTCCACATCATCACCTTCGAAGGTGCCTTCCACGGCCGGACCATCGCGACGATTGCCGCCGGTGGTCAGGAAAAATACATGGAAGGCTTCGGCCCGAAGGCGCCAGGGTTCGATCAGGTGCCGTTCGGTGATCTCGACGCCCTCAATGCTGCGATCAACGAAAACACCGGCGCGCTGCTGATCGAGCCGATCCAGGGCGAGGGCGGCGTGCGCGTCGTGGACAAGGAATTCCTGCGCGAGCTGCGTCGCATCTGCGACGACCGGGGTCTGCTGCTGATCCTCGACGAAGTGCAGAGCGGGGTTGGCCGCACCGGCCGCTTCTTCGCCCACGAACTGACAGGCATCACGCCTGATATCATGGCTGTTGCCAAGGGCATCGGCGGCGGCTTCCCGTTCGGCGCCTGCCTTGCGACCGCAGAGGCTGCTTCCGGCATGAAGCCCGGCATTCACGGCACGACCTATGGCGGCAATCCGCTCGGCATGGCCTGCGGCAACGCGGTGCTCGACGTCGTGCTGGCCGATGGCTTCCTTGAAAATGTCCGCGATGTCGCGCTCGTGTTCCGCCAGGGACTGGCAAGCCTGAAGGACCGTTTCCCTGACGTGATCGAAGATATCAGAGGCGAAGGCCTGATGCTCGGCATCAAGGCAAGGGTGCCTGCTGGCGATCTGGTCGTTGCAATGCGCGATGAGAAAATGCTGTCAGTACCTGCTGGCGATAACGTCGTGCGCCTTCTGCCGCCGTTGACGATCACGGCGGAGGAAGCCCGCGAGGGGCTCGCACGGATCGAACGGGCAGCGGAAAAGCTGACCGAGGCAGAACTCAAGAAAACAGCCTGAGCGCGATGAGGGGTGCCGGTGACGGTTCCCCTCGATAGGGGACGATAGCATGGCATCACCAAAGCATTTCCTGGATCTTTCGGCGGTTTCGCCGGAGGATCTTCGCACCATTCTCGACGACGCGAAAAGCCGCAAGCAGGCCTTCAAGGCCGGCAAGGGAGACCAGCCGCTCGCCGGCAAGATGTTGGCGATGATTTTCGAAAAGCCGTCCACCCGCACCCGCGTCTCCTTCGATGTCGGCATGCGCCAGCTCGGCGGCGAGACGCTCTTCCTGTCCGGCACGGAAATGCAGCTCGGCCGCGCCGAGACGATCGGCGATACGGCACGTGTCCTGTCGCGCTATGTCGATGCGATCATGATCCGCACCACCGATCACAACCGCATGCGGGAAATGGCCGAGCACGCCACCGTGCCTGTTATCAACGCGCTGACCGACGATACCCATCCCTGCCAGATCATGGCCGACCTGATGACCTTCGAGGAGCATCGCGGTCCTGTCAAAGGCAAGACCATCGCCTGGACGGGTGACGGCAACAACGTGCTGCACTCGCTCGTCGAAGGCTCGGCGCGGTTCGGCTACAAGATGAACATGGCCGTGCCGATGGGCTCCGAGCCGCATGACAAGTTCCTGAACTGGGCGCGCAACAATGGCGGCGAGATCATGCTCTGCCACGACGCCGAACGGGCGGTCACCGGCGCTGATGTCGTCGTCACCGATACGTGGGTGTCGATGAACCAGGAGCACAAGGCGCGTGGCCACAACATCTTCCAGCCCTATCAGGTCAACAAGGCGCTGATGGATCAGGCAAACAAGGACGCGCTCTTCATGCACTGCCTGCCGGCGCATCGCGGCGAGGAAGTCACCGACGAGGTCATCGACGGACCACAGTCGGTGGTGTTCGACGAGGCGGAAAACCGTCTTCACGCGCAGAAGTCGATCCTTGCCTGGTGCTTCGGCATCGTCTGAGGATCGAAAGCGCTTCCGACTTGAATTCGATGAGAGCCGCCACCATCTGACGGCTTTCAAAGCGCGCCGCCGAACGAGTGCGGCGCTTCAACACGATATCGTCAACGTTCTCAAATCCCCGGCCGGCGGTTCCGCTGCGGCTGGCGCTTGTGTAAAAGCGTTCGAGGAACTGAGAGCGCCGGCGCGAAGGAGTTAACTCATGGCGGAAGCGACTGTTGAACTGAACGAACTCGATTTTGCCGGCGACGACCGCGTCGTGCCCTTCCAGGTGGATGGCCTCGATGTGCGCGGCCGTGCGGTCCAGCTCGGGCCACTCCTCAACGCGATCCTCGGACGGCACGATTATCCGGCACCTGTCGCACGGCTGCTGGCGGAAGCCGTCGTGCTCACTGCACTGCTGGGCACTTCGCTGAAATTCGAAGGCAAGTTCACCATGCAGACCAAGGGTGACGGCCCGGTCGACCTGCTTGTTGCCGATTTCTCCACGCCGGATGCATTGCGCGCCTATGCCCGCTACGACGAGGATGCACTGGCCGAAGCCGTCGAGAACGGCAAGATCTCGCCTGCCGAACTGCTCGGCCATGGCTTTCTTGCGCTGACGATCGATCAGGGCCGCGGCATGCAGCCCTATCAGGGCATCGTTCCGATGGACGGCTCGTCGCTTGAAGAAATGGCCGGCGTCTACTTCCGCCAGTCCGAACAGATCCCGACCAGGGTTCGCCTCGCCGTCGCCGAACTCATCGACCGCGACGAGGACGGCAACCCGCGCCACAACTGGCGCGCTGGCGGACTTGTCGCCCAGTTCCTTCCACAGGCGCCTGAGCGCATGCGCCAGCCCGACCTGCATGGCGGCGACGGTGACGAACGCGATGCCGTCGAAGTCGAGGACGATGCCTGGTTAGAGGCGAGCACGCTGGTCGGCACCATCGATACGGACGAGCTGACCGATCCGCAGGTGGCGATCGAACGGCTGCTGTTCCGGCTGTTCCACGAGCGCGGCGTGCGGGTCTATGATCCGCAGACGGTGTTCGACCGCTGCAGCTGCTCGCGCGACAAGATCAAGGGCGTGCTGGACGGGTTCTCTGCGGAAGAAATCCACGCGAGTGTGGAAGATGGAGAAATCGCGGTAACCTGCGAGTTCTGCTCGACCACCTACAAGTTCGTGACGGAAGAATTCGAAAGCGCCTGATCCGCTTTGCGGGTCAGTTCAGAACGCGCACGACGCCTGGTGAATCCAGCGAGAAGGCGGGAATGTCGACTTTGAAAGTCTCGCCTTCGTCCGTCTTCATATCGTAGGTGCCGAACATGACGCCGGATGGCGTGTCGAGCGGGCACCCGGACGAATATTCGTAGCTGTCGCCGGGCTCCAGTCGCGGCTGGTCGCCAACGACGCCTGGTCCGTCGACCTCGTCGACGATCCCGTTTTCGTCCGTGATGTTCCAGTAGCGATGCACGAGCGTAACGCTGATCGAGGACTTGTTCTCGATCACGATCCGGTATCCCCAGACATAACGACTGTCCTCGGGGCTCGACTGCTCCTCGAGATAATAGGGCTCGACGGCGACGTCTATGTCTCTGGTGCGGGCGCGGTACATTGGCACCTCAAGATTGCTCATCGTGCCGATATCGTACAGTGGGGGAGAAAGGTCAAGAATTCTCGCGGCTTGCATCTGAGGCAATGTCGCGTTCTTGATGATAGGGATAACTGATATGGTAAACCCGGAGCGTTCCGGGTCTACCCATCGTTCGGCGTAAAGTCGATCAGATCTGCTTCAGCGCCTGCGCGAAATCTTCCAGCAGGTCGTCCGCATCCTCGATGCCGGCCGAAAAGCGCACGGTGCCGGGCGAAATTCCCAGTTCCGTACGGGCTTCGTCGCTGAGGTTTTTGTGCGTCGTCGTTGCCGGATGCGTGATGATCGAGCGGGTGTCGCCGAGATTGTTGGAGATGGTGACCACCTCCATGGCATTCTGCAGCTTGAAGGCCGCTTCCTTGCCGCCCTTCAGCTCGAAACAGACCAGCGTCGATCCGCCCGTCATCTGCTTGGTGATGATATCGGCCTGCGGATGGTCTTTGCGACCGGGATAGATCACTTTCGCGACCTTGCTCTGCTCGGCCAGGAAATCGGCGATCTTCGCCGCATTCGACGTCTGCTGGGCAACACGGATCGGCAGCGTTTCCAGCCCCTTGATCAGTGTCCATGCGGTGAACGGCGACATCGCCGGACCGGTATGGCGATAATAGTCCTGCAGGTGCTCCAGAACCCATTCGCGGTCCGAAAGGATGACGCCGGCAAGGCTCCGGCCCTGGCCGTCGATATGCTTGGTGGCGGAATAGACGACCACATGGGCGCCGAGTTCCAGCGGCCGCTGGAAGAGCGGCGTTGCGAACACGTTGTCGACCACCAGACGGGCGCCGACCTGATTGGCAAGCTTGGCAACGCCGGCAATGTCGATCACTTCCAGCGTCGGGTTTGTCGGGCTTTCCAGGAAAAACACCTTGGTGTTGGGCTTGATCGCCGCTTCCCAGTTGGCAAGGTCGCGACCGTCGACCAGCGTGCATTCGATGCCGTAGCGCGGGGCGAGCGTTTCGACAACCCAGCGGCAGGAACCGAACAGGGCCCGCGCGGCAACGATATGGTCGCCGGCGCGAAGCTGGCACATGAGCGCTGCCGTGATGGCGGCCATGCCGGAGGCGGTGGCGCGGGCTTCTTCTGCACCTTCCAGCGCACACATGCGCTTTTCGAACATGTCGTTGGTAGGGCTGCCGTAGCGGGCATAGATATAGCCGTCGGCCTCGCCCTTGAAACGGGCCTCGGCGGCTTCTGAACTGTCGTAGGCGAAGCCCTGCGTCAGGTAGATGGCTTCCGACATCTCGCCATATTGCGAGCGCAGCGTGCCGCCATGGACGAGCGTGGTGGCAGGGCGCCAGTTCTTGTTCGGGGATTTGCTCATGTGTTCATCACCTTCGTGATACAAAAAAACCGGCCGCAATCGCAGACCGGTTTTCAACCCGGTCTTTTTAGCCACTTGTTTAACGTGGCTGCAAGCCGACCGGCCAAATCACCACGGGATAAAGCTGCCTTACGCCTCGCTTCCGCTTGCGTCAATGGTCCGCATTTGGTTTTGTCGGCCCCAAAATCTGAAAGAGACATGATGGCTCGCGAAACGGGAATTCTGGCGGACCGCGCAATTGCGGCGCTCTTCGAACAAGGACGGCTGAAGTCCGAGAGGGCGCTTGATCAGGACCAGATCCAGCCGGCGAGCCTTGATCTGCGCTTGGGGCAGAAGGCGTTTCGCGTGCGCGCCTCGTTCATGCCGGGGCCGATGAGCCTCGTGTCCGACAAGCTCAAGCGCCTCAGCCTGCACGTCATCGATCTCTCCGAAAGCGCCGTCCTCGAAACCGGCTGCGTCTATATCGTGCCGCTGATGGAAAGCCTCGATCTGCCGGCCGAGATGTCGGCTTCGGCCAATCCGAAAAGCTCCACCGGCCGCCTCGATATCTTTACCCGCGTCATCACCGATCGCGCCCAGGAGTTCGACAAGATCCCTTCAGGCTATCGCGGTCCGCTCTATCTCGAAATTTCCCCGCGCACATTTCCGATCGTCGTGCGCCAGGGCTCGCGCCTGTCGCAGATCCGCTTCCGCGTCGGCAACGCCCTTCTGCAGGAGCCGGAGCTGTTGGCGCTGCATGGAGCCGAAACGCTGGTCGCCGCCGCGCAGCCGAACATTTCCGGCGGCGGCATAGCGCTATCGATCGACCTTGCCGGCGACAACGATGGCCTGATCGGCTACCGCGGCAAGCACCACACGGCCGTCGTCGATGTCGACAAGAAGGCCCAGCATGATCTGTTCGATTTCTGGGAGCCGATCCACAGCCGCGGCCGCAACGAACTGATTCTGGATCCGGATGAATTCTACATCCTCGTCTCGCGCGAGGCCGTCCATGTGCCACCGCTCTACGCGGCCGAAATGACACCGTTCGACCCGCTGGTCGGCGAATTCCGCGTCCATTACGCCGGCTTCTTCGACCCCGGCTTCGGCCACGAGGCCGCCGGCGGCCGCGGCAGCCGCGCAGTCCTAGAGGTGCGCAGCCACGAGGTCCCGTTCATCCTCGAAGACGGCCAGATCGTCGGTCGCCTCGTCTACGAACACATGCTGGAAGAACCCCAGGGCCTCTACGGCTCCGGCCTCGGCTCGAACTATCAGGCGCAGGGCCTCAAACTCTCCAAGCATTTCCGCAGCTAGGACATCCCCGGACGCTTCCACCCCGGCGACCTTGACAGACAAGGCCCATTGTTGGAAACCTTCCCCCGACGCGGGTGTAGCTCAATGGTAGAGCAGCAGCTTCCCAAGCTGAATACGAGGGTTCGATTCCCTTCACCCGCTCCAGCGGATTTAATACCTCAAAGGCAATGGCGTTTCACTGTTATCTGCCGTTGCAGTGGCCCGCTTCGCGGTTCGTGCTCCGGCTATCCTCCGCTGCTGCTGACACGTTCATTGTTTGCGATTATGCAATCGACACCTGCCTTAGTCACAAATGGAGGTGAACGCCGAGCATGTCTCGACGTCCACAATTTTGAGTGAGCGCCTCAGATAACGAAGAAATCCGCGTTGGTGATCGCTAGGCCTGCCGCCAGCTTCGCAAATTGGATGCCGGCAAATGCGCCGCCGTTTCCATCCTGATCGTAAAACACCTTGCCGGTATCGGTTTCATAAATGATTCGATCGGAGGCATCCGCTGCCACGCCCGACGCGCTTTTGACAAAGGCAGTAGCGTTCAGAACGCCGGTAGCGTTGAAGGCCGTGAACACTGCATTCTGTAGTTGCATCGTATCAGCGACAACATTGAAGTCGGTGATGGTGTCGACATTAGTCGCCGCGTTAAGGGCAGTATCGAAGATGAATGTGTCGTTGCCTGAACTACCAGTTAGCCTATCCAATCCGCCGTAACCGTTGATGATGTCATTACCAGCACCCCCATTGATACTGTTTGCTGCTGCGTTGCCGTGAAGGGTGTCTTTAAAATTTGAGCCCGTTAGATTTTCAATCGAGCTGTAGGTGTCGCCCTTGGCTTCTCCGGCGTTGATGGACGAAGTGAGTAAACTGGCAACCACGCCTGACGTTGCCGACGAGTAGGAGGCCCGGTCGGTTCCCGCGCCGCCGCTGAGTGTATCGGCGCCTTCACCGCCATTCAGCGTATCATCGCCATCATCTCCAGATAGCTTGTCGTCTCCACCGTAGCCGTTGAGGATATCCTCGTCGGCGCCTCCATTAAGGGTGTCGGCAAGAGCGCTGCCGTAGAGCTTGTCGCTGCCTCCGCCCGCATCGACTGTGCCGGAGAGGGTTCCGAACTTCGTGTCGAAAATGTCGGCTCCGTCATTCAGGGATACCGTGCCTATGATCTTGCCAGTGTTGACAATCTGATCGATCCCCTCTGAACCTAAATAAGCTTGAGAGAGCGATTTGATCGTTCCGCTATTTTGTACGACCAGCGTTTCGTTGCCGGCATGAAAGAGGCCGGTAAATCTCCCATCGATCATGCCGGTATTGATTACGGTCGATTGTGTGGCCGCGTTAGAGGCCGAAATTACCACTCCACGATAGTTGCTCCAAATCGTACCGCTATTCTCTACGGTAGAGTTGTAACCCCTGATCCAGGCGCCATAACCAGTGTCGCTAAATTGGGCCATATAAGCACTGCTTCCGACGATCAGGTGTAGATCATGGTCGACCGTGCCTTCATCGCCGAGTACGACAGTGTCATAGTTACCAATTAATGTGCCTTGTACGTTGACGTCATGATAACTCCCAGTACCCCTGATCGCGGTTCCGTCAGTAGAACCGACAGTAACGCCCGAAGCGATGAAGGCGTCGTCAAGTGTGGTGAGGTCGGCACGAATACCGGCGCCAACGGAATTAGTTGCGAATATCTGTAAAGCCATTGTTCCAATCCCCCATTAGAATACAACAATACACTTCAACATACATGAAATGACCTCTTTGCTGCATGGGTAAAATATCGTCGGTGTAAAAAATATTTGCGTGCCTCCAGCTGCCCGTCCCAAAAATGCTACAGATAACCCGTCGCCTACAGACCAGCGCGATATGTGCCCAACGAAGCGTTCAATTGGGTCTCCTGCGTCTTCCCGAAGTTTCCCCAGCTGAAGACGAGGTTCAGCTTCCCTTCGCCTGCTCCAATCCCCTCTCCCGATCAGCTCTCCTTCCGGCGCGGCATGTGGGGTGTCTTGCTCCAGTGGAAGGGCTTTGTCCTGAGTTCCCGTAGCGCCTTCCAGGCGGCGAAGGATGTCATCATCCAGTAGAGCGGCACGGCAACCCAGCGGCGGCCGACGAGGCGCTTTTCGTGGTCGGTCATCGATCCGATGCCGAGGCCGAGGAAGATGAGATAGCTGCCGAGGATATTGGTGAAGTCGATCGCGAACAGGCCGACGACCTCAAGCGGCAGCGTGTCGATCGGCGCCCGCAGCATTGCCGAGAAGCCGACGCCGAGAAAGACGAGGATCAGCGGATGCAGCAGCGATGACAAAAGCATGCCGCCCACCAGCAATTGGATTACGCAGAAAGGCTTGATGCCGATTTCGCCGATCAGCCGCGCCGGGTCGCGCATCAGCACCAGCCAGGTTTGCAGCCAGCCCTTGAACCAGCGGCTTCTCTGCGACGTCCACACCTTGATCGATAAAGGCGCGTCCTCCAGCGTCTGGTGCCGCATCACGTCGGCGGTAAAGCCGAGCCGGTAGAGCCGCATGCCAAGATCGGCGTCTTCCGTCACGTTGTACGGATCCCATCCGCCGGCTGCGATCAGCGCGCTGGTGCGGAAATGGTTGGACGTGCCGCCGAGTGGAAGCGGCATGTTCATTCTCCCGAGCATCGGCAAAAGGCCGCGAAACAGCGCTGCATATTCGAGCGAAAACAACGCGCTCAACCAGCTTTCCCGGGCGTTGTTGATGATCAGTGGTGCCTGCAGGCAGGCAAGTTCGGATGGTGCCGCGCGAAACCGCCGGTACGCCTCGCGGAGTTGTAGCGGGTGCGGCCTGTCCTCGGCGTCGTAGATTGCCGTGAATTCGCCGCGCGCACCTTTCAGCGCATAGGTGAGAGCCTTTGGCTTCGTCCGCGGACCATAGGCCGGTACCTCGACGATCTCGAACTGCGGGCCAGGCTCAAGCGCCTTCAAGGCTTCGATCGTCTGCCGGTCGTCGATTTCGCATACGAACTTGATGTCGAGCAGAGATGCGGGCCAGTCCAGCCGCTTGAGGCTTGCGACCAACTGCTCGGCCATGGCCTCTTCGCGGTAGAGCGCGACGAGAATGGTGTAGTGCGGCAGCGGCCCGAACGGTGGAGCGACTGGCACGCGTTCAGGTGCCACCAACGTTTGCCGGATCATCGCCGAAAGCCGCAGACAGAGCGTCGAGAAATAGGTGAGCGACAGGACGATATGCAGCGCAAGCAGCGTATCGATCGGTGCAATCAGCAGGAGACAGGCAAGGGTCGTCAGAAACGACCCACCGTAAAAGCCCTGGTGGCCTGCGAGCACAACGCGGGCCGACAGCAGGGGTCTCTGCTCGAACAGGGTATTCGTGGTCTCGCGGATGCGGCGCGCTGCATCGGCTTTCCAGACGGATTCGCGAATGGCGCTCGGCGTGGTGATGACGAGATCGCGGCCCACAAGAGGCAGGGTCGCAAGCGTTGCCGCAATCTGCGAAAGTCGCGCCGCCTCCGGCACGATGGCGATTTCCTGCGCCTTGTTGCGATGGGCGATCCTCACCATGGTCGGGCGTGTCAGCTGGGCGTCGGTCGAGGGCAGGATAACGACAAGCGCGGGATCGAGCGACGAGACGAAGGGAAGTCGCAGCAGACGGGCGATGGCACCGTAATAGGCGTCTTCCCTCACGTCGCCGCATGCCAGAAGCTCGGCCTCGACCGTCGTCCCGTTTTGCCTGGAGAGGCCAGCCAGCTTGGCGATCAACGGTTTCGAGAAACCGAGGGCCGCAAGCGCTGTCAGCTCGACCTGGATGCCGGGACGAAAGTCGAGCAATTGCCCGGACTCGATCTCGTCGGTCGGCGGCGCCCCCGTTTCGTCGTGATAGGTCGGCTGCGAAGCATGTTCCTCTGAGCGCATGTTGCTGCTACACCGTCCGCAGACGAACCCCTATTGCCCCACACGGATCATAAAGATGCGATACCTGATTACATCCCTAAAAAGCAGTGGTGTTTTCAAGTTTATGCAGCTCTTGGTGGTGGTGATATACGGACTTCTGTCCGCAACGCAGGCACTTGCGGCCTCCACCGCTCCGCCTTCTACCCCGGCGACCCAGCTTCCGCTGATGTTTGACGCACGAGAACGCGTGGAGCGCCAGGATCTGTCGACAATCCTGCGCGTGCGCATCCTGACGACTGTCGATTTCCCCCCTTTCAATTTCGCAGATCAATCTGGCCGGCTGTCAGGCTTCAACATCGATCTCGCCCGCGAGATTTGCACGGTCCTGAAGATCGAGGCAAAGTGCCAGATTCAGGCCATGCCCTTCGCGGATCTCGAAAAGACCCTGGAAGACGGGGGCGGGGAGGCCGTGATGGCAGCGGTCGCTGCAACTCCGTCGCTGCGGCAGCGCTTTCTTTTTTCCAGGCCCTATCTCGGTATCCCGGCAAGGTTTGCCCGCAACAACGCGGCGACACTGGCTGCGACCACGGTATCGGACCTCAGCGATCGTCCGGTCGGTGTCGTCAAGGGAACGGCGCATGATGCGATGCTAAGAGCGTTCTTCCCGAAGCTCACGCAAAAGTCGTTCGACAGTTACGAGGACATGCTGGAAGCTCTGAAGGAGAGACAAGTGGATGCCGTCTTTGCCGATGGCCTTCGCCTGCCGTTCTGGGTCGCAAGCGAGGCATCGGAGACCTGTTGCAGCCTGTTCGACGGCCCCTACCTGTCGCAGAAATTTCTAGGCGAGGGCCTGACCATCATGGTCCGCAGAAACGATCCGACCCTTGCCGCCGCCTTTGATCAGGCGCTGGCCGAATTGTCGCGCAACGGCCGCCTGCAGGAACTCTACCTGCGCTATTTCCCGAACGGCCTCTATTGAGACCAAGGAATTTTTTCTCAAGATACGTTGAATGCAACGCGGCTTACTGGCTCGCCCAGATGATCCGTGCCATCCATTCCACATCGGCCGTGTCGAAGGAACGGTTCGCGTGTTCGGGGTTGAGCGACAGAAGCTCGATCAGGCGCGCACTCTGGCGCGCCAGAACTTTCGCCATCACTTCGCCCTCGCGGGTTTTCAACACCACGCGGTCGCCACGCCGAACCTGTGCGCCGGGCTCGACGATCAGCACGTCGCCGTCCCGATAGAGCGGCATCATGGAATCGCCCTGGACCTCGAGCGCGTAGACACCGGCTTTTCGAGCAGGATCGACGGGAAACTCCACCACATCCCAGCCCTGTCCGGCAGGAAAACCGCCATCGTCGAAAAAGCCGCCGGAGCCGGCCTGGGCAAAGCCGAGCAGCGGGATCGTGCCGTTCTGGGAGGGAAAATTGCCGTCGGGAAGTTGCGACCTGCCCATCGCATGCGGCAGATAGCTCATGAACTGATCGACCGTTGCGCCGGTCGCTTCCAGAACTTTGGCAATCGATTCCGTCGAGGGCCATCGCAGTCGTCCGTCGGGGCCAAGCCGTTTCGACTTGTTGAACGAGGTCGGATCCAGTCCTGCGCGTCGGGCAAGCCCAGACGGCGACAGCTGATGACGCTCAGCCAGCGTGTCGATCGCGATCCATATCGTCTCATGTGACAGCATCGTCGTCCCTGCCCCCGGCGCAAGAGGAAACAGCCGTTGCCGCCTTCCGCCTGCCATTGCCGATCAGTCCCGTTGGATGCAAGCGTCAAGGATACCGGCCCTCAAGGCGCCGCCGCCCGGAGATGGGCGATCTCCGCTTGCTCGTCGCAGAATTTAGCCCAGCAGGGGGATTTCGTAAAGCAGAAAAGGAATAAAATCCTTTGCTGCTATCCTACGCCACCATGGCCATGTTGAGCCGGCCGAGCTTGATGACGGCCTGGGTGCGACTATCGACGTTCAGCTTCAAAAGAATAGCCGAGACATGCGCCTTGATGGTCGCCTCAGAGACGCCCAGCTCGTAGGCGATCTGCTTGTTGAGCAGGCCTTCGCCAAGCATCGACAGAACCCGGTGCTGCTGGGGCGTCAGCGTCCGCAGACGGTCGAGAATGTCTGATCTTGCGGCGTCTTCCTCGCTCTGCGATGTCTCGCCTTTCGGCACCCAGATATCGCCTTCCAGCACGGCCTGTATTCCGGCCCTGATATCGTCAAGCCCGCAGGATTTGGAAATGAAGCCGGAAGCGCCCAGATCGAGCGCCCGCCTGATCGTGCTGCGATCGTCCGTGGCTGAAACGATGATCACCGGTAGCGCCGGAAAGGCCGACCTGAGCGACGTCAGGCCCGCAAATCCGCTCACGCCCGGCATGGCAAGGTCGAGCAGCATGAGATCGGTTTCGGGATTGTCTTGCGCCGCTGTTCTCGCCGCATCGAAGTCGCCCGCTTCGATGATGACAATTTCGTCGGCAACGCCTTGTATCGCCTGTTTCAGCGCACCGCGGAAAAGCGGATGGTCGTCGGCGATGATGATGTTGAGTGTCTGCATGTCCACGCCCCCTCCCAAAGGCATAGTCGTGCTTTCCCTGTAATACCTAATGTGTAGCGCCGAGTGTGGCGCGACACAAGTCTGCAAAATAGCATGAATCAGGTCCTGTCCGGTTGCGGCTCACCGCCAAATTCCCGCACCATCGACATGACGCCGCGCATGAACCGCTCGATGATCGAGAGCGACCGGTCGACAGCATCGTCATCAGGAAAGGTCTTGGGGCGATCGGCAAGACGCTGTTCCAGCGCGGTCACGCGTTTTTCGAGCAGATCCAGTTCCTTTTCATAGGCGGCCCGCTCGTCCGGTGCCATGCGGCAGACCAGTTCTCCGTCGGTGTCGTTGCACAGCGACATCGCGCCGGTTTGCGTATCCAGCCGCACGATGCCCTGTTCGGTCCGCTCCAGCTGGAACCGCCGGTCGTCTTGCGCTTGAGCCGGCAGCGAAAGCACCTGCGTCGAGAGCGCAACGGTTACAAAGACTCGTGTCGCAGTGATCCTTTTCATGATCCTTCCTCCTCATTGCACCATGGACAATCAACGCCCTTTGCGGCAAACGGTGCCGATCATAGATCAGAGCCGGACTATGGGAGTTCGTGATGCCCGATATCGTCTACAAGATCGTACCCGATTCACTTTGGCGCAAGGCTAAGGAGACCGGCCGCTTCGAAGGTGCGGAAATCGACCTGCGTGATGGCTATATCCATTTCTCCACCGGGTCCCAGGCGCGCGAAACGGCCAAGCGGCATTTCGCCGGCCTGACGGGCCTGATGCTGGTCGCCGTCAACACGCTGGTTCTGGGCGATGCCCTTAAATTCGAACCCTCTCGCGGTGGCGATCTTTTCCCCCACCTTTACGGCTTCCTGCCGTTTTCGGCCGTGCTCTGGGAAATGCCGCTTTTGATCGGCGTTGACGGCCAGCATGCCTTTCCGGAGAAAATGCCATGATCGGAACAGTGATGCGGCCCTTTTCGGCGTTCGCGTCGCGCAGTCTGTTCGTCTTCGATCCGGAAAAAGCCCACGGCCTGTCGGTCGCGGCGCTGAAAAGCGGTGTCGTGCCGGCCTGCAGCCTGAAAGCCGATCCGCGGCTTGCCCAGACGATCGCCGGCATCCGCTTTGAAAACCCGATCGGGCTTGCCGCCGGCTACGACAAGAATGCCGAAGTGCCGGATGCGGTCCTGAAGCTCGGCTTCGGATTTACCGAGGTCGGTACCGTGACGCCGAAGCCGCAGGCTGGCAACGACAAGCCGCGCATCTTCCGGCTGGTGGAAGACCGCGGCATCATCAACCGGCTCGGCTTCAACAACGAGGGCCACGAGGCGGCTTTCCAGCGCCTGTCGGCCCGTAGAGGCGCAAGCGGCATCGTCGGTGTCAATATCGGCGCCAACAAGGACGCACAGGACCGTATCGCCGATTACACCGCCGGTATCCGCAAATTCTACGGCCTTGCCACCTATTTCACAGCCAATATCTCGTCGCCCAACACGCCCGGCCTGCGCGACCTGCAGGTGCGCGACAGTCTGAAGGCACTGCTCGAGGCAATCCTGTCCGTGCGTGACGAAGAGGCGACCCGCCATGGCCGTTCCGTGCCGATCTTCCTGAAAATCGCGCCGGATCTGACCGAAGAGGGAATGGACGACGTCGCGGCAGAAGCTACGTCCCATGCTTTGGATGGTCTGATCGTCTCCAACACGACACTGGCGCGTGACGGTCTGCGCAACCAGACCCAGGCGAAAGAAGCGGGCGGCCTTTCCGGCGCGCCGCTGTTTTCACGCTCCACGACCGTGCTTGCCAAGATGCGCCAGCGGGTCGGCAAGGATCTGCCGATCATCGGCGTCGGCGGTGTGGGAAGTGCGGCGCAAGCGCTCGAAAAGATCCGCGCCGGAGCCGATCTCGTTCAGGTCTATTCCTGCATGGTCTATGAAGGACCGGGCCTGCCATCCGCGATCGTCCGCGGCCTGTCATCTCTGCTTGACCAGGAAAAGGCCACATCGATCCGCGAACTGCGCGACACGCATCTCGACCAGTGGGCGGCCAAAAGCCTCTAGATCAGTTGGAAAGTACCATCGCCCAGTAAAGCCGTCCGTCGCTTGCGCGGGCGGCGGCAACGCCGAGGCTCTTGTAGCTGCCCAGCATGTTGCGCAGGTGTTTCGGCGAATCGATCCAGGCCTGAACAGCTTCGCCGACAGTGTGCTGTCCGGTCGCGATGTTTTCGGCGGCTGGCAGCGCCACCTCGCTCTTTCGCATCCGGTCGCCGAAATCGTCGCCGAAGCCGATCAGGTGCTTCATCTCTTTCGCCTTCGCCATTCTGACGGCCTGCCGTCCGGCTGCTTGCTGGGCCGGCCTGTCGAGGCCAAGCGGCGAAAGGCCCTGGGCCTGGCGCAGCTTGTTGACGAGCGGAAGCGCTGCTTCCGTCTCGTCGACAGAACCAGGCGTCGGCGTCATGACAGATGTGGTGGAGCAGCCGGCAAGCAGAAGGCCGGTGCCGGCGAGCACCAGAAACGTGCGGCGGGAGGGGAGAGACACCATCGACATTCAGCGGCGAATGCTCAGAAGGCGCAGCACGATGAAAACGGGCACGACGATGATCGCGCCGAGCAGAAGATAGTCGCCGACGCGTCCCAGTGCCTGGAAACCGTTGTACCAGAGGTCGAGGAAATAGTAGCGGATGGTGTCGACGATATTGTCCGGCGTGAAGCCGAAAAACGCCAGCACGAAGCCGACGATCAGGCAGACGACGATCAGCTTGACGATCGTGCGGCCGATCGAATCGCCGAGGAACCTGTTCACGCCATCCGCCATCGTCGATCGTCTCCACCGTTGGAAAATTGGTTTGGGATTGCCATAGCCTTGCGGGAACAGTCCCGCAACCTGTCACATAGGCACTCTTCACTAGCCTCTCAAATACAACTTGAGTTTTTTTGTGGCCCGGGTGACAGGAGGGGCAAGGGGAATGGCGAGATGACGCAACTCCACCGTCGCCGTAATGCCCGCCGTAACTCCAGTGAAAGCCGTCACGCCATGAGCGCGATCCAGTTCTCTTCCGGTGACGTCATTGCCGACCGCCGCGCGGATTATGCCCGCATGCTGGCCGAGGGACAGGATTTTCCCGCCGCCGCAGAACTGATGGAGCAGGCACTGGAACTCGTGCCCACCTGGGCCGCCGGATGGTTCAGGCTCGGCGAATACCGCGACAAGGCGGCACTCGCGAATGCAGCCGACGCCTATCGCCGCGCGCTCGAACTGCAGCCGGACGATATCTTCGGCGCCAGCCTGCGGCTCGCGCTGATCGGCGCCGGCGATGTCCCGGACCAGCCGCCCAGCCGCTATGTGGAGGGCCTGTTCGATGATTATGCCGACAGGTTCGATACGTCACTGGTGGAAAAGCTCAACTACTCGGTCCCGCAAAAGCTTGGCACGCTGGTCGCGCCACATGGGCCGTTTGCGACCGTGGTCGATCTCGGCTGCGGCACCGGCCTGTTCGGGGCCGAGATCCGCGACCGGGCAGGGCGCCTGGAAGGGTTCGACCTGTCAGCCAACATGCTGGCCAAGGCTGCGGAAAAACACCTCTACGATCACCTAGGGCAATCGGACCTCAGCCTTGAGGCAGCACAGTCCGGCCTGTTCGACACGCTTCCGCCCCACCGCGCCGACCTCGTCTCGGCAGCCGATGTGCTGATGTATCTCGGCTCGCTCGAAACCGTCTTTCCGCTCGTGACCGAGCTTCTGGCATCGGCGGGTCTGTTCGCCTTCTCGGTGGAAGATGCGGGCGAGGACGAGACGTTTGTGCTCAAGGATTCGCTCCGTTACGCCCATTCGGAAGTCTATATCGGCGGCCTGCTCGCGCATTACGGCTTCGATCTCATCGCCGTCGAGCGGACGACTATTCGCATGGATGCCGGCAAACCCATCCACGGCATACTGTTTCTGTCGCGAAAGACCGGATAAGCCTTTACTTTGTTGTTATTTCGAAAGGCCGTCGGCGGGCGCAGCGATGTCGCTTGATGAAGCTGCTATCGCGGTGCACAATCGCCGAAAATCAAGGGGAATAGCGTGGCCGATGAACAGGTTGCAGCAAGGCGCCGTATGGGTTTCTACAGCCTTGATCCGGCACGCCACACGATGCTGGAAGATGCGCAGGGCCTGTTCATCAGCGCCATGGTCGCAGCCCTAGGTCTCTACCTGCTGAACCAGGTCGGGCTCCTCACCAGCGGCACGGCCGGCGTCGCCTTCCTGTTGCATTATGCGTTCGACATTCCCTTCGGCGTCCTGTTCTTCGTCGTCAATCTGCCGTTCTACTACCTGTCCTTCAAGCGCCTCGGCCTCGGCTTCTCGGTCAAGACCTTCATCGCCATTGCCGGCGTTTCCGTCATTGCCGAGCTGGAGAAGCGCTTTCTGGTGATCCAGTATCTCGATCCGTTCTGGGCAGCGCTGCTCGGCGGCATCCTGATCGGCTTCGGGCTCTTGGGCCTGTACCGGCACCGCGCCTCGCTTGGCGGCATCGGCATTCTCGCGATCTATATCCAGGACCGTTTCAAGATCCCGGCAGGCCTCGTCCAGCTGGGTTTCGATCTCTGCGTCATGGCCGCTGCCTTTTTCGTCGTCAGCCCGATGACCGTGGTCTGGTCGCTGCTGAGTGCCGTCGTGCTCAACCTGCTCTTGACCGTCAACCATCGCTCCGACCGCTATATTGCGGTGCGCTGATGGGAAAGGCGATCGACAAGACTAGCGTCGCAGACAAAAAGAGCCCCGTCGGCCTTTGGGCTTCCAGCTCGGAAAAACACTCGCTCATCGAAGATGTGCAGGCGATCCTTGCCGGTTCCATGCTGGCAGCGCTGGGCGTCGTGCTGCTGCAGGCCGCAAACCTTCTGATCGGCGGCACGGCAGGTATCGGCTTCCTGCTGCGCTACTCGGTCGATATCAGTTTCGGTGCCGCATTCTTCCTGATCAACCTGCCCTTCTACTGGCTTGCCTACAAGCGGCTCGGTCCGGTGTTCACGGTTAAGACCTTCTCCGCCGTTGCGGTCACGTCGGTGCTGACAGGCGTTCTGCCGAAGCTGATCACCATCAGCGCGATCGATCCTGTTATCGCCGCCCTGTTCGGCGGTCTCCTGATAGGTTGCGGCATGCTGATCTTGTTTCGCCATCGCGCCTCTCTCGGCGGTTTCGGGATCCTCGCGCTCTACCTGCAGGACCGTCTCGGCTGGCGGGCCGGCTTCGTCCAGCTCGGGCTTGATTGCGTCGTGCTGGTCCTGTCCTTCCTCGTTGCCAGCCCCTTCGTCATCCTCTGCTCGGTCATCGCCGCGGTGACGCTGAACCTGACGCTTGCGATCAACCACCGCACCGATAGATATATCGTTCGGTAATGCTCTTCATTTTCGCCAGGTTCGTCTTACCTTAACGACGTGGATCTCGTCGAAAACCCAACGCCCGGCTCTGATGCTGTCGCTCTGCCCCGCCCGTTCCTCAAATGGTTCGCGGAAAAGGGCTGGTCTCCGCGCGCCCACCAGCTGGAACTTCTCGCCCGCGCCCAGGCCGGCGAAAACATGCTGCTGATCGCCCCGACCGGTGCCGGCAAGACGCTTGCGGGCTTCATGCCGTCGCTGACCGATCTGGTCATGCGTGGCAAGATCCCACCCGGCTCGGCCTTTACCGGTATCCACACGCTCTACATCTCGCCGCTCAAGGCGCTGACGGTCGATATTGAGCGAAACCTGATGAAGCCCGTCACCGAAATGGGGCTTGCCGTCACCGTCGAGAACCGCACCGGCGACACGCCGCAGTCGAAGCGACAGCGCCAGAAGCTCAATCCGCCCGATATTCTGCTGACCACGCCCGAACAGGTGTCGCTGCTGCTCGCCAACAAGGAGGCGGAGCGGTTCTTCAAGGACCTGAAATACGTCGTCCTTGATGAGCTGCATTCTCTGGTCACCTCCAAGCGCGGCCACCTCCTGTCGCTCGCCCTCGGGCGCCTGCGCCGCCTCGCACCGGGCATGCAGACGATCGGGCTGTCGGCCACCGTGGCCGATCCGATGGATCTCCAGCGCTGGCTGGTGCCGCAGGGCGAAAACCCGGCCCCACCCGCGGGCCTCGTTCATGTTACCGGGGGTGCTGCCCCTGACATCACCATTCTCGACACGGAAAACCGCATCCCCTGGGGCGGCCATGTTTCGGCCTATGCCATCCCGGACGTCTACCGCGAGATCAAGCGGCATGCGACGACGCTGATCTTCGTCAACACCCGCTTCCAGGCGGAATTCCTGTTCCAGGCGCTGTGGACCATCAACGACGACAATCTTCCGATCGCCCTTCACCACGGCTCGCTCGATGCCGGCCAGCGTCGCAAGGTGGAAGCGGCGATGGCCGAAAACAAGCTGCGCGCCGTCGTTGCCACCTCGACGCTCGACATGGGGATCGACTGGGGCGATATCGATCTCGTCCTCCATATCGGCGCGCCCAAGGGGGCCTCGCGTCTTGCCCAGCGTATCGGCCGCGCCAATCACCGCATGGACGAACCCTCGAAGGCGATCCTTGTGCCCGGCAACCGGTTCGAGGTGATGGAATGCCAGGCGGCGCTCGATGCCAATTACTTGGGCGCCCAGGATACGCCGCCGGTCGGCGAAGGTGCGCTCGATGTTCTCGCCCAGCACGTCCTCGGCATGGCCTGCGCCGAGCCGTTCGATCCGCTCGAGCTCTATGACGAGATCATCTCGGCCTCGCCCTATGCCGGCCTTTCGTGGGAAATGTTCGAACGGATCGTCGATTTCGTCGCGACCGGCGGCTATGCCCTGCGCGCCTACGAGCGTTACGCCAAGATCCGCAAGACGGAGCAGGGCCTCTGGCGGGTGTCGAATGCGCAGGTGGCGCAGCAATACCGCCTCAACCTCGGCACCATCGTCGAGGCGACCGAGCTCAGTGTCCGCCTCGTCAAGCGCAACGCCAAGGGTGCCGTCGGCCGCGGCGGCATGACGCTCGGCAAGGTGGAGGAGCAGTTCCTGGAACAGCTCGTGCCCGGCGATACGTTTCTGTTTGCCGGCAAGGTGCTGCGGTTTGAAACCATCCGCGAGAACGAATGTCTGGTGTCGAACACCTATTCGACCGATCCGATGATCCCGACCTATGCGGGCGCAAAGTTTCCGCTCACCACCTATCTCGCCGATCAGGTGCGCGCCATGCTGGCGGATCCGGAACGCTGGAAGGTTCTACCGGATCAGGTGCGCGACTGGCTGGCGATCCAGAAGGAACGCTCCATCCTGCCGCGCCGCGACGAGCTGCTAATCGAGACCTTTCCACGCGGCAAACGCTTCTTCATGATCGCCTACTGCTTCGAAGGGCGGCTCGCCCACCAGACGCTTGGCATGCTTCTCACACGCCGGCTGGAGCGCGCAGGCGGCAGGCCGCTCGGCTTCGTCGCCACCGATTATTCACTTGCCGTCTATGGCCTCAACGACATGGGGGGCATGATCGCGGACGGCAGCCTCAGCCTTTCCGATCTGTTCGACGAGGACATGCTGGGCGATGATCTCGAAACCTGGCTCGCCGAAAGCTATCTGCTGAAACGGACTTTCCGCAATTGCGCCGTGATTTCCGGATTGATCGAGCGGCGTCATCCGGGCAAGGAAAAGACCGGCCGGCAGGTCACGGTCTCGACCGATCTGATCTACGACGTGCTGCGCAGCCACGAGCCCGATCACGTTCTTTTGGAGGCGACACGCCGCGATGCGGCAACGGGGCTTTTGGATATTGGCCGGCTAGGAGATATGCTGGCACGAATCAAAGGGCATATCACCCACCGCGCCCTTGATCGCGTTTCGCCGCTGGCGGTACCGATCATGCTGGAAATCGGCCGGGAAACGGTGCCGGGCGAAGCGCAGGACGTGGTGTTGGCCGAGGCCGCAGACGAATTGATCGCCGAGGCGATGGGGTAAGGCTTTATTCGCGACGCTAGCCCGGACAAAGGCCCGGCGCGGGGATAAAAGGCTTTGCACCGCAAGACAGGAAAGACCGAAAGACATTGCTGCACCGCCTGCGCCTCGCCGCTCAATCCAGCACGATGACCCCGGCCGCTACCGGCGCGGAAGAGATCGTTGTCCATGGCGTCGCGGCTGTCTGCGATCCGCTCGGCGGCCTCTATCTGCCGGCAACCGGCATGCTCGTCGTGTCCGACCTGCATCTGGAAAAAGGCGCTGCCTTTGCAAGGCGCGGCATGATGCTGCCGCCCTACGATACGATCGCCACTCTCAACATCCTCGCCGCCGTCATTGCCCGCTACGATCCGAAAGTGGTCGTGTCGCTCGGCGACAATTTCCATGATCGCCGCGGCTCGGAATACCTGCCGGCAAACCTGCGCACGATGATCGCAGACATGGCGCGCGGCCGCGACTGGATCTGGATCAACGGCAACCACGATCCTGATGGAACGATCGACCTGCCGGGCACCTGCTCCGACGAACTCGTCTATGGCGACCTCGTCTTCCGCCATGAACCGAGCCTCGCTGCCGGCCCGAACGGCGTCAAGGGTGAGGTCGCAGGCCATCTCCACCCGTCCGCCACGGTCCGCCGCCGCGAAAAATCCGTCCGCCGTCCGTGCTTTGCCAGTGACGGCCACCGCCTCCTCATGCCCGCCTTCGGTGTTCTCGCCGGCGGCCTCGACCTCAATCACAAGGCGATGCACGGCATATTCGACCGCGAAACCCTGGTCGCCCACCTCCTCGGGCGCGATCGCATCTATTCCGTCCGCTACGGCAATTTGCTGGGCTGATCGCCCCAGGGATCAATCCCCTCCTTCAGCCAACGCAGTGTGTCGGTCCAGAACTCCTCACTGTGGCGCGCGTGGAACAGGCCGAAATGCCCGATCCGTGAGTGCCCGTAGACCGCGGGCTCCAGCAGAACCTCCGTCCGTTCGGCGCCGGTATAATAGGCAAGGCTGCGGCGAATAGCTGCCACGCTGCCGATGTCGTCGTCCGCAACGGCAATGGCCAGGATGGGTGCCGTGACCGCCGCAAACCGGCGCAGAACCTCGTCGCGCTCGCCGACCGGATGGGTCATCTCCATCCGGGCCCCGCGAAAGCTCCACTCGTTGGCAACGCCTGCCGGCAGGTCTTCGAGCCAGCCGAGCCGCTTGCCCGGGAAATAGCCGAATGCGGCGGTAAGCACCGGCATCACGACATGCCACTTGAAAAACAGCCGGGCGCGGTGCCCCGGCGCATAATCGCGCCAGTAGGCGTATTGCGCGCCCACCGTCAGCATCCGGTCGATCCGTGCCCCGTTCGGAGATAGGCCGGGCAGATAGCCGCCGATACTGTGGCCAACCACCTGCAGCGGTTGATCCGGCCGCCTGCCGTGCATGAACCGAAGCGCTGCGTCGAAATCCTGCTCGCCCCAGTCCCGCCAGCGATAGCCGCAGCCCTTAAGGCTCGCCGGTCGCGACAGTCCGATGCCGCGATAATCGTAGGTCAGCACATCGAAGCCGTGCCTCGTTAGAAACTCTGCATAATAGTGATAGTAGCGGGCAAGGACGCCGGTTGCCGGGTTGATGACGACACTGGCAAGCGGCGGCCCCGTTGCCGGCCAGATGTGACCGCCGAGCACCACCCCGTCCTGGCAGGTGATCGTCATCGGTTCACCTGTCGGACGAGGTGTGTCCTGCGTCAGCGTCATCCCATTCTCCCTTCGGCGAAGGGAGAATACAGCCCGGTTTTTGGTGCGCAATTGGCCGAAAGGCCAAGGCGGTTGCGCGCCTCTACCGCGCCAGCTTGGCAAACCCTTTGGCGAGGATCGGGCCGGTCGGCCGTCCGGTTGGCGAACCGCCCGCCTGTTCCAACGTGATCTCGTAGAGCTGCGTTTCCTGTGGTCGCGGCAGAGTGGAGCCGCTGAGTGTCGCCGAATGCGGTTGTTCGAGAAGACCGAGCGACATCGGCCCCATGTCACGCGAGGGCAGCGTCCAGACCTGCATCGTCTTGTCTTGCGGCACCGTAAAGTCGCTGAGCAGTCTCACGCTTGCCGTGTCGTTGCCGAAGTCTTCGACCACGGCCTGGATTTCGCCGGCCTCGTTGAGGAGCACGGCCACCACCAGCGGCTCGTTTACCCGGGTGACGCTCCAGACGAGACCGCCCGCAAGGATCAGCGAGGCGGCGATCGCGGAGATGGCGGTTGCCCGCCAGCCGGAACGGCTGTTGTCGTTGCCGGCGAGAGGCAGTCTCGGCGACACCGAAGCGAGAGACGGGGCCGCGGCACCAGGTTGCTGCGGCAGACTTGAGGAGATCGCGTCCCACAGAGCTGATGACACCGGAGCCGGCTCGACGCTGGTATCGAGCGGCAGGAACCGTTCGCGTGCCTTGGCCACGGCATCAGCGAGAGCCGCATCGCGCTCGATGGCTGCCTCGACCTCGGCAGCCTCAGCCGCATCGAGAAGACCCAGAACATAGTCGTCGGCGATGGCCGGAAAGTCTCTTTCCTCGATCCTCATGCCATGCACTCCCGCAACGAGGAAAGTCCGCGCCGGATCCACGATTTTGCCGTTCCAAGCGGAAGCTTGAGGCGTCCGGCGATCTCGCCATGCGTGTAGCCGCCGACATAGGCCATCAGGATGCCGCGTCGCTTGATCTCGTCGAGGGAACCGAGGCACTCGTGCAGGCGGCTGTTGCGGTCGAGCCTGTGGAAAGAGGCCATGATCTGGTCCAGCTGCTCGCCGTCCTGCAGCGTCTCGAGCCTATCTTCGCCGACCAGATCCTCGCGCTTGCCATCGCGCAACAGATTGAGCGCGCGGTTGCGCACGATCGCGTAGATCCAGCCGCGCGCCGATCCGCGGTCGGGGGAATATTGGTGCGCATGGGTCCAGATGCGGATGAAGGCTTCCTGCACCACTTCTTCCGCCAGTTCCCGCCGCCGCACGATCCGCTGCGCAACAGCCACCAGCCGGCCGGCCTCGTCGTCGAAGATGCGGCGCAAGCCCTGACGGTCGCCCGCAGCGCAGGCGGCAAGCGCCCTTTCGAGATCGTGTGTTTGGTCGGTCACCAGGGCCAAGCCGCTCTCTCCCCATGCGCGTTCGCAGGAACGCGAATATCGTCTCTGTGCTGTTGCCACGGCGGGCATGGGCTCGTCCAGTCTCGAAAGGTTTACCGGCTGCAAAGTCGCCTTCGAACTTAAGGACACGCCAAACCGGAAACTGGATGCAGCGAAAAATATTTTCGTCTGCTGCATCCAAACGTATCCTCCCGTGTGTCTCCCTTCTGAGAGCATAGGAAAGGCCATGCGCCGACATGCTCTCGTCAAAGGTTTCAACGGGAGAACAGACACCATGAAGACCCTTCGCCACGCTCTGATCGCATCCTCGATCCTCGCAGCTTCAGCCGTCACGGGCGCAGTTGCCGCCTCCGCCGCCCCGGTCCTCGGTCTTACCGGCGACAAGACGCTGGTGATGTTCGACACGGCAAAGCCTGAAGTCACCAAGACGATGGAAGTCACCGGCGTCACCAAGCTGGTTGGCATTGATTTCCGTCCGGGCAACAAGACCGTGATCGGCGTCACGCCGGAACACGCGATCGTCTCGATCAATCTCGAAACCGGTGCCGCCACCGAAGTCGCCAAGATGGACAAGATGCTGACCATGTCGGACGCTCCTGTTGTGGTCGATTTCAACCCGATGGCGGACCGCCTGCGCTTCATGACCGGCACCACCAACCACCGCGTCCATCCGGATACGGGCGCCGTCACGGTCGATGGGACGCTCGCCTTCGAAGAGGGCGACATGCACAAGGGCGAGGCCCCGAACATCGTCGCCGCGGCCTATACCAATTCGATCGGCAAGCCCGAGAAGACCGCGATGTACAACATCGATGCCACGATCGGCGCACTGATCCAGCAGACCAAGCCGAACGACGGTACCCTGAAGGCAATCGGCAAGCTCGGTCTCAAGGACAAGCCTGCGACCTACGCCTTCGATATTCAGGGTGAAGACGGCGGCAAGAACACAGCCTATCTCGCAGCCGGAAAGATGCTCTACACGGTCAACCTGGAAACGGGCGCTGCGACTGAAGTCGGTACGATCTCCGGCGTCGAGACCGATGTACGTGACATCGCGGTTCTGCCTGCTATGTAATGCCACCGGCGGGGCGGACCACAGCGGTTCCGCCCCGCCGACTCAAACGATGCGTGCCGCCTAGATCTCGCCCGAGATCTCCCGCCGCCTGCGGTCCAGCTCTTCCGTGTAGCGCCGCAGCGTATGGCTTTCCGAAAGCTGGCCGATCACCTTGCGCTCGATCTGGTTGTTGACCACGGCCAGCGCTTCCGTCTCCGTCTTGTCGAACATCGCCGCCGCCTGCTTGGCATTCATGCTGCGCAGAAGAACGTCGTTCTTGAAGCGGATGAAATCGGCAAGCTGCGGCTTTTCCTCGCCGCCTTCGGTCGCCGCCGAATAGATTTCCGGCGTCAGCACCATGCCGATATATTTTTCGTCTTCGCCGACCATGATCACGCGCTGGGTTGATCCAAGCGGAAACTCCTTGCGAAAATCCTCGAGCGTCATGGATGCCGGTGCCGTCTTCACGTCGGCGCGCATCAGCTTGTCGACGGTAAGGTTGCGGATCCACCCGACGTCATGGGCGCTGCGGATGCTTTCACCACGCAGGTGAAAACGCCATGTCGCAAACGAGTAGCCGAATGTGGTGCGCACCACGACGGACGAGGTGATGACCGCGGCAAGCGCCAGCGCCGTGATCGGAAAGTCACCGGTCACTTCGAGCGCCAGGAAGGTCATGGTCAGCGGTCCGCCGATCACGGCAACGGCCATCGCGCTCATTCCGACCACGGCATAGATGACTGGCGTCAGCGTCGCATTGGCGAAGATGTAGGGTGTCGAATAGGCAAACAGCTTGCCGATCAGCGCACCGAGAAACAGCGAGGCAAAGAACAAGCCGCCACGGAAACCGGCGCCGATGGTAATGGCCGAAGCGACGGATTTCAGCAGCAGCAGGCCCAGCACCGCGCCAATCGCCATATTCTGGTTGAGGCTGGCATGAAGCGCGCCGTGACCGGCCGAAAGCACCTGCGTATCGATCAGCGCCAGCAGGCCCACCGCAAGTCCGCCGATCGCCGGCCGGAAGGCGGACGAGATGGAACTGGCGCGCGCCAGTTCCTCGACCTTGGTCACGCCCTGCATGAGCAGGATGCCGCCGCCGGCACAGACGATGCCCAGCACCACCGCCGGCAGGTAATCGGCGGGCACGACGGTGCCGATCTTGCCGATATCGATCATGAAGGCATCGCCGACGAAAAGCCGGGTGACGAAGGTTGCCGCAAGCGCCGCAACGACGACGGGCGCGAGGCTCACGATCGTGTAGGTGCCGATGATCAGCTCGAACGCGTAGAAGGCGCCGGTCAGCGGTGCGTTGAAGGCGGATGCGATGGCACCGGCAGCACCGCAGCCAACCAGCACGCGCAGATCCGTTCGCCGCAACTGCACCAATGACCCGATCTTCGACGCAATGCCGGAGGACAGCTGCGTATAGCCGGCCTCAAGCCCGATCGAGGTGCCGAAGCCGTTGGAGATCAGGTTCTGCACCGCGACGATGATGCTGTCGGTCAGTGACAGGCGACCGCCATGCAGCGCATTGGCCTCAATCGGGTCGACCATCGGCTTTTTACGCCACTTGCGCAGGATCAGGTACAGCAGGCCCATAACGACACCGCCGGCAACCGGCGCCAAAAGCACCGTCGTCGGCTCGAGAAACGCTGCCGAGCTTAAGCGCTCGGTGCTGCCTATCTTGAAGATCAGGACATGCAGCGCGTGCGAGATAAAACTCATCGCGGCGACCGCGAGGCCGGCGAGAACCCCGACAACGCCTGCGATCAGGATCAGGCCGAATTCGCTGCGCCTGATGACTGCGCGCAGTTCGGATGGCCGAAGCAGCGGACGGAGGAGGGACAGGGAAGCCAAAAGGCGTGCGGCGATCCGGCGGAACATGCTGACGCTTTGCATTGGAACTGTATGTTGCGCCCTAACTAGGGCGTGAGGAGAGGATTGGAAACCGTTCCGGCGAATTTGTTAGACGATCAGTCCTTGCGGAAGATGATGCTGGCGCCCCATCCGGTCACGACAGCGATCAGCACGCAGAACAGACCGTAGGCGATCGGACGCTCGTGGGCTGCATCGGTGATCGCCTGCTCCAGGCCGGTCTTGACCACGCGCAACGGCATTTCCCGCTGAAAGATCAGGTCGCCGCTCTTGAACAGATAGGCGTGGACCATGTGCACGCCATCGGGCACGTTGGCTGGAAGCCGCAACGAGGCTCGGAACAGGCTGGACGAGACGAAGCGCACGCCGCTCGTGTCGCGCTGGTAAAGCCCGCTGTTGAGCTTCTGCCGGCGATAGGCCTCGCGGAAATCGCTGATCAGACCGGAATTCGGAATGTAGCCGGTGGGGTTGAGAGGCAGGTGTTCGATGCCGACCCCGATATTGTTGAAGGACGGCGCCTGGTGATCGAGGTCGTTCAGCTGGCGTGTGCTGGCGATCGAATAGCTCTCCGGCACCTGTTCGAACGTCATCGCCTGGGTGTTCATCCAGATCCCGAGCACGCGTTCCTTGCGCCGCACGGTGGCATAGTCGCGCGGACCTTCAAGCGTCACGACGATATCGTACTGACCGATCGCGAGCAGCAGCTCGTCCGGATTGGTAATGGCCCCGAAGATCGTGAGGTCGGCGCCGCGGAAATCCGAGGTGATGGCAATCTCGCTCGACGATGCTCCGATCTCCAGCCCTTCCTTGATCGGCGAGGCCGTGTCGAACGGCGTCTGGGCCGCGACCTGCGTTGCCAGCGACAATCCGAATGAGAGAAGAAGAAGGAGGGAGAGGATCAGCCTGCGCATCAGTAGGACAGTCCTCCGACGGCCACCGAATAGACGTCGCTCGGCGTTGCGATCAGGCCGATCGCAAGACGGATGCCGACGGCGAGAACCAGCAGCGCCAAAAGCGCGCGCAGCTGTTCGCCGCGCAGCTTCTGGCCGACGCGCACGCCGTACTGGGCGCCGATCACGCCGGCAATCATCAGGATCGTCGCAAGCACGATATCAACGGAGTAGTTCGTCGCCGCCTGAACCATCGTCGTATAGGCGGTGGTGAAGATGATCTGGAACAGAGAGGTACCGACCACGACATTGGTTGGAATGCGCAGGAGATAGATCATCGCCGGCACCATGATGAAGCCGCCGCCGACGCCCATGATGGAGGTGAGGACGCCGATGACGAAGCCGAGCACCAGGATCGGAATGGCGGAGAGATAGATCTTCGACTTCTTGAACCGCATCTTGAAGGGCAGGCGGTGCACCCAGTTGTGCTGGCCCGGGCGTTTCAGCGGTAGCTGCTGGTTGTTCTTTGCCCGCCGCATAGCTCTGAGGCTCTCCTGCAGCATCAGCGCGCCGATCGTCGACAAAAGCACGACATAGAGAAGCGAGATGAACAGGTCGAGCTGGCCGATGCGGCGTAGCCAGGAGAAGATCCACACACCGACCGTCGCGCCGACAAGGCCCCCGGCAAGCAGTACCGTGCCCAGTTTCATATCCAGCGACCCGCGCCGGAAATGGGTGATCGCGCCCGAGATCGAGGAGGCAACGACCTGGTTGGCGCCGGTTGCCACGGCAACGACGGGCGGGATGTTATAGAAGATCAAAAGCGGCGTGATCAGGAAGCCACCGCCGACGCCGAACATGCCGGACAGAAACCCGACAGCTGCACCCATGCCAAGGATGATGAAGATGTTCACCGAAAGCTCTGCAATCGGCAGGTAGACAGTCACGGCTGAACCTCGACACGTCGAAAAAGACAACGCCGTTGCAGGCGGCACGCATTCAAGATGGCCGTCGCTCTGGCTTTGGGGAACCCTTTCACAGACGCGATGAACCGCGCATGAAGGACACCCCGTCATGCGCTTGGCCTGCCGGGGTGTCAATTCGTGAATCCGCGGGGAAAACAGCAGCTTCAGCGTTTTCCAATGGGCGTGGCCGATAGTCCCCAGCCCGACCGGATTGGTCGTCTTACGGGTTGCTGGCTACTTGTTGCGTGCCAGCAATTCCCGAACCAGTGCGTCGTTGATGCGGCCGGAAGGCTCCTGGCCGATCGAGGACTGGAACGACTTGATTGCGCTTACCGTCTTGGCGCCAAGCTTGCCGTCCGGCCGTCCGGCTTCAAAGCCGTTCTTGTTGAGGATCGCCTGGATGTTGCGGACGGCCTTTTCCATGTCAACAGATGCGGTGGTAAGACGCTTGCCGGCAGCCCATTCATCCGGAACAACAACGGCATTTGCCCGCGGCTCGGGTGTCATCACCTTCCAGAGGTCGACCTTGGCGCGGGCGCTTTCCAGCTGTTCCTTGCGCATGGCATTCGCCACTTCGTCGCGCTTCTGGGCGGCGTCGTTGTCGCCTGCCTTTGCCGCAACGGCAAACCACTTGTAGCTCTCTTCCAGATCCTGCTTCACGCCGTTGCCGCGGGCAAACAGGATGGCAAGGTTGAACTGGCTGTCGGCGACACCGTGGTCGGCGGCCTGGGTGAACCACTTGACGGCCTGGCTGTAGTCGGGCTGGCCCGTGGCACCGGACGCGTAGAGAACGGCGAGGTTGTGCATGGCGCTGGCATTGCCGGCTTCGGCAGCCAGCTGATAGTAGCGAACGGCTTCGCCGAGGTTGCGCTCTACGCCCGTTCCCTTTTCGAACATGTTCGCCATGCGGTACTGGGCAGGCGCAAGACCACGGTCGGCGGCAAGCTTGTACCAGGTTGCGGCCTCTGCAAGATCGGTCTTGACGCCGCGTCCCTCGGTAAAGCGGGTGGCAATCTCGAACAGCGCGTTGGCATCGCCCGACGATGCGGCGTCGGCAAGCGATTTCGGCTCCAGGCCGACAGGCACGACGATCGGAGCCGGTGCCTCGATTTCAGCGGCAGCCGGCGCTTGTGCCGTGAAGCCGGCGTCTTCTGAAGGTGCCGGAGCAGCTTCGGCGGCCGGACGCATTGAAGCGAGATCTCCGGCTGCGGGAACCGGATCGATCAGGTGGTTTGTCGCGGCGTCGGGCGCGACCGGAGGCGGCGTCGCTGCCACATCCTGTCCGTCACCATCGCTGGCTGCAGGGCTTTCGGCCGGGGCCTGAGCGGTGTCGACAGGAGCGGGAGCTTCGACTGGTGCGCTCGGAGCCTGCGCAGTCTCTTCCGGCACGGAGACCGGAGCCGGGGCTTCGAGGGCAGCCTGTTCGGGCGCGCTGTCGCGGCTTCCGGTCACGTTCTTGACCACCTGCATCGACATCATCACCAGCAGCACGGCGCCGACGGCCATCAGGATGGGGCGGCGATGCTGCGAAAACTTGGCAAACATGCCGGTCTTTTCGGACGGCGTGCCGGCAACCGACGTGGTCTGCGACTTGGTGGCGGAGCGAACGCTCTTGACCGCGTTGACCTGTGAAGGATCCGTCTCCTGTGCTGCGGCCTTGGCTGCACGACGGGCAGCGGCGATATAGTCAGCGCGGTCCGATTTGTCGGCCGTTCCGGGTTTCTCGCCACTGAAATCGCCGGCGGCCTGGCTGGCACGCACGCGCTCGAGGATCTTTTTGACGTCGGGAGCGCCCGAGCCCGGCTCCAGCAGGTCGTTTTCACGGCCGGCTGGGAGAATGTCGGCTGGATCGATCGAAGGCGTTGGCTCTATGACGGTGCGGGCCGGCTTTTCGCCTGCATCGCGGGTGCCCGACTTGAAACGCTTCGAGAGGCCGGCCAGCAGACCGGGCTTGGCCGGCTCTTCCCGCGCGGCTGCAGGGGGCACGACGACCTCGTCGGTTTCGACGGGCGCATCTGCCAAAGCAACATGGCGGTCCTCGGCGCCGGCAAATTCCATCGCTGGAACGGACAGTTGCGCTGTGGCCGGCATCTTGGGATGGCGAAGCGGCTGGTCGGTCTGGGCTTCGCGATTGGCCGGCGCATCGCGATAGGCGGGCTCGAAACGGGCCGTGGAAATGCTGTCTTCCAGCGTGTCCAGACGATTGGCGATCTGCACCAGCGTTCCGTGCAAGGCCTCGAACGTCTGATGGCTGCGCGTTTCCGTGCCACGGGTCAGCTCTTCAAGATGGCGAAGATCGTCGGCGAGGGCTGAAAGGGCTGCCATGTCGCCGGACGCGACGGCCATGCCGCCGGCGCCGGTATTGCGCGAATAGGCCTCGACGACGGCTTCTGCGGCCTGCCGTGCGGCTTCCAGAATGTACTCGTCGTTGGTCGACATGTAGCTTTCGATTGCCGAGAACCGATGCTCGAAACCATCAGGTAGCGCAGTGACCGAAGATGTCTGCGGCTCGCTGATCAGGCTCGAAAGATGCGCAATCTGGTCTTCCAGGCTACGCAGGGCGTTTTCGTCGCCGCGCGGTGCGCTGGCTGCTTCGTCCAGTCGCATGGCGATGTCGGTCAGCCGGGTTTCCAACCGGTCGAAGGCCCGCTCGTCGGTGGCAGGCGCCGGGCGATATTCGATCTCGTCGATACGACGGGCGAGATCATCCAGCCGCTCGCCCAGCATGTCGTTGATCGAGTTGTGATCAAGACCATCGATCTTGCGCGAGATATCGGCGAGGTGGTCGGAAAGCTCGGTCTGATAGGCGGGCTTCTGCGCCTGCGTCAGCATGACCGAAAGCTGGTCGAGCCGCTCTTCCAGCCGCATGGCGGCCTGTTCGTCGGAGAGTTCCTCGATCCGCGCGGTCAGCGCTTCGATCCGTCCGGACAGCATCTCGCTCGGATCGGCAGCAGCCTGGCTGATCTGATCGACCTGCTCTGCGATAGCGACGATCCGGCCGTCGAGCTTCTGCATGAAAGCCTGGTCGAGCGTGGCTGCAGCCGAAGCACGGCTGCCGGCGGCAACGGCGCGAGTGATTTCGTCGAGACGCTCGTCGAGAATGGTGAACTGCTCGGCAAGCAGTTCGTCGGATGGCTGCATGCGGCTGCCGAGTTGCTCCATCGCGGTCGCGATCGCAATCAGCTTCTGCTCCAGCGCGCGCAGCGCGGGGCTGTCGTTCATGCCGCCAAGCTGGGTCTTGATGTCGTCGATCCGGTAGGCGAGCTGCGAAACCTCGTCGCGCAGAAGCTCTGGCTCAAGCCCGTGGATTCGCTCTTCCAGCCCTTGCCAGCGGCTTTCCATGCGCTGCACGGAATCTTCGCGTGCCACGCCATCCATGACCTGGGCCATGACATTGCGCAGTTCCTCGAACTCGGCGCGCAGGGCCTCCGCATCGGGAGAATTGCTGTAGCCCAGCTGACTAATGCTGTCGGCAAGACGGGAGAAATCGCCGCGCAGGTCTTCGGTGCCGCGATGATCTTCGGCAATCGAGCGGATCGAGCGGATTTCGGTTTGCAGTGCGCCCATCTCGCGGGCGACGCCTTCGGCGATGTCCTGCTTCAGTTCATGACGCAAGCCGACCAGCGCTTCGGCGATTTCGCGCATGGAGGCGCCATCGGTCGCCTGCTGGCGGGTTTCCCGCATTTGCATATCGCGGCTGGCGACGGCCCGTTCGAAGCGGCTCGCAGAAACTTCGGTGGCAGTTGCCGCAACCGGTGCAGCCGGACGGCGCTCCTGGCTGGGACGATAGGCTTCCGGCGGCGTGATCTTTTCGCGGAGTGGTGATTGGACGGGTTGGCGGACCGGTTCGGCCGCATGCGACTGCTGTGCGCTTGCCATGCGCTCGCGGGCCGATCCCAGCATGCGCTGTCGCTCGCGGATTTCCGCCAGCGGGTCGGCAAAGCGAGGCGCCGCTGGCCTCTGCATCTGCGGGGGCTGCACGGACGCCTGCTTTTCGAGCCGCGGGTCGGAAGCGGGCTGGCGGCGTTCGCGCCCGGCGCCCGACATCAGATCCTCGATTCGGGCCTCCAGGCCCTCGATCGTACGGTTCAGGGCGTCAAGAGAGGAGCGTTCGCCCGGGCGGTTGGGATTCGATCGTGATCCGTTCATGTGCTCGCTCGCTTCCGCGTTTTACCTGCCGACGCTCGGTTTCAGCCTCATCCGCCGCCTATTGGCACCGGTGAATCACATCCATATTAGACATTTCTTACGCAAGGCTTGCCTTATGAAAGAACGACTCATTCGTTGGATGGATTTGACTGACCTCCCGTAGTCCCCACTATTTCCAGAAACGTAGTAAATAAATCGTTAATGTTCGTTAAGATCTTAACCTTTTTGCCACGATTCCGCATGTTTGCCCGGATGACACGGGTTTCGACGATGCTATCACTGTGATGCAGCGCGGCGGGCGCGACTTTCTCGGCAGTGCAGGCGAAAGCACCTATTAGGTGATGCTAACGCCGGGTCAAAATCGGCTCGCGATATGAGCCTCCAACTGTTTGACGTTTACGCGAACGTCAATTAAGTAAGTGCAGGAGACGACGGGCTGTAATGCCCGGGAGGAAGCGTCAGGCTAATCTGGAGGATGGATAACGATGCCCGTCTATAAGGCACCGGTAAACGATACACTTTTCGTTCTGAATGATGTGCTCGGCTTGGAGCGTTACGGCAACCTGCAGGGTTTTGCCGATGCGACGCCCGACATGATCGAGGCGATCATCGGCGAAGCGGCGAGAGTGGCCGAAGAGGCGCTGTTCCCGATCAACCTTTCCGGCGACCGGGAAGGCTGCACCCGCAACGACGACGGCACTGTTTTGGTGCCCAACGGCTTCAAGCAGGCCTATGACCAGTATGTCCAGGGCGGCTGGATCGGCCTGGCCGTACCGGAAGAGTTCGGCGGCCAGGGCCTGCCCTACACACTGCATGCCGCCGTCGGCGAATATATGTCGTCGGCCAACATGTCGCTGATGATGTATCCCGGCCTGACGCAAGGGGCGATCGCCGCCATCCTCGTCCACGGCACGGACGAGCAGAAGGCCACCTATCTGCCCAACATGGTCGGCGGTAGTTGGTCGGGCACCATGAACCTCACCGAGCCCCATTGCGGCACGGATCTCGGTCTGCTGCGCACCAAGGCGGTGCCGCAGGATGATGGCTCCTACAAAATCTCCGGTCAGAAGATCTTTATCTCCGCCGGTGAACACTCGATGACCGACAATATCGTGCATCTGGTTCTCGCGCGGATCGAGGGCGCGCCTGAAGGCACCAAGGGCATCTCGCTGTTCATCGTGCCGAAGTTCATGGTGGGCGATGACGGTTCGCTCGGAGCCCGCAACGGCGTCAGCTGCGGTGCGCTCGAAGAGAAGATGGGCATCCACGGCAACTCCACCTGCGTCATGAACTATGACGATGCCACGGGCTATCTGATCGGTGCCGAGAACAAGGGTCTCTCGGCCATGTTCGTGATGATGAACGAAGCCCGCCTCGGTGTTGGCCTCCAGGGCCTGTCGATCGCGGAAACCGCCTATCAGAACGCCGTCGCCTATGCCAACGAGCGTATCCAGGGCCGTTCGCTTTCGGGCGCGAAAGCGCCGGATAAGAAGGCTGACCCTATCATCGTCCATCCGGATATCCGCCGCTCGCTGATGACCATTAAGGCCTTCAACGAGGCAGGCCGCGCCTTCGTTTTGTGGACGGCGCTGAAATCCGATATCGCCCATCGCTCGCAGGACGAAGCGGAACGCCAGAACGCGGACGATCTCCTCGGGCTTGCCACGCCGATCCTCAAGGGCGTGCTGACCGACAAGGGCTTTGATCACGCGGTCATGGCCCAGCAGGTCTTCGGCGGCCACGGCTATATCGAAGAGTGGGGCATGAGCCAGTATGTCCGCGATGCCCGCATCGCGATGATCTACGAAGGCGCCAACGGCATTCAGGCGCTCGATCTGGTTGGCCGCAAGCTGGCGCTTAACGGCGGCCGCGCCGTCATGGCCATGTTCAAGGAAATCGGTGATTTCTGCGAGGAAAACCGCGGCGACGAGGCGATGGTTCTCTACACCAAGGGCCTCAAGAAGGGTCTGAACGACCTGCAGGCCTCGACAATGTGGTTCATGCAGAACGCCATGGCCAAGCCCGACAATGCCGGTGCCGGCTCGACCGACTACATGCACCTGTTCGGCCTCGTCACGCTCGGTTACATGTGGGCGAAGATGGCAAAGGCAGCTCAAACCGCATTGGCCGCCGGGGACCCGCGCGAAGAGTACCTGAAAGCAAAGCTCGTCACGGCGAAGTTCTATATGGAGCGTATCATGCCGGAAACCGCGCTGCGCAAGGTGCGCATCGAGGCCGGCGCAGACACCATGATGGAACTGGCCGCCGAGGCGTTCTGAGGCGTTGGCTACCCCCTCTGGCCTGCCGGCCATCTCCCCCTCAAAGGGGGAGAAAATGTGTGGCGACTGCTCGTCCCGATTGAACATCGGCGGCGCGGCGGGATAAACCCTCCCTCTTGCGGGGAGGGTTTGGGAGGGGTCTTCTCTCCCGCAGTGAAACAAAGGCAATGTAATTTGCCACCAAGGGAGATGACACCATGACCGAAGTCTTCATTTACGATCACGTGCGCACGCCGCGCGGTCGCGGCAAGAAGGACGGCTCGCTGCACGAAGTGCCGGCTGTCCGTCTCGCGGCAAAGACCCTCGAAGCCATCCGTGATCGCAACGGGCTCGACACGGACACCGTCGACGACATCATCATGGGTTGCGTCGATCCTGTCATGGACAGCGGCGCCGTCATCCCTAAGGCTGCGGCCTTCGAAGCGGGATATTCGACCCGGGCACCCGGCATGCAGATCTCCCGTTTCTGCGCATCGGGCCTTGATGCCGTCAATTTCGGCGCCGGCAAGATCGCAGCCGGATCCGACGACATCGTCATTGCCGGCGGTGTCGAGTCGATGTCGCGCGTCGGCATGGGCATGTCCGGCGGCGCCTGGTACATGGACCCTTCGGTCAATTTCCCGTCCTACTTCATGCCGCAGGGCGTCTCGGCCGATCTGATCGCGACGAAATACGGGTTCTCCCGTGATGACGTCGATGCCTATGCCGTCGAAAGCCAGAAGCGCGCCGGAAAAGCCTGGGATGCCGGCTACTTCAAGAACTCGGTGATCCCGGTCAAGGATCAGAACGGCCTGACCATTCTCGACCGCGACGAGCATATGCGGCCGTCCACCGACATGCAGGCGCTTGCCTCGCTCAATGCCTCGTTCCAGATGCCCGGCGAAATGGGCGGCTTCGAAGCTGTTGGCATTCAGGCGCATCCGGAAATCGAAAAGATCAATTACGTCCACCACGCCGGCAATTCGTCTGGCATCGTCGATGGCGCTGCCGCCGTCCTGATCGGCTCCAAGGCCGGCGGCGAAAGCATGGGCATCAAGCCGCGTGCCCGTATCCGTGCCTTTGCAAACATCGGCTCCGATCCGGCGCTGATGCTGACCGGCCCTGTCGACGTCACCGAAAAGCTGCTGGCCCGCACCGGCATGACGATTGCCGATATCGACCTGTTCGAACTCAACGAAGCCTTTGCCGCCGTCGTGCTGCGCTACATGCAGGCGTTCGACATTTCCCACGACATCATCAACGTCAATGGTGGGGCGATTGCCATGGGCCACCCGCTCGGTGCCACCGGCGCGATGATCCTCGGCACCGTCCTCGACGAACTGGAACGCCGCGATCTCAACACCGCAATGGTCACGCTCTGCATCGGTGCCGGCATGGGTACTGCTACCGTGATCGAGAGGGTCTGACCGTGAGCTTCAATACCGGTACAGTCGAAGACGAA
Organism: Rhizobium sp. CFBP 13726; assembly: GCF_014841925.1. Taxonomy (NCBI): domain Bacteria; kingdom Pseudomonadati; phylum Pseudomonadota; class Alphaproteobacteria; order Hyphomicrobiales; family Rhizobiaceae; genus Rhizobium; species Rhizobium sp. CFBP 13726. The sequence goes on from NZ_JACYUU010000003.1 coordinate 418,622, forward strand.
TTTGCGCATGTTGACGACCACTGGTCGCCACGCGTCATTGCCGATCTCAACGGACAGAGCGTGAAGGTCGCCAAGGTCAAGGATCATCTGACCTGGCATTCGCATCGCGACGAGGACGAACTGTTCCTCATCTGGAAGGGCGAACTCACCATCGAATATCGGGACCGGCCGCATGTCCATATGAAGGCAGGCGACTTCCATGTCGTTCCAAAGGGCGTCGAGCACAATCCGGTCGCGGCCGATGAGTGCTGGATACTCGTGTTCGAACCGTCCGAGACGAAGCACACCGGCGATGTCGTGGTCGAAAAGACCAGGACGTTGGAAACCCAGCGCAGCCATTTGTCGGCCTGATAGGGGAGGAACCCAATGACCTACACCAACTTCACCATCGAAACCGACGCGGACGGCATTGCTGTCGTCACCTGGGATATGCCGGGCAAGTCGATGAACGTCTTTACCGCCGAGGTGTTGGAAGAACTCGACGCGATCCTGAAGGCAACCGTCGCGGATGCCGCCATCAAGGGCGTTGTCTTTACCAGCGGCAAATCCTCGTTTTCCGGCGGTGCCGACCTCACCATGATCCGCAGCATGTTCTCCATGCTGCAGGAAGCGACCGCACAGGACCCGGTTACCGCCAAGCAGAAGCTGTTCGAGGTTGCAGGGCAAATGACCTGGCTGTTCCGCGCCATCGAAACCAACGGCAAGCCCTGGGTATCGGCCATCAACGGCACCTGCATGGGCGGCGCTCTCGAGCTGTCGCTGGCATGCCACGGTCGCGTCGTCGCGAATTCCAAGTCGGTCAAGCTTGCGCTGCCTGAAGTCAAGGTCGGCATCTTTCCGGGCGCCGGCGGCACGCAGCGTGTCTCGCGCCTCACCGATGCCCAGTCCGCCCTGCAAATGATGACGACCGGTCAGACGCTGACGCCGCAACGCGCCAAGGCGATGGGTCTCGTGCATCAGGTCGTCGAGCCCGATCAGCTCGTGACCGCTGCAAAGCAGATGATCAAGGATGGTTTGAAGCCCGTCGCTCCGTGGGACGAAAAGGGATTCAAGGCACCCGGCGGCGGGGTCTGGACGCCACAGGCTGCCCAGCTTTTCCCGGCGGCCCCCGCCATCCTGCGCCGTGAGACGGCAGGCAATTATCCGGGCGCGCTCGCCATCCTCAAATGCGTCTACGAGGGACTTCAGCTGCCCTTCGATACGGCGCTCAAGGTCGAGCAGCGCTATTTCACGCAGATCCTCGGCACCACCGAAGCCTTCTCGATGATCCGTTCGCTGTTCATCTCGATGCAGGAACTGGGCAAGGGCGCCCGTCGTCCGGCAGGCGTTCCAAAAAGCGAATTCAAGAAGGTCGGCGTGGTCGGCGCGGGCTTCATGGGTGCCTCGATTGCCTATGTGACGGCTGCCGCCGGCATTCCCGTCGTGCTGATCGACCAGAGCCAGGAAGCAGCCGACAAGGGCAAGGCCGTCTCCGAAAAGCTGGTATCCGACAGCGTCGCCAAGGGTCGCCTGACGAAGGAGGAGGGCGAAAAGCTCCTCTCGCTCGTCACCGCCACGCCGGACTATTCGACACTTGCAGATGCCGATCTCGTCATCGAGGCGGTGTTCGAAGACCGCAAGGTCAAGAAGGCCGTGATCGAAGCGGTCGAAGCCGTCATTCCGGAAACCACGATCTTCGCGTCGAACACCTCCACCCTTCCGATCTCGGGCCTCGCGGAAAACTCCAAGCGTCCGGACCAGTTCGTCGGCGTGCATTTCTTCTCGCCGGTCGAAAAGATGATGCTGACCGAAGTCATCCTGGGCGAAAAGACGGGCGACAGGGCGCTCGCCGTTGCGCTGGATTTTGTCGGCAAGATCAAGAAGACGCCGATCGTCGTAAACGACACGAGAGGCTTCTTCGTCAACCGCTGCGTCTTCCGCTATATCAACGAAGCCTATGACATGCTGGCCGAAGGCGTGCCGGCAGCCATGATCGAGAATGCCGCCAAGATGGCCGGCATGCCGGTCGGCCCGCTGTCTCTTAACGATGAAGTGGCTGTCGATCTCAGCCAGAAGATCATGAAGGCCTCGATCGCCGATCTCGGCCCCAACTCGGTCAAGCCGGAACACATGGCGCTGATCGACAACATGGTCGATGTGCTCGATCGCCGCGGCCGCAAGAACGGCAAGGGCTTCTACGACTACCCCGCCAAGCCCGCGAAAAAATCGCTCTGGCCCGGCCTCAAGGATCTCTATCCGCAAAAGCCGGCCCGAGATGTCGACGTTACCGTGCTGAAGCAGCGCTTCCTCGTGACGATCGCACTGGAAGCCGCCCGCACCGTCGAGGAAGGCATCGTCACCGATCCGCGCGAAGCCGATGTCGGCTCCATCCTCGGCTTCGGCTTTGCCCCCTATACGGGTGGCACGCTGTCCTACATCGACGGCATGGGTGTGAAGACCTTTGTCGAACTCGCCGAAAAGCTGGCCGCGCAATATGGCAGCCATTTCAAGCCGACACCGCTGCTCATGGACATGGCGGCGAAGGGCGAGACCTTCTACGGTCGGTTCGACCCCTATGCGAAAGTCAGCCAGGCGGCCTGACGTCGCCAGCATCTGATCATGAAAAAGGGCGCCTCGTGGGCGCCCTTTTTGTATCGAAACGATAGTGGCTGCTACCGGATGATCATCTGCTGTGGAACGCTCTGGGCAGCCGGTGTCGGCGTCTTGAGCGTCTTCGCAGGCGCCGGTTCCGCAGTGCCGAGCAGCTTGTCGCGCTCGCGCCACAGAGCCGGGATCGACAGGAGGGCGACGGCGGTCAGCGCAATCGCGGTTTTTGTCCACTCGCCAAGCTCCGGCGTACGACCGTCGAAATAGTAGACAAAGTAGACGATCGCGACGTGCCACACATAGACATAGAGAGAGTGGCGGCCGAGCAGGCGCAGGTACCGCAGGGTGAACACCCAGGTCACGGCAGACGCGATGTTGCGCACCCAGTTTGCCTTGTGCTGCGGACCGGCAACGAGCAGCCAGGTGACGAGAAGACCCATCGCGGCGAAGTTCAGGAGATAGACCGGACCGAAATCGGCACGGATTTCCATCGATGCAAACTTGCCGATCATGTAGGCCGGCATCAGCTCGTTGGCGGTAATCAGGCGCAGCGGCAGGAAGAACATCACCAGCACCAGCGCCACCTTGGGGATGAACGTGTTGTCGGGCGACAGGATCTTGGCCCAGTTGATCTTGCCGGACGAGGTCAGCGCACCGAGAACGAGGCCCGAGAAGAACACGATCTGCCAGCCAAACAGGTTGAACGAGACGCGGATGCCCTGATCGTCCGAACCCATGATCAGCTCATTGATCGGGATCGTTGCGATCTGATGCAGACCCAGCTGTCCGGCCATCCACATCATGATCGAGGCGGCGACCACGTAGTGCCACTTGTCATCAAGCACCAGCTTGATGAGCATCGGTGCAAACAGCATGTAGACGATATACTGCGGCAGAATGTCCATGAAGGTCGGCTGGTAGAGGAAGGTGGCGATCGCAGCGAGACGCAGCGGATCGTCGAAATTGGTGTAGCCCAGCCAGTTGAACCAGACCGAATAGGCCCCCGGCAGCAGCATCTGCGCCACCAGCACGGCGATCACGATGCCCATCGCATAGCGATAGAGCTCGAAGGCACGGCTGTAGATCGCAGTGCGACCGGCGGCATATCCGCCTTTCATCATCTTGCGGGCATAGACCATGCCGATCATCAGGCCGGACAGGAACACGAAGCCCTGCGCATCCTCGACAAAAGCAAGCTGGTTGTGGTTGATTTTGACCAGGAAGTAGCCACCGGCAAATATCAGGTGGTTGAGAACCATAAATACAAGGAAATATCCCCGCATCCCGTCAATGATCTCGAATCGTTTCATCGGTCGCGGTCTCCGTCTCTACCGGTTCCGATGGCCTCGTGCCTTTCGGTCCGTAAGGCCTCTTCGGGCCGGGAAGTCACGCGCCTAAACGTCGCGACGCGCCGGAGAGTTCCGAGCGACACTCGCTTTGTATCTGACGTTCAGACATTTCAACCGTAAACAGTCTGTGATGACTATTCGATGAACAGCTTTTTAAGCAGTTTGCGTCATTCCGCCGCGAGACGCCGCAGACCGGCGATCTGGGTGAGGTAAGCGCGCAGCGCCGCCGGTCGCACCGGCTTGTGCTGCAGTGAAATGCCGTGTTTCTCAGCCTCGTTGCGCACATCCGCGGACCGATCGGCGGTGATGAGCAGGGCCGGAACATCGGCCTCGTAAGCGGCACGCAGCGACTGGATCGCCGCGATCCCGTCGCCGTCATCGAGATGATAATCGGCGATAATGATATCCGGCGCCGGCTCACCCGAACGGGTGATTTCGTCCAGCACCGTGATGGACTGCGCTTCCCTGACCGTGCAACCCCAACCCGTAATCAACAGCGCCATCCCCTCCAGAATCTTCGGCTCGTTGTCGATGCACAGAACCCTCAGCCCGGTCAGCGGCTGCGAGCGTTTGCGCCGTTCAGGCCGCTCGGAGGCTTTCGCTGGTCGCGCGACCGATGCGTCGAGCGGCAGATCCACCCTGAAGATGGTTCCGCGACCGGGCCTCGATGCAAGCTGCACGGGGTGGTCGAGCACACGCGAAATACGGTCGACGATGGAAAGACCGAGGCCGAGACCGGTTGCGGTTTTCGCCCCTTCGTCGAGCCTTGCGAATTCCTTGAACACGGTCTCGAACTGGGCTGCCGGAATGCCGATGCCGGAGTCGTGCACTTCGATCGATACTCGCCCGCCATGCCGCCGCGCGCCGACCAGAACCTTGCCGCTGATTGTGTATTTGATCGCGTTGGACACCAGATTCTGCACCAGCCGGCGCAGGAGATTGGCGTCGGAGCGAACCCTGAGTGAGGTCGGCATCACCACGAAAGTCAGGTTCTTCTCGCGCGCCATCGGCTCATAGTCGGTCGCGATCCGGCGCAACAGGTCGTCGAGGGCGATGGTTTCGAGCTGCGGCTTCATTGCGCCGGTGTCGAGCCGCGAAATATCCAGTACCGCCCCAAGGATCGCCTCGACCGATTCGAGAGCGGAATCGATGTTGCGCACCAGCGGACCGTTGCGGTCGGCAGGCGTCATGCGCTCGACCAGTGCGGATGAGTACAGCCGCGCGGCATTGAGCGGTTGCAGGATATCGTGGCCGGCAGCGGCAAAGAAACGTGTCTTGCCGATATTGGCTTCCTCGGCCTCGGCACGCGCCTGGCCCAGTGCATGGTTGACGCGGGTCAGCTCTGAGGTGCGCTGTGTCACCCGCTGTTCGAGCGTTTCATTCGCCTGTTTCAGCGCCTTTGCCGCCGCAACACGGTCGGAAATGTCGGTGAAGGTTGCAACGATGCCGCTATCCGGCATCGGGTTGGTGCGCACTTCGATGATCCGCTCGCCGCTTGCAACGACAAGCGAGAACGACGCATCCAGCGTCTTGAACCGGTTGACCACATCCGCCTGTTCGTCTGCAGGAATGTCACCCCGGTCCGAAAGCATCGCCACGATTTCTGAGAGCGGAAATCCGACCTGTCCGACCTGGTCGGGAAGGTCGAGAAGATGGCGAAAACGTCGGTTCCAGATCGTCAGCCGGTCGGCACTGTCGAACACGGCAATTCCCTGGTCCATCTGCGAAAGCGCCGTCTGCAGCATGTCCTGGTTATACTGCAGGGCTTCGCTCGCCTGATCGAGCAGGAAGGCGGTGTCGGCGCTGGCATCCTCGGCCTTCTGCAGGATCAGCGACAAGACAAGCCGTGCCGAAGAAGAACCGATCGCGCTTCCCAGCAGCTGTTCGGAAAAATGCACCAGTGCCATGTCGGCCGGCTGGTCGTCCTCGAACCGGCGTCCCGCGGTGCGCTCATAATGGGAAAACGAACGCTGCATGCGCTCCTCGCCGAGATAGCGGGCTATCGTCGCCTTGAGGTCTCCCACGCTGACACGGGTCTTCCAGCCGCGGGTCGCAAACTCCGAGCGCAGATGCCGCTTGACGAAAATCCCGGCCTGCAAACGCTCCACCGGTCGCGGATTGCGTGACAGAGAGCCGAGCACGAAGGCCAGCATGTTGAGCGCCAGACTGAAGATCGTCGCGTTGACGAGCGGATCGGTTTCGGGACCGGAGAATATGCCGGTGCCGGGGATCAGGAAATTCAGCACGGCCGCGGCGATGTGGGAATTGTCCGGTCCGCCGAGGCTCGGCACGAACAACAGATAGGCCCAGGCCGCAAACCCGAGGCACATGCCAAGGATTGCGCCTCGGGCATTGGCCCTCCGCCAGATCAGCCCGCCGAACAGCGCGGGTGCCACCTGCGCGATCGCCGCAAACGCCAGAAGGCCGATCGAGGCAAGACCCGACTGGGTGTCCGCCATCCGGTAATAGCCGTAGCCGAGAAGCAGCACGGCGAAGATCGCGAGCCGTCGGATATTGAGAAGTGCACGGGTGAAATCGGCACGACCCCCATGCGCCGAGCGTGCCGCCATCAGTTTGCGGCGCAGGAAGACAGGAATGATGATGTCGTTCGACACCATGATCGACAGTGCGACGGATTCGACGATCACCATCGCGGTTGCGGCGGAAAAGCCGCCGATGAAGGTGATCAGCGTCACGACCGGCAGATTGCCGTGGAGCGGAAGCGTGAGAATGTAGAGGTCGGCATTGCCGGTTCCACCGAACGTGACCAGTCCGGCAATCGCCACCGGCAGCACGAACAGGTTGATCGCGACGAGATAGATCGGCAGCAGAAACGAAGCGACCTTGCGTTCCCGGTCCGTGCGGTTTTCCACGACCGTCACATGGAACTGCCGAGGCAGAAGCAGGATGGCGAAGGCCGAGAGAAGTATCAAAATCAGCCAGCGGCTGAGGGGCGTTTCGTAGGACAGTGCCGAGGTGATCAGGAGGTTGTCGGCAGCCTTGGCCATCAGGTCTGCAGGACCGTCGAACAGCACGAACAGCACCGTCAGCCCAACGGTTGCAAAAGCAAAGACCTTGACGACGGATTCCATCGCCACCGCCAGGATCAGACCGTCCTGATGCTCCGTCGCATCCGTATGGCGTGTGCCGAACATGACGGCGAAACCGGCCATCAGCAGTGTCACGATCAGGGCCAGATCGATGAAATGCAGGTTGCCGCTGCCAATCCCGTAGTCGGAAGGATTGACCATCACGGCGACCGAACTCGACACGGCTTTGAGTTGCAACGCGATATAGGGCACGGAGGCCACCAGCGCGATGATGGCGACGATCATCGCCACGGTCGAGTTCTTGCCATAGCGGGCAGCGACGAAGTCGGCGACGGAGGTCAGTTTCTCGGCTTTCGCGAGTTCGACGATGCGTCGGATCAGCGGCATGCCCAATGTCAGCATCAGGATCGGGCCGATATAGATGCCGAGGAATTCAATCCCGCGACGGGAAGCCAGACCCACGCCACCGAAATAGGTCCACGAGGTGCAGTAGATCGCCAGGCTGAGCGCATAGACCACGGGCCGGCCGATCTTCGGCACGCCCACGACGCGACTTCTCCGGTCGCCATAACTTGCGACCGCAAACAGCAGCAGAATATAGGCGAAAGCGGCGACGATGATCACCCAGCCCGAAAGCATGTCTCCTCCCCGCAATGCCGCGACGCGGATGAGATTAGGTCAAAAGCAAGGGTTTGCAAATCGCCGCGGCATTGGCAAAAAGTCCAATGCCTGGTCATCTTTAAGTCTCTGTCTTTTTCACCTTTTCAGCAAGTGGTGATGCACTATGTTGGGGCGGATCAACAACCCGAGCAGCAGGGGTAATGCTATGTCCGTTGTTTCCGAATTCCGTTCCTTTATCGCCAAGGGCAATGTCGTCGATCTCGCCGTCGGCATCATCATCGGCGGCGCCTTTACCGGCATCGTCACATCACTGGTCAACGATCTCGTCATGCCGGTCGTAGGTGCCGTGACAGGCGGTGGCTTCGACTTTTCCAACTACTTCGTGGCGCTGTCGAGCGCGGTCACAGCGCCCTCGCTGGAAGAAGCCCGCAAGCAGGGCGCGGTCTTCGCCTATGGCAGCTTCATCACGGTCGCGATCAACTTTCTCATCCTCGCCTTCATCATCTTCCTCATGGTCAAGGGCGTGAACAAGCTCCGCGCCATGGAAGAAAAGAAGCCTGCGGACGCCACACCGGCCCCGCCGCCGGCCGATATCCAGTTGCTTTCGGAAATCCGCGATCTTCTGAAGACGGGTAACCCGATCCGGTAATCCAACCGCGTCAACAGATCGGCGATCCATCAAGAAAAACGATCGCCGATCCACGGATTGTCATGGGATTTTCCGAGTTCTCTGCGCTAAACAGAATGAAAGCATAGGGAAATGTTCAGGAACCATGTCGATCATTGCAAGTCTCAGCCCGCGCGCCGTCTCCACTCCCGAAAGCGGTATTGTCGAGATCATCAATCACGCCCGCGCCGGTGGCCGCCGCGACCTGATCCCGCTCTGGGCAGGCGAGGGCGACCTGCCGAGCCCGGATTTCATCAATCAGGCGGCATCGAGCGCGCTTCTGGGCGGTGAGACCTTCTATACCTGGCAGCGCGGGATTCCCGAACTGCGACAGGCACTGTCAGACTATTACACGCGGCATTTCTCAAAGACGCTGTCGTCAGAGCATTTCTATGTCACCGGCTCCGGCATGCACGCGATCATGATGGCCGTGCAGGCGATCGCCTCGCCGGGCGATGAACTGATCTACCTCTCGCCGACCTGGCCGAACATCATCTCCGCGATCGAGATTTCCGGCGCTTCCGCCATCGGCCTGCCGCTTGCCTTTACCGGTGGCGGCTGGTCGCTCGATCTCGACACGCTGGACGCTGCGATCACGCCCAAGACACGTGGCCTTTTCATCAATACGCCCGCCAACCCGACCGGCTGGACGGCAACGCTTGATGATCTCCGAGACATTCTGACGCTCGCCCGCAAACATGGGATCTGGATCATCGCCGACGAGATCTATGCCCGTTACTACTACGGTGGTGCGGCAAGGGCTCCGTCCTTCCTCGACATCATGGAAGAGGGCGATCGGATCATCTTCGCAAATTCCTTCTCCAAGAATTGGTCGATGACCGGCTGGCGCATGGGCTGGCTGGTGGCTCCGCCGGAAATGGGGCAGGTGATCGAAAACCTCATCCAGTATTCCAACTCGGGCGTCGCCCAGTTCATGCAGCGCGGCGCGGTGGTGGCGCTCAACGAAGGCGATGCCTTCGTCAACGAGAACGTGGCCCGCGCCGTGGCCGGTCGCGATATCCTCTGCGATGCGCTGATCGCCACCAACCGCGTGCAGACGCTGAAACCCGATGGTGCGATCTACGCCTTCCTCAAGGTGGATGGCGTAACCGACAGCCGCCTGACGGCAATGGACATCGTCGACAAGATCGGCGTGGCGCTGGCGCCCGGTTCTGCCTTCGGAGAGGGTGGCGAACTGTTTCTGCGGGCCTGCTTCCTGCGCAATTCGGCCCATGTCGAAGAAGCCGCCGGTCGGTTGGCGGACTATATCAAGCGCCTCTAACCCCGCTCCATCACCGCAAAGAGGGCGGTCTGTAAAATTTTATCGATCGCCTGAACGCCGTGTTTTCCGTGTTCCGCGTTAAACCCGGCGGCCCCGCCCGGTGGTAAGGTTTGCTGAAGAACGGCCGTGTTTCTCTCTGCGAAAGAAAAAAGCAGGGGCGAGAAAATGGCTGTTCTGGTCACGGGTGGTGCAGGGTATATCGGAAGTCACATGGTCTGGGCGCTGCTCGACGCTGGCGAGGATGTCGTCGTGCTCGACCGGCTGTCGACAGGCTTTCGCTGGGCGGTTCCGGACGAGGCGCGCTTCTATCTGGGTGATGTCGGCGATTCCATCATCCTCAAGCAGATCTTTGCTGAAAATGACATCGACGCCATCCTGCATTTCGCAGGCTCGATCGTCGTGCCACAATCGGTCGCGCATCCGCTGGATTATTACGAGAACAATACCGGCAAGACCCGCTTCCTGGCGGCAGCCGCCGTCGAAGCGGGCATCAAGCATTTTGTCTTCTCTTCCACCGCCGCCGTCTACGGCGATCAGAAGGATGACACGCCGGTTCTGGAAAGCGCGCCGACGCTGCCGAAAAACCCCTACGGTCAGTCCAAGCTGATGTCCGAACTGATGCTGCGCGATGCGGCTGCAGCCCATGATTTCCGCTTCGTCGCGCTGCGCTACTTCAACGTCGCCGGTGCTGATCCGCTTGGGCGCACCGGTCTTTCCACGGAAGGTGCGACGCATCTCATCAAGATTGCCTGCGAGGCGGCTCTTGGCAAGCGCCGCGGCGTCGATGTCTATGGCACCGATTATCCGACAGCCGATGGTACCGGTGTGCGCGACTACATACATGTGACCGATCTGGTCGAAGCGCACTTGAAGGCACTGAGCTATCTGCGTCGTGGCGGCGAACCTCTGATCGCCAATTGCGGTTATGGGCGCGGCTATTCGGTGCTGGAAGTGCTCGAAGCGGTCAAGAAAGCCGGAGCCCGCGGGTTCGACATCAACTACGGCCCGCGTCGCCCGGGCGATGCAGCGAGCGTCGTCGCCAATGCGACGCTCGCCCGGCGCCTTCTTGAATGGATCCCGCGCCACGACGATCTCGACCTGATCGTCGAAACCGCAATCCGCTGGGAACGGGAACTGGGCGATCGCCGTCCGGAAAGCATCCGTGCGATCCGCACCCGGCTCGCGTCGGCGAGCTTCTGAGCGCAAGCATGATGCAGTGATGCGGCCGCATTGCTGATACGTGAGAATGCGCATGGTCGAATGGCGTGCAGGGGATTAAAAGCGGGATTCTGGAACAACCCGATCCTGCGGAAACTGACCATGCGCCTCTTGTCCACCGCCGCTATCCTCCTTTGCTGTCTTGCGCCTTTGGCGAAGGCAGACACTCTGGCGGTTCAGAAACTGGTCGAGCCGCGTCTGACGGTGGCGCCTGCGGGAAATGCGAAACACATCCGTGTTGCCCTTACCTTCGATGCCTGCATGGGCAAGGCCGACGAGCGTATTCTGACGACGCTGGTTCGTGAAAGAATTCCCGCAACGATCTTCGTCACGTCACGTTGGCTGAAGCACAATCCGGAAACCGTCGCTGTTCTGCGTGAAAACAGCGATCTCTTCGAGCTGGAAAATCACGGCGAGAATCACATTCCCGCAGTCGATATTCCGATCGCGATCTATGGCATACCGGCCGCAGGCTCGCCTGAAGCTGTCGGCCGCGAGGTGGGGAGAGGAGCCGACGCCATGCTTGCAGCCGGTCTTCCGAGACCGCACTGGTTTCGCGGCGCGACGGCAAAATATGATCTCTCGGCCATCCGGGAGATCCGGGCCATGGGTTTCAAGATCGCCGGCTATTCGCTGAACGGCGATGATGGCTCGCTCCTCGGCGCCGCGGCTGCCGAAAAACGGATTGCTGCTGCCAAGGATGGCGATGTGGTGATTTCACACATCAACCAGCCGACTCATGCCGCCGGCGAGGGGGTCGCTCGTGCACTGGTTGATCTGAAAAACAGAGGCGCAGAATTCGTTCGCCTCTCTGATTTCGAGGCCTCAGGCGACCATGAGACGACCGCCAAGCTGCCTGGATTGTTTTGAGGTGGATCGGGATCAGCCTCAAAAGTAGGGCTCGGAAATTGCTAGTTCCTCCGAATTTCATGTGAAAGCAACGAAGAGAGCGTGAGCATCTCGATTACTTAATTAAGCTTAAATTTTCTTGCAATTTTTATGCTGCACTGCATTATTGTCTCCGTTCAAGGAGTGCGATTATGCAAGCAGAGCTAAACTCATCTCTCTTCGATGCTGCTGCTTATGATGAAGGTGCAGAGCGTCTCCGGCTGTTCATGAAAAACGGGCAAATTCGCGAATTCGAGACGGTACCCGTGCAGGTGTTCCAGCAATTGGCAGGGTCCCGGTCGCCAGGACAGTATTACATCGAAAACATACGGTCCAAGTTCCCGATGTTCGGTTGATCGCCGAAACGGCGTCGCGCGGCGGTCGCGAACGGCCTGAGCTATCTCGCTGACGCGGATCGCCGGTGTTTAAAGGGTAGAGCTCCCTCATAATAACACGTGCACATTGTTTTAGTATTCGCTAAGTAATGGCTGTTATTGTCGTCGCCACTGATGTCGGCAGAGCAAGCCATGGAAAACAAACGCATCTGGACGAACAACGAACTGGACGACCTCCTGCGCCAGTTGAATGTTGCTTTGGAGGCTTCCGGCATCGGCATCTGGCAGCACAATCTGCGCAAGAACCAGACCCGCTGGGATGAGCAGCTACAGGAGCTCTACGGTGTCCCGAAGGGACCGACGGATGTGGTGTGGCTCGAATGCGTCCACCCAGACGACCGAGATGCCGCCAATGCGCACTTCGAAAAGGCAATCGAAAACCGCGAAGACTATGCGTCACAGTTCAGGATCATCCGCCAGGATGGCTCCATTCGCCACCTTCGCTCACGCGCAAAGTTCTTCATCGACGGGAATGGCGAGCCATGCTTCGTCGGCGCGGAATGGGATGTCACCGACGATGTGATGCGAAGCCATCAACTGGCGGAAGAGCGGGAAGCCGCAGACCAGAGCCGCGCCGAAGCGCGCTATGCTGCTGACCACGACCACCTGACCGGACTTCTCAACCGCCGCAGCTTCGACGCGATATGTGCCAGCCTTGCAAAACGCGGTGAGCTGGACTTCGTGTCGCTGTGCCATCTCGACGTCGATAACTTCAAGGAAATCAATGACCGATATGGCCACGCCTGTGGAGATGTGGTCATCGCCCATGTCGCGTCGATCCTGAAGCAGGCAAGCCGCCCGGGAGATATCGTGGCGCGGCTGGGGGGTGACGAATTCGCCATCGTTTCGATGGACCGCGGCCTCAACGCGATGGAGAAGATCGTCGCCGAAATCCGCGCCGAGCTACAGTCACCCGTTCTTCTCAACGGCAAGAATGTCGTTGTCACCTGTTCGATGGGCGTGGCGCAAACCTCGGCGTCGGATGTCACCGGACTGCTCGCCTGTTCCGATCTCGCGCTCTATGAGGCCAAGAGAAACGGACGCAACCGCGCCGAATGGTTCTCGCCCGCCATGGCAGCCGCATCGATCGCCGAAAAACACATCCTCTACGAGCTGCGCAGCGCCATCACCAACGGCAATTTCGTGCCGTTCTACCAGGTACAGGTCGATGCCCGGACCCGCGCGATCAAGGGCCTCGAAGCGCTGGTGCGGTGGAAACATGGAGAAGAGCTGAAACCACCCGGCGCATTTTTGCCGACTGCGGTGACGAACGGGTTGATTGACGAAATCGACGAAATCATGCTGCGCCTCGTCCTTGCCGACTTGAGGCGATGGCAAGCCGAGGGATTTGCTCTGCCGCGCGTGTCCGTCAACATGTCGGCCTCCCGCCTCTCCGATCCTGATTTGGAGGAAAAGCTCAAGCGTCTCGATATCCCGGCAGGCCAGGTGAGTTTCGAACTGGTCGAGACGATCTTCCTCGATGAGCTCACACCGGAGATCAGAGCCAATATCGATGCCATCCGGTCGCTTGGGATTGAAATCGAGATCGACGATCTCGGTTCGGGCCATGCCTCACTGCTCGGGTTGATCAAGCTTCGCCCGGACCGCGTCAAGATCGATCGGCAGCTCATCCTGCCCATGCTGGATGGCCTGCCCCAGCAGCGCCTGGTCGCCGCACTGGTCGATATCGCCCGGACGCTGGACATGGAAGTCGTCGCCGAGGGCGTCGAAACGCTCGGCCATGCGGACGTGTTGGCAAGTCTTGGCGTTGACCTGTTGCAAGGTTTTGCCTTTGGCCGGCCGGAGCCGGCACATGTCGTCGAGAAGCGCTTGGAGAAGCGCCATACGACGGCGCCGACCGGTTCGCGCGCGTCGTCGGCAAGGCGTCGCTGATATCCGAGCCGTTTTAACTACCGTAAATAATTTTCTCGTATTCCCCCGAGGTGCTGGAAATTCGCATCCAGGCAGTGCTAGATTCACGGTCGGTGAAAATAAATTACGGAGAGCATCGTGGGTCACAAGAAAATCGAACGTCTCGCTGCGGCCGACGCACAGGCGGGCGGCCAGCGACGTCCATTCGCCAAGGCCGTGCGCGCCGGCGATTTCGTCTATGTGTCCGGCCAGGTGCCGACGGTGGATGGCGAAGTGGTGACCGGTGGCATCGTGGCCCAGACCGAACAGGTCGTTGCGAACATCAAGGAAGTGCTTGCGCTTGCGGGCTGCACGCTGGCCGATGTCGTGAAGGTCAATGTCTGGCTCGACGATGCCCGTGACTTCTCCAGCTTTAACGCCGTGTTCCAGAAGCATTTCATCGATCATCCACCGGCACGCTCGACGGTACAGTCGCCGCTGATGGTCGATGCCAAGGTCGAGATGGACGTGATCGCCTACAAGCCGATCGACTGATTGTGTCAATGACGACCGTCAGTCTCCGAGAAGCTGGCGGTCGTCGCCGTCGCGGTTGCGCACCAGTTCTTCCTTGATGCTGCGCAGCGCCTTGAGCGCAATGTTGCGGTCGGCATAGGCGACCATGTTGGCGAGGATGTCGATCGCAGCGAGATAGGCAAAGCGGGTCGAGGTGGGGCGGAAGATGTTCTTGCCCTCCTGCATGTCGATGGCGATCGTCAGGTCGGCCGCATCGGAAACAGGCGAGCCCCGCTGCGTCATCACGATGGTGGGAATGCCGTGTTGACGCAGCAGCTTGAGGCATTGCACGAGACCCATGTCGCGGCCGGTATAGGACGATCCGAACACGACCGTGCCGGGCTGGGCTGCTGCCGAGATCATCAGGTTCATGTTGTGGTCGTTGGACGCGTTGATGCGGCAGCCGAGACGAAAGAGGCGATTGTGCAGCTCGTTGACGACCATCGCGGAATTGCCGCTGGCACCGAAGGCCTGGATGAAGTCGGCGCCGCGCAGCATCTGCGCCGCCTTCTCGATCGCGCCGAGATCGAGCTGCCGGTGCAGGTCGAACAGCGCGTTCTGGGCTTTCGAGATAATGTCCTGGGCCACCTCTTCCACCGTCGCGGTCGGCGCTTCCGGTTTCAGGTAGCGCAGGCCGACATAGGCCATCTTGGCCAGTTGTACCTTGAAATCGGAATAGCCCTGGCACCCCAGCCGACGGCAGAACCGGGTCACGGTAGGCGGCGAGACCCCGGCGCGCTCGGCCAGATCGCTGATCGAGGAATTGACCACGAAATCGACATTGGCGAGCGCAAACTGCGCCAGTTTGGTCTCCAGGCTCGAGAGCCTGCCGTCTTCGTCGGAAAGCGCGTGAAACAGATCCATCAGGTACTTTCCTCGAAAATTGGCGCAGACACGAAGCACGTCACGATCGTGAAAATGAATTTCACCAGTTCTTGCCCTGATAGCACAAAGCGGGCAAGCATCAACGAAACCAGCCACGCCCACAGAGGTTTACATCATGAACTATCCCTGGCCTGAAACCGGCACGCCGCTCGATCAGATCGCAACGCCGATGCCTGTGATCGACGAGGATCGGCTTGCCGCCAATATTGCGCGGGTGCAGGGTTACTGCGATGCGCAGGGCAAGGCGTTCCGACCGCATATCAAGACCCACAAGATCGCAGCCGTCGCCCGCCAGCAGATCGAAGCCGGCGCCGTCGGCCTCAATTGCCAGAAGGTCACCGAAGCCGAAGTGTTCGCCGATGCCGGTTTCGACGACATCCTGATCACCTACAATATCCTCGGACCGGTGAAACTTGCGCGGCTGAAGGCGCTGAATGCGCGCGTGTCAAAGCTTGCCGTCGTCGCAGATAGTGAAACGACCGTGTCGGGCCTGTCTGCAGCGTTCGATGCCGATCGCCCGCTGACCGTCCTGATCGAATGCGATACGGGCGCAAAACGCTGCGGCGTGCAGACGCCGGAACAGGCGGTGGCTCTCGCTGAGAAGATTGCGGCGGCGCCCGGCCTGCGCTTCGGTGGCATCATGACCTACCCGGCCATCGGTGGCGCAGAGGCCGTCGAGGAGTTCATGGCGACCACCATGTCGCTTCTGTCGGAAAAGGGCATCGAATGCCCGGTGCGGTCCAGCGGCGGTTCGCCGGATCTCTTTTCGGCACATCTGGTGCCCTCCGCCACCGAACATCGGGCGGGAACCTATGTCTATAACGACCGCAGCATGGTGCGCGCCGGTCACTGCACGCCCGATGATCTCGCCATGCATATCCTGGCAACGGTCGTTTCGAAGCCGGCGCCCGACCGGGCGGTGCTCGATTGCGGCTCGAAGGCACTGACATCCGATTTGCTCGGGTTTTCCGACTACGGCTCACTCGTCGGCTTCGAGGGCGCGCGGATCGTATCGCTGTCCGAAGAACATGCGGTGGTCGATCTCTCGGGCTGTGCAGTGCCGTTTGCGGAGATCGGCCAGATCGTGAAGGTCGTGCCGAACCACACCTGCGTCGTCACCAACCTGTTCGACCGGATGGTGTTTCACCGGAACGGCATCGTGACGAGGGTCGAAAACATCGATGCACGCGGCACCGTCTGGTAGCTGACGGTTCGATTTCCCCTGATGGAATGAAAATAGGGCGCCTGTTTTGGGCGCCCTTTTTCATGTTCGGAGCGCGAAAGACCGTCGCGCTGAAAATTTTACCCGATTAAGGCTCGTAGAAAATAAATTACACAAAGTGGTGCTTATTTTGGAAAATCGTTGACTTGAGCCGGTTTTGACGCATTATGAAGAAAATAAATTACACCAAAATGGTGAGCGGGCGAACTGAACGAGAAATGGGACCTAGGTTTTCCGGGGCATGGCGTGCCTGTTCCGGCAAGCAATAAAACTCACACAATTTGGGGACTGACGCTCGGCGACCGCGATGGGAGCCTGATGCCGTCGGACCTATCCGGATAAGACACATGCGCATCTTCACCGCCTCGCTGGCGACCGAGACCAACACATTTTCTCCCGTTCCGACGGATATGAACGCCTTCAAGGCGGCGTTCTTCGCCGGGCCCGGAGAGCATCCGGATACGCCGACGCTGTGCTCGTCCGTCGTGCCGATCCTGCGCCGCCGCGGCAGGGCAGAAGGTTTTACCGTGATCGAGGGCACGTCCTGCTGGGCAGAGCCCGCCGGCCTGATCCAGCGCCAGACCTATGAGGCGCTGCGCGACCTGATCCTCTCCGAACTGACGGAAGCGCTTCCCGTCGATGGCGTCGTGCTCGGTCTTCACGGTGCAATGGCCGCGCAGGGCTATGACGATCCCGAAGGCGATTTTCTGGCCCGTGTCCGGCAGATTGTCGGCCCGGATGTTCTGGTTGCCGCCGAATTCGATCCGCACAGTCACCTGACGGCGCTGCGTGTCGCCAATCTCGATATCATGGCTGCCTTCCTCGAATTCCCCCATACGGATTTCGAACAGCGCGGCGAACACGTGATCGAGCTGGCGCTGCAGGCCTTGAAGGGCAAGATCAAGCCGGTCATCTCCACATTCGACTGCCGGATGATCACGATTTTCCCGACCAGCCGCGAGCCGATGCGCTCCTTCGTCGACCGCATGCAGGCGCTGGAAGGCAAGGACGGCATCCTGTCGGCCTCTGTCATCCACGGCTTCATGGCCGGCGACCTGCCCGACATGGGCACCCGCATCGTCGTCGTGACGGACAACGACAAGGCCAAGGGCGATGCGCTTGCGGCCTCTCTCGGTCGCGAGCTCTACAGCCTGCGCCGGCAGACTGCGATGCCCATGCTCGATACCGAAGCGGGCCTCGACAAGGCCGTGTCGATCCGCTCCTCGCATCCCGGGGTGCCGGTAACGATTGCCGATGTCTGGGACAATCCCGGCGGCGGCGTGGCGGGTGATGCGACCTTCATCCTGCGCCGGATGATGGAGCGCGGCATGGATGATTTCGCCGTTGCGACCATCTGGGATCCGATTGCCGTCACCTTCTGCCAGGCGGCAGGAGAGGGCGCGGAACTCAGCCTGCGCATTGGTGGAAAATCCGGTCCGGAAGGCGGTGAACCGCTCGATCTGCGCGTCACGGTGCAAAGCGTGTTCGATGCGGGCTGGCAGAGCTTTCGCAACAGCCGCGTCACGCTCGGCAGCACCGCCGTCGTGCGCCCGGTCGGTACCCATATCGATATCGTGCTGATCACCAGCCGCACCCAGACCTACGAGCCCGACATCTTTGCCAATCAGGGCATCGATTTCGCGGCCAAATCCTATCTGCTCGTCAAGTCGACCAACCATTTTCACGCGGGCTTCCAGCCGGTCTCGTCTGAGATCGTCTATATCGCCGCGCCGACCTGTTACCCGACCAATCCCGCAACGACGCCGTATCGCAAAGCGAGCCTCGAAATATGGCCGCGCGTCGCCGATCCGCTGGGACTGGATGCCTGAATTTTCGACCGGACAGGAAAGCCGGCCGGGATTTGACCACTGAAGACAACAAGGGGATGACAATGAAAAAGAGTGCACTTGTTCTCATGACGCTGGCGGCATTGGCCGGCACCAGCAGCCTGGCGCTGACACAGGCGAACGCCCAGGCAGGCGACGGCGTGCTGACGGTTGCGACGATCGGCGAGCCTCCGTCGCTCGACGTGATGCAGACGCCGACCGATATCGTGCTGACGATCGACCAGCACATTTTCGAAACGCTCTACACCTATGACGCCGAGTGGAAGTCCGTGCCGCTTCTGGCCGCCGCCATGCCGACGCTGTCGGAAGATGGTCTCACCTACAAGATCCCGCTGCGCGAAGGCGTGAAGTTTCACGATGGCAGCGACTTCGATGCCAAGGACGTCACGGCTTCGCTGAAGCGCTGGATGACGATCAATTCCAAGGGCAAGCAGGTTGCCGGCGTCGTCGAAAGCATCGCGGAAGATGGCGACCATGCCATCGTCATCAAGCTGAAGTCGCGCTATGCGCCGCTGCTCGCAACCCTCTCCCAGGCGTCGGTCATCCTGCCATCCGAAAAGATCGCCGATACGCTGACCGAATTCGTCGGCACGGGTCCTTATTCGCTGAAGGAACGCAAGCCCGACCAGTACACCCAGCTCGTCCGTTTCGATGGCTACAAGTCGCCCGAGGGCACGCCGAGCAACTATGCCGGCAAGCGCGAGGCGATCGCCAAGGAAATCCGCTTCGTGCCGGTTCCAGACGCCAATACACGCGTCGAAGGCCTGATTTCCGGCCAGTTCGATTTCGCCGACTCGCTACCGGTCAGCGCCTATGAGCGCGTCGAAAAGAGCAGCAATGCCAAGCCTGTCATCTTCAAGAATGCCGGCTGGGCGTCGATGAACATGAACATGAAGGAAGGCCTTCTGGTTAAGAAGGAACTCCGTCAGGCCGTTCAGGCAGCGCTCAACGCATCGGATATGATGCTCGCGGCTTTCTCCGACGACCGCTTCTTCAGCGTCGATGCCTCGATCTTCCCGGAAGGCTCCTTCTGGCACACCGAAGCGGGCGTTGCCCGCTATGGCGAAGGCGATCCGGAAGCAGCTGCAAAGCTTTTGAAGGCTGCCGGTTACGATGGCCAGCCGCTGCGCCTAATGACCAGCCGCCAGTACGAATTCCACTACAAGATCGGCGAAGTCGCCAAGGCCTATCTCGAAGCTGCAGGCTTCAAGGTCGATCTGCAGGTGGTCGACTGGGCAACGCTCACGACCCGTCGTGCCGACGCCAAGCAGTGGGACATCTTCATCACCCACTCCAACTTCCCGGGCGATCCGACGACGATCAACACGATCACCGACACCTATCCGGGCTGGTACGTCTCCGACCAGAAGACCAAGGCCGTTGCGACCTACATGGACGCCACCACCGACGATGCCAAGAAGACCGCATGGGACGCGATCCAGACCGTCATCTACGACGATGCGCCGCTCTACAAGGTCGGCAACTTCAATGGGGTTTCGGGTCTCGCCAACGGTGTTTCCGGTTATGAGCCGACCTACTGGCCGCATTTCTGGAACGTGAGCCCGAAGAAGTAAGCTGGATAACTAGGGACTGGCTATGGCAAGGATCGCACAGGCACTTTTGAAACGGCTGGGGGGCATGGCTATCGTGCTCGCCCTCGTCGTGACGGTGGTCTTCATCATCGTTCGCGTGACGCCTGGCGATCCTGCCGCTGTCATGCTGGGGTCGGATGCGACCCCGGAAGACATCGCGCAGCTGCGCACCCGCATGGGCCTCGATGCGCCCATGCTCGTCCAGTACGGCCAGTTCGTACTGGGCATTCTGAAAGGCGATCTCGGTCAGTCCATCTTCTTGAACCAGCCGGTAACGACTGCCCTTGCCGCCCGTGCTGAGCCGACCTTCTTCCTCACCCTGTTCTCGATCCTGATCGCGGTCGCCATCGCGCTTCCCGTCGGCATTCTCTCCGCCGTCAAGCGCGGCACGATCTTCGACCAGATCGTCGTGACGCTGACCATGGTTGCAGCAAGCGTGCCGAGCTTCTGGCTCGGCCTGATGCTGATCCAGATCTTCGCGGTCGGGCAGGGCTGGTTCCCGGCCTCCGGCTACGGCGGTCCGGGCACGCCGTTTTTCGAGCGGCTGCATCACCTCGTCCTGCCGGCCGTGGCACTCGGCGTCGTCAACTCGGCGCTGATCACCCGCTTCACCCGCGCCGCAATGCTCGATGTGCTCGGCGACGATTATGTGCGCACCGCGCGCGCCAAGGGAGCGGGCGAAGGCCGCGTTATCCTCAAGCACGCCTTGAAGAACGCGCTGATCCCGATCATCACCGTCATCGGTCTGTCGGTCGCCATGCTGGTCGCGGGTGCCGTTGTGACGGAAACCGTGTTCGGCCTTCCCGGCGTCGGCAACCTTGTCGTGTCAGCCGTGTTGCGGCGTGATTATCCGGTCATCCAGGGCGCGCTGCTCGTCGTTGCCGCCATCTACGTTCTCATCAACTTCATCGTCGACATGCTCTACATCATCGTTGATCCGCGGGTGCGCCTATGAACACCATGGCCTCCCTCTCCATGCCCTTCGCGTCAAGCCTTCGCCGCCTGTTCGGAAACCGCGCGATGCTGGCCGGCGCCATCATTCTCGTGGTCGTTGTCGCGGCAGCTTTGCTTGCGCCCTGGGTCGCCCCTTACGCGCCAAACAAGCTGTCGATCGTCAACAAGCTGAAGCCGCCGTCGATGTCGAACTTCTTCGGCACCGACGAATTCGGCCGCGACATCTTTTCACGCGCCATCTTCGCCGGCCGGATCTCGCTGATGGTCAGCCTCGGCGTGGTCGCCATTTCCACGGTTCTCGGGGTCATTCTGGGTGTCGCTGCCGGCTTCTTCCGCAAGCTCGACGCGCCGATTTCGCGCCTCCTCGATGCGATGATGTCGTTTCCCGATATCCTGCTCGCGATCGCGCTCGTCGCGGCACTCGGTCCGTCGCTCACGACCGTCATCCTGGCGCTCGGCATCACCTACGCGCCGCGTCTTGCCCGCATCATCCGCGGCTCGACGCTGGTGTTGCGCGAACTGCCCTATATCGAGGCAGCTGTGGCCATGGGTCTGCCCACATGGCAGATCCTGCTCCGCCACGTTCTCCTCAACCTCGCATCGCCCATCCTCGTGCAGGCAACTTTCGTCTTCGCCTCGGCGATGCTGGCGGAAGCGAGCCTCTCTTTCCTCGGCGTCGGTGTTTCCACTGACATGCCGACCTGGGGCACGATGCTGGCTTCGGGGCGCGAATACATGAACAACGCTCCGTGGCTGATGGTCTTTCCGGGCCTTGCCATCGTGTTTTCGGTTCTCTCCCTGCAGTTGCTGGGGGATGGCCTGCGCGATCTTGTCGATCCACGGCTGGCGAAGGAGAGCTGATCATGACCGCCACAGTAAAAACGACCCCGCCTGTTCTGTCGGTCGAAAACCTGACGACCTCCTTCAAGACGCCGGAAGGATGGAAGGCCGTCATCCGCAACATCAGCCTGTCCGTCGATGCCGGTGAGACGGTGGCGATCGTCGGCGAGAGCGGTTCTGGCAAAAGCGTCACAGCGCTCTCCACCATGCGGCTCCTGCCGCCGGGACGCTCGCGCACCGAGGGCCGAATCCTGCTCGACGGTAAGGACCTGCTGGCCGCAAGCGAATCCGAAATGCGGAAGGTCCGCGGCGGGTCGATCGGCATGATCTTCCAGGAGCCGATGACCTCGCTCAATCCGGTCTTCACGATCGGCAACCAGATTGCCGAAGCGCTGGTCCTGCATCGCGGCCTGTCGTGGAGAGAAGCTGAGGCCGAAACCGTGCGGCTGATGGAGCGGGTCCGCATCCCCGCCGCCAAGGCGCGGCTGCACGAATATCCGCACAAGTTCTCCGGCGGCATGCGCCAGCGTGTGATGATTGCCATGGCGCTTGCCTGCCGTCCGAAACTGCTGATCGCCGACGAACCGACGACGGCACTCGATGTGACCATCCAGGCCGAGATCCTCCACCTGCTGCGCGAATTGCAACGCGAGGAAAACATGGGCGTGCTGT
The DNA here is from genome assembly GCF_014841925.1 of Rhizobium sp. CFBP 13726. Classification (NCBI taxonomy): domain Bacteria; kingdom Pseudomonadati; phylum Pseudomonadota; class Alphaproteobacteria; order Hyphomicrobiales; family Rhizobiaceae; genus Rhizobium; species Rhizobium sp. CFBP 13726. Next base: position 441,114 of record NZ_JACYUU010000003.1, read on the forward strand.
TCATCACCCACGACATGGGCGTGGTGGCCGAGATCGCCGACCGCACCGTCGTGATGTTCCGCGGCGACATGATCGAGACCGGTCCGACCACCGAGATCTTTGCAAGCCCGAAGGCGATCTACACGAAGTCGCTGCTCGCCTCGATCCCGCGCCTCGGCGCGATGGGCGCGTGCCTGGCGCCCAAGCGTTTTCCCGAAGTCGATCCTGCGACGGGCGTGGCGACCGACGGCCGCGAAATGAAACCGGTTTCCCAGTCCGTCGCACCAATCCTCAAGGTTGAGAATCTTGCGGTCCGTTTCGACCTGCCCAATGGTCGCGTCCATGCCGTGGAAGACGTATCCTTCGATCTGCGCTCCGGTGAAACACTGTCGCTGGTCGGTGAATCCGGTTGCGGCAAGTCGACGACCGGACGCGCAATCATTCGTCTGCTCAATCCATCCGCCGGCTCGATCGTCATCGACGGCCAGGATGTGACCAAGGCCGGCACGCGCGATCTGCGAACCATGCGTCGCAATTCGCAGATGATCTTCCAGGATCCGTTTGCCTCGCTCAATCCGCGCATCACCGTCGGTTCGGCCATTGCCGAACCTATCCTTGCGCATAAAATGATGGGCAAGCGCGAGGCAAAGGCGCGTGTTTCAGAACTGCTGGAACAGGTCGGGCTTTCGGCGGCAATGGCCGATCGCCATCCGCATGAGTTTTCCGGCGGTCAGCGCCAGCGCATCTCGATCGCGCGTGCTCTGGCACTGGAGCCGAAATTCATCGTCGCCGACGAAGCCGTCTCGGCCCTCGACGTCACGGTCAAGGCGCAGGTCTCCAACCTGCTGCTCGAGCTTCAGGAAAAGCACGGTCTGGCCTATCTGTTCATCTCCCACGACATGGCGGTCGTGGAGCGCATGAGCCACCGGGTCGCTGTCATGTTCCTTGGAGAGATCGTGGAGATCGGGCCGCGTGCGGCGATTTTCGACAATCCGCAGCACGCCTATACCCGCAGGCTGATCTCGGCCGTGCCGGTTCCCGACCCCTCACGCCGCGGTGAGACGCCGCCGCCACTGTCCGAAGAGATTAAGAGCCCCGTGAGGCCGCTCGATTACGTGGCGCCGAAGCGCACCTATCTCGAGGTCTCGCCGGGCCATTTCGTCCAGCAGGCGGCGTAAGCACCCTCGTGCCGGATACGGTCAGGCGATGATGTCGAAGTCTGCTGCGGTGATGTTGAGGCCCTTGTCGACGATGGCAAACAGCATCTGCCCGTATTTCCCGGTTCCATCGGCGTCGTAGTAGAGACGACCGGTCGCCTTGTCGTAGATGATCCGGTCGGATGCGTCGCTGGCCGCGGTGCCGCTATGGAATGCATCCGATGCGAGATCCCCAACCGTGCCGGCCTTTGTGAATATATCCGTGTCGAGCCAGATCGTGTCATCCGCGACGGAGAAATCCGTGATCGTATCCACATTGCCCTTCTTGTTCAGTCGCGTGTCGAACACGAAACTGTCCGCGCCTTCGCCGCCTGTCAGGCGATCGTTCGAAAGGCCGCCGGAAAGGACGTTCGCGCCCTGGTCGCCCGTCAGCACATCGCGATACTGCGAACCGATGAGGTTTTCGATCGAGGTATAGGTATCGCCCTTGGCATTGTTCGTATTGCCCTCCGGCGCGGCGAGGCTGGCAACCACTGCGGTTGTGGCATTGGCGTAGGAAACGGTATCGGTTCCGGCACCACCGTCCATCTTGTCGGCGCCGGCGCTGCTCATCAGCTTGTCGTCGCCCTTGCCGCCGGACATGATGTCTGCGTAACGCGATCCGTTCAGCACGTCGTTGCCGTCACCCCCGATCTTGGGTTCATTGAAGGTCACGGACACTGTGATGTACGACGTCGGACCCGCCTTGATGCCGGTAAAGTCGATCGCAATCTTGTTGTAGTCGAACGAAACGTCCCGGCTGTCGAGGCCGGCAATATTGCTCTTGATCGAGACGCCGACGATCGGAGAAAGGTTGTTGTTGATATCGGTAAACACCGGCCCGTTGAAGTGCACAGCGCTGGCGGTGTCGCTTGAGGTCGGCTTGTAGCCGGAGGTCCACAAGGCATACTGGGTAAACTCGAAGCGGATCGAGTTGTCCTGCAGTTTCAGCTGGAACAGCGACTTTGTATTGACGGTAAGCGCGGCAACCGCGGTGGTGTCAACCACGCTGACGACGTCCTTGTCCAGGGACGGCGTAAGCCTGTTTGGGAACTGATACTCGTAGCCGAAGGGGTTGCCGTAAAAGCCCATGGGATGCTCCGCACGCTCTGAACAATCAGAAATAGCGGAGAATGCTTATTTAAGATTTAAACGATGTATTGGCCGCTGTTCCCGTTGTCGCGCTCGCTCAAGGTTGGAAACACCTGTAACGCGGGCCTCACTCTCGCGTGATGAGGGAACTCCCTGTTGCGTCAATGTGTTGTCTCTCCATAACACGGAGAACTAATATGAATATTGTTACGAAGTTTCTGACCGCGTCGTCGCTTGCGGTGGCACTGGGCCTCACCTCGCTTGTCCCGGCGACTGCCGCACCCCTGCCGATGGTGAAGTCGCCTCAGGTATCCGATGTCGAACATGTCCAGTACCGTCGTGACATGCGCGAACGCCGGGAAATGCGTGATCGTCGGGGCTGGCACCAGGGCCACCGTGGATACCGTGATCGCCGTCCGGGCTATCGCCGCCATTCCGATGGTTTCTGGTATCCCCTCGCAGCATTCGGCGCAGGCGCAATCATCGGCGGTGCCGTGACAAGTCGCCCGGCCCGCGCAGGTACCCGTGCTCACGTCCAGTGGTGTGCCGACCGCTACCGCAGCTACCGTGCATCGGATAACAGCTACGTGCCACGTGCCGGCGTTCGCGCACAGTGCAACTCGCCTTACTGAGGGCGTCTAGCCTTTTGAGGTGATGAGGGGCAGCGCATTGAGCTGCTGCCCCCATTTTTGATCCCGATTTCCTGTTGAAAATCTGGATCGAGTTACCATATCGTGGCTACAACATTGTTTTCGTCGGCGACCACGGATGTACTGGCGCAGTGGCTGAGAGCGATGCAGGAGGTCGGTGCGTGTATTCGCTCCGGCCTTTTTTGTTGCCCTGATGGGAGCAGTTCCTTGAACCATCAGCAAATCGATGTTTGCAGTAGTTCTTAAACAGAAAAATTTAATCTGCACGACGATTAAAATCTTACACTTTCTCAAAACGTGATATACAACGAATGCAGGTAAATTACTCTCCATTCCACATGGAGACGTGCCATGAAACTGCATTCGATAGTCATGACTCTGGCGTTTTTCGCAGTTCCATCGGTAACGATGGCGGCTGGCCCTGTCGGCATTCTGCGGGATGTGAGAGGCTCAATGCAGCGCATCCAGGAAAGTGGTTTTGCGCTTGCACCTTACGCTTTTGCGAAATTCTGCCGTAGCAATCAGGAACAGTGCGCCGATACCGGCGGCGACGGCATCGTCGAACTGACTGATGATCGCAAGGCGCAACTGCTTTCGGTGAATTCAGGCATCAATCGCACCGTCCGTCCCGTCAATGATGCCGACGGCTCCGACGAGTGGAGCATTGATGTGGCGTCAGGCGATTGCGAAGATTACGCGCTCACGAAGCGCAAACACCTCATCTCCCTAGGCTGGCCTTCCGGATCGCTGAGAATGGCTGTGGCAAGAACGCGGTCCGGAGAGGGACATGCGGTGCTGGTTGCAAAGACATCCGCCGGCGACCTGGTGCTGGACAACCGGTTCTCTGAAATCAAGCCGTGGAAGAAGACTGACCTGACCTGGATCATGATGCAATCGCAGAACAGCCCTAGGATCTGGGTCAAGATCGGGCCATCCGACGACCGCCCGACCTTTGTTGCTAACCAATGGTAAACTAGGGTCGCACTCGTCAGCCACCGGCGTGATGTCCTGATCGATCAGGTCGGACGCCCCGACGGTTACGATGATACCGTATCAGACCACCAACCTTCCCCAGGACCTCGAGACGAAGGCCAGCCTGCGAGACAGCCGGGCTTTAGATCAGGCAGCAGTCGGCGCACGAACGCGCCGCGCCTTCCAGATCTCAAGAAGTGGCCGGATACGATCGTGAAATACGAACGCGCATATCAATGCGTATGCCAGAGAGGCCGTAACGCTAAATGATACAGCGACTGATAAGTGTTTGAGATCGAGCTGCCATAGCCATAGAAACCCGGTCAGGGTTGATACGATCGCAATCGCGACAAGCGCCGGAAATGTTGTTTTGATCCCATCAAACGCGTTGATCTCACTGAATCGTTTCTGCACGGCCAGGAGAATAAACAACGCTGTCAGAGAGAATCTCAGGCTGAACATTGCTGCTGCCCAAAAAATCCCGAAATATGCTCCGACTGCAATCATCGCGACATCAGCAAGTGCCTGGTAAACATTGTTCAGGAATGCCAAGCTTGGGTGTCCTGTTGCAACCAGGAAGGTTTGCACGGGCACGACAACCGCAATGAACGGTAGCGCCACCAGCATCAGTGTTATCGTTTCGGGCAGTTGTGGCCACCTGTCTCCAAAAAACATAAATGCGACATAGGGCGCTGAAAACGCGGAAGCGACAAAAGGTATCGCGGCAACAAGGCCTGTTACCGCGCATGACCTCCACATCGTGCTTATCATCCGGTCACGATCCTCACCCATCCTCGAAAAGATTGGGAGCAGGATGTTGTTGATCGGATTGAGAAACAGGCTTGATGCGAGATCAAGCACCGTGCGTGATAGCCGAAAAACACCCGTCGCTGTCGGTGTCGCGACCAAACCGACCACCACATCGGCAGAGCGCACGTTGATCTGCGTGACTGCCGACATTCCGATTACGGCGAACGAGAAATTCAGCGTCGACCGCATCGAGATCAGCGTCGGCATGGCCGTTGGCTTCCAGCGCGCCGCCACAACACTGACCATCGCCGCAACGATCGGCGTTATCACGACGACTGCAACGATGCTCCAGGCGCCGAACCCCGAAAACGCAAGCGCGCAGCAGACAATCCCGCCCACAAGCAACCCGGCCGACTTTCGGACCGCCAGTACCTTGTAGGCGAAATCTCGCGCGAGCAGTCCTTCCGGCACGACCGCGAGCGCTGAGACAAGGGGAGCGATCGACGTCACGGCAACCATGGCACTGAGGCCGGAGAAGGTTTCCAGGTGGCGGAGAAGGGCGCTCGCTATCAACAGTAGCGCCGAGCCGCAAAGGCCAAGCAGAAGGAAGAGACCGAAGACCGAACTGACGAAGTCATCGTCGAGCAGTCGCCGCTGTATCACGACCTGGCTTCCGGACTGCAGGGTGGACGCGATGATCACGGCCGGCGCGGTCGTAAGCGCTGCGACACCAAACTCATGCGGCCCGAGCAGGGCTGCCGCAATCAGAAACACCACGGTCTGCGTCAGCCGCTCGACGAGCACCTGCGCAAGCGACCAGCTCGTACCCTTGATTGCCAGTTTCAAATAGGACATGTGAAGCCGATCGGTGAGATTTCGGTCGCGTCAAGCGAATGGTCTAGGCTGTGGCCCGGTCGATCCGAGGTTCCACCCCAGGGAACGGGCGGATTTCACCGTCGATCAGGTCCTTCGCCAACTGGTTTGGAATGATCTTCGGAACGCCGCGCGGGATCGCCGGCCCGATCAGCAGGCAGGCAAGCCGCAGCAGGGCAAGCTTCGCCTCGCTCCACCTGTTGAGACATGGATAGAGCACCGTCTTTGCGACCTGCTTGAAGAGTTGCTTTGCATAGGCCTTGTGGAACCCTCTGGCGACCAGGGAGCTGCCGTTGCCAAGCGAGTAGTAGAACGTGCGCTGGACATCGAATTCGGAGTTCAACGGCAAAGGCGGATGGTCGATTTCCAGGCCGGCCAACCGCTTGCCCTTCAGGCCGGCATCGACCAAACGTGCCCCGAGATCGAAGCCCTCTCCCGATCCATGAATGGCGCCGATACCCAGCGTGGCATCGAACTGGAATTTTAAAAACGTCTTGCGGCGAAGCGTCAGCCCCGGTTCCCACATGTTGCCGATGATGGTTTGCCTGTTGATTTGGACATCGCTTTCGATCCGGCTTGCAGCCAGCCGCTTGCCGTTCGAGACGATGTTGCAGGTGACGAAATCGACCGCGCCGACATCGAGAATGGTTTTCACCCTGCGGTAGAAATCGCTCGCGGCAGGGAATGTGTCGTCATCCAGAAACGAGATGAGATCGGCCGTCGCGTGACAGGCGCCGACATTTCGGGAATGCGACGAGCTGAACACGCGCGAAAATATGGTTTTCACACCGTCGATGCCGATCGTTTCGGTCTCGTCGAACCCCTGCATCACGATGATGATTTCAAGCGCGATCGCCCTCTGCTCCTGCAATCGCCGCACCACTTCGCGCGTGCGCGCCAGACGACTGCTCTTTGATACGACTGGAATGATCACGGAGACATCATACATCGGGCCACCTACGAGCTTATTCTGGATTGGTTCAGATCGGCGACAACGGCTGAGAAAAAGCCCCAGGAACTGATGAAGTACCGTTTGAACAAGCGACGGGGCTCGGTGGCCACTCGCCAAAACCATTCCATTCCAACCAGACGGAAAACCTTTGGCGCTCGAGTCTTGGTGCCGGCTGTGAATTCGAGAGCCGCGCCGAAGCAGAAGGCGTAAAGGTGCCCAAGCGCGGATCTGTTCTGATTCACCCAAATCTCGGATTTGGGCGCGCCGATACCCATGAACAGATGCGTTGTGCGGTTGTCGCGGATCGCGCTCAGCAGGTCGCGCGTATGAGAGGGTTGTTTTTCAAAACCAAACGGCGGTATCGCGTAGCCGAAGCCGGCCTCCGTGAAGCCACGTGCCGTCATCTGGACTGCCAGCCCGTCCGCCGTCGCCTGGCTCGAGCAGACGAAGAACGGCCGATGGTTCTTGTCTGTCAGGGCATCGAGCAGCTTGGGAAAGAGATCGGCGCCTGGTATCCGCTGCTTGACGGCCGCGCCGCACAGTTTCGCATAGAGAAAGACGGGCATGCCATCGATCGTGACTGACCACGCACTGTCGTAAGCACGTCTGAATTCAGCATTTTTGTACAGGTTGGAGACGTGATCCGTATTCGCAGTGACGACCAGTTTTACCCCGTCCGTCTCGGAAAGGGGAGAAACAGCCTGTTCTACGAGAGCGTCGTCGGAATATTCGTAAAAGGATAAACCGAATATTTTATCTCTGGACCCAAGTCGGTCTTCGGTCATTGCATTTATCTCTTTAAGTGTGTGACGGCTAAAACTTGCTCTGCAATCGCTTCCCAGGAAAAATTCTGATCGACATGGGCGGTCTGCCACCGCAGGATTTCCGCCCGCTCCGCCTCGTCTGAAAGTTTGGTCAGCAGTGCCTTGGCCTGCTCGATATTGCCTGCCTCGAAGGTCTGGCTGGCGCCGATCACCATCGGAATGCCGCCGACATGGGACCCGACAGCCGGCGTCCCGCAATAGATCGCCTCGATGCAGACACGGCCGAACTGTTCCCGCCAGTTCTTCGTCGAGAGGCTCGGCAGAATGAAGAGATCGAGCGCGCTGTAAAAGGTCCGCAGATCTTCCTTCTGAAGACTGGGAAGAACCGTTACCCCTGCCGCAACGAGTGTATCGACAAGATAATCATCTGCGACCGGCCCGCAGGCGAGGATCGTGACCGGGAGCTCCTGTGCAAGCTGCGCCAGGATCTCTATCCCTTTCGGCTGCCAGATCCGCCCGGCATAGCCGAGAACGAGACCGCCCTTCTTGAATGCATCGGAGACCTGCGGATACTTTTGCGCAAGCGCAGAACGTGCCGCCGACTTATCGACGATCGAAAACGACGACTTTGAAACGCCGTTACCGATGGGGCTTGAGATCTTGCTCCGGGGAGCCCCCCGTCTGTGAAGGACATCGGCGACCTCATGGTTCTTGGGAATGATCTTGGTCGCTGTTTTATAGACGAACCGCTCGAGGACATTCCATCCGGAGAGGTTTCCCTTGAGATTGATGGCCGAGCTTTCGATGTACATCGGCCGCCCGAGACGCAGGGTGGCGCTTAGGAACGCGACAAGCGAGTGCGGTTCCTCATGAACGTAGAGAATGTCCGCCCGTCGCGCTTCCCGGTAGAAAGCGATGGTGCTCGGAATGAATGTCAGCCAGTGCGACGACAAGACGGAATTAAACAGCTTCACCGGAAAGCGGAATTTCTCAGGGTCGAACGTTGTGCCTTGAAAGGTTTTTGGCCCCATGACCGTGAGATTGGCGACCTTCGAAAGCTCGACAAATCGGTCATGGTAGTGCGAGTTTCCGGCTTCATGCCAGAGCATGGTCAACTGGTGCTCAGGCATGGGACCGTGCTCCGGTGCGTCTTTGGGCCTGGATTTTCGAAAGCAGGTTGGCCGCGATAAAATCCCAGGAATACCGGGCTCTGTAGGCAAGATACGCGCTCTCAGTCGCTCGCGGAGCCGTCATGATCTCAGTCGCGATCTCATCAGCGGGGGTGCCCGGCGAGACCAGCCGTCCCCATGGCGGAGAAACAGTCCGGTGGATGGCGATGTCGGACGCGACAATGCTGCAGCCCAGCGACCCTGCCTCGACGAGCGGCATATTGAACCCCTCGTCATGCGACAAAGACAGGAACGACCGGCAGTTTGCGTAAAGCCACCGCAACTGGCTGTCGGATATGTCCTTCATCCATCGGATGTTGCTCGTTGGGTCGTTGCTCGCCCGGTCGAGATCGGTGGCGATATTTCCCCAACCGCTGCGACCAACAACGACCGACAGGACATTGTGCGGTTGAAGCGCTGCCGCGACGTCGATGATCTTTTCGTAATTCTTTCGGGGCTCCACCGTCCCCACGCTCAGGACGAAGTCTTTGCCCCGCAGTTCCGCGATCTCGGACAATTCGCCGTTGAACGGCAGCGCGGGGGCGTTGCCGATCTCGCTCACATCATGGGAGGGAAAGATCGGACGAAGCTTTGCCGCCGAGTAGCCGGTTGGCGCAAAGATGGCGCGGTATCGGGATGAAACGGCGCGCTCCACATCCCGAAACAGAAGGCGCCCCTTGATCGGCATCTCCTGTCCCCTTGTCCAGGGGAAGTCGTCGTGAATGATGCGATAGAGGGGCAGTCTGGATGATATGGAGAGCGGACTTGCCGGCATGCTCGGAAAGACGGCCGCATCGTAACTGGAAGATGCCAGTCTGAACGGCAAAGTGAGCCAGGCCATCAAAGGATGCTGGCAGAGGACCAGGTTGTCGTCGCTCGAAAAAAACGACGTCGACATGACATAGGCCGTGCTGCCAGGGCAAATTTTCCGGAATGCCTCGAATAGATTGATCCCGTAACGTTCGACACCGGTAATCTCCGGCTTGCGCGTGGCAAGCGTCAGATCGAATATCACTCGCATTCCCACTCCTGCTGTCGCCGGACACCCGCGCATGCCGTCTATCACCGCTGCTAATCAGTGAAATGTCGAGTAGCACGACATCGAATCGTGGTTACAGCATGGATATGCTCTTGCTGAGTCCTCATTAAACAAAACTAATCGCTAGGTTAATCGTATAATGGAATTCAATATGGGTGTTGTAGTGTGAATTCGCTGAGGTGTTGCACAAAAATCCGTAAGTTGTTGATTGTTTAGTGCATCAATATTATAATAAAATCTTTATTACAGGCGTCTTACATGAATGAATGCTCAAGAAGATCTTTGTTGTTCGGCGCTGGCGCCTTTGCGGCGTCGGTTGTGTCGTCAGGTCCTTCCGTAGGTGCCCGAACGGGAACGTGCCCGCTGATCGGGGTTAACCTGGCCGGTGCTGAGTTCGAGATGATTGGCGGCCGTTGGAAGTGGCCTCACCTGGAGAACCTGAATTATTACCTCTCGCTGGGCGTGAAAGTGTTTCGGATCCCCTTCAAGTGGAACCGCCTGCAGCCCGATATTGCAAAACCGCTTGAGCCGGCGGCACTTGAGGGCCTCGATCGTCTGGTCGGCCGGGCAGTGGGCGAGGGTGCGGTTGTCCTCCTGGATATGCATGACTACGGAAGGCGCGATAAGATCGTCATCGGAGACGGCACGTCAGCTGCAACGCTCGAAAGCTACGCGGCGTTCTGGGGCGAGCTGGCACAGCGTTACGGGAAAAACAGCCTTGTCTGGTACGGGCTGATGAACGAGCCGCATGACCAGGATCCCATTCTCAACCTCAACACCCAGAACGCCGCATGCGCCGAAATCAGGCGGCGTGGCGCAACGGGAACCGTGCTGTTTTCCGGCATCGCCTGGACGGGCGCCCATTCCTGGACGAAGACCTCGAACGGCACCGTGATGTTGCAGGCATTCGATCCCGCCGACAATTGCGGCTTCGACATGCACCAGTATCTCGACAAGGGATTTGGCGGCTCCAACCCGATCGTCACCGAAGGCATCGGAAAACGGATCCTGAAAAGCGCCACAGACTGGGCGACCCAACATCGAAAACGCATCTTCATCGGCGAATTCGCCACCGGCCGAACCGAAGGCTCTCTACGGGAACTGCGCGACCTGCTCGATGCCATGATGGCCCGCCCCGACATCTTCCTCGGCGCCACCTACTGGGCCGGCGGCGGCGTCTGGGGCAACACCAACCAGCAAACCGTCGATCCCCCACGCGACAGTCCGGGCGTCATGAGTGAGCAGATGAACCTGCTGCTGCCGTATGTTGGGTGTCGTGGCTAGGCGGGGAGGGGGAGGTGGCCTTCTACGACTTCAGGTTCTCCGGCGAACCAAAGTGGTCGCACGCGAAATCGACAATGAAACGGCTGGTAGTTTGCGCACGCGACGAAGCGAAACTTCGCGTCGCGCTAGGTCGTACGACTGTCCGAAAATTACTGGCAGACTAATTATAATGGATGGAAGGAAAAGTGGTGCTGCTAGAGAGATTTGAACTCTCGGCCTCTCCCTTACCAAGGGAGTGCTCTACCCCTGAGCTATAGCAGCATCTGCGGACGTTCGGGTTCGTGTCGTCAGCGAGGGGGCTATTGCCATAGGTTCGGGGCAAGTGCAAGCAGCAAAATCTAACTTCTTGGAGAACCATCCGGGAAAACGCCCGGGGCGCTTTCGTGTGTCGGGCTTTTTCTTTAAGGAGAAGCCATGTCTAAAAAACCAGAAACCTTGGATAGCCAGGCGCCGGCCGCACCGTTGAGCGAAGCCGAGCGGCGTGAGCTGGATCGCAAGCAGCGTGCCGCTGCGAAATTGCGGGAAAACCTGATGCGGCGGAAAGGTCAGTCGCGCGCGCGGCGCGCCGGCGAGGCGGACGAGACGCAAGGTTTGCTGGCGTCTTCGCCCTCTGCCGCAAAAACGGACGAATCATCATAGTCTTTGCAGTGCATAAACGGGTTGTGGCACGATTTGCTCTCATCCGCAGTTTTCATCACGGATTGAAGCGGGACAAGGTTTGGTCTAGAGACGCAAACCCGGCCGCTTGAGAGAAAGAGTTACCACACCATGGATCGCATCAGAATTTCCGGCGGCAACGAGCTTCACGGCACGATCCCGATCTCGGGCGCCAAGAACGCCGCGCTGCCGCTGATGATTGCGTCGCTTCTGACCAGCGATACGCTGACGCTCGAAAACGTGCCGCATCTGGCCGATGTCGAACAGCTGTTGCGCATCCTCGGCAATCATGGCGTTGATGTCTCCGTCAACGGCCGCCGCGAAAGCCAGGCCGAGAGCTATTCGCGCACGATCAATTTCACCTGCCGCACCATCGTCGATACGACCGCTCCTTACGAGCTGGTCTCCAAGATGCGCGCCTCGTTCTGGGTGATCGGCCCGCTGCTGGCGCGTGAAGGCAAGGCCCGCGTGTCGCTTCCGGGCGGTTGCGCCATCGGCACGCGTCCGGTCGATCTGTTCCTGGAAGGCCTGCAGGCGCTCGGCGCCATCCTCGAGGTCGATGCCGGCTATATCAACGCGTCGGCCCCCAAGGGTGGCCTTGTCGGCGCACATTACACTTTCCCCAAGGTTTCGGTCGGCGCCACGCACGTCATGCTGATGGCGGCAACCCTTGCCCGCGGCACCACCGTCATCGACAACGCCGCCCGCGAACCGGAAGTGGTCGATCTCGCAAAATGCCTGACGGCCATGGGCGCCAAGATCAGTGGCGCCGGCACGCGCACCATCACCATCGAAGGCGTGGCCTCACTGTCGGGCGCCCGTCACCGCGTCCTGCCGGACCGGATCGAGACCGGCACCTATGCGATGGCGGTTGCCATGACCGGCGGCGATGTGGTGCTCGAAGGCACGCAGGCCTCGCTGCTTGAAAATGCGCTCGATACGCTGCGCCTTGCCGGTGCCGAGATCACCGAAACCGAAAGCGGTCTGCGTGTCGTCAGGAACGGCAACCGGATCCAGCCGGTCGATATCGTCACCGAACCCTTCCCGGGCTTCCCGACGGACCTGCAGGCACAGTTCATGGCGCTGATGACCATGTCGTCAGGCGTTTCGCATGTCACCGAAACCATCTTCGAAAACCGCTTCATGCACGTGCAGGAACTGGCCCGTCTCGGTGCGCGCATTTCGCTGTCCGGGCAGATGGCGCGGATCGAAGGCGTTTCGCAGCTGAAGGGTGCGCCAGTGATGGCAACAGACCTTCGCGCATCGGTGTCGCTCGTCATTGCCGGCCTTGCGGCCGAAGGCGAAACGATCGTCAGCCGCGTCTACCATCTTGATCGTGGTTTCGAGCGTCTTGAAGAAAAGCTGACACGCTGCGGCGCCATCGTCGAACGCGTCAGCGACTGAGCAATATGGCCTGAAGAGGCCGCATGTTTCGAGGGATGAGGGGCGGCCAGGGGGATACCTTGCCGTCCCTTTTTTCATGCCTATGTCAGGTATTGTCATCCAACACGCCCCGCCTCATTTTCATGATCCGGCTTTTCCATCGGAGATATTTTTATGACTGATGCATCTTCCAACGTCTGGTTCATCACCGGCTGCTCCTCCGGCTTCGGCTTGGAACTCGCCAAGCTGACAATTGCAAAGGGCTTTCCGACCGTCGTCACGGCCCGCGACAAGGCGAGGCTTGCTGATCTCGTTGCAGGCCACGACAATGCGCTCGCCGTTGATCTCGACGTGACCGACGAAGGCCAGATCGCAGCTGCTGTCAGCGCTGCCGAGGAAAAGTTCGGGCGCATCGACGTCCTCGTCAACAATGCCGGTTACGGCTACCAGGCCTCGATCGAGGAAGGCGAGGAAGACGAGATCCGCGGCATGTTCGATGCCAATGTCTTCGGCCTTTTCGCCATGACGCGGGCGGTGCTGCCCGGCATGCGCGCCCGTCGCAAGGGCCACATTCTCAACATCACCTCCCAGGCCGGCTTTATCGGCTTCCCGGGCTCCGGTTATTATGCGGCAAGCAAGCACGCCGTTGAAGGCTTTTCTGATGCGCTGTCCGCCGAAGTTGCAGCGCTTGGCATCAAGGTCACTTGCGTCGCACCGGGTCCGTTCCGGACGGATTGGGCCGGCCGTTCGCTGAAACAGACGCCTGTCAAGATCGACGAGTATCAGGATACCGCAGGCGCCCGTCTGTCGCAGACGGCAGGCTATAGCGGCCAGCAGCCGGGCGATCCTGTCCGTGCTGGCGAAGCCATGATCAAGGTCGTCGAGGCGTCCAACCCTCCGCGGCATCTCGTGCTCGGCGAAATTGCCTATACCGGCATCACCGCCAAGCTTTCGGAACGCCGCGACGAGATCGTTGCCTGGAAGGACACGACGCTCTCTGCCGACTTCCCGAAATAGTTGCTTCTTGCCATGCGCCATCCTATCTCCAGACCATCAAACAACGGGGCCCACATCGCGGCCCAGGAACGGAATGGACGCGCATGACCGAGCTCAAGCTTCTGGCTCTCGATACCGACGATCTGGGGATCGTGTCTGCCCATATGCAGGATGCGGTGTTCAAGCTGTCCGACGTGCAGTGGTCGGCGTCGGAAAAGATATTCTCGCTGGCTGCCAACAGGTTTGATTGGGAAAAGGCCGGCGAGAAGAAAAAGGGGTTCGAGCGGCACCGTGCAGCGCTCGTCCTCAAGCGCGTGGAAGCAGTCCGTTCGACCGGTATCGACCGCAACCGCAAGGATGATGTCCTGTCGCTTCTCGCCGTGCGCTTCATGGCCAAGGGCGAGGGGCCTGATGGCACCGTGGAACTGATGCTTTCCGGCGGCGGCACCATTGCTCTCGATGTCGAATGCATCGAAGTTGCTCTTGCAGATATCGGCGGCGCATGGGAAACCGCAACGAGGCCGCGCCATCCTTGACCGGCCTTGTGATCATGGCATGGAACGGGAAGGAATATCCGCTTGGCACTCTGGCTTGAGCAGACAGCACCGGACTTCGAGACACGCTTTTCCGCTTTTCTTTCGACCAAGCGGGAAGTCTCCGAGGATGTGAACGCCGTCGTGCACGCCATCATCGATGACGTGCGCGCCCGCGGCGACGCGGCACTTGTCGACTATTCAAAACGCTTCGACGGCATCGATCTTGCAGCGACCGGCATCCGCGTGACCGATGAGGAGGTCGACAAGGCCTTCGCCGAAACGGACCGCAAGGTGATCGACGCGCTGAAGTTCGCAGCCGAGCGGATCGAAAAGCATCATGCCCGCCAGATGCCGAAGGACGATATCTACGAAGACGCGATCGGCGTTGGCCTCGGCTCCCGCTGGACAGCGATCGAAGCCGTCGGCCTCTACGTGCCGGGCGGCACGGCATCCTATCCAAGCTCCGTGCTGATGAATGCGGTGCCGGCAAAGGTTGCCGGCGTGCCGCGCGTCGTCATGGTCGTGCCGGCCGGTGGCGGCACCATCAACCCGGCCGTCCTTGCCGCGGCACGCATCTCGGGCGTTACGGAAATCTACCGCGTCGGCGGTGCGCAGGCCGTAGCAGCGCTTGCCTATGGTACCGATACGATTGCGCCGGTCGCCAAGATCGTCGGTCCCGGCAACGCCTATGTGGCGGCCGCCAAGCGCCAGGTCTTCGGCATCGTCGGCATCGACATGATCGCCGGCCCATCCGAAGTGCTGATTCTGGCCGACAAGGACAACGACCCCGACTGGATCGCCGCCGACCTTCTGGCGCAGGCCGAACACGATGCCGGTGCCCAGTCGATCCTGATCACCGACGATGCCGAATTCGGAAAATCGGTCGAGGCAGCCGTCGAGCGACAATTGAAGACACTGTCGCGCGCAGAAACGGCCGCCGCGAGCTGGCGCGATTTCGGCGCTGTGATCCTGGTCGAGAATTTCGAAGCCGCGTTGCCGCTGGCAAACCGCATTGCCGCCGAACATCTGGAATTGGCCGTTGCCGATCCGGATGCGCTCATGGCCGGCATCCGCAATGCCGGCGCCATCTTCATCGGTCGCCACACGCCTGAAGTCATCGGCGATTATGTCGGCGGCTCCAACCACGTTCTGCCGACGGCACGCTCGGCACGCTTTTCGTCCGGCCTCGGTGTGCTCGATTTCGTCAAGCGCACGTCGATCCTCAGGCTCGGACCCGATCAGCTGCGGCAACTGGCGCCGGCCGCCATCACGCTCGCCCATTCGGAAGGGCTCGATGCACACGCCCGTTCGGTCGCCATCCGCATGAACGCCCATCCTCCGCAAGACGAGGGCTAGGGATGGGACAAGGGCACTTCCGGCTCTCGGATGTCGTCCTCGACGACTCGATCGGGCGCTCGACGCCCGATGTCGAACATGAGCGGGCAGTTGCCATCTTCGACCTTGTCGAGGAAAACGCCTTCGAGCCGGTCGGCCATGCAGGCGGCCCCTACACGTTGAAGCTTTCGCTGGTCGAGGCAAAGCTGATGCTCACCATCACGGGCGAAGCGGGCGAGGGGGTTGCGGTCCACATCCTGTCGCTGACGCCGTTCCGGCGGATCATCAAGGACTACTTCATGATCTGCGAAAGCTATTACGAGGCGATCAAGACCTCCACGCCATCGCGCATCGAGGCGATCGACATGGGCCGCCGCGGCATTCACAACGAGGGCTCGCAAACCCTGATGGATCGTCTCGACGGCAAGATCCGCATCGACTTCGATACCGCAAGACGGCTGTTCACGCTCGTCTGCGTGCTCTACTGGCGCGGCTGAAGACCATGGCGGCCGATGACGAACCGACAAGGAAGCAGACGATCGGCATTCCGACCGCGATCCTCTTCATGTGCGGTTTCAACTCCATCCGTTCGCCGATGGCGGAGGCCATTGCAAAAAGCCTGCTGCAGCCCGATATCTACATCCAGTCGGCGGGCGTCCGTTCCGGCGAGCACGATCCCTTCGTCGATGTCGTTCTGGAAGAGGTGGGCCTTTCGCTCAACCGCAACCGGCAGCACAAGCCGCGGACGATGGATGACCTTGAGGATGATTTCTTCGATTTGATAGTGACGCTGACGCCGGAGGCCCATCACGCGGCGCTGGAACTCACCCGTTCGAACGCCGTCGATGTGGTCTATTGGCCGACCATGGATCCGACGGCTGCGACCGGCACGCGCGAGCAGGTTCTCGACGCTTATCGCGAGGTGCGAGAGCATCTGTGGAAGCTGATTGACCGACGGATGAGGCCCATTCGCAGGCCACCTCCGGCAGGCGATTGACGGTCTTCAAGAATCGCTGTCAAGCGAGGTTCACAAACCGGACGCGATTGTGTAGTTTCCGCGCAAATTTCGAGGCGGCTGATCAGATTTCGGCCTGCCCGACCTTCAACACAGAAAGAAAACCAATACATGGCTAAAGAAGAAGTTCTTGAATTCCCGGGCATTGTCGTCGAACTGTTGCCGAACGCGACCTTTCGCGTGAAGCTTGAGAACGAACACGAAATCATCGCCCACACCGCGGGCCGCATGCGCAAGAACCGTATCCGCGTTCTGGCAGGCGACAAGGTTCTTGTCGAAATGACCCCTTACGACCTGACCAAGGGTCGCATCACCTACCGCTTCAAGTAAGAATTTCTCGCGGCAAAGACGGGTCCCCATGGCGATCGAACAAAAGCTCATCCTGGCCTCAGGCTCGCCGCGTCGTCTCGATCTTCTCAATCAGGTCGGCATCGAACCGGCCCGGCTGATGCCGATGGATATCGACGAGACACCCAAGCGGGTGGAGCATCCGCGTTCGCTTGCGCGTCGTCTTTCGACGGAAAAGGCGGAGGCCGCCTTCGCCGCCGTCAACAACGATCCCGCCTGGCGCCACAGCTATATCCTGTCTGCCGATACGGTCGTGGCGGTCGGACGCCGCATCCTGGAAAAGACGGAGTATACGCAGGACGCCAGTGCCGCCCTGCATCTTCTGTCGGGCCGCGGCCACTGGGTCTATACCGGCATCTGTCTTGTCACGCCGGGCGGCCAGTTCCGCCAGAAGGTGGTTGAGACCAAGGTGCGCTTCAAGCGACTGTCGACCCGCGAGATCGAGAACTATATCGCATCGGGCCAGTGGCGGGGAAAAGCCGGGGCTTACGCGATCCAGGGCATCGCCGGCGCCTTCGTGCAGAAACTCGTCGGTTCCTATTCCAACGTCGTCGGCCTGCCGCTTCATGAAGTGACGGGTCTGCTGGCTGGCGAAGGTTTTGACGTCGCCGGCGCATGGCCGCAAGGCTGAAGACCTAAGAAGGAGGCCTGATATGGCTGAAACTTCAAACAAGGACATCACGACAGGCGGCAAGGTGGAGCCTTTGCGCAAGGCAAGGCCCTGTCCCGAATGCAGCCGCCCTTCCGCGCGCGAACACTATCCCTTCTGCTCGGACCGCTGCCGCAATCTGGATCTCTCCCGCTGGCTGCAGGGCAGCTACGCCATCCCCGTGGCCGACGATGAAAGCAAAGCCGACAACTACGAGGACTAGATCCTCGTCCGGTTCGGCCTTTGATTTCGCTCATGAAATCAGGTTTTTCACAAACCTTTCAAAAAAGTCGTCCGGGGTGCTGGACATGGCCGAACAAGATGTTATAACCCCGCTCGCTTCCCGGGGATACAAACCCCGGCCGGTCAACCAAGGACCGGAACGGCTTGCATAAAGCCCGGATGCCCGGATAGCTCAGTTGGTAGAGCAGCGGATTGAAAATCCGCGTGTCGGTGGTTCAAATCCGCCTCCGGGCACCATTATTTCTTCGAGAAATACAGTGTCTTAATGTAAGTTTGACATTCAGCTCGGTGTCTACTCATGTTGCGCACTGTTGCGCGCCAATTCCCTTGATTTCCGGGCAGTTTCCTCCACACTTGGCTAGTCCACGCAACATGGACGCAACACGCCATGCGAGGAATAATGGCTGACCATCTCGGTATCCAATGAAAGTCTCCGATCAGTTCCTGAGCAGAGAGGAAGCGTCCGCCGCAAGATCGGATCACCAGAGGCAAGCGGACGACTGGCTATCGAAAATCATAACTTCGGTCTCCACCGGGTCTGGCGCTGGGCTCATAACGCTTTCGACGTACATTGCGACGAAGTCTCCTTCATTTTGGGCGCAGTGGCTGTTGCTAGTGTCAGCGACCGCGTTCCTAGTCGCACTAGGCTTCGCAGCATCTACGATGGCTGCAATGTTCAACCACGAGACCTACAAAGCACACGCATACCAAAGTCTCGTAGACCGCTTTGACTTTGATAAACATTTCAAGGCTGCCGTTCCTGAAAAAGACGCGAATGTTTTCCTCAATGGTCACAGCAATCAGGAGCACGCGGGCCACAACTATGCAGACCGAGCGCACGAAAGCGCCTCGCGTAGCCTTATAAGGGGCGTCCTCTTCCTGTTGTTCGGTATAGTCACGACACTAGCTGCCATTGTTAGCGACAACGCCGATTTTTCGGCCATCTCCGGCGCAGTTAGCTGGATTTTCCGCCGGATGTCATGCTGATGGACAAAGCGCAGCACGAGGCGCGCTGGAACGCGTTCATGAAATCAATAAACAACGAGGCAGCCTCTGGTACCGACAGAGGCTTGGTACTCGTGTGCGGGTTTGCATGAGCGGCATATGGGATCGGTTTGTGAGCGCCGCATGCAGCACTGGCGTAGCCCATTGGCCGGCTTGTGCGCCAACGTGGCAAACATACATTTCTCCAGAAGCTTTAACCAATATCTTTGCGGCCGTCTTCGGTGCTCTTATCGGAGCCATCGTCGGCGGCATAGCAAGCTTTCTCGTACAGAAGCTCTCTCTTCAAGAACAACGGGAAGATAGAGCGAGCGAGGAAGAAAAGCTTCTAAAGGACAGACTTAAACTGACCATCATGACTACCATGCGCATCATGGCAGACATGCAAAATGTGCAGCAACAACTCATCAATTACCGGAATATGAATCCGCCTGATTTCAAGCTATGGCAGGCTGCGCACACGCTACAATTCACACCCGCTTTTCGTCCAGAACTGACGCAACTCGAAGCGCTCATGCGTCTGAACTCGCAGGAGTTGATTAATGTTTCTATGTGGCTTTACAGTGAATACGGGTCGATGTTTTCGCTGGTTGAGCGCTACAACCACCTGCGCGAGGATTATATCGAACGACGGTGGTCGCTCCCCAGCGATAGAGTCGATGCGATGATTAGCAATCTGCAGAACCTCGCCTCTTTTATAGACAGCAATTCACAACATATTATCGTGCAGACGAGCTACCTTCAGCAGCTAATCGGAGAAAAATCGAAGCTCTATTTCGGAGATCTCGATTTTCTTAAATTAGAGAAGTGACGCCAAAAGAACTGCAATAACCGTTTCTACTGGCTACGGTTTTGAGAACTAGGCAGTACAACGGTGTTTGTGTAGCCATCAGCTTGTCGCCGTATGATCTTCAGGTCCCCCGAGATCCGCGCAAGTTCGAGCGTCAAGCGCACTGTTCCTTTGCCGAAGCCGGCCAGTTTGGCCACCTCCGGGCACCCTTTTTTTTCGAGAAAATGCCTGTGTTGATCGAGTCCAGTTGAAGGCGATTTTTCTCGTCTTTGCAGATCCGGGCATCTCTACCACTCCGCTGTTGTTCGTCAAAAACGCGACTCCACAAGGATCGGCCGACTTCTTTGGTGAGCGGCCTCCCGTTCCCCACCACTGGCCACGAGATCAGGCGCTGCAAAAACACGTTTCGTTAACAATTTCAATTAGCTACTTTAGTAACAAACATTTGAAACGGTGGGAGCTGATCGAATGCTCTGATCGAACTGCAGCATGATGCCGCTATAAAAAACTAAAAGGCAGATTGCGGTTTATGCTTGCAAAATTGAGGTCTATTTTTTCCTGCACCCGGGGCAATTTCGGGGTGCTCACCGGCCTTATCATGGTTCCTTTGATCGGTAGTGTCGGTTTGGCAATCGATTTCGGACGCGCTTTGGAGGCAAAATCCTATCTCGATGCCGCTGCGGATGCTGCGGTACTTGCTGCAGTCTCCGAAAAATCCGCAGCGGTCGCAAAAGCCATGAAAATGGCCGAGGATGGTACTGTCGCCATCGCGGACACCGAAGCCAAGAAAATCTTCAAATCTCAGTTGTCGGCCAGATATGGGGACAACATGGAAGGTTTGTCGAGCCTGCTGATCGACGTCAAGCTGGAGCTGGTAAAGTCCGACGGTGTCGTCACATCGAGACTGAAATACGCCGCCACTCTACCCACGACCTTTACGCGGATCCTCGGCAATGACGAGATGGCGATTTCGGGGCAAGCGACCGCAGCCTACCTGATACCGAGTTTTCTGGATTTCTACATGCTGCTGGACAACACGCCATCGATGGGGGTCGGCGCGACTGCCGAAGACGTGGCGAAACTGGAAGCTGCAACGAAGAATGGATCGGATGGGAAAGGCAAGGACGCCAACTGCGCTTTTGCATGCCACATCGTTTCGACGAGCGGTGTCGCCGACAAAAACAGCTATTACTATCTCGCCAAAGAAGTTGGCGCGACCATCCGCATCGACGTTGTCGCGGAGGCGGTCTCCGCGCTCATGACAACGGCGCAGGAGACTCAGACCGTTTCAGGCCAATTCAAGATCGGTGCCTATACGTTCGGACAAACCTCTGCCGATGCCCAGTTATACACCGTTTCCGAGCCGACGAGCAATTTCACCTCAGTGGCAAAGGCCACGAAGATGATTGAGCTGATGAGCGTTCCGAGCCATTCGTCGCCGAACGGGCAGACCGACTACAATGAAATACTGTCCAAGATCGGCCAAAAGATCAAAACCGTCGGTGACGGGAGCAGTTCGGCGGATAGACAGCCAATCGTTTTCCTTGTCGCGGACGGCGTTGGAGACGCATACCGTTCCGATTGTACAAAGAAGCTCTCGTCATCCAACGGCGATCGTTGCATGGAGCCGTTGAATGCCAGTCATTGCAACGCCCTGAAGGCGCGCGGAATAAAGGTCGCAGTCCTGTACACGACCTATCTGCCTCTGCCCAAAGACGGTTTCTACAAGAAGTGGATCGCACCCTTTCAGAAGGAAATTCCAACGCAGATGCAATCTTGCGCCACGGAAGGCTACTATTTCGAGGTCAGTCCGACCGATGGCATAAGCGAGGCAATGGATGTCTTGTTTCGCAAGATCGTGGGCCGTGTACGGCTGACAAGCTGACGGGCCTGATCATTCCGATCTCGGTCCGGTTCACTCCTGGCCTAACCCGCCCTCACTCCACGAACACCCGCACGGTTGCAGCCCGGCCGGCGGAATCGATCACCGTCAGTGTCGAGAAGCCCGCGCCTTCGGGTAACCAGTTGTTGGTGCGGCGGCGGGAAAGATCGGTGAGGGGTTTTCCGTTGGCCAGCCAGCGGAACGGCGGGCGGCCGCCCTGCAGTTTCAGCACCAGCGGCGAGATCTCGCCGGTTTGGGCGCCGAGATCCACTTTGGCACCCTCGGGCGGATAGACGATCTGCGGAGCGGCCTCGCGGGTCGAGGCGCTGATCAGACCGCTTGCTGTCATCGAGAAGCGCCGCTGGCCCATCGGCAGGTCCGATTGCGCCAGCCGGGCCGTGGCTGATGGTGGCGATGGATGCGGTGTGATCGCGACGCCGGAGCGGGCGAATGCCTCAAACAGGATCGGCGCCGCTGTCTGGTAGCCGGCAATGCCCGGCACGGCACCATTGTCCGGCCGGCCGACCCAGACACCCAGTACGTGGCGTCCATCATAACCCACCGACCAGGCGTCGCGGTATCCGTAACTCGTGCCGGTCTTGTAGGCGATGCCGAGGCGGCGGCTTCCGGTTGGCGGCAGCACATCCGAAAGGATGTCCGTTACATTCCAGATCGCCTGAGGCTCCAGCAATGGCTCGCTGTCCAGCCGTGCCGCGATGGTGTCGATACCGTTGCCGAGGCGAACCGGCTGGCCGCCATTGGCGAGAGCAGCATAGGCCTGGACCAGATCCCTCAGCGTGATGCCGACCCCGCCAAGCCCGATGGCAAGGCCCGGCGCCTCGTTCGGCGGAAGCACCGGATGCACCGCTGCCCGTCTGAAGCGGATCATCAGGCGCGACGGGCCGACGGCATCGAGCAGTCGGATCGCCGGAACGTTGAGCGACAGCTGCAAGGCCTGGCGCACCGTGACATCGCCCTGATAGCTCATGTCGAAATTCTTCGGCCGATAGCCGAAGAAATCCGCCGGCCGATCCTCGATCATCGTTTCTTGCGCCACCAACCCCTGTTCGAAGGCAAGTCCGTAGATGAAGGGCTTCAGGGTCGACCCCGGCGACCGCAGCACCCGTGTCATGTCGATCCAGCCGGCGCGGCTGGCATCGAAATAGTCGGCCGAACCGACCTGGGCGACAATTTCGCCCGTCACTGCATCCGCCATCACCATGGCGAGCGATGCTTTCGGTTCGAGCTTCGCCGAAGCTTCCCTCGCGACGTCTTCCAGCTTCTGCTGAATGCCGCGTTGCAACGTGCTCTGGTATCGCGGCACCCCGGGCTGTTTGCGGATTGCGGCTTCCGCCATATGCGCGGCGAGCGCCGGCAATTGCAGTCTTCGCCGGGGGAGGCCGTCATGGGATGCCCGTTCCGCTTCCCCTTCACCCGTCAGCGACGCAACGGCCGGCCTTGAGAGAACGCCTTGACGGGCCCGCATGGCCGATTGCGGGTGCCGGTCCGGCCGCCGCGTTTCCGGCGATTGCGGCAGGGCGACAAGCAGAGCGGCTTCCGCCACCGTCAGTCTCCCCGGCTCCTTGCCGAAATAGGCAAGGCTTGCAGCCCTCACGCCCTCGAGATTGCCGCCATAGGGCGCGTAGGTGAGATAGAGCTCGAGGATCTCCTGCTTGTCGAGGCGGCGCTCGATCTGGATGGCGCGGGCGATCTGCAAGAGCTTTGCCGAATAGGACCGGGCTTCCCGGGGCTCGATCAGACGCGCGACCTGCATGGATAGCGTCGAGGCGCCGGAAACGATCCGCCCGTTGACGAGAAGCTGGAACGCCGCGCGGCCCATCGCCTTCAGGTCAATGCCGCCATGCTGGTAAAACCGCTGGTCCTCATAGGCGACAAGCATCTTCAGGAAGCGCGGATCGACATCCGCGATCGAGGTCTTCAGACGCCAGCGGCTTTCGGATGTGGCAAATGCACGGAGCAGCAGCCCGTCCGCGTCAAGCACCTCTGCCGATACGGTTTGCGCCTTGTCGAGCGGCGGCGGATAGGCGCGGTCTGCAGCGTCAAGCCCGATCGCCAGCCCCGCCGCGAGCGCGACGCAAAGACCAAGGCCCAACGAATACGTCCATCTGCGTCTCATGGCATTCTTCTTGTCGTCCTGCCGCTGACTGCCTCGACTTCACTCTGCAAGGTGATCATCATTCGAGGCTCCCCGGTCGCAATCTAATGCTGCAAGCTGCCGCCCGATGAGGCGGACGGCAGCCACCTGCCTGTCGTCTCTCACGGCGCTGCCACCACCTCCATCTTGCCCATCGCCGTCCTTGCGGAAAGCTGCGGGCGGTACATGTCATCCACCTGTGCCGCCGGATGATCGTAGGTGCCGGGTGTCACGGCGCGCACCACATAGGCGAGCGTGATCTTGCGGTTGTCACCCTCGGCGCGGTTGAAGGCTGCAACGAAACGGTCGTTGCGGAACTCCGTATGCGCGGCCTGCACCTCCTCGATCCAATCGAAATTGGCAAGGCTGGCGCTGTTGACGATGCTTGGGTTATCGATCTCGAAACCCGCCGGCAGGAGATCGGTCACGACAATGCGCGACGGCCAGTCGTTTGTCTCCGTGACGTTGAGAACGACGACATAACGCGTGTTCTGCTGCGCCGTGCTGACATTCGCCTCCTCGCCGTCCATCGTGTAGTAGGTGCGCGTGATCTCGAACCCATCGCCGCCGGCAGCTAGCGGCTGCGCCGGGGCGGCAACCGTGGTGATGGCGGCAGACAGCTTGTCCTTGCTGTCGTTGCGAACCGTCAGCGGATGGTCGAGCAGCACGTCGCCTGGCATCTGCGACATCAGCGTCCCGATGTGGGCCGCGCCGTTGACGCTGAGACGCAGGTCTTCGTCGCCGTTCTGCAAGGCCCGGGCCGCCAGCAGCATCCAGGTCTGTTCCTGCGTGCTTGTATGTTTCTTCGCCACCCATTCCTTGGCAACGACATTGGCAAGTGCAGGCACGATCGGCGGCACCGGCCGACTTTCGGCGGCCAGCGCCAGAACCGCTGCACCATCTCGCAGCGAGGAGCCGTAATCCGAACGGCTGAGGCTGACTTTCTTGATCTGCGCATCTTCCGACATCTGCAGCGCGTCGTTGAAGATGGTGCGCGAGCGCTGGGCATCGCCGTAAAGCGAAAGCGCTGCAGCGATATGCGCCTTGGCAAGCGGTGTCGGGAAGTCGCCGAGCATCGTATCGGCATAATAGCGCAGGTCGCTGATCGCAGCCTTTCGGTTGCGCGCCAGCACGTAGAGCGCATAGGCGATCTGATTGCCCTGGTCGGCGACATTGGTTGTGTAGGCCAGAGTGTTCTGCAGATTTTCAAGCGCCTGGACGAGCGGCTTTTCAGGCACGTCGAAACCCTGTTCGCGGGCCCGCGACAGGAAGTCGGTAACATAGGCATCCAGCCAGAGATCGGTGCCGGCACCATCAGGTCCCCAAAGCCCGAAACTGCCAGCCGATGCCTGGAAGGAGAGCACGCGGAAGATCGCATCCTGCACGCGCTTCTTGACCTCGGCATCATCGGCAAGCCCGTTCTGAACTGCCATCTGGCTCAGATAGAGAAGCGGAAGTGCCCGGCTTGTCGTCTGCTCGGCGCAGCCATAGGGATAGCGGTCGAGGCTCATCAGCAGCGCCGGAATATCGAACGCGTTGGAGCGGCTGACATTGACGCTGACCGAGGCGCCCTGAAGCACGCTGTCGGCAAGAAGGTTGGAATCCACCGTTACGCTTGCGCCGGGCTTCAGATCCACCAGCCGGCGCTCCGTCACCGGCATGGCCGCCGGGCGAACCGGGATGTTGAGAACCTGATCGACCGACAGGCCGGAAGCATTCGAGACCCGGATCGAAACAGTGCCGTCACCCGGCCCGATGCCCACCAGCGGCAGCGTCACACTCGTTTTTCCGCCGGCCGCCAGTTCGACCGGCTTGATCGCGCTCTGGCCGACCGCAACAGGGTCGTTTGTCGTAACGCCGAGATCATAGGTGCCTGCGGGTCCGTCGGTGTTGACGATGTCCAGTCTGAGGTTGCTGTCGTCTCCCGGCGCAAGAAAGCGCGGCAGGCTGGCGGTCACGACGATCGGATCGCGGATGATGACGTCTTTCACCCCATGACCGACCCCGGATTTCGACCAGGCGACGGCCATCACCCGGGCAGTACCGTTGAACTGCGGGATGTCGAAGGAGACGTTCGCCTTGCCTTCTGCATCAAGCTTCACCGGGCCCGAGAAGAACGCGACAAGCTTTTCCTTCGGCGGGCTTGCCTGCAGTGCCATGCTGCCGCCATCACCACCGGTGCGCAGGCGACCGGTAGCACCAAGCGAGCCATCGATCAGCCGGCCGTAGATGTCACGGATTTCGAGCCCGAGGCGGCGCTGGCCGAAATACCAGTCGTCCGGCGCCGGTGGCGCGTATCGGGTGAGATTGAGGATGCCGACGTCGACGGCTGCAATCGTCACATAGGCATTTTCGTTGGCGCCGGCACCGGTTACGGCCACGGAAATATCCAATGGCTGACGCGGCAGGGTCTTGTCCGGTGCCGTGATCGCGACCGCGAGATCGCGCGCTTCCGGATCAACCTTCAGCCAGGTGATGCCGATTGCCCGCATCGGCATGCGGTTTTCACGCGCCGCGCCGGGGCGGTACAGCGTCGCAGTCACGTAGGAACCGGCCCCCCATTCGGCCGTGACGGGGATCTCGATCTCTCCGCCGGTCTCCGCAAGGCTTGCCGTCTTCACCGCAATCAGCTGCTCGGAGCCTGCCAAGATCATCAGTTCGCCGGCATAGCGCGAGGAAACCTTGAGCTTGGCTGTGTCGCCGACCTTGTAGCTCGGCTTGTCGAGGGCGATCTCCAGCGCGTCGGGGGTCTCGGTCGAGGTGGCGGTCACGAACCAGCCGGCATCGAACTCGGTGCTTGTGGCCGGGCCGCCGACATCGGCTGTCTCGACTTCCAGCCGGTAACGGCCCCACGCGACCGGAACCGAAATCCGGCCACCGTCGGCAGACACGTCGACGCTGCCATTGGCGACCTGCTTGGTGCGGGTGATCGGCTCGTAGCGCCAGGAACTGCCCTCACGATACCACTGATAGTCCTGCTCGACTTTGACCAGCTTCCAGGCCAAGCCTTTCGCGGCCTGTTTCGCTCCGGTCTCGTCCACGAGAATGACGTTGAAACTGCCGACAGCGCCCTCGGGTAGGTCGCCTGAGAACTCCGGCTTGATGCCGATCCGCGGTCCATCCGCCTTGACCGGCAGCGACAGGGTGCGCTCGATCGCACGGCCACCGGTTTCCTGCATGCGCACGACGATATCGGCATTTACAAGCTTGGTGGTCGAGGGAAGCTCCGCGACATCTGCTGCAAACGATGCCTTGCCGTCTTCATCGGTATCGTCGAGTGCCTCGAGCGGAATGCGGACGGTTTCCGCCTGTTCCTCATCTGCAAGGCCGAACTGGTAGCCGGGGAACGCGGCGTTTTCGCGGGTCGGCTTGAGGGCGATCTCGCCTTCAAGGCCAAGTCCCGCCGCCGGTGCGCCATAGAGGAAACGTCCGTCAATCTCGACCGTAGCGGGTTCGCCGACCACGATTTCCTTCGCCGCGCTGGTCATGTCGAACTCGATGCGATCGGGCACGAAATCATCGACCAGAAACGTCTTTTCGCCGATCGCCGAGCCTTTGGGATCGGTAAAGACCTGCATTGTCCAGGTCCCGCGCATGGACGTGTCCTGCAGCGCGAGATCGAGCGTATAGCCACCGAGCGCGCCTGTTTTCACCACGCGGCGATCCTCAACGCCGTCAGGGCGCAGGAAGACGAAGGTGAGCGGCAGGTTGTCGATCGCGGTCGCATCCACATTGCGGGCAAGGGCGCTTGCATGCACCGTCTCGCCCGGCCGGTATATGCCGCGTTCCGTCCAAGGCAAGAGATCGATCGCGCCGGGTGCCGGCCGGCCGGTGACGCCGCGATCGGAGAGATCGAAACCGGCGCGGGTCATGTCGAGAAACACGTAGTCCTGGCCGCTGTTTTGCGCCGTCAGCACCGCCGGCACCATGGCCGCCGTCCCGCGCATCAGGCCGGCCGTAAACTCGGCACGGCCATCGCCATCGGTCTTTGCGGTACCGAGCACTTCGTTATTCTTGGCAAGAAGCTGCAGATCGACGCCGGCAATCGGCTTGGCCGAACCGAGCGAGCGGGCAAACACACTGAGGCCGTCGGTGCCGGCATATGTGGTCAGCCCGATATCGGAAACGACGAACCATTGGGTCGCCTTGTTATCCCACTCCTGCGAAATGGCGTTGGCGGCCGATGCGGTCAGCACATAGACGCCGGGCTTGCGGTTCGGCAGCGCCTCGTCGACCGGGAAACTGGTTGCCACATCCTTGTTGAGTTCGCGGTTGGTTTCGGGCCCAAGATCGATCGTGCCCTGCCAGACGAGTTCGCCGTTTTCCTGCTCGATGCGGTCGGCGGTGTAACCGCTCATCTGGGTCAAAAATTCCGAATCCGTCAAAAGCGGCGCGATATTGCGGTCGCCGATCCGGTAGAGCTTGAGAGCGGCCTTTTCGGTATTCACCGAGACGATTGGAATGCCACGCCGGGCCGTGGATGGCAGCACGAAACTGTCGCCGGTAAACCGCACCGTAGGCGAACGATCCTTCACGTAGAGGTCGAGATCGACCTGCGCTGGAAGCGGTTCATCGACGGAGGAGGGAAGGCCGCGCCGCAGCGACAGCTTGTAACGCTGGCCGTGGGTCAGACCCTCGACGCAGATCTGGCTGTCCTTTGCCTCCATCGCCTTCGGCGCCTTGCCGTCCAGCGTGACGAAGGGCGCATAGTCGACGCCCGCCTTCACCAGAGGATCGGAAAACTGGACGCAGGCACGCGGATTGGCGCTGTCTGCATCGACCGTGTTGCCGGTCACGCGAAAACCGTGGCGCTCGCGAAGGTCGTTATAGGAAGCCTGCACCGTGCGGGCGCTGACCAGCGCGAGGCTCTGCTTGTAGGCGGAAAGCGCCTGGCGGTAATTCTGCTGCTTGGCAAGCGCTGCGCCGAGAACGGCAAGCGCATCGGCTCTTGCCTGGGTCGTGCGGGTAAGAAGATAGCCGTTGATGGCGCCAAGGGTCGCATCGCCGTCTGCAGAGCTGTTGCCATTGGCAGTGGAGGCGGCGCGGGCAAATTCGATCCAGAGTGCGCCATCATCCGGCGTCAGCGACAGGGCGCCTTTGTAATTATAGATCGCATTATCGAAGCGGCCTGCCAGAAGTTCGGCCTGCGCGTCGGTCTTCAGTCTTTCGACATCCCGGCCCTGCTGGTTGTCGCCAAGCGTCAGGCCATCCTTCTGCTCGCGGGCCTGCTGAAGCAGTTCTTCCGTCAGAAAGGAGAGCCGCGGCGCCGCTCCGATATCCGGTTCCGCCGCCACTTCGACGATCTTGCCGGCGACCGCGCCTATAAACGGATTGAGCTGAGCGTGGTCGGACTTGAGAAAGCACCACTTGGCTTTGACATTATAGGTAAAGGCGCGGCACTGGTTGTCGCCGATACAGGCGGTTTCGCACTGACCCTGGCTGACATTCTTGACGGTCCGCAGATCAAAACCCGAATAGTCCCCATCCGCCGTGGTCTCTATCCGCCGCTCCGCCGCCGAAAGAGGCAGCGCCAGAACGAAAGACGAAAACAACAATGCGGAAAGTCCGAAGATCGCGCGCCTAGACATCAAAAGTCCCCCCGGTGGCTGTCGTCCAAGTTATGTTGTCGGATCTGAGTAAGCACTTGTCAACGGAAGTAAAGCCAACCAGCAGATGCAGTTTTGACTAATTCTACGCTGATCGATTCGACAACGTTTGATCCGAGGTTGAGGCTATCGAGATGACAGCACACGGTTTTCCTCGTCGCGACAATCTACGCCTCGGTATCCGGCCGCATAGCCCTGAGCGGGGGAGGCATTTCCACCAGATTGACATCCGCTTTCGGAGCCCACTCCCGCACGAGATGCACCCCCACCACAAAAAGACTTGTTCGCCACCGAAAAATCCGTGACATCTACCCTATCGAACAGGAGGCTTTCATGGACCACGCCAGCAAGACGAACGCGCTCAATCTTGACAATTTCTGGATGCCGTTTACGGCAAACCGCCAGTTCAAGGCGACGCCGCGTCTGCTCGCGCAGGCGGATGGCATGTATTACACCGATGTCGACGGCAACAAGGTTCTCGACGGCACGGCGGGGCTGTGGTGCTGCAATGCCGGCCATGGTCGCAAGAAGATCGCACAGGCCGTCGAACGCCAGCTCACCACCATGGATTTTGCCCCGACCTTCCAGATGGGTCATCCCATCGCGTTCGATTTCGCTACGAAACTGGCGGAGCATGCGCCGGGTGGTGCCGCCGCCAAGCTGGATCGTGTCTTCTTTACCGGTTCCGGTTCCGAATCTGTCGATACCGCACTCAAGATCGCCATTGCCTATCAGCGGTCGATCGGGCAGGGGACCCGCACCCGTTTCATCGGTCGCGAGAAGGGCTATCACGGCGTCGGCTTCGGCGGCATTTCGGTCGGCGGTCTCGTCAACAATCGCCGTGTCTTTCCGCAGATCCCGGCAGACCATATGCGTCACACGCTCGATATCGAGCGCAACGCCTTCTCGAAGGGATTGCCGGCGCATGGCATCGAGCTTGCCGACGATCTCGAACGTCTCGTCGGACTGCACGGGGCGGAAACCATCGCAGCCGTGATCGTGGAGCCGATGTCAGGCTCCGCCGGCGTCATCCTGCCGCCCAAGGGCTATCTCGAAAAGCTGCGCGCAACGGCCACGAAACACGGCATTCTTCTGATTTTCGACGAAGTCATCACCGGCTTTGGCCGTCTCGGCATGCCGTTTGGCACGGACTACTTCGGTGTCGTGCCGGATCTCGTCACCACCGCCAAGGGCATTACCAACGGGACGATCCCGATGGGCGCGGTGTTTGCCAGCCGCACCATCTATGACGGACTGATGGCAGGGCCTGAGAACGCGATCGAGCTGTTCCACGGCTATACCTATTCCGGCCATCCGGTCGCCTGCGCCGCCGGTCTGGCGACCATGGAAATTTACGAGGAAGAGGGCCTGTTGACCCGCGCTGCCGGTCTTGCCGGCGAATGGGAAGCGGCGCTGCACTCGCTGAAGGGCTTGCCCAACGTCATCGACATCAGAAACCTCGGCCTGGTCGGCGCTGTGGAGCTGTCATCGCGCGAAGGTGCGATGGGCACGCGGGCCTACGATGTCTTTGTCGATTGCTTCCAGAAGGGACTGCTGGTCCGCGTGACCGGCGATACGATCGCGCTGTCGCCGCCGCTGATCATCGAAAAGGAGCAGATCGGCACCATCGTTTCGATGCTGGGCGATGCGCTGAAGCGCGCGGCCTGACGGTCAGCTGCAAAAAATGCAGCCGGTGGGTTTCACCGGCTGCACTTGATTTCATGTGTCTAACATCGACGCACGCTAGACCGTTTACGGTTCAGGGCCTTGCTGCTGGCGCGATGTCGGTCTGCGACGGCTGCAGCGTATCGCTCTTGCCCGACACTGGGGCCTGGCCGGTCAGCCGCTCTTCCGCGGGAGCGGTTGGTGCGGCAAGCGCCGGTTCTGTCGAACCCGCCGGCTGCGTACCCACTGCCGCGACCGGTGCCCGATCCGTCTTGTCGGTGGTCGCGGCCTGCTGTGCGGTTGCCGCGGTCTGGTCGGTGCCGATCGGCTGCGGAATGACCGTGCCGTCGGCATTGGCGACCCGCCAGACCGCGTTGCCGGAATCGTCGGCAACCAGAAGCGCCCCCGTTCCATCGATCCCGACACCGACAGGTCTGCCGCGCGCCTGATCGTTCTCGATAAAGCCTGTCACGACGTCCTGTGCCTTGCCAACAGGCTTGCCGTTTTCGAAGGGCACATAGACGACCTTGTAGCCGTTGAAGTGATCCCGGTTCCAGCTTCCATGTTCGCCGATGAAGGCACCGCTTGCGAAGGCGGACGGCATGGCGGAATTGGCCGAAAATGTCAGGCCGAGTGCTGCGACATGGCTGGACAGCGCGTAGTCCGGCGCGATCGCCCTTTCGACCATGTCCGGCCGTGGCGGGTGAACGCGAACGTCGACATGGTTGCCGTAGTAGCTCCACGGCCAGCCGTAGAAGCCATCTTCCTTCA
Source organism: Rhizobium sp. CFBP 13726 (assembly GCF_014841925.1). Lineage (NCBI taxonomy): Bacteria > Pseudomonadati > Pseudomonadota > Alphaproteobacteria > Hyphomicrobiales > Rhizobiaceae > Rhizobium > Rhizobium sp. CFBP 13726. The sequence continues at coordinate 472,867 of NZ_JACYUU010000003.1, forward strand.
CCGACGTCATGTAGTCCGGCACCAGGTTCGGACCGAGTTCATCACGCTCGTTGACGACGGTGTAGAGAACGCCCGTATCCGGGTTGAAGGCAAGACCATTCGGGTTGCGTAGGCCGGATGCGAAGACGCGTGCCGCCCCCGTCTGACGATCGACTTGCCAGATCGCGGCGCGGCCCTTTTCAGCCTCGAGCCCGTTCTCCACGATATTGGAGTTCGAGCCGACCGAGACGTAGAGCATCTTGCCATCGGGGCTGAGCGCCAGATCCTTAGTCCAATGGTGGTTGATTGGCCCGCCAGGAAGCGGGGTCAGCACCTTTGGCGGCGCGGTAATCTCGTTCTGGCCGAGTTCATAAGGGTAGGCGATCACGGCGCTGGCCGAGGCCACGTAGAGCGTATTGTCCACCCAAGCCAGGCCAAACGGGGAATCGAGCTTGGTCAGAAGGTCGTGCCGTTCATCGACCGTGCCATCGCGATTGGTATCGCGCAGCAGAGTGATGATATTGGTTTCCTTCTCAGCGCCAATATCGCCGTGGGCGATCGACATGATCCAGCCGCGGATGAAATCCTTCGGCCTCGAGGTCGGCTCGCCTGCCGGTGCCTTGGATTGCACGACAAGCACATCGCCGTTCGGAAGCGTGTGGACGGTGCGCGGGCTCGAAAGATCCTTGGCGTAAACGGTAACCTTTAGGCCTTCAGGAACCTTCGGCGTTTCGCCATCCTTCCAGCCGATCACTTCCGCGACTTTCAGGTCGGGGATGAGCGGGTGCGATGGTTCCGGCAGGACAGGATCGAAGCCAATCTGCGAGTTGACGTCGAAGTCATTGCTTTGGGAAAAGGCCGGCAAGGCGGTGCCGAGCGACAGCGAAAGCGCGGAGGCAAAGAGAATGCGGGACGGCTTCATGGATCAGATCCTCCAGGCCAGGCGGGAATACTTGCGGGCGGAAATCGCGGCGGCGAAAACCGAGAGAACGAATGTGACGACAGAAATCGCCAGTCCGTAAGGCACAACGGCCGTCCAGCCGTCGCCGGCGTGAACAAGGCTGTTGAGGAAAGCCAGCGCCAGAATGACGATATAGATGACGATGGTGAGAAATGCCGGGCGCAGCGGCCGCGTTCTTGGACGAAGCATATCCAGCAGGCCAGCGACGATTGCAACGCCGCCGAAGACAAGGCCGGCAAACAGAAGCCAGGAGGAAAAGTTCTGCCACATCAGGTGACCATCGCTTAGCCAGAAGGCCAGGTCGGTCCCGAATGTCAGGGTGAAGCAGACGAAAGGAAAGGGAACGAAGAGGGACTGCAGCGGATAGGCCGCAGAGTCTCTGTTATCGGAAGAAAAAACAGTCATGAAAACGCTCCGGGAGGCAAAGAGCCAGGGAATGGACGCCAACCCGTGACGAGGCCCTTTGTTCCCTTGGCGCTATCGAGTGGTTAGGTTGGATCATGAACCGCAGAAATGGTGAGGCACGACATGGCACTGGCAGCCGGATTTTTCACGCGGTCCGCGGTGGATGTGGCGCGCGACCTGATCGGCGCTGAATTCGAGCTTTCGGGCGTCGGCGGCGTCATCGTCGAGACCGAGGCCTACCAGCCGGATGATCCGGCATCCCACAGCTTTCGCGGGCCGACGCCCCGCAACCTTGCCATGTTCGGGCCGGCCGGTCATGCCTATGTTTACCGTTCCTACGGCATACACTGGTGCGTGAATTTCGTTTGCACGCCGGGCAGCGCGGTGCTGATCCGGGCCTTGCAGCCCGTGAACGGCATTGCCGAGATGGAACACCGGCGGGGCAGGGCGGAGCCCCTGCTGTTATGCTCCGGCCCCGGACGCGTCTGCCAGGCGCTGGGAATCGGTATCGAGCATGACGGCCTGTCGCTCATGGAAGCGCCTTTCCGGCTTGCACCGCCGGTAACGCCGCCCTTGGTGGTCGCGGGACGGCGGATCGGCATCTCGCGTGGTATCGACCAGCCCTGGCGGTTCGGCCTTCAGGGATCGCTGCATGTCAGCCGACGCTTTACCGGCAAGGGAGGGCTGCCGGGGGACCCGACAGCCGCACGGGATTGACCTGCGGTGCCTATTTCCGACCGAGCCGGGTCAGCAGTCCACCGGTTGCCAGCCCCACGAGAATTGCACTCGCGACGAGAAGCAGTCCGTAGGACATGATGTTGTCCGACAGCCAGTTCGTTGCGATCAACCGTGCATTCGAGAGTGAAAAGTTTGCAGTCGGCGTGAAGTGGAACCAGTTGACCGGAACAATCACCGGATCTGCTTCGGAAACATCGTGCACGGACACGCGTCCGTCGAGCTGGTTCCACGCTTCGCGTGCCGAAAAGGCCTCCATCCCGGCGGAAAGCTCATCGCCCGTCGCGCCGATCACCGCCGTCCAGGTGCCGGTCTGGGTCGGATCGTTTTCCTGTGCGATGATCATTCCGGCGGTTTTCGGGGGCACATAGATCGCGTCACCGGCCGGCGCAAACCGCAGCATCGGTGCGGAGAGGTCAAAGTTCCGCTTGGCCCAATCCGCCACGGAAGAAAGCTGCCGGCCGAAGAAGTTGTTGCCGTTGCGATCCTGCCAGTCCTGGAGCGTCAATGACGCCCGGTCGGCCGGGACGTGATCGCTGTTCTCACCCCAGCTACCGCGGCTTTTCTGCTCGATGCCGAGATCCGTCAGGATATTGGCTGGAAATTCGGAGATCGCGCCGACAAACAGCGCATTGCGCCCGGCTATACGCGCCGTTGAAATCGTCACCGAGACCGGTATTGCCCGATGTGACGCGGTCGCGATCTTGCCAAGGAAAGTCGCCGCAGATCCGAGGGTCTTTTCATCGATCCGGCCGAGGAACAAAGGAACGGACTCGGTGCCGGTCGAGTAAGGAAAGCCGGTGCCCGACGTAGCGCCGAGATTGGGGACGCGGGCAATGCGGGCGAAATCCGGCATCTCGAACTGTGAAGTACCGAAGAGAGCAAACCGCGTGCTTTCATTCGCAGTGGCGCCCGGCGCGCAGGCCTTGTCCGACGCGGTCAGCAGCGCAGCTTCGAGCGTGATCGTGTTGACCCCAGGCTTGAAGTGACGCAGCGTCAGCTTGATCGGCAGGTGGCGCAGAATGGCGCCTCCGTCCGAGGTGATCGGAACGGTTGAGGCAATATTCCCATTGACGAAGACGTCGATGTGACTGCCCGGAAGAACGTCCGACACATAGGCGGCATCCAGCAGGATGCGCGCTTCGCCATAGGCGTTCGCGTAGAAATCCGCCGGAACGCCGATTGTGAACTCGGTACGGTAAAGCCGCCCGGAAAACTCTTCGCTGCTGACCCCGAGAGAATTGAAATCAATCGATTTCTCGGCAAACAGGAATGGCGTATCGATGCCGCGCCAGCTCGAGGTCGCCAGTGTATCGCGGCGCTGGATGCTGCCGCCATCGGTGGAGGCAACGAAACTGTCGATAAGGCCCTGAAGCGCCGGCCAGCTGGGTCCCGACAGGACCAGAGCGGAGGATCCGTGCCCGGGGTAATCGGTAAAGCTTGCAACGGCTGCACTGGAAGCGGCTGCCGCCAGGTTCGGAAGGATCGGTCGAAGCTCGTCCGGTGTCCCCACGAAGACCGCAAGTTCGCCGGGCCTCAGATCGGGCGTGATGGTTTTCTGGAAGGAAAACGACTGGTTCGGCATGCCGCCCACCAGCGATAGTCCCTGCGCAAGCCGCATCAGAACATCCGTCGCGCCCAGCTGGTCGAGCGCCGGCACGATCAAGCGGAACCGTGTCTTACCGCTGCCGTCGACGCCGACTGCCCTGACATCGTCCAGTCGGTTGAACCGGTCGCTACGCTCGTCGTCGAACGCCAGGAACGTCCGCTTCGGGTCGATGTCGGTCCAGAGTTCGAACGTGGATTCGACCGTGCAGTCGGTGCGGTGACGCTGATTGGCCGCGAACCGTACCATATTGCCGCCCGCCTTCAGAACGCCCGGCGGTATGTCGAGCACCCTTTCGAACGGCTGGTCGGGCGATGCAATCTTGTCGCCATAGATCTCGACGTCGTTGATCGTCACGGAAAGGCGCGAGGCCTCCGGCGCGACGACGATCGAGTTCTGGTACGTGAGGTGCAGCTTTGCACCCGTCGCCGCCTGCTCCTCGGTCAGGTAGACGGACCAGGAACGCTGCTGGACCTCGCCGTTCAGGCGCAGCGACGGGGCAGGGATGAGGTAGCGCCGCGCCGTTTCGGTCGAAGCCTTGGCTGCCGCCTGAGGAGCAGGGGCCGTTACCGGAGAGGGAGAAGCGGTGGCCGCCGGTGCCGGTGCCGCGGGCGTTTTCGGAGCGGCTGGAATGGGCCGTTGAACCTGTGGCACAGGTGCCGGAGCCGGGGTCTGCGGTGAAGGCGGCGCGGTCGGGGTTACACCTTGGCGGGATCGCTCCGGACCCATGTCGAATGGCGATGATGCGGGTGCTGGCGATTGAGCGGGTTGCTGCGCAAGCGACGAGACCGACAGGGCGCCGGTCGATGCCAGCATGGCCGCGACGAAGAGAAGGCGGGGGAAGCGTGTATTGGTGATCATGTCGCTCAACCTTCCTTCGTCGTCTGGCTCTTGCCCAGATCCTTCAACAGGTAGCCGAGGCCGCGGGTCGTCTGATAGGCGGCAAGACCCAGGAACCAGATCGTGCCGCGCAAGAGACCGGGGTTGTAACGTCGCGAGGTCTGGAATTGTGTCCACTGGCTGGAATTGGCGAATATGAGATCGGCGATCAAACGGTGATCGGTGGATTTCTGGGGCATGTAGCGGCACCCCGCCGTTGTCACGTCGCCGACCGTATCGAAGTTGCGGATTTCGATCGGCAAATCGCTGATCGGCAGGTCGCTGAACGGCTGGAACCGGAGCACACCCATGGCACCGTTCGCGATGTCCCTGGCGCCTTCCGTATAGATCTGCAGTGCTGCACCATTGACCGAAACATCCTCGATCGTCGCCGTGAACCAGCGGTCGCCGATCCCGAATTCGCAACGCCGGCTGACGCGGATACGGCGGGACGACTGCTTCTCTCCACGTTCGGAAACAACGCCGAGCGCACAGCCCGCAATGATGATGTTGAGAAGATTCCAGCCGCCCACGACCAGCGTCACGTCCGCCTTGAACGGCTCGGTATAGACCCGGTAGATGCTGATGAAGAAGGCAATGACGAGAACGCAGAAGATCACGAAGAACGGCCGGCTGATCTCCGAAAGTCGGCTGACGGACACGGACTCGTCCTTCGCCGTCACCTTGAAGGTCGGCTTGCGCGGATTGAGCATGACCGAAACGACAGCCGGCAGCAGGTGCACGGTCTGGACGTATTCGTAGAGCTCCGAAATCCACGGCCAGCGGAACGACCCATAGAGGTAGTTCTGCATCAGCATGTTTACGATCATGTAGGTCAGCGAGTAGACGAGGAACTCGCCGCCGGACGAGGTGAAGATCTGCAGATCGAAGAACAGATAAAACAGCGGCGCAAACAGGAAGATCGTCCGCGGGAAGGGAAACAGCCAGAATAGCGTCGAGGACATGTAGCAGAGGCGCTGCGGGAAGGAGAGCCCGCGCTTGAGCGGCGGGAAGCGGAACCGCAGGATCTGCATCATCCCTTGCGCCCAGCGCGAGCGCTGGCCGATGAAGCTGGCGAAGGTCGCCGGCTGCAGGCCGGCAATCAGTGGGCGGTCGACATAGATGCTGTGCCAGCCGAGACCGTGCAGATCGAGCGCGGTTTCACAGTCTTCCGTGATGCTGACGCCGCTGAAACCGTTGGAGACTTCGAGCGCCTTGCGATTGAGAACGGCCGCGGAGCCGCAGAAAAAGGCGGCATTCCACTTGTCGAGACCACGCTGGATGATGCCGTAGAACATCTCGTTCTCGCTCGGCATCTTCTCGAATGTGCGCAGGTTGCGCTCGACGGGATCAGGATTGAGGAAGAAGTGCGGTGTCTGCACGAGGAAGAGTTTCGGCTCCTTCTCGAAATAGTGGACGGTTTCCAAGAGGAAGTCGCGCGTCGGAGCGTGATCGGCGTCGAACACGGCGATCAGATCGCCGCTCGAATGGGCAAGCCCGTTGTTGAGATTGCCTGCCTTGGCGTGTTCGTTGCGCTCGCGGGTCAGGTATTTGACGCCGAGGTCTTCGCAAAGCTGGTTGAGGGCCTTGTAGCGCGCATCCGCAGCCCGTGCATCCGCCACGTTGTCGGCGCGGCGCTTCTGCAGCGTGCTGCCGTCATCGAGCAGCCAGACGGTCAACTTGTCGGCCGGGTAATCCATGTTGCGGCAGGCTGCAAGCGTGTTGGCAAGCAGCGTCTCGTCCTCGTTGTAAGACGGCACGAAGACGTCGACGCTCGGAAGCGGTCCTTCCGTGCGGCCATGCGGCTTTCGCGCCGGCAGCGGCATGGCAACGACGAAGAGGCTGAGCGCCAGCATCATCACGCTGTACATCTCGGCCAAGTAGACGAGCATGCCGGGAATGAAGTTCTCCAGCTGGTTCACCGGCGGCAGCGTGCTCGTCGTGCGCCAGTAGACGTAGCGCATCACCATCGCGGTGCCGAAGGCGAGAGCCACGAGACGCCATTTGCCGTCGGCGTTGAGCATCTTGATGATGATCATCACCGTGACGATCAGGACGCTCGCGATCAACTGGGTGCGCGTGTTGATCGGCAGGGTGACCAGGGTCACGATCATGATCGTGGCGAGAACCCACACGATGGCAGAAATAAAAGTACGCATCGCCGGATTACCTTTGCGGTTCGATCGACCGGATTACGGTTGGCAGGATCACGACGGGATTGCCGGCCTGACGCTCAGCGACATACGACATTGGCACCCTCCGCCTGTGTCGAGCAGGAAGGCGAAGGAACCGTGACGCGCGGAGCGGCTGCGGGTGTCAGTGACCTCGGGGACGCAGCAGCGTCCGAGGGTGCTGACGGACTGAGGCCTGCGGGAGAAAGGGCGGAAACGCTGGGGATCCTTGGCCCCACCGGCTGCATGACAGGCTCCATCATGCTGCTGGCAACCGGTGCTACGGCTGGCCGGACCGGCGCCGCAGGGGCTGCGCGGCGGATCATCGGCGCAGCTTGTCGTTGCGGCAGGACCGGAACGATAGCTTCCGTCGAGGCAGGACGCGGGTAGGTCGGAGCGCCGGTTCGTCCGATTTCAGGCGAAAGCGGGCTCGCATCGCCATAGGGATTCCAGCCGAGCGAGTCGACGGAGGCGTTGATAGTGAAATTGTACATGAAGGCGAGAAGCGCCTGCTCCGTCGCGCCGGCCTCGCAGATCCGCACGCGGATCTGGATCGAGCCGTAATTATCGACCGGCGACATCTTCTGCGCCTGCGAGCGGATCTGCTGCCATCCGTAGAGGCAAAGATCGCTGCCCCTGCCGCGCCCGAACGCATAGCCGAACGGGCCATAGCTGTTCTGGACGTAAAATTGCGACCGCACCATCCTTACACCGGGAAACCCGGATGCCATTTCGCGGGCCGTGCCGCTTTGCGAGACCATTTTCGACGTCAGCCGGTTCGAGCTATAGCTGAACGCGCTCTTCGTGCCGAAGAACTGCGCCTTGATGAAGTTCTGGCCGGGCGTGAGTGCGGATGTGAAGAGCGGAATTTCCTGCTCGATGGCGTTGTCGTAGCGCCGCTCGATGACGCCGACGATACCGGGGCCGGATGGCGGGGGCATGACCATGGCTTCTTCCGCCTGCACGGTCTTCACCAGGGCGCCCGGCTGGATCGGAGCTCCGCCGCAACTTGCCAGGACGAGAGGCAGCAATCCTGCGATGGCAATTGCGAAGCTTCGGCGGTCGCTGCGTACGAACCGGCGAACTTCGGCAAATGATCTTTTCGTCATGGGCACTCGCATATAATGGCGCATCTACTGGACAGTCATCGTCCGATCGCTTCCGTCTCGATTTCCGCTTCCACAAAAGTCTACGCAACGAAGCGAATCGCGAGTCTTGCTTACAATTTGCTAAACAAATCTAAATTGTTCGTTAACCATATCAGCTCATTCTTACACATCATGGCGTTCATGCCATTGATACGCCTCGTTGCGGGGCAACAGGTCGGGGTTAGGATCGGGATCGGAAGTCCATGAAGGTTATGATGATCTCATTGACGGTGGTAGGTATCGCCGCTGTTGGATTCTGGAGCCTCGATAGACAATCCTCCAATGTCGACATGACGCAGCTGACCGGCGCCATCAGTCCCGACGCGCCCGCATGGGCAGACGGTATGCAGCCGCGTCCCAAGACCGAGCGGCTTACGGCTCAACTGCTCTCCTCCGACGAACCTTCCGCGCAGTCTCCGGGTGCAGCAGCGCTTGTGATCACGCAAACGCTGCCGAACGGATCCGCCACCGAACCGGCCGATACGCCTTCCCCGGCGCGTTCGGGCATGCCCTTGATCGCACAGTCCCCGGCCGCATCGTCGCCACCACCCTTGCAGCGTCCCGAAAACTTGACGGCGCAGCGCGGCAACACGCCGCCTCCGGTCGTCGTGGATGAAAGCGCCTTGCGATATTTTGCTGCCCGTGGCGACACGGCACGGCTTCAGGCCGAGATCTCGCGCCTGCGCGCGCTCTATCCGACCTGGTCGCCGCCCGCTGATCCGCTGGCTGTGCGCGCAAGCGGTGATCCACAGCTCGAAAACATGTGGCAACTCTATGCACAGTCGCGCTTTGCCGACGTGCGTAAGGCAATCGCCGACCGTCAGACTGCCGAGAGCGGCTGGCAGGCACCGGACGATCTCCTCGACCGGCTAAAGCTTGCCGAGGCACGTGTCAGCCTGACCGGCGCCTCCGACAGCAAGGATTACGACGTCGTCATCCGCATGGCGGCCGAAAACCCGAGCCTTCTCACCTGCAGCGAAATCGACGTCTTGTGGCGGGTGGCGGAAGCCTTTGCCGAGACCGAGCGACAGGGTCGCGCCCGGGATGCCTATCTCTACGTCCTGGACAATTGCGAGGACACCGCCGCGCGTGTCGCCACGGTGCAGAAGGCGAGTGAACTTCTTTCCTCCACCATGCTGGAAGATCTCCTCGCCAAGGAAAAAACTCCCGCCGGTGGTCAGCCGGAATTCGAGGGTCTGAGAAACGATCTCGCGCGCCGGTTTGTCAACGAAGCCGGCGACGATGCGAAACTGGTCGTCGGCCAGCAGTATGTCACGCGTCTCGAACAACTCGCGGAACGCGAGGGGCTCGCCTCGGACGCGCTGCTGCTGGGCTGGTATGCCTATCGCAGAGACAATCTCGGCGGTGCCGAGCGCTGGTTCCGGCGCGCCTATGGCAAGGAAGAGACGGCCTCCGCTGCTGAGGGGCTGGCGCTCACCCTGGTCCGCCAGAAGTCGCCGCTCGAAGCGGAAAACGTTCTCTATCGTTTCCGGGAAAGTTCCGAAGGCACCAAGGCGGCCTATCTTTCCGCCGTCGCCAATCTTCTTGCACTCGATCCTCCGCCCATGCTGCAGGAAGAGGTTCTGGCCCGCATGGCGCCTGTCGTGATCGCCGCCCGCGATGCCGACGCGGCACAACAGTTCGGCTGGTATGCAAGAGCAATGCGGCAGCTTCGCACAGCCGCCGAGTGGTTCGGGGCAGCACTCGCCTGGAAGCCGGATGACGAGCCCTCCGCCTACGGTCTGGCGCTGACCCGCAACGACCTGGGCGACCGGGCCGGTGTAGCTTCTCTCCAGCGTGCCTGGGGCGATCGTTCAGAGCGCATAGCAAATCTCGGCAGACCATCGGTAGCGGGCGTCGACGACCGGACAGGTTACCGTCGCCAACCGCCGCTGCCGAGCGTCAGGCCCGAGGATCGCACTGCAGAAGCCTATTCGCAGCAGGACGGACAACCCTATCAGCAACCGTCGCAACGCAGCGTTCAGCAACCCAACCCGCAGCGTGCCGCTGCAACCCGGCAGCCTGTTGCCGTGCAGCCGTCGGTCCGCCAGGCAACCAGATCCGCTCAGGCAAGCTCCGGGCCGCCATCGCGCGGTTGTGCTCTGACGGAACTCCGCCAGACCAATCCGGACCAGGCGCTATCGCGCGGCTGGTGCCTGATGGATCTGAACAGGCCGCTCGAAGCCGTCAAGGCTTTCGAGGTCGCGCAAAACAGTGCGTCCGACGTGGTCCGCTCCGATGCGTCCTATGGTCGAAGCCTTGCCTATCTGCGGGCAGGCCTGACGGATCAGGCATCTGTTGCCGCCGCCGCCGCCAAGCAGACCAACTCCCGCGCCGTGGAGCTTCAGAGCGCCATTCTTGCCAATCGCGCCCAAAGCTCCTTCAACCTCGGTCGCTACCGGGAGGCGCTCATCGCGCTCGATCAGCGCGCCCAGATCACGCCGGAACAGACGGATCTGATGATCCTGCGCGGCTACGCCTACCTCAATGTCGGTCGCAAGCCCGATGCGCGCAGAATTTTTCAGGCTCTTGCATCGACCGGAAGCAAGGACGGCCAACGAGCGCTGGCCGAACTGATCTGGCCGCCGGATAATTGAAACACCGCCGCAAGGTGAACTTCCAGATTAGATCCATTTGATTTTACTGCAAGTTTTAAAGCTTTTGGTTGAGCTGTTCTGCGCCTCTGTTTGTTGTCACCTTTGCGGACAGTCCGAGCGATGGCCGGTTTCTGACTTTGCTTGAAAGAGCATTTCACACCGCCCGTGTTAACCTTCGGGCAAGGAATTAACCATACATATTAGATAGACGGCGAATGGGATGTCCCGAGGGCTCCCAACAGGCATGAAGCCGCCAAGCCGTACCGGTCTGAATCCGGTATTTCTCATCGACAGATTACGAAATGCTTCGCGGTATAAGCGTCGCCACCGCAGACAGGTCATGGCCTGTCCCGGCACGCTCCCGCCCGTTTCGGATTTGCCTCGCTGGGCGGCAATACACCAACTCGTCGGGTTGGTCTGACTTTCATGCGGGGACGGTTTTGGTGCAGGACACGCCGACAGAACAGGGGCGACGGAGCCAGGCGGGCAGCCTGAGCGAACGCTTGGCCTTTGCTGGCCTCGACGGGGACCTACGCGACTTGCTGCGCCGGTGCCGGCCGCAGCTCGAACCGCATCTCAAAGCCGGATTGCGCGACTATTTTCACCGGCTGCAGTCCGTTCCCGAGGCTGCCGGTATCTTCGAAAGCGAACAGCAGATCGAACGCCTGCATGACCTCCAGGCGTCTCACTGGAGCGTGCTCAGCGACGCGCGCTTCGATGCACTGTACGCCGAACGGGTCAAACTCCTCTCCGATACCGAAAGCCGCATGGGTCTTGATCCGCGCTGGCACCTCGCCGGTCATTCGGTGATGCTAGAGCATCTGATCACCGGTGCGGTCGCCGGCATGTCATCCCGCTCCATTCTTCCGGCAAGTCGCAAGCGCGAACAGGAACTCAACGATCTCGTCAGCGCAATCGTGCGTCTCGTCATGGTCGACGCGGAGATCGCGGTGTCGTTGCGCTTTAACGAATTGCGCCTCAAGCACCAGCGTGCCCTGACCGAGCAGCGCCAGGCCGATCAGGCGCAGGCCGTTGAGACGTTCCTCTCCGTGGTTTCAGCGCTGGCCGATCGCGATCTGACCGCCAAGGTTCCGGACGACATGCCGGACGCCTATCGCGAACTCGGCGACATCCTCAACAGCGCCATCGGCGACCTCCGCACGACATTCGAGACCGTCGGAGAGACCGGAATCCAGGCGGACATGCTGACCGACGCTCTTTCCGAGAGCGCACGCACGTTCGCCAGAACTTCCGAGAATCAGTCCGCCCGCTTGCAAAAGTCCGGCGAAACGCTTTCGTCGATCGCTGCCGGTGTCCGCCAGAGTGCCGCCGGCACGGCTGCCGCCGAAAAGGCAACGGCCGCCACACGCCGGTCAGCGGAAGACAGCGGCAAGGTCGTAGGTCAGGCGATCAGCGCGATGGCGGATATCGAAGCGTCAGCCGAAAAGATCGGCCAGATCATCGGCACGATCGACGAGATCGCATTCCAGACCAATCTCCTCGCCCTCAATGCCGGCATCGAAGCCGCCCGCGCCGGCGACAGTGGCCGCGGCTTTGCGGTCGTCGCGCAGGAGGTGAGGGCGCTCGCCCAGCGTTCCGCCGAAGCCGCCCGCGAGATCAAGACGCTCGTCAACGGCACCAAGACGCAGGTCGATGCGGGTGTCGAAATGGTTCACCGCACGCAGGGCGCCATCGATGGCATCGTCCAGCAGGTGTCGGCCATCAACGACACGATTGCGGGCATAGCTCGCGATACCGGGGTCCAGGCGGAAGGCCTCGACGTCGTCACGGCACATGTCAGTGATCTCAGCCAAGAAGTCGCATCCAATGCCGTTCTTGCGCGTCGCTCGGGCGAAGGCGCGGACGAATTGCAGACGGTGATCCTGGAGCTTGGACGCACGGTTCGCGAATTCCGGATTGCGCGACAGGGCCGTTACGATGACGACCGCTCAAGACCGGCTGCACGCCGGCCGGAAATTGCCACCGACATCTCCCCGCGGGCCGCGGCGGAACGCATCGGTTCCTCAGAGACATTTTACTCCAAACGACAAGGAATAAGCTGATGGCGGCCAAGAAAGCCGGTCCGGGAAGTTTGAAACTGTCTTCCGTGCTGGACCTCAACGAGGCGTCCGCGCTGCACGCCAAACTGCTGTCCATGCGCGGTAGCGACATCGTCATCGATGCGTCCGGTGTCGAGCGTCTCGGCGTCCAGTGCGTCCAGGTCCTCGTCGCCGGCGCAAACGCCTGGGATGACGACAAGAAGTCCTTTGCCGTCCAAAAGCCTTCCGATGCCTTCGTCAAGACGATGCAGCTCATCGGCCTCGATACACAGAATTTGGTTGCTAAGGAGATTTAGCGATGAAGAAAAAAGTCCTGACCGTGGACGATTCACGGACGATCCGGAACATGCTTCTGGTCACTCTCAACAACGCCGGTTTCGAAACCATCCAGGCTGAAGACGGCATCGAAGGTCTCGAAGTCCTCGAAGGCTGCAACCCCGATGTGATCGTCACCGACATCAACATGCCGCGCCTCGACGGCTTCGGTTTCATCGAAGGCGTTCGCCGCAACGACAAGTACCGCGCCATCCCGATCCTGGTCCTGACCACGGAAAGCGACGCGGAGAAGAAGAACCGCGCCCGCCAGGCCGGTGCCACAGGTTGGATCGTCAAGCCGTTCGATCCCGCCAAACTGATCGATGCCATCGAGCGTGTAACCGCCTGAGCCAGGAAATCCTCCCATGGATATGAACGAAATCAAAGAGATCTTCTTTCAGGAATGCGAAGAACAGCTCGCTGAACTGGAATCTGGTCTGCTGAAGCTGAACGACGGGGACCGCGACCCCGAAACGGTCAACGCCGTCTTCCGCGCCGTTCATTCCATCAAGGGTGGAGCAGGCGCCTTCGGCCTCGATGATCTCGTGGGCTTTGCCCACGTCTTCGAGACGACGCTCGACTGCGTCCGGTCCAACAAGCTCGAGCCGAACCAGGACGTTCTGAAGGTGATGCTGAAATCGGCCGACGTGCTCGCCGATCTCGTCACCGCGTCCCGTGACGGCGGTGGTGTGGACGAGGCGCGATCACGCGGCCTCGTCAAGGAACTGGAAGCCCTTGCCCATGGCGAAATGCCTTCGGCCCATGCCGAAGTCGCAAAGCCTGCAAAGGCCGAGGCACCGAAGCCGAGCGATGACAGCGGTTTCCAGCCGATCCCTTTCACCTTCGATGGTTTCGACGACGACGTCCCGGCAGCAAAAGGGTCGGTCTACGAGATCGGCTTCAAGCCGCGCCACGATCTCTATGCCAAGGGCAACGAAGCAGCCCTCCTGCTGCGCGACCTGTCCAAGCTCGGCGAGATGAGCGTCGGCTGCGACATGGAGCAGCTGCCGACCCTCGACAAGCTGGATCCGGAAGCCTCCTATTTCAGCTGGAAAATCTCCCTGACGACCGAAAAGACCGAAGCCGATATTCGCTCGGTGTTCGAATTCGCCGAGTGGGACTGTGATCTCGACGTCAAGCTGGCCGCAGCAAAGCCAAGCGACGAAGAACTGCCGATGGTTCCGGTACCATTCGATCTCTCGTCGCTCGACGATGAGCTCGGCTCCGACACGAAGGCTGCCGACGAAGCAGCCGCCGTCGTGGCGACTGAAGCTGCCGCCAACGTCAGCAAGATGGCTGCCGCCGCGGCACGCGTCGAAAAGAAGGAAGCCGCAGCACCCGCGCCGGCTCCGGCCCAGGCCGCTGCCACAGCGGCCGCCGGCCAGACGATCCGCGTCGATCTCGATCGCGTCGATCGCCTGATCAACCTGGTCGGCGAGCTTGTCATCAACCAGGCGATGCTCTCGCAGAGCGTCATCGAAAACGATGCCAGCGGCACCTCCGCCGTCAATATGGGTCTCGAAGAGCTGCAGCAGCTGACGCGCGAGATCCAGGACTCGGTCATGGCGATCCGCGCGCAGCCGGTCAAGCCGGTCTTCCAGCGCATGTCGCGTATCGTCCGCGAAGTCGCAGACATGGTCGGCAAGCAGATCCGTCTGGTCACCGAAGGCGAGAACACCGAAGTCGACAAGACGGTTATCGACAAGATCGCCGAGCCGTTGACCCACATGATCCGAAACGCTGTCGACCACGGCATCGAAAGCCCCGAAAAGCGCGAAGCCGCCGGCAAGGATCCGGAAGGCACGATCAAGCTTTCGGCCAAGCATCGTTCGGGCCGCATCCTGATCGAACTGATCGACGACGGTGGCGGCATCAACCGTGAGCGCGTCAAGCAGAAGGCAATCGACAACGACCTGATTTCGCCGGATGCCAATCTGTCGGACGAGGAAATCGACAACCTCATCTTCGCGCCTGGCTTCTCGACGGCAGACACGATCTCCGACATTTCCGGCCGCGGCGTCGGCATGGATGTGGTCAAACGTTCGATCCAGGCACTTGGCGGCCGTATCTCGATCTCCTCGCGCCCGGGTCTGGGCTCGACCTTCACCATGAGCCTGCCGCTCACGCTCGCCGTCCTTGACGGCATGGTGGTAACGGTTGCCGGCCAGACGCTTGTCGTGCCGTTGACGGCGATCGTGGAGACATTGCAGCCGGAAGCGTCTGCCATCCACTCGTTTGGCGCAACGCAGCGGCTCATCTCGATCCGCAACTCGTTCTGCCCGCTGGTCGATGTCGGCCGCATCCTCAACTTCCGCGCCACACAGGCAAATCCGGTCGAGGGCGTGGCACTTCTGGTCGAATCCGAAGGCGGCGGTCAGCGCGCGCTGATGGTCGATGCCATCCAGGGTCAGCGTCAGGTCGTCATCAAGTCGCTGGAAGCCAACTACACCCATGTTCCGGGCATTGCCGCCGCCACCATCCTTGGTGATGGCCGCGTCGCTCTCATCCTGGATGTTGACGCAGTGGTCGCCGCGTCCCGCGGGCAGTCGCTCAGTCCGGAGATGTCGCTCGCTGCGACAGGTTGAACACAATGTCCTACGCTGTGAAAAATCTGACGCAGGCAAGCCGGGAGCTGATCGCTTTCCGGATCGGCGATCAGGAATTCAGCGTCAACATCATGTCTGTCCGCGAAATCCGCGGGTGGACGCCGGCAATGCAGCTGCCGCACGCTCCCGCCGATGTGCGCGGCGTGATCAATCTGCGCGGCGCCGTGCTGCCGATCGTCGATCTGTCGGCGCGGCTTGGAATTAAGGATGCCGAACCGACGGCGCGTCACGTCATCATCGTTGCGCAGGTCGGGAAACGGATTGTCGGCCTGCTGGTCGAGGCCGTTTCCGATATCCTTACGATTACAGACGAGAATATCCAGCCTGTGCCGGAGATTTCCTCCGACCTGGCGAAACAATACGCGAAGGGCATTCTGGCGTTCGATAAGCGGATGATCTGCATGATCGAGCTGGATCATCTCTTCCCCGAGACGTACCTCGAAAAGGAAAGCGAAGCCGCATGATGCCCCTGGGCGCCATAGAAGCCAGACAGTCGCCGGACGAAGTCCTCGCCAGCGGGGAATACCCGTTGACGCGCCGCGACCTGTCGGAGATAGCGGCGATGATCTACGCCGATGCCGGGATCTACCTCAACGATTCCAAGGCGTCGCTCGTCTATTCCCGCTTGTCCAAGCATATCCGCAACCTCGGACTGCGGGGCTTTCGGGAATACTGTACCCTGGTCGCCTCCGTCGAGGGCGCTCCGGCACGCCGGGAGATGCTGTCGCATCTGACGACAAACTTCACGCGTTTCTTTCGAGAGAACCACCACTTCGAGCACCTTCGGGACGAAGTCCTGCCCGGGCTGATCCAGCGTGCCCGCAATGGCGGACGTGTGCGCATATGGTCGGCGGCCTGTTCCGATGGGCAGGAGCCCTATTCGATCGCGCTGACGGTGCTGGGCCTTCTTCCCAACGCTGCCGACTATGATTTCCGCATCCTGGCAACCGATATCGACCCTAAGATCCTGGCTGCCGCGCGGGCAGGAGCCTATGACGAAGGTGCCCTCGAAACTGTTTCCCCGGCCATGCGCAAGCAGTGGTTCCGCGAGGTCGACGTCGGTGGCCGCCGCAAGTTCCAGGTCGATGATCGCGTCAAGAAGCTTATCACCTTCAACGAACTGAACCTGATGGCGCAATGGCCCTTCAAGGGCGGTTTCGACATCATCTTCTGCCGCAACGTCGTGATCTATTTCGACGAACCGACCCAGGTGAAAATCTGGTCACGCTTCTCCCAGCTTCTGCCGGAAGGCGGCCATCTCTATATCGGCCATTCGGAGCGGGTATCGGGCGAAGCGAAGAACACGTTCGATAATATCGGCATCACGACCTACAAATATATGGGCAAGAATGCCGGGAGGAAGGCATGATCGCACCGGCCAGAGTTCTCGTCGTCGACGATAGCCCGACCATGCGAGGCCTGATCACGGCCGTCCTCAATTCCGATCCCGATGTCAGCGTCGTCGGGCAGGCCAGCGATGCGATGGAAGCGCGTAGCGCCATCAAGCAGCTCAATCCTGATGTCGTGACGCTGGACATCGAGATGCCGAACATGAACGGCCTCGACTTCCTCGAAAAGATCATGCGTCTGCGTCCGATGCCGGTCATCATGGTCTCGACCATGACCCAGCGCGGCGCCGACGCAACGCTTGCCGCGCTCGAAATCGGTGCGTTCGACTGCGTCGGAAAGCCGGTGCCGGGAGACGTTCGCCCGTTCATGGATCTGGCTGAAAAGGTAAAGGCCGCGGCACGCTCTGCACGCCGACAGGTCAGTGCTCCGGTCTCAATGGTCCCGACGCCGGCATCAGATTACCGCAACGGTCGCAAGGTTGTGGCGATCGGATCTTCTACCGGTGGCGTTGAAGCGTTGATCGCAGTGCTGCAAAAGTTTCCGCTGAACTGCCCACCGACTGTAATCACTCAACATATGCCGTCCACGTTTACGAAAAGTTTTGCTGAACGGCTTAATCGTATCTGCGCTCCTGTGGTGCAGGAAGCGACCGATGGTGCGCGTCTTGAGATCGGCAAGATCTATCTCGCGCCTGGTGGCGACCGGCACCTTCAGGTGGTCAATCCGTCGGCGCCATGCTGCCGGCTGGTCGAACGCGATCCGGTGAACGGCCACAGGCCCTCGGTCGATGTCCTGTTTGATTCGGTCGCGGAGTTGGCTGGTCGCAATGCGGTCGGGGCTATCCTGACGGGCATGGGTCGCGACGGGGCTTCGGGACTGTTGAGGATGCGTAGCGCAGGCGCTCGCACGATCGGCCAGAACGAAAAGACATGTGTGGTCTACGGCATGCCGAGGGTCGCCTACGAAATTGGTGCAGTCGAGCAGCAGCTGCCGCTCGGCTCCATCGGAGACGAAATACTGAAACTAACTGCCGCCCGAAAAGAAGGTACCGAATAATGTCCCTCGCTGAAAAAATCAAAGTTCTGATCGTCGACGATCAGGTCACCAGCCGACTGCTGCTCAGCGACGCTCTGACACAGCTCGGTTTCAAGCAGATCACTGCCGCCGGCGATGGTGTGCAGGGCATGAAGATCATGGCCGAGCAGCCGCATCACCTGGTGATCTCGGACTTCAACATGCCGAACATGGACGGTCTGGGCCTGCTGCAGGCAGTGCGCACCAACCCGAACACCAAGAAGGCAGCGTTTATCATTCTGACGGCGCAGGGCGATCGCGCTCTGGTTCAGAAGGCTGCTCAGCTCGGCGCCAACAACGTGCTCGCCAAGCCATTCACAATCGAAAAGATGAAAGCTGCTATCGAGGCGGTGTTCGGAGCCCTTAAATGAACGACCCGGCAGGTGCCAAACGCGTCCATATTATCCAGGGCGAATTCAAGGTCGAAAGCGATCCCAATGTGGTTTTGTCGACGATTCTTGGCTCGTGCGTGGCTGCCTGCCTTCGTGATCCTGTCGCCGGTGTCGGCGGCATGAACCACTTCCTGCTTCCGGGCTCGGGCGGGGCAGCGTCGTCGGGGGGCGACGCGACCCGCTACGGCGTGCACCTGATGGAGTTGCTGATCAACGGTCTCCTGAAAAAGGGTGCCCGTCGTGACCGGCTCGAGGCAAAAATCTTCGGCGGCGCAAAGACGATTGCCAGTTTCTCCAATGTCGGCGAACAGAATGCGGCCTTCGCCGTGGAGTTCCTGCGTGACGAAGGCATTCCGGTGGTGGGGTCCTCGACCGGAGGCGATCACGGCCGCAAGCTGGAATTCTGGCCGGTCAGCGGCCGTGCCCGGCAATATCCTCTCACAGGCGCCGAAACGCAAAAGACGGTTGCGCTGGAGCAGCGTCCTGTCCGTACGCCACCAAAGCCCGTCGAAAGCTCGATCGAATTCTTTTAATTCTTACGCCTGGGTAAAGACGAGGAAATTCATGACTGAAATCACCGCCCCGATACGCGATTCCCTTGAGGAATCTCTGCCCGAGGTACTGATGCGCCTCGTCTCGGAGCTGCACGATGTCGCCTATCTGATCGAGCGTATCGAACCGCAGGTGTTGGAACTGGGCGGCCCGGGCCTGCTTCATTCACCCGACAGCGTGAAAGTGCTGCAGGGCATCGATCTCGCGGTGCAGAAAACGCGGGGTCTCGCAGAGTTCATCGATACCGTCACCGCGAGCATTCCGAGCGACTGGATGGTGGATCTGTCGACGGCTCTCAGCCTCGTCAAACTTGCCGACATGCAGAAGGCGCTGGCCAACGGGATGCGCCACGGCCACTCCCAGCCGCTCAACAAGGCCGCCGGAGACTTCGATTTCTTCTGACGTCACAGACTGTCTCTGACCCTGCTGCCAGGCCGCGCAATCATCATGCGGCAACCAGACACGACGTTTCGAAACGCTCGCGCAAGCTTCGCTCCCTAGGGTGATGCTGGGCATAGGCTCGAGATGTTATCTGGCGGCGTGGGACAGAATGAATCTGTTATCTCAATTTCCAACAATATTCAAAAATCTGGCCAGTCTTGGCCAGACACGATTGATCGCGCTGGGCGCCGTCGGCGTCGTTTCGATAGCGATCGTTCTGGCCGCTGCCCTTTATGTGAACAAGCCCTCCTATGAGGGACTGTATGTCGGTCTGGAAACAGCCGATCTCAATCAGATCAGCATCGCCCTTGCGGAAGCCAACATGCCCTTTGAGGTTGGCTCTGATGGCGCAAGCATCCAGGTGCCTGTCGGTATGACCGGCAAGGCGCGTCTGATGCTTGCAGAACGCGGTCTGCCCAACAGCGCCAATGCCGGCTACGAGCTGTTTGACAATGTCGGTTCGCTCGGTCTGACCTCCTTCATGCAGGAAGTCACGCGGGTGAGGGCGCTCGAAGGCGAAATCGGCCGTTCGATCCAGCAGATCTCCGGCGTGTCGGCCGCACGCGTCCACATCGTCATGCCTGATGCCGGCAACTTCCGTCGCGGCGAGCAGAAGCCGACGGCGTCCGTGATGATCCGTGCGAACGCATCCGCCGGTCGCAAAGCCGCTGCGTCTATCCGCCATCTCGTCGCCTCGGCCGTCCCGGGCCTCGAAGTCGACGACGTCACGATCCTCGATTCAACCGGCCAGCTTCTCGCCTCGGGTGACGATGGCAGCAACAGCCAGATCAGCCGTTCGCTCGGTGTGGTCCAGTCGGTCCAGCAGGAAATCGAAAACAACATCGACAAGGCGTTGGCACCCTTTCTCGGAATGGATAACTTCCGCTCCAGCGTGACTGCCGCCCTCAACACCGACAGCCAGCAGATCCAGGAAACCGTTTTCGACCCGAACTCCCGCGTTGAACGGTCGGTGCGCTCCACCAAGGAAGCTTCCAAGTCGCAGCAGGCCCAGAACGACAGCGCGACAACGGTCGAGCAGAACGTTCCCCAGGCCGCTCCTCAGGCCGGCGGCGACGGCGCTCCTAAATCCTCCGACCAGTCGGACAAGAAGGAAGAGCAGACCAACTACGAAATCAATCAGAAGACCACGGCGACAGTTCGCAACGGCTATCAGATTGAAAAGATTTCGATCGCCGTCGTCGTCAACAAGGGCCGTATTGCCAAGATGGTGGGCGAGCCCGCGGATCAGGCAAAGGTCGACGCCTATCTTGCCGAAATGCAGAAGATCGTGTCTTCGGCTGCCGGCATCAGCAGCGACCGCGGCGATGTCGTCACACTCACGGCCATGGATTTCGTCGAAACCCAGCTTCTCGACGAGGCCGCTTCGTCTGGTCCGGGTATGATGGAAGTGCTCAACCGTAATATCGGCGGCATCATCAACTCGCTTGCGTTCGTTCTTGTCGCCTTCCTCGTGGTCTGGCTTGGCCTTCGTCCTCTGGTGCGCACCGTCGGTGGCAACACCAGCGTCCCGGCCGGAGAGCTTACCGCCGATGCGGCCGGCCTCGAACTTCCCGACTTCTCACCGGGTGGCGCAAGCCCGGCGCTCATGGATGGCTTCGGCGCCGACTTCGGTTTCGACAGCTCGGACGATCTTATGGGCGGTGCCGACGACGGCGGCTTCAACCGCCGGGTCAAGGAAGGTCCGGAAAAACGTCTCTCCCGCATTGTCGAGATCTCCGAAGAGCGGGCCGCGAAAATCCTGCGCAAGTGGGCGATCGACAAAGCAGCCTAAACTGCCTTCACAAACATATGATCACAACAGGCCGGGCTCGTCCCGGCCTTGCTGCGTGGGCATTGCCATACAGTTGGCGCATTTTAGCCTCATTGATGAAGCCTTTATGGATGGAAGTGGGCAAAATCGGCGCTCGCGGCATAGCATTTCCAAAAGCGATTCCTACAATGGCCCTGATTCGTACGGCAACGTCTAGGCTTTGCACATGTGAAGTCTGATTCGGAATGGACCGGTCACGCCAGGGTATCGGCACCCGGAACTGCCTTAATTCTGGAAGCGGATGCCATACGTCGTTTGAACATACCGGTGTCGCCCTTCGGGGAGAGGAGCCGGTGGGGAGCAGATAACGGTGGAGTTGCCTGAAGCAGAGATGACGATCGACCAGCGCGCGTATCACGATGGACCTGGGTCGAAAATTATCTCCCGTGAACAACTGGTAAGACGGCTTTCGATCTTGTCGAGATCGAACAACGTTCAGGCTATCATGCGGCTGCTCGCAGACTACGTTGGCGCTTCGCATTTTCTTCTCGCCCGCTACGACCTCGTCCAGGAACACGGTCTCGATTTCATCGTAACCTCCAACTGGCCATTCGATCTCGTCCGACGGCTCGGGGCGGATCTGGCGAGTGGTTATGCGCGTTCGACGGAACTCGAAAAGTGTCTGTCGCTGCTGACCCCGAGCTTCGCGCTCCTGCCCGATGACATCACGCCGCCGGACGACATCAGCCGCCAATACTGTTCGCTGACATTCTGCGTCGGCAAAACCCGTTTCTCTCTGATGCTGCTTTTCCTGGAAGGCATCATCCTGTCACAGGAAAGACTTCGCGAAGTCGGACTGTTTGCATCCTATGGCGCAAGCTTTGCCGAGGCGCGCGATGCCAAGGCCGAACGCGACTTCGAACTGACGGAACGCGAGCTGGAATGCCTGTTCTGGATCGCCGAGGGCAAGACCAGCGATGAGATAGCGGTGATCCTCGGGATCTCCCGCAATACGATCAACAACTACATCACCAGCGTGATGCGTAAGACGGCAACCAAAACGCGGTCGGAAGCGATCGCTTATGCCGTACGCAACAATCTGGTTTAGGAAGGCTTGGGGCAACAATGGGCTTTTCCCGCGGTGGAACGTCAGATGGACCGGGCAGCATCCAGTATCTGCGTCTTCAGCGTGCCTCCAGTCGTTCGGACATATTTCCCAAACTCGTCGCCATGCAGAGGAACCTCAAGGCGCGGCACTTTGCTGTGTTTCGTGTTACCGGCGCCGGGCTTCCCAACAAGCGCAAGCTGGTCTGCGAGCTGGACAACTGGGGCGCCGGAAGCGGGGAGCATCAGGGCGTACTCGTGAGCTCCTACGGCGATATGTTTCTCGATCATATCGAAATGTCGATCCTGCCGATCGTGTGGACCGGCACGGAAAAAGGGGCCTATAGCGAGGCCGGCGATTTTTCCTCGCTCGTGCGCAAGATCGACGACCGGATCATGCCATCGTCAGGAATTGCATTCCCGGTGCGGTTGGGTGCTCTCGGGAATGGCTACGTCACGTTTTTGTCGGGCTCGCTGGAGCTGGGCAGCAATCTGATCATCGACCAGCACGTCAGAAGTTGTCAGGTCATGATGGACCTTCTGGCACTCGATGAGCGTCGAAGCGTGCCGGCCGAATCCTTGAGCGAACGGGAAGTGGCGTGTCTTCAACTGGCCGGCGACGGTCGTATCAGCGAAGAGATCGCCGAGAAGCTTGGCCTCTCCGTTCACACCGTCAACGCCTATCTCGGCTCCGCGACGATCAAGCTCAATTCCGTGAACCGCATCCAGGCGATCGCCAAGGCGATCCGCCTCGGCTACATCCACTGAAGTCTCTATTTCGATGAAAGCTGGGCGACGGCAAGCAGCGTATCGGAGCTGATGCGTGTCGTGCCGGTGGTTGTGAGCAGCGTCAGCGCCGGCGATGTCGTCGAACTGTTCTCGGAATCGTAGAGCGCCGTGTATTGCTTGATCAACTTGGTCACGTAGTCCGGATCCTGAAGCTTCGAGATGTCGACGTATTTCTCGATCATGCTCGCCTGCTGATCCGTATCCATGTTGGATATGTAGTCGGACATGCTGAACGTCGTCTTGAAGAACTCGAAAAGCGCCGTGTCACCAAGGATCGTATAAGCGCTCGTAACGTCCGCCGCCTTGCGCTCGAAATACAGCGCCAGCCGCACGCCCTCGTTGGATTCCCCCTCCTGCTCTTCAAGCGTCTGTTGCTTGTAGTTATTGACGGTCGCCAGCACGTCGCCGCGCTGCTGGATCGTGCCCACGGGCTGCGCAGAAAGGTTGCCTTCGCTATCGAAGTTGAACGATGCGACGATCTCAGCAAACACGCCGTTGGCAAGACTGTTCACATAGCTTTTGGGATTGTCGAGATCGGACGAGAACATGTTCTTCAGCTCGTCCTTGGTGACCGATTTGGGATCGATCCCCTTCGATTCGAGCACGAAGGACACCAGGCGGTCGTCGGCAATTAGCTCGGCGGCCGTGGTGATCGTCTGCATCTGGGTATTGTAGTAGTCGATTTCCTTGTCGGCAGCTTCCTCAGCCTTCTCGCGAGCGCTGCCCTTGAGAAGTTTGAGCTGTTCCGTCTTGTAGTCTGTCGCGAAATTGCTGATGACGCTGGCTGACTGGACGAGGAGAGGCGTGTCGATATCGCCTTCCGCGTCGAAGTTGAACGCCTTGACCAGATTGACGTACCGGTCGTCTTTCAGCTGGTTGACATAGCTCTTCGGGTCGTTGGGATCACTTGCCAGAATATCCTTGAGCCGGCTCTTGCTGACATCGGCCGGATCGATCCCGTAGGCGCGCAGCGCGACGTCCCAGATCTCCGTCACATCGTCATTGGTATCGTCGTCGTCGTCTTTATTCGAACTTAGAAAGTCATCGACGCTTTTCACCTCGGCGATGCGCGTCTGATAGTTGGTGACCGCATTGGTGACCGCATCTTCCTGGTTGGCCTTGAAGGCCGTCTGGTAGGAGGTGCTGGTAGACGCCAGCTGGGTCTGGTTCTGAGCGGTCTCGCCAGCGGCGATCGAACCGTCGCTCTGGAAATTGAACATCGCCTTGACGCCCGTATAGCCGAGCGTCGCTGCAGCCGAATCGCTGGTCAGCAGCGACCGGATCGTGGAGGTGAACTGCACTTTGACGCTGAAGGCCGTGGTCAGATACTCGACCATCCGGGGGTCGTCGACCAACTCGTCGACACTGGTCATCGAGGCAATATTGGTTTCCCAATAGGTCTGGTTGGCGGCCGCGAGCGTATCGGATGGGAACGTCGATTTGTTGTAGACGTAATCGAGCCTCAGCGATTCGATCTGGCCGCTCGTCTGGGCGCTGTCGCCGTCTGCGACCGTGCCGTCAGCCTGGAAGTTGAACGCTTCGGCTAGCGCCACGAACTTGTCGCTGCCGGTCTGGTTGGCAAAGCTGTTCGGGTCTTCGAGATCGCTGGTCAACACCTGCTTCAGATAGCTGGTGGACGTGTACTTGGCATCGAGCCCGAATGAATCGAGCACATATGTCTTCAGCCGGCTGTTCGACAGGAGGTCGTCGACATCGGTGATATTAGCGATGGCCTTGCTGTAATAGTCGACCTCGGACTGGATATCCTTTTCTTCCTGATCGAAGGAATCCTGATACGCCTTGACGAGATTATCTTCCTGAACCGAAGTCTGCGCCTCGGCGGTCTTCGTGCCGAAGTTGAAAGCTGCCGCCATGGTCGCATAGCGCTTGTCGGTCAGCGAATTGGCAAAGCTTGCAGTATCGCTGAGATCGCTCTCCAGGACCTTCTTCATGAAGGCCTTTCCGTACGTCATTTCCTCAAGGCCATAGGCCTTCATCGCATAGGAATACAGTCGATAGTCATCGACGAATTCGTCGGCTGTCGTCACCTTGTCGATATTGGCTTCGTAATATTCGGTATCGCGAGCGACCGTGCCCTGGTTGGCGACGCGGTCAAGCGACGACTTCATGTCGCGGTTGACGATCAGATAGCTCGTATAGGTCGACAGCGTCGTCGAAGTCATGGTCTTCACCCTTAAAGATCGGGCTTCATTCCCGGGCATCGCCGCTTGATTCGGCAGTCAAATGCCGAATCAAGCATATGTACCAGAGACCCGGTTAAGCGGAGCTTTACGATCCGCGGTACGACGCCTTTTAGTTCGCCGTGGCGGCCATGCCGGCCAAACCGCGCATGGACGGTACGAAGGCTGCGTCCTGAAGACTGCGCTCAAGAAACCGGGTGTTCTCGTCAGGATTGGCCGAGGGCGAAAGGAAGCTGATGTAGTTGATTTCGACGCTCGCCTTTTCGGCCTGAAGCGTCAGCTGAGCATGGATCGTCACGCCACGCGGCTTGATCTCCAGGTCCAGCGTGACCGATGGGTGCGTATCCCAGTCGAGATGATAGTCGCCACCGACGCCGAAATTCACGGTGCCGGGATGGAAATACAGCTCGGCCGCCGAAGAGACGAGGTCCGAGATATTGGCATGATACTCAAGCCGCAAAAGCGAAATGAGATCGGCCGCATCGATGAGCCGTAATTCGGATGCAAGCGGGCCGATGGCCTTTGCGAGAATTTCTTCACGTACGGCGGAATAGGAGCATTTTTTCATTCTGTCAGCGCATCCGTTTGTTCTGACGACGTCCCGCATAGATCCGATGGATCAGTTCAGCGACCGCCTTATAAAAAACCGATGGGATGACGCTATCAACCGAGACTTGCGCAAACATGGAACGGGCGAGCGGTGGGTCTTCAAAAATCGGTATTCCGTGCTCCTGAGCAATTTCGCGGATTCGCATCGCAATCAGATCCTGGCCCTTGGCAACCACGACCGGAGCTTCCGATTCCTGCGCGACATAGCGCAATGCGATCGCATAATGGGTCGGGTTGGTGATGATCAGTGTGGCGCGCGGAACGCTGTTGATCATGCGCCGACGGGCGCGATCACGGGCAATCGAACGCTGCCGGGCCTTGACGAAAGGGTCGCCCTGCGACTGCTTCATCTCGTCCTTGATTTCCTGCTTGGTCATCCGAAGCTCGGTAAACCAGTGGAACCGCGTCCAGGCGATATCCAGTGCAGCAACCAGAAACGTGCAGGCCAGGACGACGATGATCATCTTCTTGATGATTCGCGCCAGAATTGGGAACAGCGTCTGCGGGTCGGAAAAGATCGAATCGAGCAGTTTGAAATACTCGTTGCGCAGCGACAGGTACATGATGATGCCGGCGGCGACGATCTTGATCAGCGACTTGCCGAAATGGACCATGCCCTGCATCGAGAAAAGCCGCTTGAACCCGGACATCGGCGAGATCCGGTTCCACTGCGGCCTGATTCGTTCGAGAATGAACGACGGCATGTGCTGACCTGCCGACGCAAGCAACCCGAAGCCCATGAACAGGACGGCTGCCGGAAGCATGAAATAGGCGCTCTGAAGCAGCACATAGGCGCAAAGCGACACCAGGTCCGCGCTCGAATCGATGCGCCACTGTTCGGGGCGTTCGACCAGATCTTTAAGAACCTCAGCCAGATGCGCGGTATTTTGCGGGAGGAAGAAGATCAGGTAGATGTAGAAGGCAAGCGTCGAGGCGAAGATCGCCACCTCGGACGAGATCGCGATGTTGCCCTTGTCCATCGCGTCCTGGATTTTTTTACCAGTCGGGTCTTCGGTTTTGCTGTCTTTATCCTGATCGTCGGACAAGAGCCAACTCCTGCTTCATCGGCAGCAAGCTTAGCAGAAGCACGGCGCGGTGGCATCTGTCCGCCCGTGCCGCGCCGCAAGGTTTACCGGTTTCTCACAGATGCTTTGAACTCAACGGCCGTCGAGCGGTTCACCGCGACGCGGTGAACCTTACTTATGCGACATAGCGGGCGATCACGGCGGAGATCTGGTCCGGGCTCAACGATCCCATCTGCGTATCGATCAACGCCGCAAGCTGGTCGCTCGTCAGATGCGAGATGTCTGCCGTCGAGATGCCGGAGATCCCCGAGGCACTGATGAGCGAGATGTCTTCGGCCGAGAATGTCGCAAGGCCCGCATCCGTCAGTGCGGAAATCTGTGCCGACGTCATTGCGTTGACCTGCAGCGGTGTGAGGGCCTCTGCCTGTGCCGTGGTGAGCGACGCGATGACCAGCGTGCTCAAGCTTGAGATCGCACCGGTGCTGAAGGCGGCAATCTCCTCGGTGGTGAAGCCGAGAATGTCGTCGGCGCCGATGCCCGATGCCTGAAGCGCGCCCAGCGCCCCGACCTGATCGACCGACAATGCGGCGAGCTGATCGGTGTTCATGGCGACGATCTGGTTGTAGCCGAGGCCGGCCACCTGGCTGGTCGTCAGCGCGCCGATCTGGATCGTGGAAAGACCTGCGATGATGCTGACCGGCAGTCCCTTGATCGAAGTCGGGTTGAGAACGGCCAGCTCTTCGAGTGTGAACGTGCCGAAATCGTCTGCCGAAATCCCCCCAAGTCCGTTGGCGCTGAGGCCCGCAAGCTGTTCGGTCGAAAGCGCGTCGATCTGCTGCGAACTCATGGCGTCGATCTGCAGGCTTGTCAGGCCGCCGACGCTGCCGGCACTCAAGGATGCAATCTGATCGTTAGAAAGCGCGGCAATAAAGCCGGTCGAAAGGCCCTTGATTGCGGATGAGCTGATCGCTGCCAGATCCGCCGTCGAGAAGGTTTCAAAATCTTCCGACGAGAGCCCCATCAGCGCGCCGGAACTCAGCGCCGCGATCTGGCTTGTCGTGAACGCGTCGATCTGCTCGGTATTGAGAGCCGCGATCTGAAAACTGCCGAGACCGGAAATGCCGCCGGCACCGATCGCTGCGATCTGTTCGACCGAAAGTGCTGCGATATAGTCTGTGCCGAGCGAGGCCATCTGCTTGGAGGTCAGGGCGCCGACCTGGTCGGTCGTCAGCGCTTCCAGGTGATCGACGCTGATGGCGTTGATCTGGCTGGTGGAGAGACCCGAGATCGCAGCCGGGCTCAAGGCCGCGATCTGCTCCGTCGTGAAGGCGCCGATCGTTGCCGTCGAAAGTCCGCCGACGCTGGCCGAGCTGATGGCCGCGAGTTGCTGGCTCGAGAGAACGGCGAGATCGCCGGTGTCGAGCGCTGCAATCTGCTTGGACGTGAAGACCGCGATCTGCGTGGTCGTCAAAGCTTCGATCTGCATCGAACTCAGGACGGCGATCTGCGCCGTCGAAAGTCCTGCAATGCCGCCGGTACCGAGCACGGAGATCTGCTCGACCGAAAACGCCGACAGCATTGCTGTGGAAAGGCCAGGCATCGCCTTCGAACTGATCGCGGCAATGTCACTGGTCGAGAACGCTTCGATATCGTCCTGGCCAAGCGCGGCAAGCTGTGTGGATGTGAGCATGCCCACCTGATCGGAGGTGAATGCCTCCACCTGATCGACCGTCAAGGCGGCAATCTGGGTCGCCGAGAGGCCTGATATCGCGCCTGTGTTGAGCGCCGCGATATCGTTCGGCGACAGCATCGCCAGATCGTCCGTGCCGAGCACCGCAAGCTGGCGGGACGTCATCACCGAGAACTGTGCAGTCGTCAGGGCTTCCACCTGCAACACGCTCAGGGCATTGATCTGGGCGGTCGACAGGCCTGCAATGCCGTCGGCGCTGAGAGCCGCGATACGGTCGGTCGAAAGTGCCGCAATCATCGACGTCGACAGGCCGGGCACGGCCTTGGACGTGATGGCGGCGATGTCTGCAGTCGAGAATGTCTCGATGTCGTCAAGTCCGAAGGCTGCGATCTGGCCTGAGCTCAAGGTGGCGATCTGGCTGGATGTCAGTGCCTCCGACTGGCTCGTGCTGAGCGCTGCGATCTGGACCGTCGAGAAAGCGGCGATCACCGACGGGTTGAGCGCCGAAATGTGATCGGCCGAGATGGCAAGAATGTCGTCGGTGCCGAGCGCTGCCACCTGCCTCGATGTCAGGGCCGAAAGCTGGCCGGTGGTGAGTGCGCCGACTTGATCGGTGCTGAGGACATTGATCTGGGCCGTTGTCAGCCCGGCAATGCCGCCGGTGCCGAGTGCAGAGATCTGATCGGCGGAGAAGCCTGCAATCGTCGCTGTCGAGATCCCCTGCATGGCCGACGAACTGATCGCCGAAAGATCGCCAGTGCTGAATGTCGCCAGATCGTCCGTGCCAAGCGATGCGATCTGCGTCGAACTCAGCATGGCAACCTGAACGGACGTCAGAGCTTCGATCTGATCGCTGCTCATGCTGCTCATCTGGGCCGTTGTCAGCCCCGCGATGGCGGCCGTGTTGAGCGCTTCGATCTGATCGTGGGAGAAGGCAGCGATCCCGGATGTGCCGAGCGCCGAAATCTGCCGCGAGTTCAGGTTCTTGATTTGGCTCGTGGTCAGCGCAGACAGCTGATCCGTGCTCATCGCCCCGACCTGAGCCGTCGTCAGGCCGGCGATATTGGCGGTGCCTAGCGCTTCGATCTGGTCTGCCGAAAAGCCCGCGATGGTCGCGGTCGACAGACCCTGCATCGCAGCCGAGCTGATCGCGGCGATATCAGCTTCCGAGAAGGTCGAAAGATCGTCGGCGCCAAGCGCTGCAATCTGCGATGAACTGAAGGCGCCAACCTGGGTCGCAGTGAAGGCCTCGACCTGAGCGGTGCTAAGGACGCTGATCTGTGCGCTCGAAAGCCCCGTAACGCCGCTCGAACTCAGAGCGGCGATCTGGCCGGCCGAAAGGGCCGCGACATCTTCCGTATCCAGCGCTGCGATCTGCTTGGAGTTGAGAACCGCAATCTGGGACGATGAGAGCGATCCGATCTGGTCGCTTGTCAGAGACTGGATCTGCTTCGTCGACAGCCCGGACAGTCCGGCTGCACTCAGCGCTGCGACCTGATCGGTGGTCAGTGCTGCGATCACGGCGGTCGAAAGCCCGACGATGAGGTCGGAGCCGATCGCTGCAATATCCTGCGTCGAGAATTTGCCGATATCGGCAGTGTCGAGCGCCGTCGCCTGCCGGGAATTGAGGGCCGCGACCTGCTTGCTTGTCAGCGCCTCGATCTGCGCCGAGTCCATGGCGTCGATCTGCCGGGTGCTGAGACCGGCAATGCCGGCTGTGCTGAGCGAATCGACCTGGTCGACCGACAGTGCCGCGATCATGTCGGTGGAGAGGCCGGCAATGGCGTCCGAGCCGATCGCGGCGATATCTGCGGTGGAGAATGTGGCGATGTCGTCGGTGCCGAGCGCTCCAAGCTGCTTGGAGCTGAGCGCGCCGACCTGCGAGGCCGTCATGGCTTCGACCTGCGCCGTGCTCAACGCACTCAGCTGGCCGGTCGAAAGCCCGGCGACACCCGCCGCGCTAAGCGCCGCGATCTGGGACGTCGTCAGTACGGTCACGTCGCTGGGGCCGAGAGCACCGACCTGCGCCGAGGTCAGTGTCGCGAGCTGCTTCGTGGTGAGGACCGAAACCTGGTCGGATGTCAGCGCATCCACCTGCTTCGTCGTCAGTCCGGAAATGCCGTTCGTGCTGAGCGCCGCGATGGCTGCGGTCGAAAGAGCAGCGATCACCGATGTTGAAAGCCCGGCAACCGCGCTGGAGCTGATCACGCCGAGGTTCTTGGCGGAAAACGCCTCGATATTGTTGGAGATGATCGCCACGATCTGCGACGAGCTCAGAACCGCAGCCTGGCGGGTGGATAGCGCTGCGATCTGATCCGAGGAGAGCGCGGCAATCTGGCTCGTGGTCAGTCCGACAACACCGGTGGAACTGAGTGCGTTCACCTGGCTCGAGGAAAGAGCGGCAATATCTGTAGTCTCAAGAACAGAGACCTGCAGCGAGGTCAGCGCCGACATCTGCTTGGTGGAAAGGATCGCGATCTGACCAGCGCTCAGGGCATCGACCTGCCGTGTCGTCATGCCGGAGATACCGGCTGTGCTGATCGCCACGATCTTCTCGCTCGACAGGCTGGCGATCGTTGACGTGGACAGACCCGAAATTGCGCCCGAACCGATCGCCGAAATCTCCTTGGTCGAGAATGTCGCGATGTCGTCGGTCCCGAGTGCAGCAAGCTGCGAGGATGTGAGTGCACCGATCTGATTGGAATTCAGCGCTTCGGCCTGATCGACCGACAGAACGGCGAGCTGTCTGGTGCTGAGACCCCCAACGCCGGAGGCGCTTAGGGCTGCGACCTGCATGGAAGATAGCCGTGCGATGTCGGCGGTATCAAGCGCTGCGACCTGCGTCGATGTCAGGGCCGCCATCTGCTTGGAGCCGAGCACCGTGATCTGTGCGGATGTGAGAGCCTCGACCTGATCGACGCCAAGCGCTGCCACTGCGGAGGCGCTCAGTGCGGCGACCTGCGCCGTGGAGAGAACCGCAATGTCGCTCGCGCCGAGCGCTGCGATCTGTGTCGGTTTCAGGGCGGCGATCTGCTGGGTGCTCAACGCTCCGATCTGGGATGTCGCAAAAGCTGCGATCTGGCCTGTACCAAGTGCCGCCAGGGCACCTGTCCCAAGCGCTGCGATCTGGCTTGCGGAGAGCGACGAGATCGCATCCTCCGACAGCCCGCCAACCGCGCTCGATCCGATTGCTGCAATATCGAGCGTCGAGAAGGTGGCGATGTGATCATCGTCGAACGCCGAGAGCTGTTTCGACGACAGGGCGCCGACCTGTGCCGACGTCAGGCTTTCGGCCTGCCGGGTCGACATTGCACCGATCTGGTCCGCGACCAAGCCCTTGATGGCACCTGTTGACAGTGCTGCCACCTGGTTCGTCGACAGTGTCGCGATACCGTCTTCCGTCAGCGCAGAAACCTGCTTGGAAGACAGGACCTTTACCTGAGCCGCCGAAAGCGTAGCCACCTGATCCGTCGACAGTGCCGCAATCTGCTGCGTGCCGAGGTTGGCAATCGCGCTCGTCCCGAGAGCGGCGATCTGCGCTGTCGTGAGTGCCGCAATGATATCGGTGCTGAGGCCGCCGATGCTCTTGTTGGTGAGCGTCGCGATTTCTGCGGCCGTAAACGTCGCGATTGCCTCGGGGGAAAGCGCTGAAAGCTGTTTCGAGGTCAGTGCCGCGATCTGCAGGGTGGATAGGATATCCGCCTGCTCGGCCGAAAGGCTGGCGATCTGGGTTGTCGAAAGCTTGGCGATCGCACCCGTGCCGAGAGCCGCGACCTGGCTGATGGAAAGTCCTGCGATCGCATCCGAACTGAGGCCGCCGATACCCTTGCTGCTGATCGCGGCGATTTCGGCGGTGGTAAAGGTCGCGACTGCCTCCGGCGACAGTGCGGCAAGCTGCTTCGAGCTCAGCGCCTTGATCTGGACCGAAGACAAGGCCTCGGCCTGTTCGACCGAAAGGGCGGCAATCTGGTCCGTGCCGAGGTTGGAAATGGCGGACGTGCTGAGCGAAGCGATCTGTCCGGTTGTCAGCGCGGCAATGTTCTCGACGGTCAGCCCCGCAATGCCACGATTGCTGATGGCAGCGATATCGTCGGTCGAGAAGGTGGCGATTGCCGAATCGCTGAAGGCTGCGATCTGCGACGAGGTCAGGGCCTTTACCTGGACCGAGGAGAGCGCTTCCGCTTGATCTTCGGAAAGTGCTGCAATCTGCACCGTCGAAAGCTTGGCAACGGTCGCGGTTCCGAGTGCTGCAATCTGCTGCGTGGAAAATTCGGCTATGGTGCCCGTGCTGATGGCGGTGATCTGCGTTGCGCTGAGCGCTGCAATCTGTGCTGTCGCCATGGCAGTGAACTGATCGACCGAGAGCGCTGCCACCTGCGTTGCCGAAAGCTTCGCAACCGTCCCCACGGTCAGGGCGGCGATCTGCTGTTCGGACAGGGCTGAGATCACGTCGGTTGTCAGACCGGAGACCGCCTTGCTGCTGATCGATGCAATGTCCGCCGTCGAAAACGTTTCGATCGCTTCTGCGCTCAGAACCGCGAGCTGGATCGAGGTCAGCGCTTTTACCTGGACCGAGGATAGCGCTTCGGCCTGGTCGATGGACAGAGCAGCAATCTGATCGGTGTTGAGACCGACGATCGCCCTTGTGTTGAGCGCCGCAACCTGATCCGTCGACAGCGCCGCGATATCGTTGCTGGTCAATGCGCCCATTTGCGACCCGCCGAGAGCGGCAATCTGGATTGTCTTCAGCGCTGCAAGGTGATCGGCGGAAAAGGCATCGATCTGGCTCGTGGCCAGATTGGAAATCGCCGCTGTGTTGAGCGCTGCAACCTGTTCTTCCGACAGTGCGGCGATCAGCGTCGATGTCAGGCCGCGCACACCTTTCGCGCTGATCGCAGCCATGTCGGCGGTCGAAAATGTTGCGATCTCGTCGGGTGTAAGGGCCGCGATTTGTTCCGAGGTGAGGGCGCCGACCTGGACGGAGGTCAGAGCCTCGGCCTGATCGTCCGAAAGGCTGCTGATCTGTGCGGTCGACAGTGAGGAAACCTGTCTCGTGCTCAGGCTGGCGATTTCGTTCCCGTTGAGAATGGACAACTGGTCCAGCGTCAGGCCGATGATCGCATTTTGCGAAATGGCATTGAGCTGCACCGTGTTCATCACGTCGACGTCTTCGACATCAAGGGCCGCAATCTGCGAGGACGACATCGCAGCGATCTGCTTGGTCGAAAGCGATGCGACATCTTCCGTGGTCCACGCAGCGACGCTTGCCGTTGAGAGGGACCTGACCTGAGAGGCACTCAGGGAGGAAATGGTCGAGGTCATACGCTATGATCCTTGATGCGGCATTTGATTTTAAAAATGGATTTTGAGCCTTTGAGACTGCCGAAAACCCGGACGCTCTCGATCGAGAACAGCCGGGTCAGGACAGTTCAGCCCTTGTTTTGTTTCCAGAAACGGTCGTCGTAGGGAATCGGCGCATATTCGTTCTGATATGCCAGCTTCGATGTGTAGCGCTTCCGGTAGGCATCGGCAGTTTCGAACTCGATCCCCTCGAGAACGAGCTCCGCGCCGACTTCGTAATAGATGTCGAGATTGCGAAGATCAGGCACCGGCGTCTCCCCACGCTCGGCCTCGCCCTGCATCTGCCAGTAGAGTTCTTCCAGCCGACGCGCGAGGCCGGGCATGTCCCGAAGCGCGCTCGTGTCGCGCTTGTCCCAGAGCGACGTTCTGATCGCGCGCAGGCTCTCGCGGTCATGCGCAAAGCCGATGGCGCGCGCGACATACTCCTCCGGTGTGGCGCAGATCATCTCCGGAATGCCGGCGGCGGCAACAATGCTGCCGCAGAACCGCGAGGCAAAGCCGTTGCCCGAAACGGTGAGGATCGGAAGACCCATGGTGATGGCGTCCGAGGCCGTCGAATGCGCGCCGTAGGGGAATGTATCGAGGAAGAGATCGGCACAGGCGATGCGGGCAAGGTGATTGGCGTTCGGCGCTTTCGGCGCGAAGATCAGCCGTTCTGCCGCGATGCCCTGCTTTTCTGCCAACTGACGCAGCCGCACATTGGCATCCTCGTCCCCCGCGAGCAGCCAGAGGACGCTGCCGGGCGTTGCAGACAGGATCTTCATCCAGCGATTGAAGCAGTCCGATGTGATCTTCTGCATGCCGTTGAAGCAGGCATAGACGAAGGCGCCGTCCGGCAGTCCGGCATCGATGCGGCTCGGCGTCGGGGCGATTACGCGCTTGCGGTCGATCGGCTGGTTGCAGGCGATCCGCAGCACTTTCTCGGTGTAGAAGATCTCGTTTTCCGGCGGCACGATGTGACCGTCGGCAATCATGTACTCGTGGAACGGGCTGCCGATCGATCCCGGATAGCCGCAGAAATTGACGATGACCGGTGCCGGACGGTAGGCGAAGATTTTCGCACGGGCCATTTTCGTATAGCCGTTGACGTCGATCAGGATATCGATCTCGTCGGCGCGGATCGTCTTCGCCGCTTCCGCATCGCCAAGTGCCGCAATATCGCGCCACTGGTCGGCGACCGCCTTGATCCGGTCCTGCGTCGCGTCATTGGTGCGGGCCTCGCCGCAATAGTAGGCGTAGATCTCGACGTTGTCCTTGTCGTGCAACTCGAGCACTTCGCGCAATGCAAAACCGACGGCATGGTCGCGAAGGTCTGATGACAGGTAACCGATGCGCAGGCGCTGCCCGGTTCCGGTCTTTTTCTTGGCCGCCTTGCGCGGGAAGGCGCTGAGGTCGAACGGCCCGCCGATAAGCTGCTTGCTGTAGCGATAGGCCTTGGCCAGCTGGAACATCGGATCGTCCGAATAACACGACAGCGTCAGGGGCGACATGGCGTCGAGAAGCTGGCGCGGCGTCACATGCGGCGATGTCGTAGTCAGAACCGGCCATTTGCACTGGCGCTGGCGAATCGAACTCCAGTGCTGGCCGGCCTCCGTCTTGTTTGGCTGCAGTTCGATCGCCTGCCACAGGATGGATTCCGCATCATCCAGCCGACCTGCGTTTTCGAGCACGCGGCCGGTATGCTGCATGGCCATCAGGCGGTTGTTGATGCGGTCAGGAATGACTTCGTCGGTCAGATCGATATAGGTGCGCCATTTCTGGAGTGCCTGATTGATGAGGCCGGAATCTTCGAGCGTACGTCCCAGATTGATATGGGCCGGGCCGAAAAGCGGATCGAGCCTGTTGGCCGCCTGCAAGGCGAGAATGGCGCCGGCATTGTCGCCCTGCTGTCGCAGCGTCACGGAGTAGTTGAAATAGGCGACATGCAAAAGCGGGTGGGTTTCGTTGAAGGCGGTCCACACCTTGTAGACCTCGACGGCGCGCGCCTGCTGGCCGCTGGAATTGAGCGCTTCTGCAACCTGGAACAGATCGCCGAGCGAGAGTTGCTGGTTCTGCGCCTTCTCCAGAATACTGGCGAAGGGCGAAGCCTGGGCAGTTGCAGGTGCGATATTGGCGTTCATGACCATCCCGTTCCAAGGCAGCGATGCTGACGATTGACGCACTCCACGCGTCTTATCCTTGTAATTATCGGGGTTAGCTTGCGTCGGGCTTGTTATTGCGGTCGCGAAGCAGGGTGAGGGCAATCCAGACTTGCATGCCCTGCGGTCAACCAAAAAGGCGGCGCAGTCTAAGCTGCGCCGCCTTTGATGATGGAGCGTATCGCCTTCGCTGGTCGTCAGACCGACGAGTATGCGGCAATGACAGCTGCGACCTGTTCGTCGCTCAGGGCCTGGATCTGACGCGAGTTCAGGGCATTGAGCTGTGTCGAGGCCAAGCCGGCAATGTCTTCTGTAGACAGGCCGGAGATGGACTTGGTGCTGATCGCGGCGATCTCGTCAGTCGAGAAGGCTGCAATTTCGTCGGTCGACATTGCGGCGATGCCGCCAGAGGTCAGACCGGCAATCTGCGAGCTGGTCAGTGCAGTAACCTGATCCAGGCTGAGCGCTGCAACCTGATCGGTTGACATGGCCGAGAGCACCTTGGAGCTCAGCGAACCGATGTCGGCCGTTTCGATTGCACCGATCGCGGCGGTGGACAGTGCCGAGATCTGCCTGGAGGTCAGCGCGCCGATCTGGGTGGAGCTGAGGGCTGCAACCGTATCAGTGCTTAGAGACGCGACCTGGTCGGTGGACAGGGCCGCAATCTGCTTGGAGCTCAGCGAACCAACGTTAGCGCTGAGAGCAGCAAGCTGATCCGTGGAGAGACCGGAGATTGCCTTCGTGCTGATGGCCGCGACTTCGTCAGTGGAGAAGGCTGCGATTTCGTCGGTCGACATGGCAGCGATGGCACCCGAGCTCAAGCCGGCGATCTGCGAGCTGGAGAGAGCCGTTACTTGATCGATACCGAGAGCTGCGACCTGGTCTGTCGACATAGCCGAAAGCTGCTTGGAGGTGAGGGCAACGACACTGGCGGTCGAGATTGCGCCGATCGCGTTGGTGGACAGAGCCGCGATCTGAGTGGACGTCAGTGCGCCGATCTGGTTGCTGCCGAGCGAAGCGATGACATCCGTGCTCATCGATGCAATCTGGGCAGTCGACATCGCCGAGATCTGCTTGGAAGTCAGGACAGTCACATCGGTCCCGAGGGCAGCCAGCTGATCCGTGGACAGGCCGGAGATTGCCTTGCTGCTGATGGCGGCGACTTCGTCAGTCGAGAAGGCTGCGATTTCGTCGGTCGACATGACAGCCATGGCACCCGAGCTCAGGCCGGCGATCTGCGAGCTGGTCAGGGCAGTTACCTGATCGACACTAAGAGCTGCGACCTGGTCTGTCGACATGGCCGACAGCTGCTTGGAGGAAAGGGCAACGATGTTGTCTGTCGCGATTGCGGCGATTGCGGCAGTGGACAGAACGCCGACCTGCGTGGACGTCATTGCGCCGATCTGGCTGCTGCCGAGTCCGGCGATGACGTCGGTGCTCAGCGATGCGATCTGCGCGGTCGACATCGCCGAGATCTGCTTGGACGTCATGGACGTGACGTCGGTGCCGAGGGCAGTAAGCTGATCCGTGGACAGGCCGGAGATTGCCTTGCTGCTGATCGCGGCAAGTTCGTCAGTGGAGAAGGCTGCAATTTCGTCGGTCGACATGACAGCGATGGCACCCGAGGTCAGCCCTGCGATCTGCGAGCTGGACAGAGCCGTCACCTGGTCGACATCAAGAGCTGCGACCTGGTCTGTCGACATGGCCGAAAGCTGCTTGGAGGTGAGAGCAACGATACTGTCGGTAGCAATCGCTGCGATGGAGCCGGTCGACAGAACCGCAATCTGAGTGGACGTCAATGCGCCGATCTGGCTGCTGCCGAGCGATGCGATGACATCCGTGCTCAGCGATGCGATCTGGGTGGTCGACATTGCCGAGATCTGCTTGGAGGTCAGGACAGTCACGTCGGTTCCGAGGGCAGCGATCTGGTCGCTGGACAGGCCGGAGATTGCCTTGCTGCTGATGGCGGCGACTTCGTCAGTCGAGAAGGCTGCGATTTCGTCGGTCGACATGACAGCCATGGCACCCGAGCTCAGGCCGGCGATCTGCGAGCTGGAGAGAGCCGTCACCTGGTCGACATCCAGAGCTGCAACCTGGTCCGTCGACATGGCCGAGAGCTGCTTGGAGGTCAGGGCGGCGATGTTGTCTGTCGCGATTGCGGCGATAGCGGCGGTGGACAGAACTGCGACCTGAGTGGATGTCAGCGCGCCGATCTGGCTGCTGCCGAGTCCGGCGATGACGTCGGTGCTCAGCGATGCGATCTGGGCGGTCGACAGTGCCGAGATCTGCTTGGACGTCAAGGAGGTGACGTTGGTGCCGAGAGCGGTCAAGTCGTCAGTGGAAAGGCCTGCAATGGCCTTGGTGCTGATAGCGGCGAGTTCGTCGGTCGTGAAGGCTGCGATTTCGTCCGTCGTCATTGCGCCGATTGCGTCGGAGCCGAGGCCGGAGATCTGAGAGCTGGTCAGCGCGGTGGTCCGGTCGAGATCAAGTGCGGCGATCTGGTCGGAGGACATCGCGGAGAGCTGCTTGGACGTCAGCGAGGAGATGGTGTCGGTCGCGATTGCGGCGATCGCGGCGGTCGACATAACGCCGATCTGGCTGGATGTCAGCGCAGCGACCTGGTCGGAACCGAATGCAGCGATCGTGGTGGTGCTAAAAAGTGCGATCTGGTCCGTGCTGAGCGCCGAGACCTGCTTGGAGGTGAGGGCCGACACGTTGCTGCCAAATGCAGCGAAATCGTCGGCGTCGAGAGCGACGATAGCCTTGGTGCTGATGGCGGCAATTTCGTCGGTCGTGAAGCTCGCAAGTTCATCCGTCGACATCACGGCGAGCGACGCGGAGCCGAGAGCCGCGATCTGCGTGCTGCTGAGCGCGGTTACCTGATCGGCATCGAGAGCTTCGATCTGGGTGGAGTACATCGCGGCGAGCTGCGAGGTCGACAGACCCTGCACATTGCCGGTCGAAAGGACACCAAGCTGGTCGGTCGACATGCCCAGCACCGCAGCGGCCGAGATGGCGCTGATCTGTGCGGACGACATGACCTCGAAGTCGCCGGTTTCGATCGCAGCGATCTGCGACGATGAAAGTGCTGCGATCTGAGTGGAGCTCAGAGCGGCGACGTCATCCGTGCTCAGCGACGCAATCGTCGTCGTGGACATCGCCTTGATCTGGTTTACGCTTAGAGATGATACGATAGAAGTCATTATGTGCGCCCTCGGAGTTGGTTGATCACGTACGCATTCCCCTGTCCCTGGCTGCGTAATGAACGAACAGTTCCTACAGCGACCCAGGCGCGCAAAGGCGCCTGCCGGCAATCATGCCCACGTAGCCGGGCGCACTCAGCGACCACAACTCGGACCTCATGACGGACGAAACAATATCAAGTGAGACATGGCTCCTGCGAGCCTGCGTATTGGAAGGGCATCATGCTTCCAGAGCTGTTCGACAGCTCTGACCCCCTACGCCGGTGGCCGAGAAAGATTCCATACAAAGCCTCCCCGCGTTGCGTCTGACGCATGGGGGAATGGGACCTGTGTTTGAACTTTCGCGATCACTAAAGATGTAATGGAGTACCGCTTAATTTTGGGTTAATGCCGAGCGAGACTTCAGGAGTTTACTACGCCCGGCAAGAACTCAATGGAACCTGATTTGCCGGTTCACTGTCGCAGGAAGCAGCGACCTAAAGTTCCACTGAATTGGCGGTCTTTTCGTCAGCGACGAACAGCATCGCGCAATCGAACCGCAAGATATTGTCGACGCGACAAAGTATAGCGCGGCCATTTTCACCAATTCCGGTGCAGCCATCCGTTTCCCGCAAATCCGGGCAACCCTTCTTGCAGACTATGCCACTGTTACATCGGCTCTACGGATTAACGAAAAACGCTCCGAGCGCGCCTTTCCCCTGCAGGGCGTTGATATAGGCGTCCCCCGTGTCCAGGGCCTCGCGGATCGTCACGTCCATGTCGAGGTAACGATAGGTGCCGAGCCTGCCGACGAATGTCACGTTCTGCTGCGTCCGGGCCAGCTCGACATAGCGCTCGAGCAAGGCCTTTTCGTCGGCCATGCGGATCGGATAGTAGGGGATGTCGCTTGGTCCGCAGGCGCGCGAATATTCCCGGTAGCAGATGCTCTTCTCATGGGTTTCCCAAGGCGAGAAATGCTTGTGCTCGGTAATCCGGGTATAGGGAATGTCGAGATCGCCGTAGTTCATCACGGCGCAGCCCTGGTAGTCGCCGTTGTAGCTGAAGCGATCGAAATCCAGCGTCCGATAGCCTAGCCGACCCAGTTCGAAGTCGAAGTAACCGTCAAGCGGTCCCGAATAGAAGACATGGTCGAATGACGCGGCATCTGGCCGGGTGAAACGGGTTCCGAGCCTGACCTCGATGCGCTCGTGATTGAGAATGCGTTCAACCATTTCCGTATAGCCGTTCTCAGGCATGCCCTGAAAACGATGGAAAAAGTAGTTGTCGTCATAGTTGAAACGGACGGGCAGACGCTTCAAAATGCTGGCCGGCAGCTGGCTTGGCTCGCAGCCCCATTGCTTGACCGTGTAGCCCTTCAGGAACGCCTCATAGAGATCACGGCCGACGAATTTCAAAGCCTGCTCTTCGAACGTCTTCGGCTCACCGATGGACGTATCGGCCAGCGACGCGATAAACTGTCTTGCCTCGTCGGGTCGCAGCGTCTTGCCGAAGAACTGGTTGATCGTGTGCAGGTTGATCGGCAGCAGGAACACGCGCCCGCCACTGGTCGTCTTCACGCGGTTGACATAGGGCATGAAGGTCTGGAACTGGTTGACATAATCCCAGACCGGCTCATCGTCCGTATGAAAGATGTGCGGTCCGTAGACATGCACCATCACGCCCGTATCGCTGTCACGCTCGGTAAAACAGTTGCCGGCGATGTGGGCGCGCTCGTCGAGAACGACAGCGGAATGACCGGCCTCCGCAAGTTTCCTGGCGATGACGGCGCCCGACAATCCGGCTCCGACCAGCAATATGCGCTTATTCGACATCGATCTCTCCCAGTGGCATTCAGCATGTCGGCCCACGAAAGCGCGACATCTCCCCATACTCGTCCAGCTCGGCGAGCGCGAAAGCCTTAACCGATTCGCGGCGCTGCGAGCATAGTTTCCATCGTGTCTCGGCTATGCTTGACCGCATCCGAGATGGCGAAGGATAACAAAATGCCCGCACGAGGCGGGCATTTCGGTGTTGGATGCGTCCGGCAGCGGAGGCAATCAGGCCGCTTCGCTTGCCGGTGCTTCTTTTTCCTTGAGTTCGATCTGGCCGGAATTGGCAAGCCGGATCGCTTCCTGCGAGATCGCGCGGCGGGCAAGCGCCACTTCGCGCGGGTTGATCGTACCGCCGGCGGCAAGATCCGATTCGACCATGCGGCGCTGGCGTGGGCTGAGGCAGACGAGCACGGATTCGCGCATCGGTGCCGACGAACCTTTCAGCGCCATCGTCAGGATGTCGCCCGCGATATCGTTGAGCAGGATGACACGGCTGCGCTGCGGCATGACCATGAGATCTTCGAACAGGAAGATCTTCGGGCGAACCTTCTGGGCTGCTTCCTGGCTGACCTGTTCCAGTGATTCGAGCAGGGAATCGACCTGTGGCTTTTCGAGCTGGTTCATCAGGTCTGCGACCTTGACCGGGCCGGTCGAGTTCCGCTCGGCATCGATTTCGTTGACGAGATCGGCGATCCGCTTTTCGATGATCTGCACCGCCTGCGGATTGACGTTCTTTAGGTTCACCGCACGCTTCATGATGTCGGCACGCAGGCTTTCCGGCAGTTCGACCAGGATCTTCGCACCAAAGGCGGAAGGCAGCATCGAAAGGATGTAGGCGATCGTCTGCGGATGTTCGCGGCCGAGATACTTGCAGATGAACACCGGATCGGCGTCCTGAAGACGGTCCCAGAGACTGTCCTCGTAGGTCTGGAACGCGGTGCGTCTTCCCAGCAGTCCGTCGACCTCTTCCGGCGTCAGGCCTTCGTCGAGAATCTTTTCCATCGCCATGGCGTTGTCCATCAAACCTGTTCCTTCGGTGAACAGGTCTTCGAACTCGTTGACGAGAGTGGTCAGTTCGTCTGGCGGAATGGCGCGCAGGCTCTGCGCGGAGGCAATGATTGTCTGCAGTTCGGCTTGGGTAAAATACTTCAGCAGCTTACCTGCAACGCCCGTTCCCATTGCGAGCAGAACCGCAGCCGCTTTCTCTGCCTGAGAAAGCGGCTGGCCGGGCAGGTTGTCACTAAAGGTATCGAAGTCCATCATGGGCTTGTCCTAAAACGCTAAATTCATTTTAGCTCTTGGGAGCTCCTGACAATTCAGTGAGCTTTACGCCGAAGCGTGTATCGTCGTCTTCGAGAAGCGTGATTTCGCCGCGGGCGATCAGGCGACCGTTCACGGTGATATCGACCGGCTCGCCGATTTTCTTGTCGAGCGTGATCGTCGTGCCTTCCTTGAGGCTCATCAGACCCTTGACCGGCATGCGGCTTGAACCGAGCACGATCTGGACATCGATCGGAATGTCCAAGATGAGGTCATGATTGGCCTCGAGGCTTTCACCATGCGTGTCGGATCCGAAGCTCGGCATCGCACTTGCGCCACCACCAAAGCTGCTGGCTCCGAAGTCGGACTTGCCAAGGTCGCCACCACCAAAGTCGCTGCCGCCGAAATCGGTCGAGCCAAAGTCGCTCGTTCCGAAATCCGTCGAACCGAAGCTGTCGCTGCCGAAATCGGAGGCCGGTGACGCGAACGGATCGGCCGACAGCAGCGTGCCGTCCTCGTCCGCCTTCAATGCGCCACGTAGGTCGTCGATCGCGTGTTCCAGATCCAGGCTGCTCGAGGCGATCGGATCTTCAGTCAGTTCGTTTTTGACGGTCGTTTTTCTAGCCATGATCTATTATCCACATCGAAACTTGTCTGAAGCTGCCGGGCGCGGAGGCGCCGCGTCAATTATCGAGAATTTTTTTGAGTATATTGCCGTCTGGAGAGACGTTGGATTTTATCTTTACGGAATAGCTGTCGCCGGACCGGCCGAACTCGCAGCGGTAGATCAGTTTCCCGTTCGCATCCATATCGACCCCAATGTCGCCGATGTCTTCGAACGGTATGGTATCACCAGGCTTCAATCTGGCAATTGAGCCAAGCTTGAGCGGCGTGAGCTTGATGCGCGCGCAAAGATCGATCTGCGAGCGCAGCACGTGATCGGCAACGGCGTCGGCCGGCGCCGGAAGACTGTTTGCCAGTTGTCCGGAAGGACGGGTGATCGTCGTCTTCAGCAACACGCTTTGCGGAATGACGATCACGACCTCACCCGTCAGCGATCCAAGCTTGACCTGAAGCCGGACCGCGGCTGCGAAACAGTCGGGGATCTCCAGCGACTGCCGGGCGTAGTCGGTGATCGGATAGCATGGCGACAGCACCGGCTCGAACTCCCCCTTGGGGCCGAGGCCGAGGCGAAGCACGCCCGCGATCCGCGAAACGAGCAGCGATGCGATATCGCCCTCGATAGACGTCAACGTGCGCGTGTCATCAGAAGGCTGGTCGGTATCGCCGAGCAGCTGCGCGATCATGGCGATCGGCAGGCTGTTCCGGGTGGCGATCACGAAATGGGTACACCAGTTGCGCTGACTGGCGCTGACAAGCGTGTAACCCGAGCCAAGCCCCGCGATGACCTGAGAGCGCAGACCGGAGACGTGGCCAGCATACTCGACGCCGATGTCGAGCTGCATTTCCTCCTGGACGACATCGCCGAGAAGCTGGCATTGCAGGGCCGCAACATCGCTGCAGCAATGGGCAATCGTCTTCACGTCACCCAGGCTGCCTGTCAGCCGCGCAAGGACGATCGGGTCGATCGGCTTAGTGACTTCGCTCGACGGATTGTTCATCGTTAGGCCGCCTTGCTCTCACCACCGGGGTTCATCATCTCCTGCTCGACGGCGTCGATCGAAGGACGATCGCCGTTGCCGATGGTCTTGCGACCGTATTCGAGAGCGACC
Organism: Rhizobium sp. CFBP 13726; assembly: GCF_014841925.1. NCBI lineage: Bacteria > Pseudomonadati > Pseudomonadota > Alphaproteobacteria > Hyphomicrobiales > Rhizobiaceae > Rhizobium > Rhizobium sp. CFBP 13726. Next base: position 516,833 of record NZ_JACYUU010000003.1, read on the forward strand.
TGCGGTACGGAGCCGTTCATGTAGGCGATGAGCGTCTGCTTGACGATCGTGTAGAGGCGATGCTGCTTTGTGCGGACGACCTTGATCTGCGAGGTCAGCGGATTGCAAACGCAGTAGGAGAGAATGATACCGAGCATGGTGCCGACCAGTGCGGCGCCGATCAGTCCGCCCAGGACCTCAGGCGACTCGTTGATCTTGCCCATGGCCTTGATGACACCGAGAACGGCGGCGACGATACCGATGGCCGGGAACGAGTCACCCATTGCGGTAATCGCATGATAGGGCTTGAGCTTGTCGGACAGCATCGTCTCCAGCTCTTCGTCCATCAGCGCTTCGATCTCGTGGCTGCGGGCGTTGCCGATGATGATCAGGCGAACATAGTCGCAGATGAACACGGTCAGCTGCTTGTTTTTCAGAACCGTCGGAGCCGTCTGGAAGATCGACGATTCCTGCGGATTGTCGATATGCGCTTCGATCTCGTTGCGCGGCTTGGTTCTTAGGTCGCGCATCAGTGCGTAGAGAACGCCGAGGATGTCGAGATATTCGCGCTCCTTGGGAACCGCGAACTTGAAGGCTTCACCCAGTGCCTTGCCGCTGTCTTTCACGACCTTGATCGGGTTGGCCATGATAAAGCCGCCCAGGCCTGCGCCGCCGATGATCACCAGCTCGAAAGGCTGGAACAGAACATTGAGATGGCCGCCCATGGCCATGAAGCCACCAAGCACGCAGCCAATAGTGATTATGAAACCCACAATGATCATCATTTTGATGTGTATCCGCCGTCATTAATGCAGCGGAACATCTAGGCGGGTAGCCTTGCGTGAAGCTGGCTATCGCAGCCTCTCCGCCGTTTCGCATTTTCGATCAGCTTCACACAAGCAACCCCTGTTTGAATGCGCACGAAGGCCGGTTCAGGCCGCTCGGCGATTCCTCGATGGTAGGAGCCGCTTCATCTCAGGAGATCCATCGATGCAATCTGGTATTTATGTTGGCCTGTCGGCCCAAATGGCGCTTGAGCGGCGGTTGACGACCGTCGCGGACAACATGGCCAACATGAACACCGTCGGCTTCCGGGCGACCGAAGTAAAGTTCGACCAGATGCTCGCCAAGATCGATAACAACATCTCCGCGTCGGTTTCCTTCGTGTCGCAGGGCAACGACTACCTCTCCACGAGATCGGGAGAACTGCAGCAGACCGGCAACCCTCTCGACTTTGCGGTCAAGGGTGACGCATGGATGGCGATCGATACGCCGGCGGGCCAGGTCTTGACCCGTGACGGACGCTTCACCATGGCAGACACGGGCGAACTCCAGTCGATCCGCGGCTATCCGGTTCTCGATGCCGGCGGTGGCGCCATCCAGCTCGACCGCAACGGCGGCCCGCCCTCGGTCGGCACCGATGGTCGCATCATGCAGGACGGCAGGATTGTCGCTTCGCTCGGCCTCTTCCAGGCCGATCTTTCCAAGGGCTATCTGCGCTATGAAAACAGCGGCGTCCTGCCGTCGTCACCGGCACAGCCGGTCGTCGACAACAGCGACGTCGGCGTCATGCAGGGCTTTATCGAGCAGTCGAACGTCAACGGCATCGGCCAGATGACCGAGCTGATCTCGATCAGCCGCAATTTTGAAAGCATTTCCTCGCTTCTCAGCTCCACAGACAGCAGCTTCACCGAGGCCATCAAGACCTTGGGCGGTAGCCAGTAAGCCGGAAAACGATCCCTCATGACCGCAAGTCAGACAGTTCACGGCCCGGCAAACAAGCTCGATCTCTTGGCAGCCCTTGTTGGGCGCCACACCGGGCCGGCCTTTGCGTTTGCACCGGGCGGCGTGGTCACCGCAATTTCCGCGACCTATTACACCGTCAGCGGCCTTTCGAAACATGTCAGGCTGGGCGACTTCGTCGAGCATTGCAGCAGTGTTGGTACGCATCTCGGCCAGGTGATCAAGGTCGAGTCCGACCAGGTTCATATCTGCCCGATCGAACCGGGCGAGCCGATCGGCATCCGTGACAGTGTTCTGCGCATCGGTGAGTTCAAGGTATCCCCGCATGACAGCTGGTGTGGTCGCGCCATCGATGCGCTGTGCCGGCCGATCGACGACCGCGGCCCGCTCGTGCAGGGCGACGTGGCGCGGTCGATCATGAGTACCGCGCCGCCATCCATGTCCCGCCGCCGTGTCGAGGAAGGTTTCCGTACCGGCGTCAAGGCGATCGATATCTTCACGCCGCTCTGCTTCGGCCAGCGCCTTGGCATTTTCGCAGGCTCGGGCGTCGGCAAGTCGACGCTCCTGTCCATGATGGCCGGCGCCGATGCGTTCGACCGCGTTGTGATTGCCCTCGTCGGGGAACGCGGCCGCGAGGTGCGCGAATTCATCGAAGACACGATGGGCGAGAACATGAAGAAATCCATCGCCGTGGTGGCCACCAGCGATGAAAGCCCGATGCTGCGCAAGATGGCGCCGCTGATCGCCATGACTATTGCCGAGCACTTTCGCGACAAGGGCGAAAACGTGCTGTTCATCGCAGACAGCGTGACGCGCTTTGCGCATGCGGTGCGTGAAGTCGCGATCGCCGGCGGCGAGTTGCCGATTTCGCGTGGCTATCCGGCTTCGGTATTTACCGAACTGCCCAAACTGTTGGAACGGGCAGGGCCGGGCCTCGAAGACAGCGGTACGATCACCGCCATCATTTCCGTCCTCGTCGACGGCGATAACCACAACGATCCGGTCTCCGACTCCGCCCGCGGCATTCTCGACGGCCACATTGTGCTGGAGCGCGGTCTCGCCGACGAAGGTCGCTACCCGCCGATCAATCCCCTGTCGTCGATCTCGCGTCTCGCCCGAAAGGCCTGGACGCCCGACCAGGAGAAACTGGTCATGCGGTTGAAAACACTGATGCATCGCTTCGAGGAAACCCGCGATCTGCGCCTGATCGGCGGCTACCGGCAAGGGACCGATGCCGATCTCGACATGGCGGTGAGGCAGGTGCCCGCGATCTATGAAGTGCTGAAGCAGACGCCCGGCGACAAGCGCGTTGCCGACGCCTACGCGGAGCTGGCCATCGCGCTGCGCAATGTCGCGGCCCAGGGCCAGATGCCGGCTCTCAAGAGGGGTTGATGAGGATTGGGGATGAAATTCACGCAACGGCAGAAACTGGCAAAACGCTTCAAGAAGAAGTCGGACGAAAAGACCACGGCGGCAGACATCACGCTGAAGGGCGGCACGTTGTTGCTCGCCGTCGCCGCCGCCATGTTCCCGTGGTACGTCTTCCTCAACGAAGATAAGTTCGGCGTCAACGTTTCGGGTTGGGAGCAACTGCGCGACCTGCGCAGCTTCCGTCAGCGCGACGTGGTCGAAGTGCCGCCGATGTCGGTGGCCCGCAAACCGCCCGAGGACCCGACCGACCTGCTTGTAACGGCAACAGTTCCCAAGGCGGGCGCGGCCGATGCGAAAGGCGAGGACACGGGCACTCAGCAGCCGTTCCCTGGACGCTCCAGCTTCCGTCTTCTTCACGTCGCCAACGGACGCGCGATGATCGAGGACGATCGGGGAATGTACATTGTTCAGACGGGTTCGGTCCTGCCGGACAACAGCCGCCTGGCCGCGCTTACCCAGAAGAACGGCAAATGGGTGATCGTCACCTCCACCGGAGAAATGTACGAAAGCGCCCAGTAAGCAACTGGCAGCACAACAAAAAGCTTCGGCACGTCCGTACGCTGCCCATCAAAGCTGTATCCAGCTTTGATGGGGTCAGTTCACCGGCGTCCGAGGCTTTTTATTGCGATAATTTCAGAGCCGTGACGCTGAAGAGGGCCGCCCTACCTAAAGAGGGTCGCGAGGCTCTGCAGATGGGTATTGGCCATGCCAAGGATTTGGGACGAAAGCTCCTGCTGGGCCTGATAGGCGCTGACCTTGGTCGACTCCGCCTCCATGTCCGCATCGATGAGGTGCGAGATGCTCTTGTCAAACACGTCCGCCAGGCTCGAAACGAAGCTCGACTGGGTATCGATCCGGTTCGACATCGTCCCAAGCGTTGAACCGAGCGTCGTCAGCTTCTGCTGAATGTAGTTCATGACGTTGATCATGTCGTCGATGTCTTCGGACGTCGTCTCGTCGGTCAGTTCGATCGGCGAACCATCCGTGGCGATCTCCGACCCTGCGTCCAACAGATAATACTGTTTGCCCGAGCCGCTTCCGTTCGAGGCAAGAGTGCTCGGATCGATCGAGCTCGTTAGAAGCCCGCGGTTTGCATCGCCGGTATCGATCAGCGTGGAATTGCTTGCATCGAATGTCGCGTAGGACAGCGATACTGAACCCGACACACTGCGCTGGAAATAGGCCGGAACGGTTTTCGCGCCAGCGTCGGCCTCCGACGAGTTGTAAAGCCAGTTATCACTCCCGAACGATGCGGATTTGATCAGTGACGAGAGGCTGGCCTTGAGATCGCTGATTGTGGCGTTGACGGCGCTCTGGTCGACACCGTCTTCCTTGGCGGTGGTGAGGTTGGCCACGATCTGGTCGGCAATATCGATCGACGATTCGACCGCGGAATAGGCGGCATCGACCTTTGCGGCGCCAAGACCGAGCGCATCGTTCACACTGCTCAGAATTTTCGTGTCCGACGTCATCGAATTTGCGACCGACCAGTAGCTCGCATTATCTGCCGGGGAATTGATCTTGTAGCCGCTGGAGGTACGCTTCTGTGCCTCTTCCAGCGAATCACTGGTGAACAGCAGAGTCTGCAACGCACTCTGGATATAGCTGACGGAGATAGCGTCGGACATCAGGCATGATCCTTGAAAACTAAGGGATTTTGCCAAAACATCTGGCTGCGATCGAATGGCTTCATGCCCGCCTGGTCGAAGACGCAGGCCCATCGCTTTTGCAGCAATTTGTAAGCTTATGTTTAACAGAAAGTTAATTAGGCCTCAACGGTCGACCCGCAAAACCTCGTGCAACGGGTCCGCACCCACGCAGCATTCATCTTTGTTGCCGGGCTCGCCGCGGGTCTGCGGGCATCAGCACAAGTCCCACGCAAGTTTCTAATCTTACTCCTTTGTCGAGAAGACGGAGAAGACGTGATGCAACAGATCCAATTGTTTGAGCTTGCCTCCAGGCAGGCGGAGTGGCTGTCGATCCGGCAACAAGTCGTCAGCACCAACATCGCCAACGCGAATACACCACAATACCGGGCACAGGACGTGACGCCGTTCCAATCGGTACTCGACGCCTCGAACATCCCGATGGCGCGCACCAATTCGGCCCATTTCGCCAGCGTCGGCCTTGGCTCGGACAATGTCGACGTCAGGGACGAAGATCTCAACAACGAGATCGGCAACCAGGAGTCGGGCAACACGGTTGCTGTTGCCAGCGAACTCTCCAAGAGCGGGGAGATCAAGCGCCAGTACGAGCTGAATACGCAGCTGGTGAAGGCGTTCCACAACATGATGTTGACCGCAGTCGGCAAGTGAGCCCAATGGATCCTTTATCAGCAGCCCTCAAGATTTCTGGCAGCGGCATGGAAGCGGAAGCGACCAGGCTCCGCATCGTGTCGGAAAACATCGCCAACGCCCGCACCACCGGCGATACGCCGGGTGCCGATCCCTATCGCCGCAAGACGGTGACGTTCGGCGCCGAACTCGACCGGGCAACAGGGGTCAGGACCGTCGGCGTCCAGAAGATCGGTGTCGACAAGGGTGACTTCGTTGAAGAACTCGACCCCAGCAATCCGGCAGCGGACGCAAACGGCGTCGTCAAGATGCCGAACGTCAACATGCTGATCGAAATGGCAGACCTGCGTGAAGCAAACCGCAGCTACGAGGCAAATCTCCAGAGCATTCGCCAGTCCCGCGATCTGATCTCGGCGACCATCGATCTCTTGAAAGGTTAAAGATGATCAATCCTATTGAGGGCCTTGGCCTGTTCACAAAGCAGACCGACGGCGTCTCCGGCGACAATACGGCAGCAAATGTTCTCGGCACCGCGGTCAACGCGGCAACGACGGCCGTTGCAGGACCGGGCTTCGGTGATGTCCTGGGCAGCATGGCAACAGACGCGATCAACGCCGTCAAGGGCGGTGAAACTGCATCGTTTGCCGGCATCCAGGGTAAGGCGAACACGCGTGAAGTGGTCGATGCCGTTCTCCAGGCCGAACAGGCGCTGAAGACGGCAACGGCGTTCCGCGACAAGATCGTGTCCGCCTACCTCGACATCACCAAGATGCAGATCTAGAGACTGGAGTAGAGACCATGAGAGCACTAGCAATTGCCGCCACCGGCATGGATGCGCAGCAGACCAATCTCGAAGTCATCGCAAACAACATCGCCAACATCAACACGACCGGCTTCAAGCGGTCGCGTGCCGAGTTTACCGACCTTCTCTATCAGACCGAGCGCGCTTCGGGCGTCGCCAACCGCGCCGATCAGTCCGCTGTGCCGGAAGGTGCCAATATCGGTCTCGGTGTTCAGACGCAGTCCGTCCGCAAGCTCCACATCCAGGGCGAAATCACCCAGACGAGCAACGATCTCGACATGGCGATCGTCGGGCGTGGTTGGTTCATGGTCGAAGGCACCAACGGTGAGACCCTATACACCCGCGCCGGGTCCTTCAACAAGGATGCCAACGGAAGACTGGTGACTGCCGACGGTTACGGTGTCATCCCGCAAATCACCATTCCGACTGACGCGACGTCGGTCAGCGTCAGCGAAGACGGGATCGTCAATGCGACGATCGGGACATCGACGACCCCGACGGAACTCGGCCAGATCACTCTGACCAACTTCGTCAACGATGCCGGTCTGAAGCCTTTGGGCGACAACCTGTTTTCTGAAACGGCGGCATCCGGGCAGCCGGTGGTCGCCAACCCGCAGGAGACTGGCTTCGGCTACCTCAAGCAGGGCTATCTCGAGAACTCCAACGTCGATTCAGTCAAGGAGATCACCGATCTGATCTCCGCTCAGCGTGCGTATGAAATGAACTCGAAGGTGATCACCACCGCCGACGAGATGGCGCAGATCGTCAGCCAGAACCTCAAGTAGCGGAAGATAGAAGGCGGACCGAGCATGATGCTTTGGCAAGAGAACGTCCGGAAAACCGGTCGGGCAAGCAGCTGGAAAACCGGAATGAAGACCTGGCTGGCCGGGGCGCTTTTGAGCGCGCTCATCCTGCCGGGGGCGGCATTCGCGGAGCCGCGCAATGCCGTCGTGCCCAGCACCACGATCTATCCGGGCGATACGATCGGCGAAGCGTTCGTCAGCGAGGTGGCCGTCACCAATCCGAATATCGCGCCGGGTTATGCCAGTTCGCTGGATCAGGTAGTCGGCAAGGTCACGCGCAAGACGCTGCTTGCCGGCCGCACCATTCCTTTGAACGTTCTCCGCGATCCTTTCACGGTCAAGCGCGGCACAAGTGTTAGGCTTACCTTCTCGTCGCAGCGCATGGTCATCGCCGCCCGCGGCGCGCCCATGGACGATGCGATGACAGGCGAGGTCATCAAGGTCAGGAACCTCGATACGGGCGTCATGGTCAACGGCACGGTGATGGCGGACGGCAGCGTCGAGGTGGTTCAAAAATGAGTATGGTCCGGAAACTGATGATTGCGGCGATCGCGGTCATCACGATGCTGCCCGTCACCGATGCCACGGCCACGTCGTCCCGCATCAAGGATATCGCTTCGCTGCAGTCCGGTCGCGAGAACCAGTTGATCGGCTATGGCCTGGTCGTGGGTCTGCAGGGAACCGGCGACAGCCTGCGTTCGTCTCCGTTCACCGATCAGTCGCTGCGCGCCATGCTGCAGAACCTCGGCATCTCGACGCAGGGCGGTCAGTCCAGCGCCAAGAACATCGCCGCAGTCATGGTCACCGCCAACCTTCCCTCGTTTGCAAGCCCCGGCAGCCGCATCGACGTCAATGTCAGCTCGCTCGGCGACGCCACCTCGTTGCGCGGCGGCACGCTGATCATGACATCGCTCACCGGCGCCGACGGACAGATCTATGCCGTCGCGCAAGGGTCGGTGATCGTCTCCGGCTTCAATGCACAGGGTGCGGCTGCGACACTGACCGAAGGCGTCACCACAGCCGGTCGTGTGCCGTCGGGAGCGATCATCGAGCGCGAGCTTCCGTCCAAGTTCAAGGATTCGGTCAATCTGGTGCTGCAGCTTCGCAACCCGGATTTCTCGACATCGGTTCGTATCGCCGATGTCGTCAACGCCTATGCCCGCCGCACCTTTGGCGATCCGATCGCCGAAGCGCGCGACAGCCAGGAAGTGGTTGTCCAGAAACCGCGCTCAGCCGACCTGACCCGCCTGATGGGCGACATCGAAAATCTCGTGGTCCAGACCGACGCCCCCGCACGCGTGGTGATCAACGAGCGCACCGGTACGATCGTCATCGGCGCCGATGTCCGGGTCGCCCGGGTTGCAGTCAGCTACGGCACGTTGACTGTTCAGGTCACCGAGACGCCGCAGGTCATCCAGCCCGAACCGTTCTCTAGGGGAGAAACGGCGGTGCAGCCGCAGACCGACATCATGGCCGAAAAGACCGGCGGACCGATTGCCGTCATCGACGGACCTGATCTGAAGACGCTGGTCGCCGGCCTGAACAATATCGGCGTCAAGCCGGACGGCATCATCTCGATCCTCCAGGCGATTAAGTCTGCCGGAGCCCTGCAAGCGGAGCTCGTTCTGCAATGACCAACACAGTTTCAGGCAGGTTCCCGGTTCTCGCTACTCGCAGCTCGGTCTATCTGATCGCCGCCGCTCTCTCGCTCTGCCTCCTACCGGGCGCCCGCGCGCAGCAGCAGCCGCAACTTCTTGGCGCCGCACAGGAAGCCGGAGGCAGCCAGCAGGAAGTCCAGCAGTTCTGCGGCAACATTGTCGATTCGGCCCGCGACCAGCGTTATCTCCTGCAGAAGCAGGAACTGGAAAAGCTGCAGGGCGACATCAACACGCGCATCACCGAGCTCGAAAATCGGCGCGCCGAATATCAGGATTGGCTGAAGAAACGCAACGCGTTCCTGGCCAGCGCCAAGGCCAGTCTGGTCGAAATCTACAAGACGGCAAAGGCTGACGAAGTCGCGCCGCAGTTCGACCAGATGAACATCAACATTGCAGCCGCCATCATCATGCAGCTGCCACCGCGGCAATCGGGCCTGATCCTTGCCGAAATGGACGCCCAGAAGGCTGCCATGGTCGCAATGATCATGGCGAGCGCCGCAGACCCCAATACCTCCAAGGACCCGTCATGAAAAAGCAACTCACGGCTCTTCTTGCGATGACATCGCTGATCGCCGGATGTCAGAACGGGCAGATGACGACCATCAAGGAAATCGGCAATGCGCCGGCCATGAGCCCGATCGGCAGCGGCCTGCAATATGGCCAGACGCAGCAGATGTCGATGTATCCGAAGCAGCCGCGCCACATGGCGAGCGGCTTCTCGCTGTGGAGCGACAGCCAGGGCGCCCTGTTCAAGGATGCCCGTGCGCTGAACGTTGGCGACATCCTGACGGTCAATATCTCGATGAACGACAAGGCGAGCTTTGACAACGAGACGGATCGCAGCCGCAAGAATTCCAAGACCACCAACTGGCAGGCCGCCGCGGAAATCCTTGGCTGGAAGCCGGAGGCAGATTCGACGGCGGGCTTTGATTCCGACAGCCAGTCGAACGGCAAGGGCTCCATCAGCCGCGCCGAGAAGCTGACGCTTCTCGTGGCCGCGGTCGTCACCGGCGTTCTCGAAAACGGAAATCTCATCATCAGCGGCTCGCAGGAAGTGCGCGTCAACCATGAGATCCGCATCCTCAACGTTGCCGGCATCGTGCGCCCTCAGGACGTGAATGCCGAGAACACGATATCCTATGAGAAGATCGCCGAAGCCCGCATTTCCTACGGTGGCCGCGGTCGCCTGATGGAAGTCCAGCAGCCGCCGGTCGGCCAGCAGATCAGCGACATCTTCTCGCCGATCTGACCGGGCGCGATTCGATGTCCCTTACTACTAGCGGAGTTTAGCCACCATGACCGACGCCAGCCTCACGGCGGATCAACCAGCGAAGAAAAAGTCTTCCCTGGTGATGACTGCGGCGGCCGTACTGGGACTGACGGTCGTCGGCGTGGGCGGAGGCTGGGTTGTCGGCAAGATGATCGTCCCGTCGCCGGTCGTGGAGGAGGCACCTGCCGCCGGTCATGGCGCAGCCGCGGCTCCTGCCGGGGGAGGGGAACACGGCGCCGCTGCCGGTGCGAGCCACGTCCGGCCGCTGGAACCGATCATTGCCAACCTCGCCTATCCTTCGGACAGCATGGTCCGCCTCGAGGTTTCGTTAATATTCGGTGAAAACATCGATGAAGCGGTGGCGGCTTCCATTCAGGAAGATATACTCGCCTATATGCGGACCTTGTCGCTGCAGCAAATTCAGGGGCCACGCGGCTTCGGTTATCTCCGAGATGACCTGAAGGAACGCGCCAAGCTGAGGTCTCAGGGCAAGGTTGCTGATCTGGTGTTCAGGACTTTCATCATCGAATGATTCGTTTTTTAGCCGTTCTTGCTCTCTTCGCTGCGTTACCTGACGCGGCGAATGCGCAACAGTCTGCCCTGGACATGCTGAACCTGCCGGTCGACGGCTCGGTCTCCGCCTGGATCATCCGCACCTTCGGCCTGCTGACGGTTCTATCCATCGCGCCCGGCATCCTGATCATGGTGACGAGCTTCCCGCGCTTCATTATCGCGTTCTCGATCTTGCGGTCCGGCATGGGCCTTTCGACCACACCGTCCAACATGATCCTCACCAGCATGGCGTTGTTCATGACCTTCTACGTCATGGCACCGACAATGGACCGTGCCTGGCAGGATGGCGCACAGCCGCTTTTGCAGAACCAGATCAACGAGGCCGAAGCGATACAGCGCATCGCGCAGCCGTTCCGCGAATTCATGATTGCCAACGTCCGCGACAAGGATGTGGCGCTGTTCGTCGACATCGCCCGGGAACGCGGCCAGACGGTCACGCTCGGCGCGCAGACGGACTACCGCGTGCTGATCCCGGCATTCATGCTGTCGGAAATCCGCCGCGGCTTCGAAATCGGCTTTCTCATCGTCCTGCCATTCCTCGTCATCGACATGATCGTTGCCAGCATCACGATGGCGATGGGCATGATGATGCTGCCGCCAACCTCGATCTCGCTGCCGTTCAAGATCCTTTTCTTCGTCCTCATCGACGGCTGGAACCTTCTCGTCGGCTCGCTGGTCAGATCGTTCTCGTAACGCGCGGGTCGTCTCGCAGGCGAAGCTGCAATCCCAACCAAACCAACGAAAAAAGGCCGCGCATTGAGCGCGGCCTTTCTTTCGTATGTTGAACCAAACGCGTCTTACTGGAAGAGCGTGAGGATGTTTTCCGAGCTGGAATTCGCAATCGACAGCGACTGGACAGCGAGCTGCTGCTGCGTCTGCAGGGCAGACAGCTTGGCAGACTCTTCTTCCATGTCAGCGTCTACGAGACGGCTGATGCCCTCATCGATGGCGTCCGAAAGCTGGTTGGAATAGTCTGTCTGGAGATCGATACGTGTAGTCAGAGCACCGAGAGCGGCGCCGCCGATGGTCATCGTGGCGAGAGCATCTTCAACCGTGGTGAGCATCGCCGCGATTTCAGTTTCGTCAGCGATCGTGGACAGATCGATGTCCATGACCTCGCCGAGGATGCCGTCGGTGCCGACGCCGCCGGTAACGTCGTCGAACAGTGCAAAGGTGGAGATGCTGTAGGTGGCGGACGTTACCTTGACGGTGCCGTCGTCACTGCGGACGAAGCCGTCTACGACCGTACCGTCGGTCTGGTCGCCGGTGACCATCCAGTTCTCGCCGCTGAAGGATGCACCCTGCGCGATCGACGACAGCTGTTCCTGCAGCTTGTCGATTTCGAGCTGGATCTGTTCCTTGTCGGTCGAGGTTTCCGTTGCCGTAACGAGCTTGGACTTGATCTCGTTGACGACGTCGATGGCACTTTCCATCGCGGCGTAGGCAGTGTCGACCTTTGCAGCGCCAACGCCAAGTGCGTCGGTAGCGGCATTGAGCGCCTTCTGGTCGGAATTCATTGTGGTGGAGATCGACCAGTAAGCAACGTTGTCCGATGCTTTGCTGACCTTGTAGCCGGAAGAAACGCGGTCCTGAGTGTCTTCCAGGCCCTTGTTGATGCTGCTGAGCGTCTGGAGTGCAGCATTGGCTGCGCTGTTGGTAAGGATACTCGTCATGTTACTAAACCCCTAGGCAAAACAAAAAAGAGGGGACATTCCGGAAGCACCGGAAAGCGGCCTGAGTGCATCATGCCAGTCGGAAAATACTCACTCATTCCGGCCCGCCGCTTAGATGAGCTTAGATAACAGCATTAACGTTAATGAAGTCCGAAGGTAGACGGTCTTTGACGAGAAAAAAGATCTTTCTTTACCATGGCCGGATCGAAGGTACGAAAAAAGCCCCGGGGATGACCCGGGGCTTTCCTTGAACAAACCAGACGTGAAGGCTGGTCTTCTTACTGGAACAGCGAGAGCACGTTCTGCGAAGAGGAGTTCGCGATCGACAGCGACTGGATGGCGAGCTGCTGCTGGGTCTGCAGGGCAGACAGCTTGGCAGATTCTTCTTCCATGTCGGCGTCGACCAGGCGGCTTACGCCTTCTTCGATCGCGTCAGAAAGCTGGCCGGAATATTCCGACTGCAGGTCGATACGGGTGGTCAGAGCACCAAGTGCGCCGCCAGCGATCGTCATGCTGGAAAGAGCCGTTTCAACGGTTTCGAGGTAGGTCGCGATTTCCGCGTCCGTCGTCGCGTCCGTGAGGTCTGCGGTTTCCATCAGGTCGCCGAGGATGCCGCCCGCGCCGACGCCGGCGTCAACAGACTCGAACAATGCATTGTTGGTGATGTCGTAGGTTGCCGTCGTAACCTTGACCGCACCTTCGGAGTCGCGAACGAAGCCGTCGACAACGCTTGCAGTTGTCTGGTCGCCCTGGACGATCCAGTTTTCACCGCTGAACGAAGCGCCTTCGGCGATCGAGGACAGCTGTTCTTTCAGCTTGCCGACTTCGAGCTGGATCTGAGCCTTGTCGGTCGAGCTTTCCGAAGCGGTAACAAGCTTGGCCTTGATTTCGTTGACGACGTCGATGGCGCTTTCCATGGCGGCATAGGCGGTATCAACCTTGGCAGCGCCAACGCCCAGAGCGTCGGAAGCAGCGTTGAGGGCGCCCTTGTCGGAATTCATCGTGGTCGAGATCGACCAGTAGGCAACGTTATCCGAAGCCTTGCTCACCTTGTAGCCGGTCGAAACGCTGTTCTGCGTCTGCTCCAGGCTCTTGTTGATGGTGCTCAGTGTCTGAAGAGCGGACGAAGCAGAAGAATTAAAGTTGATGCTAGTCATGGATTGTCCCCTTGGACTCTATACAAAAAAGGAGGACATACCGGGTTCGGTAGTGTCACCGGCAAATGACGGCCCGGCTTCATGCCTCTTGTTCCTTACCGGATCCAAGCCCGTCATCTAGGCTGCAATTTCGCAGCCATTCCTTGCCAAGGTATTAAATCTGGTGGCATTGCTAAAACAGCTTCCAGCGTGGTTAATGACTTCAAAACAAAAGCAAATTCATGCCATTGCAGGTTGGTTCAGAAGGCTGTCCGAAGGTGGAACGCGCTGCGGCGTCGGAGCCGCGTTGCAGCTGCGGTGCAACGATGGGATCCTTTCCACCTCTATCCTGCGAGCAGACCGTGGAGGCAGTCATTCAGGGTCCCCTAAAACCTACCGCCCATTAATCTTCGTTCGCGAAAGCTAAAAATGTTCCAGCCCGCGTTAACTTTTGTTCCCGCTTTAACCCTCCATTAACCATAAGATGATTTTCTGTGTCCATCGCAACGGCGAGCCGAATGCAAGGGCGCGGCAGGCATGAAGCTGATCGTCGTTACCGGAACACCCGGGATGCCCTCCCATCCAATGCCATAAGGGGCAGTTTTAATGACCAGCATCTTGACCAACAACGCCGCAAACTCTGCACTTCAGACGTTGAGGGGTATCAACGATAGCCTGGAGCAGGCGCAGAGCCGTGTATCCTCGGGCTATCGCGTATCCGAGGCCTCCGACAACGTTGCCTACTGGTCGATCTCGACCACGATGGGTTCCGACAAGGACGCTTTGGTGGCTGCGACCGACGCTCTGGGAGTTGGTGCTGCAAAGGTCGATACGGCCTACGCCGCCATGGAAAGCGCTATCGACGTCGTCAACGAAATCAAGTCGAAGATCGTCACCGCGAACGAAAATTCGACCGACAAGGCACAGATCCAGCTTGAAATCACCAAGCTGCAGGAACAGCTGTCCTCGATCGCCCAAGGTGCTTCGTTCAGCGGTGAGAACTGGATGGTTGCAGAAGACGGCGCCGAGCCAGAATCGGTCGTCGACGGCTTTATCCGCAACGACGACGGTACGGTCGAAGTCACGACGGCATCCTATGACGTTTCAACCAACGCCATGTTCGAAGTTATCACTGACGGTGTCGGCTCGGGCGGTCTCCTCGGCGATGTCATGGACATTGCGCTGACGGCCGACACCACGGACACAGAACTCGCAGAATATCTCGACAATGTCGAACTGGCTCTCTCCAGCCTCACGGATGCTGGTGCTGCCCTCGGCGCGCTGACCACCCGTATCGACCTTCAGACCAGCTATGCCGGGACTCTGACGGATGCGATCGAAGAAGGCATCAGCCGCCTCGTCGATGCCGACATGGAAGAAGAGTCTGCCAGACTGTCTGCTCTGCAGACGCAGCAGCAGCTGGCCGTCCAGTCGCTGTCGATTGCAAACTCCAGCTCCGAAAACATTCTTACGCTTTTCCAGCAGTAAGATTGAACATACCAGCGAAATTATGCCGGCCGCGCTTTCGAGCGCGGCCGATTGCATTTGCGGCACGGCTCTTGCGGCGTAGGTGTCAGGTATCTTGGTGTCGTCGCACCTTGTCGTTCAGGTTCACGAGGACTGCATCATCCTCGCACAAGTTTAACTTCCTAATTTCTGATCTATTCCCATGGCGAACTCCGCCGCCCCGGCGATCGGGCGCGGGCCGGAGGCCGGTGTGGAGCATCACAGAACGGGCGATGCGTGAGACGTTGCGGCCTTGTTCCGCAAACGACGTTGATGGAGTGCGTTGATGAATTCCCCACTTGCGCGGTATCTCAGAGATTTCGGCGCCGAGGCTGCGCTGCTTGCGGCCCCGATAGAAACGCCCTCTCACTTTGCGTCGCCCGCCGAGATGCCGGCGCTGGAAAGCTTTGCGCAGACCGTAGAAGTCGATCTCGAGGCCGAGCGTCGCGAAGCCTATGATGAAGGTCATCTTGCGGCGACCCAATCCTTGACGGCGCAGCATGCCGAAGAGCTCGAAGCGCTGAAGGAACAGCATGCGCAGGAGATCGAACAGCAGCGTCTCCAGTTCGAGGACGGGTTGGCCGATTATCTCTCGAAGGCTCTTCCGGATCTCGCGTCGCGGGTCTCTGCCGAACTGTCCGAGGCGACGGCCCGCGTTCTGTCTCCCTTGCTCAAAGAACAGGTGATGCGCGGCGCTATCAACGAGCTTGTCGAGGAGCTGAAACCGACGCTCGCCAAGGAAATTCTGGAGCAGATTACGGTTTTCGGACCGGAGCACCTCTGCGATCTTCTCAAAGCCCAGCTTGAGGAGAAAGGCGATGCGGTGTCGTTCGTCCACACAGATGACACCGACATCCGCGTCGAGATCGGTGATTCGCTTCTCGTGACGCGCCTTTCTGCCTTTGCCGCCGACCTTGAGAGGGTGCTGGCATGAGCGAAGCTGAGAACCATCATCACGGCAAAAACGAAATCATCATCATCAAGCGTCACCGCGGCGATCACGACAGCCATCACGGCGGTGCGTGGAAGATTGCGTTCGCCGACTTCATGACCGCCATGATGGCCTTCTTTCTCGTCATGTGGCTGGTCAACGCCGCCAATGAGGAAACGAAGGCATCGCTCGCGAGCTATTTCAATCCCGTGCCGCTGTCTGACGACACGCCCGCATCCAAGGGCATCAAGAAGCCGTCGGATCAGGCCAAGGGCGAAGATTCCGACAAGAAGTCCACCGTGGAGAACGACAAGACGGGCGGCGGCAAGGCGGGCATGGATGGCGAGTCCATTTCCGCCTCTGGCGACGACATGACCTTTTCCGAAGCAGCTCTGTTCCAGAATCCCTATTCCGTGCTTGCCAGCATCGCTCAGGAAGTAGGCCAACAGGCCAATGTCAGCACGAAGGGCGAGGGCGGCGCGAGCGATTCCGGTCCGTCCACCGGTGCGGATGGCGGAGAAGCCTATCGCGATCCTTTCGATCCGGATTTCTGGAGCAAGCAGCTCGACACACCGGCGCAAGCCAAGCTCGCTTCGGACACGAGTCTGCCGGGCGAGCAGGCGAGCGCCTTTTCCCAGCCGCCCGCCGTGGAAACTGTCCCAGTATCGGTTAAGCCCGATGCCGTCTCAGCGCCCGATGCTTCCGATGCATCGGTCAAGAAGGTAAAGGCTGAACTCGACGCCGCCGGGCAGGACAAGGCCGAAGAGCTTCAGAAGGAAATTCAGGCGCAGGTCGCGGGGATTGCCGGCAAGCTGGCCGAGGGCATCGTGGTGCAGCCGGCCGAAGGCGGCACGCTGATCACGATCTCGGACGAAGCAAATACCGCGATGTTCAATGTCGGATCCGCATTGCCCGGCAAGGAGCTCGTGCTCGCCATGGAAAAGATCGGCAAACTCCTGGCCGCGCGTCCAGGGTCGGTGATCATTCGTGGCCACACGGACGGACGGCCCTTCAAGGGACGCACCGGAGACAATTGGAGCCTGTCAATGTCCCGCGCGCATGCGGCCTATTACATGCTCGTGCGGGGCGGCTTGAACGAGGAGAGGGTAAAGCAGGTCTCTGGATTTGCCGACCGGCGACTTCAAAACGTCGATGATCCGATGAGCGGCGCCAACCGCCGTATCGAAATCCTGCTGGGCAACGGATAAATCGAGATGATGCGTTCGCGCGATCGCCATAACTTGCTGCGCTCACTGGTCGCCGGGGTTTTTCTCGCCGCTGCGGGCAACGCCGTGGCCAGTGAGGATCTTGAGCCATACAAGATGATCCGCTCCCTGCAATATCTGCAGGACGCGATCGTCGCGGGCGATCATTCCGCCAACGAAATGCAGCGCTTCCTTCTCAAGACACTCGACCAGCGGCTACGCACGGCATCACCTGATGTGTTCAAGGATCCCCGCAACGTCGATGCGGTTTTCGTATTCGCCATGAGTGGCGGCAATCCGCAGACGCTGGATTTTCTTGCGGCACGCGATGTCGACGGTGAATTCGATGGCCGGTTGGCGCGCGTTCTCCGTCGCTATTTCCAGGGGCAGGGCCTGACGGCGGTCGCTGCATTCGAGGGGTTGGTCAAGGAGTATGGCACAAGCCCGGTTGGCCCCTATCTGGCGCTCGTCGCCGGCAACATCACGGCGAATGCCGACCCCGCCAAGGCGATCGGCTATTTCGATCAGGTTCGGCTGCTCGCACCCGGGACCAATCTGGAAGAGGCAGCGCTCAGACGGTCGCTTGCCGTGATCCTACCGACGGAGCCGGGCAGGGGCTTCGATCTGGCGGCGAAATACGTCCGTCGTTTTCTCTATTCTCCCTATGCCAGCCAGTTTATCGACATGTTCGTGCAACTTGCCACTGACGATGATGGGAAGGGTGACCGGAGCCGCTGGACCGACGTCGTCTCAATGATGGACGATCCGCGCGCGCACGAATTCTACCTCCGGGTATCCAGGCGCGCCTTGCTCGCGGGCAACAAGGATCTGGCTCGCTTTGCGGCATTGAACGCGGAACGTCTCTCCCCCAGTCCCGGTTCGGAGAACAATGCGATCGGGCAGCTGTATGGCGATCTTGCCAGCATTTCGTCCAGTAACGTTGTGGAAGCGGCAAAGAGTCTGTCGCAGATCCCCGATGGCGCGCTTTCCGAACGCGACAGGAACCTGCGTGCAGCGGCGCAAAAGGTCGTCGAACAGATCCTGATGGCACCCGAAACCTCGAGCGTATCGGCAGAGCCGGTGGTGATGCCCGCGGGCGAAGCGGGTCAGGCTGCGACGGCGTCCGCCACCATTCCTTCGGCGCCGGCACCGACCACCTCTGTGGCCAAGCCCGCAGCAAAGACCGAGAATCCGGAAATGGAGGCAAGCCTCCAGACCTATGTAGAGCAGAACAGAATGAAGCTGAAGCAGATCGACGACCTGCTCAGCGATGAGGCATATGAATGACGAACGTAGCAGGCGCTTCGGTTAAGGCAGTATCAGACGGGCAGGTCGGGACTCTTTTCGGAAAGGCATCGCCGCAGAACGGCGAAGCCGGCGAATTTGCCCAGGTGCTGACAGACGCGGACGCCGATGCCGGGAAATCGACAGAGAACGGCACGGCGGTTGCCGAGGACGGATCCGGGACGGGAAAGATTTCGCTCGGCAGTTCCCGCTTCAAGACGCTTACCGACCTGACGTCGCTTGCCGCAAACTTCAAGCCGACGGAACCTGCGGATACCGCTGCTCCATCCGCTGCAACGCTTGTCCAGGCTGCAGCCGAGCTTCCGGTCGCAGCCCCGCAGGTGGTCGTGCCGCACCCGGTCGCCCAGCCGGTTCCGGCGCCGTCTGTAGACGAGGCGGTCAAAGAAGAGCTCGTCGGACAAGCCTTGCCGGAAGAGATTCCGGGTCAGGACCAGAGTGACAGCCTCAACCAAACAGGCAACATCAAACAGACCGGTAGCCCGGACAAGGCCGGCGGCCAGATCGACGTTACCCAGATGGTTGCTACTGCAACCAAGCGCGTCACGACTGTTGCTGGCGACGATGGAAAGGCGAAGATCGCCGATGTGCTTTCGAAGGACGTGCCGGACGATGAAAGCCAAGGAGCGGCCCTCGCGACCGCTGTGCCAGATTCAACGGCTGCACTCTCAACAGCGGCACTGCTCAATCTGACGGCCAGCGTCGAGACCGGTAACCCGGCCCAGTCCGCGGATATAGCCGCACTGTCGGCCATGATCTCCGTGACCGAGACGGGGATGTCGAACGATAAGACGGACGCCAGCATGCCGTCCGACGACACGGATGCTGCCACGTCGTTCGATTTCCTCGATACGGGCGAGGCAGAACCCCAGACAGACGTTAAATCCTACCGCTTCCAGAAAGCCGGAGATGCGATTGCGGCTGTCAGCCTGTCGATCGTCACAGGCGCGGACGGCGGATCCGACCTGCAGGACAGCCTTCCAGGCACAGCCAACACCGAAACCGTCACGGTTCTCGACTCGCGGCGCTATCTCGGCTTTGGCGTCGGCGAAAATGCCAGCAATCTTTTGAGTGCCGCCTCCAGCAACAGGGAATGGACCGCGGCCATGCAGCCGTCTTCCGCGCTGACCGATCCGACCCGCACATCCGGCACCGGCAGCGTGGTCAATACGCTCAAGCTCCAGCTGACGCCCGACAATCTCGGTACCGTGACCGCGCATATGCGGCTGGTGGGAGATCAGCTGAGCATCCATCTTACCGTCCACAGCAGCATGGCCTATCGCGAGCTCAGCGACGACAGCAAGCCGATGCTCGATGCCTTGCGGGCCCAGGGCTTCAACGTCGACCAGGTGACCGTCAGCATGGCGCCGTCGACCGACAGCTCGAACTCGTCTGCAGACCAGCAGCAGGGCGGCAGCGGCGCCCAGACACAGCAGCAGCTCGCCCGCGACGGCGAGGCAGCTCGCCAGCAGGGACAGGCTCAGGGTGGCCGCTCCAACGACGGCAATCGCAACGACATGGAGAAGCGCAATGAGACTGTCGTTGAAACTGACATCGGCAGCACTGGCACTGGCGACATTTACCTGTAGCGCGCTCGAAGCCCGCGCCTGGCAGCTCTACGCCACCCAGCAGCCTCCTCAGCAGGCAGACGTGCCCAACGCCGCGCAGCCCGGGACGCAGAAGCGCGCCGGCGCGCCGCAGCGGCGCGATCAGGCCCGAACCGCCGAGCCAGGGACTGGCCAGACTGGAAACGGCAAGATCACCTCGGAACAGGTCAGCATCTGCGAGGCCCAGATCCAAGCCGCAGCGCGAAAATACGGCGTCCCTGAAGGCATCCTTTACTCGGTGGGACTGACCGAGACCGGCCGCAAGGGATCGCTCAGTCCCTATGCGCTGAATATCGAAGGCAAGGCCTATTTCGCGTCGTCTGTGCAGGAGGCGATGCAGCTCTTTACCCAGGCGAAGAGCACGGGCGCCAAGCTGATCGATCTCGGCTGCATGCAGATCAATCACCACTTCCATGGCGAGGAGTTTGCCTCGGTTCCGGACATGCTCGACCCGAGAAAGAACGTCGAATATGCGGCGCTATTTCTGAAACGGCTGCACGACAAGCACGAGACATGGACGATGGCAGTCGCCAGATATCATGCCGGTCCCAACAACAATCCGGCGCAGCAGCGCTATGTGTGCCGGGTGATCGCCAATCTTGTTGCCACCGACTTCGGAAAATGGACGCGGAACGCGACGAATTTTTGTGGTCCGAGCGCAACCTGAAATAGAAATTAGTGAAATCTAATATCTGTTTACGGCTGCCGATGAGAGAATGCGTTCAAACTGCGTTTTCAAGTGAGCATTTTCTCAAAAATTAATTTTCCACCGCGCATTATGGGGAGGCCACCCTTTTTCCACTAGATCTAGTACCAAATCGGCGCGACATGGTTAATCAATTATTAGCAAGCCCCTGTTACTTCCTCTAGTTGCCCAGATTCCTGACGATTCGTATCACTCTCTCACAGAGATGCGATATTGATTCGGAGGCGGACGAATGATCGTAGTGGTTGATGAACGAGAAATAGTGAAAGACGGTTACACGTCTTTGTTTGGGCGCGAAGGCGTTCCTTCTACCGGGTTTGATCCGGAAGAATTTACAGATTGGGTGAATTCGGCAGCGGAAGCCGATATTGCTGCAATCGAGGCGTTTTTGATTGGTCAGGGCGACCTGATCCATGATTTGCCACGGGCAATCCGTGGACGCAGCAGTGCACCGGTAATCGCTGTCAGCGATCAGCCGTCCCTGGAATCCACGCTTGCGCTTTTCGACTGCGGTGTCGATGACGTTGTGCGCAAGCCGGTTCATCCAAGGGAAATTCTGGCACGGGCAGCGGCTATCCGCCGCCGCCTGAACGCGGTTGCCAATCACACCGACATCGGCGCGATCCGGGTTTTCTCCGATGGCCGCGATCCCGAAGTCGAAGGCGAAGCGTTTGCACTTCCACGGCGCGAACGCCGTATCCTGGAATACTTGATTGCCAATCGCGGCCGTCGGGTTTCCAAGTCGCAGATCTTCAACGCCATCTACGGCGTGTTCGACGAGGACGTCGAAGAGAACGTGGTCGAAAGCCACATCAGCAAGCTTCGCAAGAAGCTTCGCAAGAAACTAGGCTTCGATCCCATCGATTCGAAGCGGTTCCTAGGATACTGCATCGACTGGAACTAACCCTGAAAATGGCACCCAAATATGAGGTGCCATTTTTTTTGCGTGCTCGATTTGTCTTTTTTCTCAGACAGATAAGGCCCTCGACTTCGACGCAGATCAGCGCTCGATGCAAGCACGCAGACAGCTTCACGCAAGGCCCATCCCCTAAAGTCATAAGCCTAAGTGCAACGAGGATTGCTATGAGCCTTTTCGGAACTATGAAAACCGCCGTATCGGGCATGAATGCGCAGGCAAACCGCTTGGGCACCGTTGGCGATAACATTGCTAACTCGTCAACGACTGCCTACAAAAAGTCGTCCACGCAGTTTTCGTCGCTAGTGCTGCCATCGACGGCCGGCTCATACAATTCCGGTGGTGTCGAAACCAGCGTGAAGTATTCGATTTCTGAGCAGGGTGCTCTCGAATACACCACGTCAGGATCCGATCTTGCCATCCAGGGCGACGGATTTTTCGTCGTACAGAATTCAGCGGGCGAGACCTTTCTGACCCGTTCCGGCGATTTTACGCCGAACGAGCAGGGCAACCTGGTCAACTCTGCCGGCTATACGCTCCTCGGTTACTCCTACGATTCCGGAACCCCGACGACCGTCGTCAACAGCTATGACGGCCTGGTCCCGATCAATGTCGGCGGCTCGGAACTGAGTGCGGTCGCGTCGACCTCCGGGTCGCTCTCCGGCAACCTCAACAGTGCATCCGATGTCGTCGCCGCCGACCTGCCGTCCGACAACACCGAAGATGTCGACGTCGACATGGACAGCACGTTGAAGACGTCGCTGACCAGCTACGACAGCCTCGGCAACCCGATTGTCTACGACTTCTATTTCTCGAAGACGGCTGCAGGCGAATGGCAGCTCAGCGTCTATAACGCAGCTGACGCAAGCACGACCGGCACCGGCAGCTTCCCCTATGGCGGTGATGGCGAACTCGCCAACCTGTCGCTCGCGTTCAATTCGTCCGGCAAGCTTGAAGCAGTTGACGGTGCCGAGGAGCTTTCTGTCACGGTCAACGGGATCAAGTTCGATCTCGCCGGCATGACGCAGCTGTCGGCCAAGTCGAACATCTCGAGCGGCAGCGTCAACGGCAGCGCGCCGAGCTCCATCTCCAGCGTCAAGATCGAATCAGACGGCACGATCAACGCGGTCTATGCGGACGGTTCGTCGAAGTCGCTGTACCAGATCGCCATGGCGACGGTCGAAAGCCCCGACAACCTCGAAGTCTCCTCCGGTAACGTCTACCGCACGACGAGCAGCTCCGGCGTGGTCACCCTCGGCTTTGCCGGCTCCAGCGGATTTGGCGAGATCGTTTCGGGCGCGCTCGAAACCTCCAACGTCGATCTGGCCAACGAACTGACCGAGATGATCGAAGCGCAGCGCAGCTATAGCGCCAATTCCAAAGTGTTCCAGACCGGTTCCGATCTGATGGACGTACTGATTAATCTGGTCCGGTAGTTTCAGGAGTTAAGCGATGTCACTCGCATCGGCACTGAGTACGACAAAGAATATCTTGAACAACACCGCCACGCAGACGGGGGTGTTGTCGACAAACGTTCAAAACGTCGGGAACAGCGATTACAACCGCCGTTCCGCAGCGACTGTCACGAACGCCTATACCGGTGCCACGACCGTTCAGACAGCGCGGACGGAAGACGCCGCGCTGCTGAAGCAGACACTCTCGTCTACGGCCGACGATGCTGGACAGCAGACATTGCTGGCCGGACTGGAATCCGTCTACACAATCATGGGCGGGGACGGGTATTCGCTTGCTCCGTCCACGGCACTGTCCGAACTGCGGGACGCGCTGCAGACCTACGCGGCGACCCCCGGAGACGTGACGCTGGCTTCGGCTGCGGTCAACTCGGCGGTCGATGTTGCGACGGCTCTCAATACCAGCACCACCGAAGTGCAGCAGCTTCGGGCTGGCACCGACGCCCAGATTTCCGGCCAGGTTGACAAGCTCAATAAGCTGCTTGCGCAGTTCGAGCAGGCCAACAAGGCGGTTGTGACGGCGGCTGCGGCCGGCACCGACGGCAACAACGCTCTCGATACCCGCGAAAGCCTGCTCAAGCAGATTTCCGGCATCGTCGGCATCAGCACCGCGACGCGCGACAACAACGACATGTCGATCTATACGAATGGCGGCATCACGCTGTTCGAAAGCACGGCACGGCCTGTAACGTTCGATTCGACTGCGGGTTACGATGCAACGACAGTCGGCGGCGCAGTCTATATCGACGGCGTGGAGCTGAAGGCCGGCCAGAGCAGCGACACGACGGCGCAAGGGTCGCTTCAGGCACTCGTCCAGCTGCGTGACGAGGTCTATCCAACGTACCAGGACCAGCTCGACGAAATCGCCCGCGGCCTGATTTCCCTGTTTTCCGAAACAGATGGCGCAAGCCAGATCGCCGGTCTTTTCACGACGGCCACGGGCGACGAAGTCGATTTCGAAACGGCTGAGATCATCACCGGCCTGGCTGGGATCATCACGGTCAATGCCGAGGCGGTCGCCGACCCCACCAAGCTCAGGGACGGCTCGATTTCGGGTGCCAGCGTCAACACCGAAAGCGCGAGCGGCTTTTCCACGTTGCTCAGCGAATATGTCTCGGGCTTCGAGACTTCCATGGAATTTGATCCTGCCGCCAAGATCGGCGACAAGGCCACATTGCTGGATTACTCAACGGATTCCGTCGGCTGGGTCGAGGAATACCGGAGCGGAGCCACAAATGCTGCGGAAACCACGACGGCCATGCTGTCGCGTTCAACCGAGGCCTATTCCAACGCAACGGGCGTCAATCTCGATGAGGAACTGATCCTCCTCCTCGATGTCGAACAATCCTACAAGGCGGCCTCAAAGCTCTTGTCGACCATCGACGAGATGCTGGCGGCGCTGATGGAGGCTGCGAACTAAGTCATGAAGACGACATCCATCTCAACCCTGTCCGTCAGCCAGACAATGCAGCTGACCGTACAGAACTCGCAGACCGAGATCGCCAAGCTGCAGAAGGAATCGGTCAACGGTACCTATGCGGATACGGGTCTGGAACTCGGTACGCGGACGTCTGCAAGCCTCGATTACGGCCGCGAGTCATCACGGCTGCAGGCAATCATCGATTCCAATTCGCTGACCAATCAGCGAATGGATTCCTCGCAGCTTGCGATGGAGCAGATGTCCGACTCCGGCCAGACGCTGCTGGATTCGCTGGTCGCGCTCTCCGGCAGCAGCGACAAGACGAGCTTGCAGGTTTCTGCCGATACGGCGACGTCCGTGCTCGAGAATTTCGTCAGCTACGCAAACGTCTCGGTCAATGGCGAGTATCTGTTTTCCGGCATCAACACCGATGCCGCGCCTCTGGACGACAGCTTCATCACCGACCTGACGGACGACTTCAACACGCAGTTTTCGAGCTTCATGTCGGCCAACGGTATCTCCAGCGCATCGGATATATCGTCCAGCCAGATGGCGACCTTCCTAGACGACTATACGTCGTCCTTCGACTGGTCCGGCTGGACAAACGCGTCCGACACCAAGATGACCGGTCGTGTCAGCACGTCTGAGACCGTCACCACTTCGACGAGCTTGAATGCCGATGGCTTCAAGAACCTCGTTCTCGGCAGCCTGATCACGTCCCAGTTGGCGACGGCCGGCCTGTCCGCCGATGCACTGAACAAGGTCAACGCGACCGTTACCAATCTTGCCGGCCTATCGGTGTCCGGCATCGATGCTGAGCGCTCTTCCATGGGTCTTTCCCAGGAGCGCGTCGAAAAGGCCAATACCGCCATGTCGGCGCAAATGGATATCATCAACACCCAACTGACAGATCTCGTCGGCGTGGATACTTATGATGCTTCGGTGCGTCTCAACACGTTGTTGACGCAAGTAGAGACCTCATACACCATCACCTCCAAGATCCAGGGACTGAGCCTCGTCAACTATCTATAATGGGTAGTTGCCCCGCGGCATTTGGTTTGCAACATGAAGGAAGCAAGCATGTTCCAGTTTGCGTATGCCGAGGTAATCAAGGATGACCTCGCAAGCGCTAGAGAGAGAGAACGCCAGGTTCTGGCCCGCTCCATTGAGCTCCTCTCTGCAGTCCCGAACAAATCGCATTATGGACGCGAGGCCGTCGAGGCCATCCATTATACGCGCAGGGTCTGGACCCGGTTTATCGAAGACCTCAACCAGCCCGACAACGAGCTCGGCATCGAGCTGCGCGCAAAGCTGATCTCCATCGCCCTTTGGATACTGAAGGAATGCGAACGCATTCGTAAGAAGCAGTCCGACAATTACCAGGGCATTATCGACGTGACTACCATCATCAGGGATGGCCTAAGATGAAAAGCACACTGCGTATCTCGCTGAAGTCCGGCGAAAAGATCTTCATCAACGGCGCAGTCCTGCGTGTTGATCGCAAGGTTTCTCTCGAATTCCTCAACAACGTTACGTTCCTGCTGGAAAACCATGTTCTCCAGCCCGAGGATACGACGACCCCGCTTCGTCAGCTGTACTTCATCGCGCAGATGATGCTGATCAATCCGGAAGGCAAGGACCAGGCCGTGACCATGTTCCGCCGGTCGGTCATGATGCTGCTCGCATGCTTCCGCAATCCGGAAATCATCGACGAGCTCAAGCAGATCGATGCGCTTGTTGCCTCCGATCGCGCTTTTGAAGCACTGAAGGCAATCCGCGCGCTCTATCCTGTCGAAGAGCGCATCCTGAACAGCAAGGAAGTCGCGCCGGCTGCTATCGCCGGTCTGCGCAAGGAGATGGGGCTATGGCAGTAGATACGGTATCGTCCGCAACCTCGACGACTGCAACCAGTTCGTCGAAGGCTTCATCCGCTGCGGCAAGCGCTTCGCTCGATTACGACGCTTTCCTGCAGCTTCTGATCGCCCAGATGCAGAACCAGGATCCGACCGATCCGCTGGATGCCAGCGAACAGATCTCGCAGCTTGCAACCTTCTCGCAGGTCGAACAGTCGATCCAGACGAACACCAACCTGGAAAGCCTGATCGCACAGTCGTCGCTGTCGAACGCCTCGTCCTATATCGGCAAGACGATCACCAGCAGTGATGGCAAGACCAGCGGTGTGGTCGAATCGATCGAAGTCACGTCCGACGGTCTGGTTGCAACGACCGAGGCTGGCAAGGAGATCACGATCGGCGACGGGATCACGATATCTGCGACGAAGTCCTCGGAGTCCTGATCCGACTGAATTCCTGAAATTGCAGGCGAGCCTGCGGTTTTGCCGGGGGCAGTACCGGTCGCTCAATTGCATTGGCGGTCGGTGGCTGTCATCATCCGCATGCGATTCGCGCCAGATGATGATGGCCACGACACCAATGCCCCGGATGATCCTGCAATGAATGAAGCCGATGCTCTCGACATGATGCACTCGGCGATATGGACGATTCTCATCGCCTCAAGCCCGGCAGTGCTGACCGCGATGATTGTCGGCATGGTCGTGGCGCTCATTCAGGCGCTGACCCAGATCCAGGAAATGACACTGACATTCGTGCCCAAGATCGTCGCCGTCATGCTGGCGCTCGGGATTGCCGCTCCCTTCATCGGCGGCCAGATCTCGCTTTTCACCGATCTCGTCTTTTCGCGCGTCCAGTCCGGTTTCTAGCGCACGGCTGCCAAGGCTGCGAGGCTTGCTCGCACGCTTCGCCTGCGATGATGGCGGACACCCTCACACAAGCTTCGCTGCCTAGAAGGGATCTGTCGCAACAGGTCCGGGCATTATCATGTCTTGCTTTTTGCGCGATCCATGGGCGCAGCACGCGCCTTTCTAATCTCATGAAGAGATACCGCATATGGCAATGACGAAGACGTCCATTACCCCCGTGAAGGCCGCGCCGAATGGCCGCGATATCGGCTTTGCCGTCGGTATCATGGCCATCCTGTGCATCCTGTTCCTGCCGGTGCCGGTCTTCATGATCGATATCGGGTTGGCGTTTTCGATCGCCTTTTCCGTCCTGATCCTGATGGTGGCGCTGTGGATCCAGCGGCCGCTGGACTTCTCGTCCTTCCCGACGATCCTGCTGATCGCGACGATGATCCGGCTGGCGCTCAATATTGCCACCACGCGTGTCATTCTTTCGCATGGCCACGAGGGCCATACCGCCGCCGGCGGCGTGATCGCGGGCTTTGCGAACCTCGTCATGTCCGGCGACTTCGTGATCGGTCTGATCGTCTTCCTGATCCTGATCGTCGTCAACTTCATCGTCATCACCAAGGGTGCAACGCGTATCGCCGAAGTCGGCGCGCGCTTCACCCTCGACGCTATTCCCGGCAAGCAGATGTCGATCGACGCGGATCTGTCCGCCGGTATCATCGACGAGAAGGAGGCGCAGCTGCGCCGCCGCGAGCTGGAAGAGGAAAGCTCGTTCTTCGGCGCCATGGACGGTGCCTCCAAATTCGTTCGCGGTGACGCGGTCGCCGGCCTGCTGATCACCACGATCAACGTGTTCGGCGGCATCATCATCGGTTACTTCCGTCACGGCATGGAAATCGGCGAAGCCGCCGACGTCTTCGTCAAGCTGTCGGTCGGCGATGGTATCGTGTCGCAGGTTCCGGCGCTGATCGTGTCGCTCGCAGCCGGCCTTATCGTCACCCGCGGCGGTACCCAGGGTTCCACAGACGCAGCTGTCATCGGCCAGTTGAGCGGCTATCCCCGCGCCCTGTGGGTGGCCGCCGGCATGATGGCAACTTTGGCACTGGTGCCCGGCCTGCCGTTCATGCCGTTCATGACGCTTGCGCTTCTTCTCGCTGGTGCCGGCTGGGTCATTCCGCGGCAGATCGCAGCCGAGAACCAGAGGGTGCGCGAAAGCGAAGAAAAGAAGGTCGTCGAAAACCGCGACGCGGAAAAGGATTCGGTCAAGAACGTCCTCAAGACGGCAGAAATCGAACTGGCGCTCGGCAAGCAGGTATCGCCGCGTCTTCTCGGCGCACACCAGGAACTCGGGTTCCGGGTCGGCAAGATGCGCAAGCGCTTCGCCACGCAATACGGGTTCGTCGTGCCGGAAATCAAGGTCGTCGACGATATCCAGATCCCGGAAAAGTCCTACCAGATCCGCATTCACGGGACGACGGTCGCCAGCAGCACGCTGCGACTGGGCGAAGTCCTCGTCATCGTCGGCAAGGATCGCAAGCCGTCGGTTCCCGGCGACGAGGTTCGCGAACCCACGTTCGGCATGCCGGCCGTATCGGTGCTCGAGCATTTCGTCGAGGATCTGAAGCGCGAAGGCTTCCACCCGATCGACAACGTCTCGGTGCTTCTGACCCATGTCAGCGAAGTCATCCGCAACAACCTGCCGCAGCTTCTATCCTACAAGGACGTCAAGATCCTCATCGAGCGTCTCGATCCGGAATACAAGAAGCTGGCCGATGAGATGTGCTCGTCGCACATGTCCTACTCGGGACTGCAGGCGGTTCTGAAGCTTCTGCTCGCCGAACGCGTCTCGATCCGCAACCTGCACCTCATTCTCGAGGCCCTCGCCGAACTCGCGCCGCATGTCCGCAAGACCGAGCAGCTCGTCGAGCACGTGCGCGTCCGCATGGCCCAGCAGATCTGCGGCGATCTTGCCGACAACGGCATCCTGCGCGTCCTGCGTCTCGGCTCCAAATGGGACCTTCTGTTCCACCAGGCAATCAAGCGCGATCCCAAGGGCGACATCATCGATTTCGACATCGATCCGCGCTCGCTCGAAGAGTTCAGCGAACAGGCGGGCAAAGTCATCCGTGAATACATGGACAAGGGTATGCCCTTCGTACTTGTCACGTCGCCGGAGACACGCTCTTATGTGCGCATGATCATCGAGCGGCTGTTCGCAACCCTTCCCGTCCTGTCGCATGTCGAGCTGGCAAAGGGCACCGAGATCAAGGTACTTGGATCGATCTCATGATAACGGACCCGCAGGGCACGGTCATCGCTCTCTTTCTTGCATTCTGTCGAATCGGCGGCTGCATCATGATCATGCCCGGGTTCTCGTCTGCCAGATTGCCCATGGAAGTCAGACTGTTTCTGTCGGTCGCACTGTCCATGGCGGTGCTGCCCATGGTCTGGGATACGATCTACCCCAGGGTTTCCGGTGATGCTGCGGGTCTTGGCCTGCTGATTGCGTCTGAAACCCTGGTCGGGGCCGTATTCGGCCTGATCGCCCGCCTTTATGCCTCGGGCCTGCAGTTTGCAGGCGCCGCCATCGCCATGTCGATCTCGTTCAGTGGTCCGCCCGGATCCGACGTGCTGGAAGATTCGTCGGAAAGCCAGCTGACCAGTCTTCTGACTCTGTCCGGCCTGCTCGTCCTGTTCATGCTGAACTTCCATCACATCGTCATCAGATCGCTGGTCGATTCCTACACGACCATTCCGCTCGCCGAAGGTCTCAATCCACGCCGCATTCTGATCACCCTGACGGATACGTTGTCGGCGACGTTCATGATCGTCTTGAGGCTGATGAGCCCCTTCCTCGTCTACGGAATCATGTTCAACGTCGCTGTCGGAATGATCAACAAGATGGCGCCGCAGATCCCGGTCTACTTCATCTCGACGCCTTATGCGCTGATGGGTGGTATCTTCCTTCTCTATCTCGGCATCGCCTCCATGATCGAGGAATTCGTGCGCGGGTTTCCGCTTGTATTCACCGGGCTGTAGGCAAGGCTTCCAAGGAGGACGCGCGTGGCAGGCAACAAGAAATCCGACAAGTTGCGGCGTCTGGTCGATGTCCAGCGCCAACTTGAAAAGCTCGCCGAGTTCGAGCTCAGCACCACGGTGCAGCGCAAGGCGGAAATCGATCAATCCATCGACACGACTGTTGATGCGCTGTCATCGACCGATCCCGTCCACCAGCAGTTCTCCAAGAATTACGCCGACCGGCTGACACGCCTGTTTTCGCGAAGCCAGCAGATCGTTGCCCAGCAGAAAGCGCAGGAACAGCGGGTCCTGCGCGAAAAGACCAAGGGCGACCGGCTGGAGGAGCGCATGGACGACGCAAAGGAGCTGGAAGGCCGGCTTGCTGAGGACGAGCGCATGTACGATCTCGTTGATCTCGGCCTGATGGTCTCTACACCAGCTTCCAGCAAGCTTGATAAGGGATGATCCAGTTCGCTAAATAATGAGGAACTGGAATTGGCTATTTCCCCCCCGAGCGATCTTGTCCTGGATGTTGTCCAGGCCGCAGATCCGGGCCTGCTTCAGGCCGCACGTGAAAAGCTGAAGGCAAACGAAGCAACGGCGCAATCCGTCATGCTGGCCTCCAACGGTGTGGGTTTCGCCCAGGCCGTAAGCCAGACTGCCAAGTCCGCAGAGTCCGCCGGGTCCGACGCCACGGTCGAAAACGTCCGTGTTTCGCGCCACAAGGATATTCCGGAGACCTACCGGAAGTTCGAGGCAAGCGTTGCCTCCACGTTTATCCAGAACATGCTTCCATCCGAGAGCGAAGAAGTCTTCGGCAAAGGTTCCGCCGGCGATTTCTGGAAGGGCATGATGGCGGAACAGATTGCTGATGCCGTCTCCAAGCAGGGCGGTTTCGGTATTGCCGAAAAACTGTTCTCGCAGTCGGTTCAGCATGCACGTGGCACGGCACCGAATGCCAAGACCGATGAAGGCGATCGCCAGATGGCGGTGGGCATGATCACTGATTTCCAGCGGCAGATCCTGTCTCCGTCGGAAAACGCCGGCGCAGCCAAGAAATCAAATTAATTAACATTAGAAGGTTGATATGGACGTCGTTTCCACTGACTACCGCATCAAGACAGTGCTTTCCCGTCTTGAGATGATCATCGATAACGAGAATGATCGGATCGGCCGCGACTCCGGCTTCGACCTCAAAGTGTCGAACGCCCACAAGAGCCGCTGCCTCTATGAACTGACGACCCTGTTCCGCGGACCGGACGTCAAGGAAACGTCGGCACCTTATCTTGGTCAGTTGCAGGGCCTGAAGAAGAAGCTGAAGCTCAACGCCCAGCGCGTCGAAGCGCATCTCGAGGCCGTCCGCGCCGTTGCCGACATCCTCAAGAACGCCGTCAAGGACATGGACGCCGACGGCACCTATTCGGAACATCAGTTCCGGTTCGGCACGTCCTGATGATCAAGGTTCTGCTGATCGGGCTCTGGGTCTGCATCGCCACGATCGGTGGCGTGTATGTCTCTGCGCAGATGTCGAAGGCGCCCGTGGCGACCGAGGCGGAAGCCGCGGTCGTGACCACGATCGTGCGAGGCAACCCGGTCAGCCTGCCGGTCATCAACAATGGTACGGTTCAGGGCTATTTCCTTGGCCGCATCTCGCTTTCGGTCGACAGCATGAAGTCCAAGCACGTTCAGCTTCCGATGGAAGTCGTTCTGACGGACCAACTGTTCTCGCTTCTGATGGGCGAAAAGATGATCGACCTGAAAAGCGTCGGCACCTTCGATCCGGAAAGCTTCCGCACGAAGATCAAGGACGGCATCAACGCCAAGCTCGGCGATACGGTCGTCGCCAACGTGTTGATCGAACAGCTCGACTATATGTCGAAGGAGACGATCGACACGAACACGGCGAGACGCGGCAGCAACCCCATTCCGGCCCAGAAAATCGTCGAGGGCGTCAAGGTCGAGGCACCGGCGGCAGCTCCGGCGCACTAAGCATCCGTCGCTCCGGATCAGGCATGCCGCTTCAACGGCCATGTCTTTTCGACACATCACTCGCATTTTAACGGTCGGCTTCAAAGCCGGTTCAGCGCTTTCCGCTAGGCTCCAGGACGACTGGATTTTCGAGCGGAGAGCACACGTGAACGCCTCGGTACACATCAACGCCTTCAAGGCAGTCCCGCAGGGTCTCGGCAACGGCATCGAAGAGCTGAGCTGGACTGCCGCATTCGAGCGTGCTGAGGCCATGCTTAACGATCCACATCCATTGTCGACCATAACGTTTTCACGCGGTCTCGTCGAATATCGGACCCTTTCAGAAACGGGTGAGAGCGTTGCGCGCGCGCGGCTTCCGGTTCGTGGCAGCGTACGTCTGGCCGGCATATCGGCACGCCTGTTCGGCCCCGGCCTGCGTGACCGCTTCACCGCCTCAGCCTTCGTCCCGGCGTTCCTGACATTTTCCGAGAAGAACCGTCGCATCGGCCTGGTTGGCAACGACGTGGCGGTTCTCAAGCCCCTCCGCACCGCGTTCTCCCGCCATGCGCCCTGGCACCGTTTCGAGACTGTCGATCCGTCGTCGGTTCTCGAAGGCGGCTTTGATCTCGTGATCGCCGATCTTCGCCGTCCACAGGATCTCGATCGCCTCGTCCATCTGCCGGCCATTGCCTCCGCAGCTCTGACGATTGCCGCAAACGATGATCTCTTCCGGCTGCCGGGTCAGATTTCGCGTCGTTAACGCTTTCTTTGCCATGGAAATTTAGACTGTCTTAAGAAAATCGGAGCGCTTCGGTGCTGCCCGCGAAACAAGACGGTCTTTCCATGGATAATTCTGAGATCGAAAAGCCCGACAGCCTGCTCGAGGATAGCGCCCGGGACAACCTCCCGGCGCGGCGCGCACTCCCGTCCGCGCTGCTCGGGATCGGTCTGATGACGGCCCTCGGAGGCGTGGCGCCGCTCGTCCTCCTCGGCAGCAGCGAGGCGACGTTTACCGCCCAGACGCAGCTGAAGGTCGGGGCCGTCAGTGAGCAGACCGTATCTGCTGCGACGGGGCAGCTTCTCGCCAGAACCACGATCGACAATCTCATCCGTGCCCTGAACCTTGGCAAGGACAGCAGTTTTGCGACCGAACCCCAGAGCGTGACCGGCCTTCTCTACGAAATCCTGTCCGGCACCGGGACGACGACCCTGCAGGACGAAGCGGGTCTGCGCGACCGCCTGACCCGCGCAATCACCATTTCATACGACCGCAGCAGCACGGATCTGCGCATTGCGGCGACGGCAGGAAAGCCTGAAGAGGCCCGCCAGATCGTCGGCATGCTGGGCAATGCCGTGCCGACAGCCCTGTCTGTCGGCGCCTTCGATGGCCGCGACCCGGCCGTCGAAGCCCTTCGCGACACGCTTGGCCGCGCAGAAGCGGCGCTTTCAGGGTTTGTCAGCCGAACCGGCAAGGACAAGGTTGCCGAACTGAAAAGCCGGGCCTCCGAAATGCGCGACCTGAGCCGCGATGTCGAGCAGGCCGAGAGCGATCTCGTCGCTCTGAACGACAGGCTGAGCCAGGCCTCCGCCATGAAGGTCGCCGACGTTCTGAACAAGCCTTTGCCGGACAGTCTGGACTATACCGGCCTCGAATATCAGCGCCAGCGGCATGTGGAAGCACAGCTTGCCGTCGATCAGCTTTCCAGCGATCTCGGCCCGCTTCATCCGCGTTTCCAGGCTGCCGAAGCAGTGCTTTCACAGGCGCGCCTCTCGATCCAGGACGCGTTGAAGCAACTGGTGAAGTCGCTGAACAGCCAGCAGGTGCATGCCGCCGCGCAGCTTGCGGAACTTCGCGCCAAGCTGGAACAGCTTTCCGCAGACAAGACGGTGTCTGACGAGATCGCAGCGCTCTCGGGGCTGGAAACGGCCGTTGCGGAAGCGCGCGACAATTACTCAAGCGGTCGGTTCAACAGCCCAGGTTCTTCCAAGCTGGTCGCCGCCCCACGGGTGCAGATATCAAAGCCTCTGACCGTCACCCCCAACGAAGCACCAGCGACCGTCTGGCTCGGCTTGCCCTGGTACGCGCTGAGCGGTCTTGGCGCCTTGGCTGGCCTGCTTCTCGGTGCTGCCGGCACAATGCTGATGGGACGCCGTTCGTCGCCGGAGCCCGCGATCGACCATCTCGAGGCAGAGCACGCGCCGATTGAAATGGACGGTGTCGAGGACATCGCCGCGCTGCCGATGGATGCGCGTTGGGCCGCCCATCTGGATCTTACCGATGATTCCGAAGAGATCGCAGCCGCCTACGAATATGACCACGGTCCAGGCTCCGACGCCTGGGCGCAGGACGTCGAGACCGATGCCGTGTCCGAGGATTACAGACACGAAATGGAGGAGCGCGAGGCCGCCAATGGCCTGCCGCTGTCCGCTCAGCTTCGCGAACTGCTGATGGCAAACAGACAGCCTTACGATCAGGCCGCCGTTCCACCGCTTCTCGCGGTCGCAATTTCGGATCCGCACCGGCATGCGATGCGGGAGGAAGAGCTTGCCTATTCCGAACTCTCGCATGAGGATCGCCGGGCGATCGAGGAATTGCAGCTCCTGCGACAGGAAATGATAGAACTGCGCGACCGGGTGCAGACCTACTCCGAACTGCGCACCGCGTCGGGACGATAGGGCAGGCACGGGTCACCCGGATCAAGATTTGACCTTGCTTTTGTTTGCTCCCGACAGCATTAGGCGCAGGTGAGCCAGTTGAGGCGGTAGCCTCCGGCTTAGATCTGTTCGGTCAACGGGAGATGGCACGTGGTCACGGTAATCGACGGCAAGCAGGCGGCAGCATCGGTCATTTCGGCAGTCACGGAGGCAGCGGAAGGTCTCGAACGGGCCGGCGGCGCAAAGCCCGGCCTCGCAGTCGTCATCGTCGGCAACGATCCGGCCAGCCACGCCTATGTCAGCTCCAAGAGCCGGATGGCGAAGCAGTGCGGCTTCAACTCGATCCAGCACACGTTGCCGGAAGAGACGACGCAGGAGGCGCTTCAGTCTCTCGTCGATACGCTCAACGCCGATCCGGCGATCCATGGCATTCTCGTCCAGCTGCCGCTTCCGAGACATCTCGATCAGGAGCCGGTGATCCAGTCCATCCTGCCGGAAAAGGATGTCGACGGCCTCAACATCGCCAATGCCGGCAAGATCGCCACCGGTGACCTGACGACGGGCATGATCTCCTGCACGCCGGCCGGCTCCATGCTGCTGGTCAAGCGCATCCATGGCGAAGACCTGTCCGGGTTGAACGCCGTGGTGATTGGCCGGTCCAACCTGTTCGGCAAGCCGATGGGCCTGTTGCTTCTGGCCGCAAACGCCACCGTCACCATGGCGCATTCGAAGACGAAGGATCTCGCCGCCGTCTGCCGCAACGCCGATATCCTGGTTGCCGCCGTCGGTCGGCCCGAAATGGTCAAGGCGGATTGGGTCAAGCCCGGCGCGACCGTGATCGATGTCGGCATCAACCGGGTGCCGGCACCGGAAAAGGGCGAGGGCAAGACCCGTCTCGTCGGCGACGTTGCTTTTGACGAGGCCTCAGAGGTCGCCGCAGCCATCACACCGGTTCCAGGCGGCGTCGGTCCGATGACCATCGCCATGCTGATGGCGAACACCGTAATCGCCGCCCATCGCGCCGCCGGGCTGCCTGCGCCAAAGTTCTGATTTCGGACCATTCATCACATTCAAGGCGCTTTGCTTGCACTGGCGCCCTTGAAACCTCTGGCTCTGCCTTAAATCCCCCTGTAGATTATGCTTCAAAGGGGAGGATATTTTGATGAAGAAATCGTTTTGGATCGGCACGGCTTTCGTCGCACTGCTGGCTGGTGCCGCAGGTGCGCAGGAACTGAAGTTCGCGCCCGGCGAAGATGCCAAGTTCAACTGGAAAAGCTACGAGGATTTCAAATCCGCGCATGGTGACCTGAAGGGCCAGAGCCTGACCCTGTTCGGTCCTTGGCGTGGTGAGGACGAGGTGCTGTTCAACAGCGTGCTCGCCTATTTCAATGCCGCGACGGGTGCGAACGGTAAATACTCGTCGTCCGAGAACTACGAGCAGCAGATCGTCATCGATACCCAGGCAGGCTCGCCGCCCAACATTGCCATCATCCCGCAGCCGGGTCTTCTGGCCGATCTCGCGACCAAGGGCTTTCTGACGCCGCTCGGCCAGGAAAATGCCGACTGGATCAAGACCAACTACGGCTCCGGCGAGGACTGGATCCGCTACGGGACCTACAAGGGCAAGGACGGCAAAGAGGCCTATTTCGGTTTCCCGTTCAAGGCCGACCTGAAATCGCTCGTGTGGTTCGTGCCGGAGAATTTCGAGGAAGCCGGTTACGAAGTCCCAAAGACGATGGAAGACCTGATCAAGCTCTCCGACCAGATCGTCGAGGATGGCGGCGTGCCGTGGTGCATCGGTCTCGGATCGGGCGGCGCGACTGGCTGGCCTGCGACTGACTGGGTCGAGGACATGATGCTGCGGACGTCGTCGGCTGAAACCTACGACAAGTGGGTGTCGAACGAGATCAAGTTCGACGATCCGGCAGTGGTTGGCGCCATCGAGGAATTCGGCAAGTTCGCCCGCAATGACAAATACGTCGCGGGCGGCGTTGCAGCGGTCGCCTCGACCGACTTCCGCGACAGCCCGAAGGGCCTCTTCGACATCCCGCCGAAGTGCTACATGCATCACCAGGCCTCCTTCGTGCCATCCTTCTTCCCTGCGGACAAGGAACTGGGCGTCGATGCGGACTTCTTCTACCTGCCGACCTATGCCTCCAAGCCTGAACTCGGCACCCCGGTCCTCGGTGCCGGCACGATGTTTGCCATCACCAAGGATTCGCCTGCGGCAAAGGCCTTCATCGAATTCCTGAAGACGCCGATCGCCCATGAAGTCTGGATGGCGCAGGCCTCCTTCCTCACGCCGTTCAAGGGCGCCAAGACGGAAGCCTATGCCAACGACACACTGCGCAAGCAGGGCGAACTGCTGACCACCGCCACCACCTTCCGCTTCGATGCATCCGACATGATGCCCGGCAAGATCGGCGCGGGCGCCTTCTGGACCGGCATGATCGATTATGTCGGCGGCAAGGATGCAAAGGCTGTGGGCGGCGATATCCAGAAGGCCTGGGACGGCCTGAAATAGTCATTCGCGTCGAAGGCTGTGCTCGCGACTGCTCTTCTCCCTCGACCACAGGGAGAAGGGTGGATGCGGGGGCGAGGGGCATTTCCAGGGTTGGCATTTCCCGGATATGACGACGGAAGACCTGCTTAGCACTGCAGAAAAGGGGGAGGGCCTATGTTAGCTCAGATTGCATCTGCCATGGGTGTCGTCGTTGCCGGCGTTTTTGCCTGCGCGCTCTACTACTGGCTTTCCGACAAGCTGCTATCAGTGGCACTTCCGGTGCCGGAAGGCGATGCCCGCAAGGCTTCGGCCAATCTCAACCGTAGAGCCACGATCCGCCCCTGGCTGTTTCTCGGACCCGCACTCCTGCTGCTCGCGGTCTATCTCGTCTATCCCGTCATCGCGACCTTCATCCTGTCCTTCTACGATCGTTCCGGCGGCAATTTCGTCGGCTTTGCCAATTACCGCTGGGCCTTCTTCGACGCGCAGTTCCGCCAGTCGATCTTCAACAACATCCTCTGGCTCGCCGTCGTGCCGGCAGCCTGCACCTTCCTCGGCCTGGTCATCGCGGTGCTCACCGACCGTATCTGGTGGGGAAATCTCGCCAAGAGCCTGATCTTCATGCCGATGGCGATCTCGTTCGTCGGCGCTTCGGTGATCTGGAAATTCATCTACGAATTTCGTGGCGGCAACGAAACGCAGATCGGCCTCCTGAACGCCATCGTCCGGGCAATCGGCGGCGATCCGCAGGTGTGGATCTCGCTGCCCTTCTGGAACAACTTCTTCCTGATGGCGATCCTGATCTGGATCCAGACCGGTTTTGCGATGGTCATCCTGTCGGCAGCGCTACGCGGGATTCCTGAGGAAACCGTCGAGGCAGCCGTCATCGATGGCGCCAATGGCTGGCAGATCTTC
Source organism: Rhizobium sp. CFBP 13726 (assembly GCF_014841925.1). NCBI lineage: Bacteria > Pseudomonadati > Pseudomonadota > Alphaproteobacteria > Hyphomicrobiales > Rhizobiaceae > Rhizobium > Rhizobium sp. CFBP 13726. Next base: position 555,026 of record NZ_JACYUU010000003.1, read on the forward strand.
TGGAAAATCATGGTGCCGCAGATCTGGGGCACGATCGCTGTGGTCTGGACCACGATCACTATTCTCGTTCTCAAGGTGTTCGACATCGTTCTGACCATGACCAATGGCCAGTGGAACACGATGGTGCTGGCCAACCTGATGTTCGACTGGATGTTCCGCGGCGGCGGCGATAGCGGTCGAAGTGCCGTCATCGCGCTGGTCATCATGGCGGCGGTGACGCCGATCATGATCTGGAACATCCGTCAGGCGAACCGCGATATGGGAGACCATTGAGATGAGCGCTGCCGCAAGCCTTCGCCGCATCGGCGTTCCAAGACTGATCCTGCATGCCTCGGTTCTGATCATCTGCATCATCTGGCTGATCCCGACGCTCGGCATCCTCGTCACCTCGTTCCGCGATGCCGGCCAGATCACCTCCTCGGGCTGGTGGACGGCGCTGACGGGTGCTGCTGAAACCAGCGCCGCACGCCTTGGCGATCCCGCAAGCGCCCGGCAGGACGGCCCCAACTACAACATATCAGGCTCCGTCTTCGATGGCGGCGACGTCAAGAGCGGCAGTGTGGTCGCCTTCGGCACCAGGGTCGCTGCACCGACAGAATTCGAGGCCGGCAAGGAAGCGGATCTGGGAGACGGCGAGAAGCTCACCGTCAACACGGATGGCAGCTATTCCTACGTGAAGAGCGGCCCGTTCGACGACAAGCGCGGCAAGCGCATCTATCTCTCGATCACCCAACCGCCGAACTTCACCCTCAACAATTACCGCACGGTACTGACGTCCGCCGGCATCGGCCAGTCCTTTATCAATTCGCTGACGGTCGCAATACCCGCTACCATCATCCCGATCCTGATTGCAGCCTTCGCAGCCTATGCCCTGTCCTGGATGCAGTTTCCCGGCCGGTCGCTGATCATCGCGCTCGTGGTCGGGCTGATCGTCGTGCCGCTGCAAATGACGTTGATCCCGTTGCTGACGCTCTATAACGACATCGGCAACCTGTTCGGCGTGTCGTCGCGCTCCTATGTCGGGATATGGCTTGCGCATGCGGCCTTCGGCATGCCGCTCGCGATCTATCTCCTGCGAAACTACATTGCAGGTCTTCCCAAGGAGATCATCGAATCCGCCCGTGTCGATGGCGCCAGCGATTTCGAGATCTTCGTCAAGATCGTCCTTCCGCTGTCGTTTCCGGCACTCGCCTCCTTCTCGATCTTCCAGTTCCTGTGGACGTGGAACGACCTTCTCGTCGCCATGGTATTTCTCGGTACCGGCAAGGATCAGCTGGTCCTGACCGGCTCTCTCAACGCGCTGTTGGGGTCGATGGGCGGCAAATGGGAAATTCTCACCGCTTCGGCCTTCATAACCATCATCGTCCCGATTATCGTCTTTTTTGCACTGCAGCGATACCTCGTCCGCGGCCTGCTCGCCGGGTCGGTCAAGGGCGGATGATGTCTGTGAACCAACAGGGATAGTGGATGACAAGTTCGGCGGAAGTCTCCGGAGCAACGGACGCAGCAAAGGATCGGGACTGGTGGCGTGGCGCCGTCATTTACCAGATCTATCCCCGCTCGTTCCAGGACAGCAACGGCGACGGCATCGGTGACCTGAAGGGCATTTCCGCGCGCCTGCCGCATATCGCAGCGCTTGGTGCCGACGCCATCTGGATCTCGCCGTTCTTTCCGTCGCCGATGAAGGACTTCGGCTATGACGTCGCCAATTATTCCGATGTCGATCCGATGTTCGGCACGCTTTCGGATTTCGATGGCCTGATCGCGGAAGCCCATCGCCTTGGCCTCAAGGTGATGATCGATCTCGTCATGTCGCATTCGTCGGATCAGCATTCGTGGTTCATCGAAAGCCGTTCCTCGCGCTACAATCCCAAGGCCGACTGGTATGTCTGGGCAGACGCGAAGCCCGACGGCACGCCGCCCTGCAACTGGCTGTCGATCTTTGGCGGTTCGGCCTGGCACTGGGATCCGACCCGCATGCAATATTACATGCACAACTTCCTCACCTCGCAGCCGGATCTCAACCTGCACAATGCCGAGGTTCAGGATGCGTTGCTGGACATGACGCGCTTCTGGTTGAACCGCGGCGTCGATGGCTTCCGCCTCGATACGATCAACTTCTACTTCCACGACAAGCAATTGCGCGACAATCCGGCGCTCGATCCCTCGCGCCGCAACGCGTCGACGGCGCCCGCCGTGAACCCCTACAATTTCCAGGAACACATCTACGACAAGAACCGGCCGGAAAATATCGCGTTCCTGAAGCGCTTCCGCGCCGTTCTCGACGAATTCCCGGCAATCGCTGCCGTCGGCGAAGTGGGCGACAGTCAGCGCGGATTGGAAATCGTCGGCGAATATACTTCCGGCGATGACAAGATGCAGATGTGCTACGCCTTCGAATTCCTGGCGCCCGACGCTCTGACACCCGCCCGCGTGGCCGAAGTGCAGACCGCCTTTTCCGAGGCCGCGCCTGAGGGCTGGGCATGCTGGGCGTTTTCCAACCACGACGTCGTGCGCCATGTCAGCCGCTGGGGCATGGACGTGCTCGACCGTGAAGCCTACGCAAAAATGCTCTCGGCCATTCTTTTGACCCAGCGCGGCTCCGTCTGCATCTATCAGGGCGAGGAACTGGGCCTGACCGAGGCCGATATCGCCTATGCCGACCTGCGCGATCCCTACGGCATTCAGTTCTGGCCGGAATTCAAGGGCCGCGACGGCTGCCGCACGCCGATGGCCTGGGATGCTCAGGCGCTTCAGGCCGGCTTTTCGACGGCCGAAAAGACATGGTTGCCGATCCCGGTCGAACACCAGCTGAAAGCCGTCGGCGCCCAGTATGGCGATCCGGCTTCGGTGCTGGAGCAATACCGCCGCTTTCTCGCCTTCCGCAAACTGCATCCGGCCCTGAGCAAGGGGCAATTCATGTCTCTTCCGGTCGATGACACGGTGCTGGGCTACAAACGCCAATACGGCAATGAGACGCTGCTCTGCCTATTCAACATGAGTGCGGGCGAGGTCGCGACCGACCTGCCGATCGGTCAGTGGGACATGCTCGTCGGCCACGGTTTTGACAGCCGTGTCGAAGGCAATCGTGTCGAGCTGCCACCTTGGGGGGCGTATTTCGCTCGCCACACGTAAGAGACAACAAAGGGTAACGGGGAGGATCACGTCATGACCGGTGTCGTACTGAAGGATATCCGCAAGTCCTATGGCCAGGTGAAGGTGCTGCACGGCATCGACCTGGACATTGCGCAGGGCGAGTTCGTGGTGTTTGTCGGCCCGTCCGGCTGCGGCAAGTCCACGCTGCTGCGGATGATCTCCGGGCTCGAGACGATCACCGGCGGCGAGATGCTCATCGATGGTCAGGTGGTGAATGACGTTCCGCCATCGCGCCGTGGCATCGCCATGGTGTTCCAGTCCTACGCGCTTTATCCGCATATGACCGTCTACGACAACATGGCCTTCGGCATGCGGATCGCCAAGGAAAGCAAGGAGGAGATCGACCGCCGTGTCCGCGCGGCCGCCGATATCCTTCAACTGACGCCCTATCTCGACCGCCTGCCGAAAGCGCTCTCGGGCGGCCAGCGCCAGCGCGTGGCGATTGGCCGGGCGATCTGCCGTGACCCGAAAGTCTTTCTGTTCGATGAGCCGCTGTCCAACCTCGACGCAGCTCTCCGCGTCGCGACCCGCATTGAGATTGCCCGGCTCAAGGAGCAGATGCCGGACACCACGATGATCTACGTCACCCACGATCAGGTGGAGGCGATGACGCTCGCCGACCGGATCGTCGTGCTATCGGCCGGCCGCATCGAACAGGTCGGGCCACCGCTCGAACTCTATGAGCGCCCCAAAAACCTCTTTGTCGCGCGCTTCATCGGCTCGCCGGCGATGAACATCATGCCCGTCACCGTCAAGGAAACCGGCGCCGTGACCACCGTTTCGCTTGTCGACGGAAAGTCGGTCATCGTACCGATCTCGACCGAAACCGGGGCGAACGGCAAGAGCGCAAGCTTCGGCGTCCGGCCGGAAGATCTGACCATCGCGACCGGCGAGGATTATCTCTTCGAAGGCAAGGTCTCCATCGTCGAGGCGCTCGGGGAGGTCACGCTCCTCTACATCGAAGGCTTGTCGGCCAAGGAGCCGATCATCGCCAAACTGCCTGGGATCATCGACGTGAAAAGAGGCGACACCATGCGTTTTTCAGCCGATCCGCAGAAGCTGCATCTCTTTGACGCGGACGGGCAAACCTATCGCCGCTGACGGGTCGGTATAACTTTACATTTACCGGAATTTTGTGACTAATGCTCCGATTCGGGCCGGATATGAAATTCCAACGCTCTGTTAAACTTCAGGCCCTACTCTTTTGACATTGGAATAGGAGACACTGTCGTGACCGCGGCCCCCATTGGAAAAAGCCATTTTCTGAATAAGGAAGAGTCGTTCATGTACGACCGCGAAGCGCGGTTCAAGATGCATGACACGATGAACGCAGCCCGCATCGAGTATACCGAAAACGGCGTGATGAACATGGCGCAGCGCCGCTGCGACGTTCTGCAGATATCCGAAACCGAAGCGGTTCTCGGGATCATCACCCAGTACCACCTGCCCAAGCAATTTTATCTCGACATCCCGGACGCCCGCATCTCCAAGGTCGGCTGCATCCTGATGCGGGTCAACACCAACAACACCATTCAGGTTCGCTTCCTGAAGATGCTGACGAAGAAGGAGATGAACCGCATCTTCGTCTTCTCGACGCATCCGAACCACCGCGACATGACGATCGATCTCCGGGCCTGGTAAATCCACCGGTCCAAGGACCGCGGGCACTGTCGGAGTTCTTGAAAGGGCGGCTCAAGGCCGCCCTTTGTTATTTCAGGAAAACACGCTGGCGCCGTGCTCGGCACGGCCGACATTGCGGCGGAAGGCGGTGAAGAGTTCGCGGCCCATGCCGAATTCGTTTTCGGAAAGGTCGGCCGTGGCAGGCAGGCGTGCGTCGAATTCGGCGGAGTCCACCAGAACCTCCAGCGTGCCTGCCACCGCGTCGAGACGGATCATGTCGCCGTTCTGGATCTTGGCGATCGCCCCGCCATCGCAGGCTTCCGGCGTCATGTGGATGGCGGCCGGCACCTTGCCGGATGCGCCGGACATGCGCCCGTCGGTAAGCAGCGCCACCTTGAAGCCGCGGTCCTGCAAAACGCCGAGTGCCGGCGTCAGGCGGTGCAGTTCCGGCATGCCGTTCGCCTGCGGTCCCTGGAAGCGCACGACGGCGATGAAGTCGCGGTTCAGATCGCCGCGCTTGAACGCATCCTGCAATTCTTGCTGGCCGTGGAACACGATAGCCGGCGCCTCGATGATATGGCGCTCCGGCTTCACGGCGGAAATCTTGATGACGCCCTTGCCGATATTGCCGGTCAGCATCTTCAGGCCACCGGTCGGCTGGAACGGGGTTTCGATCTGCGCCAGAACCTTCGGGTCGCCACTTGTCTGCGGAACCGTATGGCGTGCCACAAGGCCCTTTTCGTCGAGCTTGGCTTCCACCGTATAGGCCTCGAGCCCGTGGCCGAACACGGTACGCACGTCATCATGCACCATGCCGGTCTTCAAGAGCTCGCGGATGAGGAAACCCATGCCGCCGGCTGCGTGAAAATGGTTCACGTCGGCCAGTCCGTTCGGATAGACGCGGGCCAGCAGCGGAACGATGTCGGAAAGCTCCGAAATATCTTCCCAAGTCAGATGGATGCCAGCGGCGCGCGCCATCGCGACGATATGCATCGTGTGGTTCGTGGAGCCGCCGGTCGCATGCAGGCCGACGACGCCGTTGACGATCGAGCGTTCGTCGATCATCTCGCCCGCCGGCGTGAACTCGTTGCCGAGTGCGGTGATGGCCAGCGCCCGCTTGACGGCCTCGCGTGTCAGCGCTTCGCGAAGCGGCGTGCCCGGATTGACGAAGGAGGCGCCGGGCATGTGGAAGCCCATGATCTCCATCAGCATCTGGTTGGAGTTGGCTGTGCCATAGAAGGTGCAGGTGCCCGGGCCGTGATAGGACTTGGATTCCGCTTCCAGAAGTTCGGCGCGGCCGACCTTGCCTTCTGCGTAGAGCTGGCGAATGCGCGACTTCTCGTCGTTGGGCAGACCCGTCGTCATCGGTCCGGCCGGAATGAACACCGCCGGCAGATGTCCGAACGAGAGGGCCGCGATTACGAGGCCCGGCACGATCTTGTCGCAGATGCCGAGATAGACGGCGGCGTCGAACATGTTGTGCGACAGGCCGATACCGGCCGACATGGCAATCGCATCGCGCGAAAACAGCGAAAGCTCCATGCCCGGCTGCCCCTGCGTGACGCCGTCGCACATAGCCGGAACGCCTCCGGCAACCTGGGCGATGCCGCCCGCCGCACGCGCCGCCTCGCGGATGATCGCGGGAAAGGTCTCGTAAGGCTGGTGAGCCGAGAGCATGTCGTTATAGGAGGTGATGATGCCGAGGTTCGGAACGACGTCGCCTGCGAGCGCATCCTTCTCGGCGGGGGAACAGACCGCAAACCCGTGGGCAAGGTTGCCGCAGGAGAGCGTGGTGCGATGTGGCCCGCGCGATGCGGCGCGGCGCACCCGGTCGATATAGGCCTCACGATGCGGTTTCGATCGTTCGACGATGCGGGCGGTGATCGCCTCGATGCCGGAATGGGCGCCCATGGTTCATCCTCCTTGGGTCGATCCCGGTCTGGGAGAGTGCCGGGATCGCTGGTGTTACTGCTCCGACCCCTCAAAAGGAGCCGCCAGGTAAGACGCGTGTTACGGCGCCCAGTAGATGTCGAGTGGCGAGGCGGCACGGTTCAAGACCGCACGGACCGGCATTTCGGTCTCGTCGGATCCGGCGATCGCCTTTTCCAGCACGTCCTTCTTGCCCTGTCCCTCAATATGCAGGGCCAGGAACCTTGCATCCGAAAGGCTGGAGAAGGAGAAGGTCAACCGCTCTTCGCCGGCCCCTTCCGCTTCCATCGTCATGACGCGGCAAAGACCGGTGAGGTCGAGCGCCTGTTCCAGATTGTTGCCATGCGGGAAGAACGAGGCAGTGTGCCCGTCTCCACCCATGCCGAGGATCACGACGTCGAACGGCTTGTCGAGCGCAGCCGTTGCCTTCGTGGCAATGACGGCCGCATCCTCGATCGAGGGCGCATCGTAATAGAGTGGCACGAAGGTTGCCGCCGCCGCATTGTTCGCCAAAAGATGCTTGGCGACCAGAAGATGGTTGGAGCGCTCGTTATCGGCGGGCACGAAGCGCTCGTCGACCAGCGTCACCTTCACCTTGTCCCAGGCAAGCTCGCGCTTCGAAAGCTCCTCGAAGAATTTCTTCGGCGTGGAGCCGCCCGAAACCGCGATGCAGGCGGAATCGCGTGCGTAGATCGCTGCGGCGAGGCGGCTTGCCACCTCGTCGGCAAGCGCGGCTGCCAGAGCCGCGCCGTCAGAATAGTCGTGGGTCGTATAGGTCATGGCTACCTCAGGTCTCGTGCCACGTGCGACCGTCGCGCTCGATCAGGGCAATCGCCTGGCTCGGTCCCCAGGTTCCGGCCGTATAGCCCTGAACCTGCTGGCCGGCGGCTTCCCAACCCTTGAGGATCGGGTCGACCCAGCGCCATGCGGCTTCCACTTCGTCGCGACGCATGAACAGCGTCTGGTTGGAACGGATCGTGTCCATCAGAAGACGCTCGTAGGCATCCGGGTTGCGCACGTTGAAGGCAGCAGCAAAGCTCATGTCCAGCGACACTTCGCGCAGGCGCATGCCGCCCGGACCCGGGTCCTTGATCATCAGGGACTGCTTGACGCCTTCGTCCGGCTGCAGGCGGATGATCAGCTGGTTGGCTGCAATCCGGCCAGCGCTCGCATCGAAGATATTGTGCGGGATCGGCTTGAAGGTGATGACGATTTCCGACATGCGGCTCGCAAGGCGCTTGCCGGTGCGGATGTAGAAGGGAACGCCGGCCCAGCGCCAGTTGCCGATTTCGGCCTTGATGGCAACGAAGGTCTCGGTGTTGGAAACGCCGCCTTCCAGCTCTTCCAGATAGCCTTTGACGGCGCCGCCTGCCGAAGCGCCGGCGCGGTACTGGCCCCGCACCGTCATCTGCTGAACGTTGGATTCGTTGATCGGCTTCAGCGCACGCAGCACTTTCAGCTTTTCGTCGCGAACGGCTTCCTGGTCCATCGACGATGGGACTTCCATCGCCACAAGGCACACGAGCTGCATGATGTGGTTCTGCACCATGTCGCGCAGAGCACCCGCCGTATCGTAGTAACCCGCGCGACCTTCGAGGCCCACCGCTTCGGCAACGGTGATTTGCACGTGGTCGATATGGTTGGCGTTCCACAGCGGCTCATAGAGCGCGTTGGCAAACCGCAGCGCCATCAGGTTCTGCACGGTTTCCTTGCCGAGGTAGTGGTCGATGCGGAAGATCTGTTCTTCCGGGAAGACCTTGCCGATCTGGTCGTTGAGCGCCAGCGCTGACGCAAGGTCGCGGCCGATCGGCTTTTCGACGACGATACGGGTCTGCTTGGTGATCATCTTGTGATCGCGGATTTTTTCGGAAATGGCACCGAAAATTCCAGGCGCGACGGCGAGATAGAACACGCGGACGCGGTCCTTGCCCTCGTCGAGCAGCTTCTTCAGCTCGGCCCATCCGCCTTCCGATTTCGCATCGACGGACACGTAATAGAGACGCTTGCAGAACTTCTCGACTTCCGCCTCGTCGTATTCACCCTTCTTGAGATGCTCCTTGAGGGCGTCCTGGGCGAACTTGCGGTAGTCGTCGTGCGAAAGCGCGCTGCGCGATGCGCCGATGATTCGGGTTGGTTCGGTGAAATGGCCTTCGATCTGACGATGGTAGAGGGCCGGCAGAAGCTTGCGCTCCGCAAGGTCGCCGGTGCCGCCGAAAACGACGCAATCAAACGGCTCGACTGGGATGATCTGGCTGCTCATCGCTATTCTTTCATCTCGCATAGTTGGTGGAACACATATTCTAATCGATTTAAAAACGCTAGCCCGAAATCGCAACTGGGCGGTAGGGGAGGCGTCTCACATCCTGTCTCTGAGCGCAAACCAAGTCAGCGCGAGGAACAGAAGAGGGCTTCGCATGCGCCGCCCGCCGGGGAAGGACGGTATGTCGAGGTCCCGCAGACAATCGAGCTCGGTGCGATTTCCCAGGACCATATCGGCGTAGAGTTTGCCGCAATAATTCGACAGCATCACGCCATGACCGGAATAGCCGCCGATCGATGTGACGCCCGGCATCACCTCGCGAACGAACGGATGCCGCGGCAGGGTAATCCCGACATTGCCGCCCCAGGCATGGGTGATCTGGACATCCTTCAGCGCCGGATAGGTATCGACGATCTGGCGGCGGATGGCCTCGGCCGTGTCCTTCGGATTGCTCGACGTGTAGACCTCGCGGCCACCGAACAACAGCCGGTTGTCCAGCGACTTGCGGAAGTAGCGCACCACGAAACGGCTGTCGCAGACGGCCTCGCCACCGGGAATGACCTGCGGAAACTCGTCGAGCGGTTCGGTTGCCGCGATAAAGGATCCGATCGGCATGATATGCGCGCCGGTCACCGGTTCGAGATTGCCGATATAGGCGTTGGTGGCAAGCAGAACCCGAGCGGCCGAAATCGTGCCGCGCGGCGTCTCGATCAGCGTCTTGCCGCCGGACTGCGTGATCCTGGTTGCCGGCGTTCCCTCGTGGATCGCAGCGCCTGCGTCATGCGCCACCCGTGCCAGTCCGATCAGGAGCTTCAGCGGATGGATATGGCCGGTTCCCATGTCGCGCACGCCGCAATGGTAGTCGGTCGTGCCGACCCGCTCGGCGGTTTCCTCCGCGCCCATGAACGTCACATGCGGATAGCCGTAGCGCTCGGCCGCGATTGCGGCATTGGCCTGGTAATATCGCTCGTATCCCCGCTTGTGGGCAACGTTCAGCTGTCCCGGCACGTATTCCATGTCGATGCCGTGGGCGGACGCGAAATCCATCAGATAGCGCTTGGCGCCCTCGGCCATGTCGAACAGCGCTTTCGAGCGCTCGAAACCCAGCTTTTCCTCGATCTCTTCCGGCCATGAGCGCTGGCCGGTGCCCAACTGTCCGCCATTGCGTCCCGATGCGCCATCGCCAAAATGCGCGGCCTCGATCAGCACCACCGACGTGCCGGCTTTCGCCAGCGTGTAGGCGGCCTGGAGCCCGGTATAGCCGCCGCCGATGATGGCAACGTCAACGCTCTTCGAGCCGTCGAGGGGAGGGTAGGTCGCCCGGTCGCCAACGCTTGCCTGATACCAAGAAATGCCCGAGGCGATGGGGCTCTGCCAATTGTCCAAGATACCTTTTCCCTCACACGTTGAGGAGCAGGAATTCCCGTTCCCAAGGGCTGATCACCTGCATGAACGTCTCGAACTCCCCACGCTTCACGCCGGCATAAAGGCCGATGAATTCCTTGCTGAACACTTCCGCAAGCGCCGGCTCGTCCTCGAGCAGCGAGACGGCCTTCAGAAGGTCGCGCGGCAGGTCGATCTCGCCTTCATTGGCGGAATCTTCCGTGGGCGGTGTCGGATCGAGCCTGTTTTTGATGCCGAGCAGGCCGCAGCCGAGAGAGGCAGCAAGCGCAAGATACGGATTTGCATCGGAGCTCGGCAACCGGTTCTCGACACGCCGCGAGTTCGCGTCCGAAACCGGTACGCGAAAGGCCGTGGTGCGGTTGTCGTAACCCCAGGCGGAGTTGACGGGTGCCGCCATATCCGGCGTCAGGCGCCGGTAGGAATTCACGTAAGGCGCCATCATCACCAGCGCCTTCGGAATGAAGGCCTGCATGCCGCCGATAAAGTGGAAGAATTCCTCCGATGCCGAACCGTCGGCATTTGAGAAGACGTTCTTTCCGGTCTCGATCTCCACCACCGACTGGTGGATGTGCATCGCCGATCCCGCCTGGCCCTGCATCGGCTTTGCCATGAAGGTTGCGTAGATGCCGTGTTTCAGTGCCGCCTCGCGAATGGTGCGCTTGAACATGAACACCTGGTCGGCCAGTTCCACCGGATCGCCGTGGCGAAGGTTGATTTCCAGCTGCGCCGGGCCTTCCTCGTGGATCAGCGTATCGATCTCGAGGCCCTGCTTTTCGGAGAAATGGTAGATGTCGTCGATCAGTTCGTCGAACTCGTTGATGCCGGCAATCGAATAGCTCTGTCCACCGAGGATCGACCGACCGGAGCGGCCCTTCGGTGGATGCAGTGGGTAATCCGGGTCGTCGTTCTTGGCGACCAGATAGAACTCGATCTCCGGCGCCACGACCGGCTTCCATCCGCGGTCGTTATAGAGCTTGACGATGTTCTTCAAAACGTTGCGCGGCGTATAGGACACCGCCTGGCCGTCGGTATCGACGATGTCGCAGATGACCTGCGCCGTCGGGTCGCTTTCCCAGGGCACGACGGCAAGCGTCGAAAGGTCAGGCATCAGCTTGAGATCGCTGTCGCGCGGCTCATAGCGGAAGTTTGCCGTCTCGTCGGGATATTCACCGGAGATCGTATGACGATAGAGCGCCGAAGGCAGCGCCAGCGAGGTGTTGGAGGTGAACTTCGACGAGGGCATCATCTTGCCGCGCGGCACACCGGCAAGATCGGGCGTGATGCATTCGATGTCTTCGATCCCGCGTGCCCGAAGCCAAGCGGCCGCCTCGCGCCAGTCTGCAACGCCGCGAAGCGAAGTCAGCGTCGGCTGGGCTGTCGCGGCTTTCGCCACGGTTCCGGTTGCCAGGACAGGGGAAGATTTCTTGCGCGGCATAACACACCGGGGTCATGTTGATCGGAGCCCCATCATAGCCATGGAATGATGTTTGGGAACACTCTTTGGCAATGATCGAGCCGACTTCGCTATTCTAGCGCCGCCATCTTGACTTGGTGGCCCCAATCGAAAACAGCAAGTCGATGACGAGAGGATGACCTTTGGCACAGAAATTCGATGTGATCGTGTTGGGCGCCGGTGCCGCCGGCATGATGTGCGCCATCCGGGCCGGCCAGCGCGGCCGGTCGGTGCTGGTGCTCGACCATGCCAAGGCACCCGGCGAGAAGATCCGCATCTCCGGCGGCGGCCGCTGCAACTTCACCAATATCGGTGCGGCCCCCCAGCATTTCCTCTCCGGAAACGCGCATTTCGTCAAATCCGCGCTCGCCCGCTACACGGCCCGTGACTTCCTCGATCTGGTGGAACGGCATCGCATTGCCTGGCATGAAAAGACGCTCGGCCAACTGTTCTGCGACAACAGTGCCAAGGACATCATCGCCATGCTGCTGGCGGAAATGTCGGCCGCGAAAGTGTCCCTGAAGCTTCAGACGGCGATCGACGGCATCGAAAAATCGCCCGACGGGTATCGGCTGGCCACCTCTGCCGGCCCGTTCGAAACCGGGTCGCTGGTGGTGGCAACGGGCGGCAAGTCCATTCCCAAAATGGGTGCGACCGGTTTTGCCTACGAGATTGCCGATCAGTTCGGGCTCAAGCTGGTCGAGACGCGCCCCGGCCTCGTGCCGCTGACCTTCGATCAGAACACACTCGAAAAACTGTCGCCGCTGTCTGGGATCGCGGTTCCTGCAGAAGTGCGCCACGGCCGGACGGGATTTCGCGAGGCCATGCTGTTTACCCATCGCGGCCTCAGTGGCCCGTCCATCCTGCAGATTTCCTCCTATTGGCGGGAAGGTGACGACATCACGCTGTCGATCGAACCGGATGCCTCAATCAGCGATGCACTGAAGGCGGCCCGCAAGACGAACGGCAGACAGGCGGCGCAGACGGCGCTTGGCGAAATACTGCCCAAGCGTCTTGCCCAATACTTCGTCGAAAACCGGGGCGTCACCGGCAATCTCGCCGATCTCTCCGACAAGATGCTGACAGGGCTTGCAGCATCGATCCAGGACTGGAAGATCCGCCCCGCCGGTTCGGAAGGGTATCGCACGGCCGAGGTCACGCTGGGTGGTATCGATACTTCCGCACTGGATTCCAAAACGATGCAGGCCAAGGCCGTGCCAGGCTTGTATTTCATCGGCGAGTGCGTCGACGTTACAGGCTGGCTTGGCGGCTATAACTTCCAGTGGGCCTGGTCTTCCGGCTATGCTTGCGGAGACAGCCTCTAGGTAGAAATGCCAGTTGTGCTCGATTCAGGTGTTGTTAATATGCCTGGAGGATGCTGCCTTAATGCCAGCCCATTTGTTTGGTCTATAGGCTGCGTACCCGCCGGCTTCCGGCGGCCATCACCAAGATCGTGGAGTCGGATACCTATGCAGAAGACCCGCAACGCCCGTGCAATTGCTATTGCCAAGACCCAGGATAACGCAAAGTTGATCCGCGTAAGATTTCTGGCGATGGCGATTGGAGCAACTGTTGCTCTTCTTTCGGTTCCTTTCTACTTCTGACGTAGTCTCCCCGCAGCCTTGCTGCGGCAAGGAATGTGTGAACGAGTAACGGCGTCGGTGTAGCTCTGGATCTACGTCGGTCGCTTGAGTTACGTCAATTTCCTATTTATCTAATCTTCAGATATCTCCGTCAAAAACAACAGTGTCTCTCACATTTTGGAAAGAGCCCTGTTTTGACCAAGAAGCTTCTCCCCTCATCCGTTGTATCCCGGATTGTTCTCCTCTGCCTTTTTCTCGTTTCCGTGGCAGCGGCTACTCTTTCCGGGCTTGCCTATGTCAATCTTCGGAACGACGTCATGTCGAGTGCACGTGCCGATGCCTATAAGGCGATGCGCACGCTGGGGCTTCTTTATGAGCTGGAACTGCCCGGTGCGAAGACCGAGATCCGCGACGAAGTCGTCAACAAGGTTCTCCAGGGCGAAGGCGCTCTGAAAGGCCATGACGTGGTCGACCGTGCCGCTGCTGCCATCGGCGGCGTTGCAACGATTTTTGAAAAGCAGGGCGCAGACTACGTCCGCATCTCCACCAACGTGAAGACGGAAAAGGGTGAGCGCGCCATCGGCACGAAGCTTGCTCCCGAACATCCGGCGCAGCCGAAGCTCGGCAAGAGCGAATCCTATTTCGGAAACGCGGTTCTGTTCGGCAAGGACTACATGACCGGGTATTACCCGATCACCACTGCCGCAGGTGCAGTCACCGGCGTCCTCTTCATCGGTGTTCCGATGGAAGTCTATTTCGCCCATATCGCGTCGTCTGCTTATATCCTCATCGGCACGTCGGCGATCGCGCTTCTGGTGCTCGGCTTCTTCAGCTTTTTCGCCATCCGGGCTCTCGTGCGCCCGCTCGGCGTGCTGACCGGCAGCGTCCGCGCCATTGCGCAGGGCGATAACAAGAGTGCGATCCCCTATCTCCAGCTGCCGAACGAATTCGGCAACATTGCCAGAGCCCTTGAGGTTTTCCGCGATAAGGACCGCGAAAAGCAGCTGATCGAAAGCCGCAGCGCCGCAGAGCGTGCCGAGGCGGAAGCGGATCGCCATCGCAACGATACCGAAAAGCAGCATGTCGACGCCCAGATCGAGCACGCCGTCACGCAGCTTGGATCGGCCTTGTCGCGTCTGTCCCAGGGCGATCTGTCCGCATCGATCGACACGCCGTTCTCCGGTCGTCTTGAAGGCCTGCGGACCGATTTCAACAATTCGATCCTGCGGCTGCGTGAAACGATGACGCATATCCGCACCAGCACGCTCTTGATCCAGAAGAGCAGCTCCGATCTCAGCCACTCGTCGACGGACCTGTCACGCCGCACCGAAAGCCAGGCCGCTTCGCTCGAAGAGACGGCAGCCGCCGTGGACGAGATCACCGTCACCGTGCGCTCGTCTGCCGAACGCGCTCGTGAAGCCAATGACGCCGTGACGCAGACCAAGAAGAGCGCCGACAGTTCCGGCACCGTGGTCCGCAATGCCGTCGAAGCGATGGGCAAGATCGAGGAAGCGTCCAAGAAGATCGAGCTGATCATCGATGTCATCGACGACATTGCCTTCCAGACCAACCTCCTCGCCTTGAACGCCGGCATCGAAGCCGCGCGGGCAGGGGATGCCGGCAAGGGCTTTGCGGTCGTTGCCCAGGAAGTGCGTGAACTGGCCCAGCGCTCCGCCGATGCGGCCAAGGAAATCAAGGGCCTGATCGACCAGTCCAGCCACGAGGTCCATTCCGGATCGACGCTGGTGCAGGAAGCCGGCGAAGTGCTGGCCACGATCAGCAGCGACATCACCATCATCAGCAAGCATGTCGATACGATCGCCACTGCCAGCCGCGACCAGGCCGCAGCGCTTCAGGACATCAACAGCTCCGTCAACAAGATGGATCAGATGACCCAGCAGAACGGTGCCATGGTGGGCGAAACCAGCGAGGCGAGCCGTCGACTTGCTGAAGAGGCGGATATGCTGCTCGGCCTCGTCCAGCAGTTCAAGATCGACAGCCAGAGATCAATGGCCCGTCAGGATAGCCGGGCAGCCTGAGCGCGGGAAGATGAAATGACAAGGGGCGGCTTTCGGGCCGCCCTTTTTGTGAACGATGAGCCGGTTGCGATTTCGGCTTGGCACAAGGGCATGGATTCAGGCGGCGTCGATTTCCGGTAACCGCTGCTGCATTGCACATTCCCCCTTGTGGCCTGGGGAATTCCTTTCTACTCTCCTCAAAATTATAGGGAAATTCGCGCGAACCGTCCTGCCGCGCAGGGTCGGTGGCTGCAGGTGCTGCAACAGGAGAGAATTGATGAAAGCCCATTTGCTCAGCATAGCCGCCGCATTGGCTGCGACCGCTTTCGGCGTGTCGAACGTGTCCGCCCAGGAACGGACGGTGCATGTCTACAACTGGTCCGATTACATCGATGAATCGATCCTGAAGGACTTCACCAAGGAAACCGGCATCAAGGTTGTCTACGACGTCTTTGACAGCAACGATATCCTGGAAACCAAGCTGCTTGCCGGCGGCTCCGGTTACGACGTCGTGGTGCCGACCGCCCCGTTCCTCGCCCGCCAGATCCAGGCCGGCGTCTTCCAGAAGCTCGACAAGTCCAAGATCCCCAACCTTTCCAACCTGTGGCCGGAAATCTCGGCGCGTCTTGCCAAATACGATCCCGGCAACGAATACGCCGTCAACTACATGTGGGGCACGACCGGGATCGGCTACAATGTCGATAAGGTCAAGAAGGCACTCGGCGATACGCCCCTCGACAGCTGGGACGTGCTGTTCAAGCCTGAAAATGCTGCAAAGCTCAAGTCCTGCGGCGTCAACATCCTCGACGCATCCGATGAAACCTTCGCGATCGGCATGAACTATGTCGGCAAGGATCCCGACAGCAAGGAAACGAAGGATCTCGAAGCGGGCGGAAAGGTCTATTCCGACATCCGCTCCTCGGCAAAGACGTTCAACTCCTCGTCCTATATCGATGATCTCGCCAACGGCGACATCTGCATCACCATCGGCTGGTCGGGCGACATTCTGCAGGCAAAGACCCGCGCCGAGGAAGCCAAGAACGGCGTCAACATCGAGTTCTCGATCCCCAAGGAGGGAACCTATATGTGGTTCGACAACCTTGCGATCCCGGCCGATGCCAAGAACGTGGCCGAAGCGCATGAATTCATCAACTACCTGATGAAGCCGGAAGTGATCGCCAAGGCATCGAACTACGTTCAGTATGCCAATGGCAACCTTGCCTCGCAGAAGTTCATCGACAAGGAAGTGCTGGAAAACCCGGCGGTCTATCCGACCGAAGAGATCACCAAGAAACTCTTCACGATCTCGCCCTACGGGCCCAAGGAACAGCGCGTGCTGAACCGGCTCTGGACCCAGATCAAGACCGGCAAGTAACCATCGGCTTCGGGGCAGGCAAAACCTGCCCCGATCTGTTTCTGGCAATATTTTTCAAGCGCGAGGCGGGGCAGGCGATGGCGAAGACACTCGGACCGGTAAAACGCAAATTCTCTCCCTGGACCGATCCGGCGTCGGTGCCCTTCATCCGCTTTGAAAACATCACCAAGCGTTTCGGCAATTTCACCGCCGTCGACAATCTGACGCTCGATATCTACGAGAAGGAGTTCTTCTCGCTGCTCGGTCCGTCCGGCTGCGGAAAGACGACGCTGATGCGGATGCTGGCAGGCTTCGAGGAGCCGACGGAAGGCCGCATCCTTTTGCAGGGCAAGGACATATCTGGCGTGCCGCCCTACAAGCGCCCGACCAACATGATGTTCCAGTCCTACGCGCTCTTCCCGCATATGTCGGTCGAAAAGAACATCGCCTTCGGTCTCAAGCAGGACAATCTGCAAAAGAGCGAGATCGATACCCGCGTCGAGGAAATGCTGAAGCTGGTCAAGCTGGAGCAGTTTGCGAAGCGCAAGCCCGCACAGCTCTCCGGCGGTCAGCGCCAGCGCGTGGCGCTGGCAAGATCGCTTGCCAAGCGGCCCAAGGTGCTGCTGCTCGACGAACCGCTCGGCGCGCTGGACAAGAAGCTGCGCGAGGAAACCCAGTTCGAACTGATGGATATCCAGCAGACGCTGGGCCTCACCTTCCTCATCGTCACCCACGATCAGGAAGAGGCAATGACCGTGTCCGACCGTATCGCGGTTATGGACAAGGGCATCATCATGCAGGTGGCAACGCCCGCCGAAATCTACGAGGCGCCAAACAGCCGCTACGTGGCGGACTTCATCGGCGATATCAATATCCTCGAAGGCACGGTGACGCAAACCGATAGCGCGCTCGGCGCCCCCGGCCTGGTGCGGATCGACAGCGACGGTCTGAGCGTTGCCGCAGAACAGGAATGCCAGGCCGTCAAGGGAGATCACGTCGCCTACGCGGTCCGCCCGGAAAAGGTGCGCATCTCGCAGGAACAGCCCGCCGATACGTCCCTCAATGCGGCCTATGGCGAAGTCTGGGACATCGGCTATCTCGGCGACTTCTCGGTGTTTCTTGTGAAGATGGAGGATGGCCGCATCGTTCGCGCCGCGCAGGCCAACGTCTCGCGCTTGGTCGATCGGCCGATCACCTTCGGCGACATGGTGTGGCTGAGCTGGTCGCGCGATGCCGGCCTTGTGCTGACACGATAGGGAGCGCGATCATGGCCGATACGACAGCCGAAAATCCGCATGCCAACCCGGCCCGCTGGCTGGTCGTCGCAGTGCCCTATCTCTGGCTGCTGCTGTTCTTCGTCGCGCCCTTCCTGATCATCTTCAAGATATCGCTGTCGGATACGGCCATTGCCATGCCGCCCTATACGCCGGTGTTCGGCGGCTGGGGCGCAATAGGTGATTTCCTCTCCGGGCTGGACATCGAGAACTACCTGTTCCTGACCGAGGACCCGCTTTACTTCCAGGCCTATATGTCGTCGCTGCGGATTGCCGCGATCTCGACGTTCTTGCTTCTCCTCATCGGCTATCCGATGGCGCTTGCCATGGCGCGCGCACCCAATTCCATCCGGCCGATCCTGCTGATGCTGGTCATCCTGCCGTTCTGGACCTCGTTCCTGATCCGCGTCTATGCCTGGATCGGCATCCTGAAGCCGGACGGGTTGCTGACGCTCGCCTTGCAGACGATCGGGTTGATGGGACCTGACGAACAGGTGGAGATCTTCCGAACCGACACGGCCGTCTTTATCGGCATCGTCTATTCTTATCTGCCCTTCATGGTCCTGCCGCTCTATGCGGCGCTCGAAAAGATGGACAATACTCTGCTGGAAGCCGCCAACGATCTCGGCTGCCCGCCGTGGAAGGCGTTCTGGAAAATCACCTTCCCGCTGTCGCTGCCGGGTGTGATCGCAGGTTCGATGATCTGCTTCATCCCGATCACAGGCGAATTCGTCATCCCGGATCTGCTGGGCGGCGCCGATACGCTGATGATCGGCAAGACGCTGTGGACGGAGTTCTTCAGCAACCGCGACTGGCCGCTTGCGTCGGCCGTAGCAGTGGTCTTGCTGCTGATGCTGGTCGTGCCGATCGCCATATTCCAGAACCAGCAGAAGAAGGTGGCGTGAGATGACAAAGAACCGCCTTGATGCCACCGTCCTGACGCTTGGCTTCGCCTTCCTCTACATCCCCATCATCATTCTGGTCGTCTACTCGTTCAACGCCTCGCGGCTCGTCACGGTCTGGGGCGGCTTCTCGCTCAACTGGTACGTCTCGATGTGGTCGAACCAGGGTCTTATGGATGCCGCCTGGGTTACGGCCCGCGTCGGTCTGTTGAGCGCCACGTTCGGTACCATCCTCGGCACGCTGGCCGCGCTGACGCTGGTCCGCTACCAGAAGTTTCCGGGAAAGATGCTGTTCTCAGGCATGATCTATGCGCCGCTGGTCATGCCAGAGGTCATCACCGGCCTGTCGCTGCTGCTTCTGTTCGTGGCGATCGGCGTCGATCGCGGGTTCTGGACTGTCATCATCGCCCACACGACCTTCACCATGTGTTACGTGGCGATCGTCGTTCAGTCGCGGCTTCTCACCTTCGATCGCAGTCTGGAAGAGGCAGCGCTCGATCTTGGCTGCCCGCCGGTCAAGACGTTCTTCCAGATCACCCTGCCGCTGATCCTGCCCGCCGTCATCTCCGGCTGGATGCTCGCCTTCACCCTGTCGCTGGACGACCTTGTGATCGCAAGCTTCAACACCGGGCCAGGTGCCACCACGCTGCCAATCAAGATCTATTCGCAGGTGAGGCTCGGTGTGACGCCGGAGATCAACGCGATCTGCACGATCCTGATCGCGCTGGTGACACTCGGCGTCATCGCCACCTCGATCGGCACCAAGCGCGCCGAGGTCCGGCGTATCCGCGACGAGCATATGGCGCTGCGGACCGGGAGCTGAACCGTCAGGGCGTGTGTTATTCGGTGATCTTCGGCGTGGGCTTTGCGACCGGCCAGATCACCGGGTTCTGCCAGGATCCCCCGATGAAAAAGTGGGTGGCATCCGGGCGGCCAGCGGCAGCGTCCCCGCTGGTTGTCCCGCTGGAATCTGTGAGCACACCGGCAGAAAGCGCGAGGCTGTTATTGGCATAGGGCACGATGCCGTTGAGCGTAATACGCTCGTTGGTTCCAACGATCAGCCCGTTGCGGATATCGGCTAAACCATCGGCGACGGTGACGTTAATATCGACACTCTGGAATTCGTAAGCTCCTGTCCCTGCTTCGCTCAGCGTGAAATAGGGTTTTTGGGTCGCCAGCCGTCTTATGCCTGCCATGTCCACACCGGGCAGAGTTCCGCTGCCGGCACGAAAGCGCAGAGATCCTTTGGCGTTGCGCAGCGTTTCCGCCGTCACCGGTCGCGCCACGTCCAGCGCCAGTTCGAGCGAGCCCGAGGCGCCGGGTAGCGGGGCCGTCAGGCCAAGCCGGCTGATCACGCTGGCGAAGTCGGCGTCCTGTACGGAGAGCCTTATTGCAACGCCGCCCGTTTCCCCGTCCTTGATCGTCGCGATGCGGCCGGTCAGTCGTCCGTTTTCGAAATCGCTGTCGAGAATATCGATCCGTGACTGGTCACCGATATTCATGATGCCGACGGCAACTTCGCTGAGTTGGAAGGGGCCGATCTCGACGCTTTGTGCGGATAGCCTCAAATCCAGCTCGAGCCGGTCGCGCAGTCTTGCGGCGGGATCGCTTTTGTCGAGAAGTCGCGGCGCGATCTCGGCCAGCATCGGCAACACGTCGCGGGTGTTGAGGGCGAGCGTCCCGGTCAGCCGCGGGGGAGCATCCGCCGGCATGGTCAGGTCCAGAATGCCGCTTGCCGTGATGTCGTCGATACCGAGCGACAGGCTTTCGAACCGCATCGCCGTATCGTTGGTGATCAGCCGGGCCTTCACGGAGAGCTGCTTCAGCTTTTCCGTGCCTGGCAGGTCGAACCCCATCCACTGCATGGCTTTGGCGCCATCCGCCGTTGCAAATTCGGCATCTCCGGACAAAAAGCCGTGGCTCGCGAGGTTGACGACGCCGCTGAACTTGGCGTTGAACAGGTCCGACTGGATTGAGCCCGAAGTGCTACTGCTGCGGCCCGAAAACAGAAGCAGAGGCTGGCGCGAGGTGATATCGGCCGTGACCCTGCGGCCGGCAATCGTTGCCTGGCCCTTGAAGCTCGCGCTGCGTGAAAGATAGGACCAGTCGATCTCGCTGTCGATCCGGTCGACCCGGACGATGCGGCCATCCTCTTCGTTGGTAATCTGAAGCGTGCCGTTCTCGATCAGGACATCGCCGATCGGCGCATCATTCGCATTGTCCAGCAACTGACCGGTGCCATCGCTTTTGACAGCACGAACGGCGCGGCTGAGCAATCCGTCATTGGTCCAGTCCAGTCGCCCATCCGGTTTGCGCAGCACGAAAAGCTGCGGGTCCTTGAGGTGGAAATCCTTGAATTCCGGCTGTCCCACCAGCGCGCCCAGAAGATCGAACGACGCCGACAGTTCACGGACGCTGCCAAGCATGCCTTTCTTGCCATGATCGATGTTGCGAACCATTACATCGGAGAATGTGATGCGCGGCTCCGGCCAGAAGGCAAGCGACGGCTGTCCGCCGATCGACACGTCGTGGCCGATCCATTCCTCGACGGCGCGCTCCATCCGTTCCCGTACCAGCACGGTCGAAACAAGGAAGGGTGCCGCGAGCTGGAAGGCGACGAAGAAGCTCAGCAGCGAAACCAAGACGATCAAGGCGATGCGCGTCCGCTTCCCTAAGGGGCGTCCGAAGGTCCTGCGCAGCTTTCCGTCTGTCTCGTTGGGCATGGCTCACGCGAATATAGGAAATGCCGGCGTCGCGCAAATGCAGCAAGCGCGCGCTCCAGTGCTTTATCCCCTTAGATCGCATGATATACAGACGGTCAGGGACGCGCCTGTGAACGGCATAGGAGGAGAATTGCATGAGTGAGCAGCAGCCGCTTTGGTCGCCATCGGAGGAGACGTTGCGGACAGCACCGCTTGCCCGCTTCATCGTCTGGTGCAGCGAGCGGTATTCAATCGGTTTTGAGGATTACGACGCATTCCACAGCTGGTCGATCGAACAGCGCGGCGATTTCTGGTCCGCCGTCTGGGATTTCTGCGGCGTAAAGGGCGACAAGGGCGACGTCTACCTGGACGACGATGGCGAGATGCTCGCCGCCCGCTTCTTTCCCCATGCACGCCTGAACTTCGCCGAAAACCTGCTTGCCGGCAGCGGAGCCGACGCGAAGACCTCGGACGCTCTGGTCTTCTGGGGCGAGGACAAGGTCAAGGACCGTTGGTCCTGGGAAAGGTTGCAGGGCGAGGTGTCAAGGCTTCAGCAGGCATACCGCGCACTCGGCATCGGCAGGGGAGATCGCATCGCCGCGATGATGCCGAATATGCCTGAAACGATCGCCTGCATGCTGGCAGCAGCCTCTATCGGGGCAATCTGGTCTTCCTGCTCACCGGATTTCGGTGAACAGGGCGTGCTGGACCGGTTCGGACAGATCGGCCCAAAGCTGTTCATCACCTGCGATGGCTACTGGTACAACGGCAAACTGCAGGATGTGTCGGCAAAGGTCGACGCGGTTTCAAAGACGCTCGGGGTACCGGTTCTGGTCGTGCCCTATGCAGGGTCGCAGGACAAGAATGCCGCGCCGCTCGCAAAGACCCTCTCCGACGGCCGCGCGCTTGCCGATTTCCTGGCGCCGTTTGCGGCACGGACCGTCGAATTCGAGCCGCTGCCGTTCTCGCATCCGCTCTACATCCTGTTTTCGTCAGGCACGACCGGCGTCCCGAAATGCATCGTCCACTCGGCCGGCGGCACGCTTCTCCAGCATGTGAAGGAACATCGGCTGCATTGCGGCATCGAGCCGGGTGAAAACCTGTTCTATTTCACCACATGCGGCTGGATGATGTGGAACTGGCTGGTCTCCGGTCTCGCAGTTGGCGCCACACTCTGCCTCTATGACGGTTCGCCCTTTGCTCCGGATGGCAACATCCTGTTTGACTATGCGGAACAGGAGCGGTTCGCCGTTTTCGGCACGTCCGCGAAATATATCGACGCCGTGCGCAAAAGTGGCATCGTGCCTGCGCAGAGCCACGATCTGTCCACCCTTCGCCTCGTGACCTCGACGGGCTCGCCGCTGTCACCGGAAGGCTTTTCCTTCGTCTATCAGGGCATCAAGAACGACGTCCATCTCGCCTCCATCTCCGGTGGCACGGATATCGTCTCCTGCTTCGTGCTGGGCAATCCGCTGAAGCCGGTCTGGCGCGGCGAGATCCAGGGGCCGGGCCTCGGCCTTGCCGTGGATGTCTGGAACGACGAGGGCCAGCCGGTGCGTGGCGAAAAGGGCGAACTCGTCTGCACCAAGGCATTCCCCTCCATGCCGCTGATGTTCTGGAACGATCCAGACGGCCAGAAATACCGCGCCGCCTATTTCGAGCGGTTCGACAACATCTGGTGCCACGGCGATTTCGCCGAATGGACGACCCATGGCGGCATCGTCATCCATGGCCGTTCCGATGCGACGCTTAATCCCGGCGGGGTTCGGATCGGCACGGCTGAGATCTACAATCAGGTCGAGCAGATGGACGAGATCGCCGAAGCGATCTGTATCGGCCAGGACTGGGACGAGGATGTGCGCGTCGTGCTGTTCGTCCGGCTGGCGGACGGACTGACGCTGGACGACCGACTGACCAGGGAGATCAAGGCGCGTATTCGCGCAGGCGCCTCGCCACGGCACGTGCCGGCAAAGATCGTCCAGGTCGCCGATATTCCCCGCACCAAATCCGGCAAGATCGTCGAACTTGCCGTGCGCGATATCGTTCACAATCGGCCGGTCAGAAATCGGGAGGCGCTTGCCAACCCGGACGCGCTGGAGCTGTTTGCCAACGTCGCGGAATTGCGGAATTGACGGCCATCAGGTGCCCTGTGCCATTGCGGTTCGCAGTGCCTGCATTGCCGGAACTGGTATTGGTTTTTAACGGCGTGTTAAGCCTCGCCCGCCAAAACTGATCCGGCATGATACTTTTCGTGTAGGGAAGATGAGCAAGGCTCAGGCTTTGCTGATTAGGAAGTCTTCCGTCACTTTTCGAACAGCATCAATTCCAGGCAGCCTCAGGGCTGCCTTCTTTTTACGTGCGTTCAGTTGGCAAGCACCCGCTGCGGCGGAAAGGTGATTTCCACCAGCGTTCCCTCGTTCGGCGCCGAGCTGATCGAGAAGGCTGCCTTGTTTGCATCCACCATCGCCTTGGTAAGCGGCAGCCCCAGACCTGTTCCGTCGCCACGCTTGCGGGCAGCACCGGCAACCTGCCGGAAAGGCTTCATCGCAAGTTCCAGTTCCGCCCGGGTCATGCCGATCCCTGTATCGCGGATACGCAGCGCCACGCTGCCATTCGGCTCATAGGCAGTCGACACCACGATCTGCCCGCCGGATGGTGTGAACCGGATCGCATTCGACAGGATGTTCAGCGCGATCTGCTTGACCGAGCGCAGGTCGGCCACGACCTGCGGCACAGCCTGCGACAGCGCGGTGCGGATGATCACCCGTTGGCCGTTTGCCTGCGGCTGCACCAGCGACACGGCTTCCGATATCGTCTCGTTGAGGCCGACTGCGACGAAATCCAGTTCCATCTCGCCGGCTTCGATTTTCGAGATGTCGAGAAGGTCGTTGACGATGTCGAGTACGTGGCGACCGGACCGACCGATGTCGTTGGCATATTCGATATAGCGCGGATGGCCGATCGGCCCAAACCGCTCGCCGGCCATCATGTCTGAAAAGCCGATGATGGCGTTAAGCGGCGTGCGGATCTCGTGGCTGACATGCGCCAGGAAATCGCTCTTGTGCGCGTTGGCTGTCTCGGCGGCGCGCTTTGCCGTGCGAAGCTCGTCTTCGGTGCGCTTCCACTGGGTAATATCGCGGATCACGGCGCAATAACCGTTCGACGAGGTCAGCTTGCCGATCGTCATAAACAGCGGCAAGAACCCGCCGGACGCTTCGCGACCGATCACCTCGCGGCCATCGTTCAGCACGCTGGCAACGCCATGCCCGGCAAGTCCGGAAAGATAATCGACGATCGCCCGCTGGCTTTCATGGGCAAACAGCATCACGAACGGTTTGCCGTCGATTTCTTCCTGATCGTAGTTGAACAGCGCGCTTGCCGCCCTGTTCACCGAACGGATCTCGCCATCCGCACCGATCAGCACGACGCCATCGGTCGCAGTTTCCAGGATTGCACGCAACTCTTCGACTTCCACCTGCAGCCGGACCAACTGGTCGGCAGGGCGGACCGTGCGGGCAACCGTGCGGATTTCCTCGCCCGGGTGATCGGACAGCGAGTTTGCTTCCGACGCGTCGGATGTCGTCGGCATCAGCGCCAGCATCAGGGCCGTCGTGTCGTCCCAGCGAACCGATTGCAGACGTGCGGTCACCGGCAGGATCTCGTCGTCGGCACGCACCACCACCATGCCGCTTGGTCTCGCACCATCGCCATCGAAGTCCTGGCGCTGCAGGAGGGCATCCAGACCGCCGACCTCTTCCAGTTCCTCAAGTGATGCATAGCCGGTCAGCTTGAGGAATTCCGGATTGCAATGGATCAGCGTGTCGCCGTTGTGAACGAGCAGTGCCACCGGCATCTGGTCGACAATCTCGGCGGAGAGGCCGATGCGCTCGCGCACCGGGATCATGCTCAGCAGAGGGACGTCGGATGGCTCGACATGCTCTGGCTCCGGCGCAACATCTGCGGGCTCAAGCATTGCTGCAGCCGGGATTTCCGTGCCAGCGTCGTCCTCGCTGTCGCTCTGGTTCTCGTTTGCAGCGACAGGCGGGAAGTCCGAGGCGAAGTGGTCGTCAACAGCGCTGCCGTCGAGATCCGTTTCGGATGCCTCGATGCTATGGCCTTCGTCGCCCGCCTGAGCGGCGATCTCGGCCTCATCCGACACGTGGTCTTCTGCGGCCGGTGCCTCTTCGGCGGAACGCACCTCTTCTTCGGTTGCCATGTCTGAAGCAGGCTGCTCCTGCCAAGTATTGGTCACATCAGTCTCATCTGCCACTGGCTCTGAAACGTCAGTATTCTTCGCGGAAATCTCGCTTGCGGGGGAAGCTTCGCTCGGCGCTGGTTCAGTCGGCGCAGTCTCGGCGCTCACTGGCGTTTCTTCCGTTGCGCGGTCGAGCTGGCGCCCAATCTCGCGGAAGGCCGCCTGTTCGATCGGCGTCAGGCGGGCGCGGTGTTCTTCGAGCTGGATGACCTTGTCGGACTGGCGACGGCCGGGGTTCTCGACCAGCCGCAGCGCAGGACGCTCACCGGCCGGCCACTCGAGCGGGGCAGCGTCGGAACGGTCGCTATCGGAATAGGTGGTTCCGTAGATGGCGCTATCAGACGGGGACGTTGCTTCCGGCTCCGCCGGTTGAACTTCCGTCTCTACCGGGCGGTCTTCCAGAACGTCGGAGACCTGCTCCGCGTCATCGGATAGCAAACCGGCGGCGTTTACCGCGTCCTCGATGCCCGGTTCGTCAGTCTCCTTGACCGCTTCATCCTCGACCGTCGTTGGCGAGAGCGTCAGGCCGGTGGCGTCAGGATCATCCTTGGCGTCGGCGATCCGCACGATGCCGAAGCCGCGGAAGCCGTCGAATTCGCGACTGCGGGTATAGGTGGGCAGTGCCGCCAGATCGACCGGCACGACAAGTGCCGTGCCCTCTACCGGCCACCAGATAGTTTTGCCCGACCAGGTGTCGCGCTTGCCGAGCAGTTCGGTGATGCGCCCCTCGGGATCGAGATGGAAGAGAGCGGCGAGGTCGGAAAACGCCATGCCGACAACATCTGCCGCATGCGGTCCCACGGCCTTGGCGAATTCGCCTGAGACCTCTGTAAACTGCCCATCGGCATCGATCTTCCAGACGAAACGCACAGCGCGTGAATCGCGGCTGAACACAAAACCTTCCACGTCGCCGGATGCATCGGGCTCGGCAACCGTAGTTTCGGGAGCGGCGACCGATATCAGAGCCTGCTCGCTCCGTGTTTCGGCCGGCTCGGATGCATCCGCTGCCTCCGGTGCCGGAAGGCGGTCTTCCGCGATCTCGTCCGAGGCTTCCGCGATCTCATGCGCCGGAATGTCTTCGACAACATCCTCCGACACGATGTCTTCGGCAACTGCTTCCGGAGCCGGCTCCAGATCGACTTCTTCACTCTCCAGCTCTACCGCCGCCGCTTCTTCAACTGGTACGTCGCCATCGACCGGCGCGTCAGCAACCGTAGCTGCGTCGTTAACCGCGGTTACCGCAGCCTCTATTTCCACAACCGGCTCCGGCTGCTCGGCGGGCTCGGAAATTTCTTCGTCCGCCGCAGTCTCTTCAATCGCGACCGTGTTGATCTCGGTTGCCTCTGTCGCCGTCACGGTTTCAGGAAGCTCGAACTCTTCCTGAGCCTCAACGTCGTCCTCGATCGCGGCAAGGGCGTCGATGACGGCAGTCTCGTCTTCGGGCACCATCGCAACGACGCCGGGATCAACCAAGGTTTGCGGGGTAACCGCGTCATCGGTCGCCATATCGACAGTGAACAGAATGTAGAGGGCAGGGGCGTCCGAAAGCTTGCCGATGGCAGCCGGAAGGTTGCCCTTGGCGGTCGTCATCGGCCGTTTGGCAAGCCGGCTGGGATCAGCGGATGCCGTCGCCGAAAGTGTCGTGATCGCCGCTTCCGATATGTCGAGACTTCCAAAACGCTCGGAGGCAGCAGCAAC
This sequence comes from Rhizobium sp. CFBP 13726, assembly GCF_014841925.1. Lineage (NCBI taxonomy): Bacteria > Pseudomonadati > Pseudomonadota > Alphaproteobacteria > Hyphomicrobiales > Rhizobiaceae > Rhizobium > Rhizobium sp. CFBP 13726. The sequence goes on from NZ_JACYUU010000003.1 coordinate 582,634, forward strand.
CTTGCCTGCCGCGTCAACGATAGCGATATGGGTGTCTGCTTCCTCGAAGCCCTCGATCATCCGCTCCGCACGCTCGGCGATCGTGGCAAGCTCCCGCTCGGGTGCTGCCGAAAACAGAATGGCCCGCTCGCCATGGACTTCGACAAGTTCACAGGCCCCGCGAATCACGACCCGTTGGAAACCGGAAATAACGCGGACTGCGAGGCCTCTTGTATCGCCGACCTTGGCAAGCTGGCGGGCGGTTGCCTCGACCTGACGAAAGGCCACGTCGGCGCGGTTCGGCCCCTGATCGATCAGGTCGTAGATCGAGCCAAATCCGAAGAGCGCTGCACCGCGTCCGTTCGCCCACAGAGGCATGCGCATGTCGGAAGAAAACAGCACGATTCCGTCGCCCGCCGCAAAGCGTTCCCTGACGCGCTCGTGGACGGCGATGTCGATGAAAGGGTACTGTACAGAGGACATGAACGACCTGTCGGTTAACTACCGGCATTCCTGAGAGACTTAATCCTTCGTTAATACCTTGCCCCCCTTCCGGGGTCCACAGGCCGACCGGTTAAACCTCCGTCAGGGTTAACGGCGGCGCTTTTGTGCGCCGCACAAATTCGTTGCGCGGCACAACGTTTGCGATTATATTTCAGGCATCCAACTCCGGCTTTTGCCCATTTAAAAGTCGGGGTAGAGCCTTGGAGGAGCTTTGGCGATGGCACACGGCACAGAAGAGATGTTTTCGTTTTCCGCTTTCGATCCCATGAAGCTTGGCGAACGCCTTCGCGACTTTGCCGGGCAGGGCGCAAGCCAGTCCAGTGAAGCCTATGCTAGGATGAAAGCCGCGACAGAGGAAGCCACCATGGCGGTGGAATCCACAGTTCACACGGCCCAGTCCGGTTCCGTTGAACTCGGGCTTAAGGCACTGGAAGCGTTCCGGTCCAGTGCGGATCTGTCACTCTCGCATATGCAGGCGCTGCTCGGCGTCAAATCAGCGTCGGAATTCTTCGAATTGCAGACCTCGTTCATCCGCCGTCAGGCAGAGGCGACGGTCGAGCAGGCAAAATCCATGCAGGACATGGCCCGCCAGCTTGCAGAAGACGTGTCGCGGCCGGGCAAGGATGCTGCCGAAAAGGCAATGGCAAATTTCCGGACCGCTTGATCGCGACCGGCGCATCACGCCCGTATTCCATGGCCGCCGACTGGGCGGCCATTCCATTTTTGGCTTCGTTCTCTCAAAAGGGGCTTGCCAAACGCTGCCGATGGCAGTATCTGCACCGGCGACGCGATTTAGGCGTCTTGTGCGGTTGTAGCTCAGTTGGTTAGAGCGCAGGCTTGTGGCGCCTGAGGTCAGTGGTTCGACCCCACTCAACCGTACCACTTCTTTTCCTGGAATTTCAGATCAGTGAAGCGGCTTGTCGCCGGCAATCCGCATGGCGTCCTGAAACACACGGCCGAGCCTGGCGCGTTCTTCGCCCAGTTGGACCAAGGCCTTGTTGAACCGCCGCGCTACGGCAGCATCGATATCGCTCCGCCGGACCTGGTTTGGTTTCTGGCCATCCTGCGATTTGACAATCATCGGGCGACCGATGTTTTCCTGAAACTGCGCCAATGTCATGCCCGCCTTCAGCAACAGCGTGCGCATATGAGTCCTGTTTTCGGTCGCAAGCGTCAACCGGAAAGCATTGACCAGCGAGTCCTTGGAGGCCGGCAGGTCGCGCACGTCGAAGAGGTCGTTCTTCGTCTCGTGTTCGCGCAAATAGGTCAGGTGAAGCTCCACAAGGCGATGCGCCGCCTCGAGAATGTCAGCATCGGTGCTTCCGGGTATACCCAGATTTTCAAAACGTTTCGAACTCGACTGATGCATATTGACGTCCCTATTCGAGCAGAGAACGCGCGAAGACTGTTTTTGTTCGAAAAAGCGGCAAACAACGGGCTCGGATCTGCGACGACGCTCAACACTTTTTGTTGCAGTGCAGCGAATGCCCTTGCCGTGGGGGCATCAATGCATATCTATTGGGCTCTGGCGGCACCAAAATTGTGCAGTCGAACTTCGGGCTGCTTGCCCCCTTCACTGCCTAGCGGCAGATTTTGACGGAAGGAAGATTACCATGACGGTTTCCATTAATAACTTTCGTGCCTCGACAGAACAGGTTCTCGCACCGGATCAGGTGGCTGGGTTGATTGCCCAGGCGCGCCAGGCTGCCGGCTACAGCATCGACGATCTTGCCGTTACGACCGGATTGGTCACGGACGAGATCGTGGGTATGGAGAACGGCACGGATTTCGATCCTGCCAAGTTGAAGCGCATCGCAAATGCCCTCAAGATGCCGATGTCGGTTCTGAAGGCGTCGTAATCGCAGACGTCCGGCCTATCAGGCTGGACGCTGTGAATGCTTAAGGCCCGCTTCTCGCGGGCTTTATTTTTGTCCGGACGGCGGTTTCCACACGAAGATCCGCGCTTCCTCCTGAATGACTTCCCGCAGGAAATCCGCGACGGTTCGAACCCGCACCAGGTTCCTGGCCGTCTCGTGATAACTGCTCCAATAGGCCCGGCGAATGGAGATGTCCGGAAGGATGCGGGTCAGGTTCATGTCCTGCGAAGCGACATAGTCGTGCAGAATGCCGATCCCGGCGCCGGACCGCACCGCTTCGATCTGGCCGATTGCGCTCGAAATCTCGAACCCGGCATCCCAGTTGCGCATCACCTCGCCGGTGAAGTTAAGCGACGGGGAAAAGATCAGGTCTTCCACATAACCGATCCGCGCATGGTCATTGAGGGCCTCGATACTGTCGGGCACGCCTGCGTCCTTAAGATAGGCTTTCGAGGCGTAGAGGCCGAGCGTGTAATCCGTCAGCCGCGATGAGACCAGGCGCCCCTGTTCTGGCCGGTCGATCGTGATTGCGATATCCGCTTCCCGTTGCGACAGCGAAAACGAGCGTGGCACCGGCACGAGTTGCAGTTTCAGCTGCGGATGCCGCTTCGTCAGCATTCCCAGGCGCGAGGCAAGGAAGTGCACGCCGAACCCGTCGGGTGCGCCGACCCGCACGGTACCGGCAATTGCCGCGTCGATCCGACCGGTACTCGCCTGCGCGTCCAGCATCTCCGTCTCGATCCGCTCGGCGGCCCGCAAAAACACCTCTCCCTCAGGCGTCAACTCGCAGCCATTGGTGCGGCGGATCAGCAGTCGCGTGCGCAGATCCTCTTCCAGCGCTGATATCCGTCGCCCGACCGTCGCATGGTTGATGCCGAGCCGACGGGAAGCCGCCAGGATCTGTCCGCTGCGCGCAACAGCCAGGAAAAGCCGCAGGTCATCCCAGTTCATCGTCATCTCCCTGGCGGGTATCTTGTGTCGAATTTTGCACAACGGATGCGTAAACCATGGCGTTGCCTTGTGCAAATTGACGCGTATCCTCGCCACTTACAATTTCAAGAAGGAGGATCACCATGTACGAGATCGGTCATTTCATCGGCGGCAAGCATGTTGCCGGCACGAGCGGGCGCACGGCCAATGTCTTCAATCCGGCAACGGGCGAAGTCCAGGCGACCGTGGCGCTTGCGAGCGATGCGGATCTGAATGCAGCCGTCGAGAATGCCAAGGCTGCCCAGCCGAACTGGGCCGCCACCAACCCGCAGCGCCGAGCCCGCGTTTTCATGAAGTTCGTCCAGTTGTTGAATGACAACATGGATGAACTTGCCGAGATTCTGTCGCGCGAGCATGGCAAGACGATCGAGGATGCCAAGGGCGACATCGTTCGCGGTCTTGAAGTCTGTGAATTCGTCATCGGCATCCCGCATCTGTCCAAGAGCGAGTTCACCGAGGGTGCCGGTCCGAACATCGACATGTATTCCATTCGGCAAGCGGTCGGCATCGGTGCCGGCATCACGCCGTTCAACTTCCCGGCGATGATCCCGATGTGGATGTTTGCACCCGCGATTGCCTGCGGCAATGCCTTCATCCTGAAGCCTTCCGAGCGCGATCCCTCCGTGCCGATGCGTCTGGCCGAACTGATGATCGAGGCAGGCCTTCCGGCCGGCATTTTGAACGTCGTCAACGGCGACAAGTCCGCGGTCGATGCGATCCTGACGCATCCGGATATCTCTGCCGTCTCGTTTGTAGGCTCCACGCCGATCGCCCGCTACGTCTACGGAACCGCCGCCATGAACGGCAAGCGCGCACAGTGCTTCGGCGGCGCCAAGAACCACATGATCATCATGCCGGATGCAGATCTCGACCAGGCCGCCAACGCCCTGATGGGCGCCGGGTATGGCTCGGCCGGCGAGCGCTGCATGGCGATCTCGGTTGCGGTCCCGGTCGGCGAGGACACCGCCAACCGTCTGATCGAGAAGCTGACGCCGATGGTCGAATCCCTGCGCATCGGTCCCTACACGGACGAAAAGGCCGACATGGGTCCTGTCGTCACCAAGGAAGCCAAGGAGCGTATTCTCGGCCTGATCAACAAGGGTGTCGAAGAGGGCGCAAACCTCGTTGTCGATGGCCGCGATTTCAAGCTGCAGGGCTATGAAAACGGCAATTTCGTAGGCGGCTGCCTGTTCGACAACGTCACGCCCGACATGGACATCTATAAGACCGAAATCTTCGGCCCTGTCCTGTCAGTGGTGCGCGCCAAGACTTATGAGGAAGCGCTCGACCTTCCGATGAAGCACGAATACGGCAATGGTGTCGCGATCTATACCCGCGACGGCGATGCCGCCCGCGACTTCGCCTCGCGGATCAATATCGGGATGGTCGGCGTCAACGTTCCGATCCCGGTGCCGCTCGCCTATCACTCCTTTGGCGGCTGGAAGTCCTCGTCCTTTGGCGACCTCAACCAGCATGGCACGGATTCGATCAAGTTCTGGACCCGCACCAAGACGGTAACCAGCCGCTGGCCCACAGGCATCAAGGATGGCGCCGAATTCGTCATGCCCGTGATGAAGTAAGCCCGACTGTCGAATAGACACGCTCCGCCGCATTCTCGTGCGGCGGAGACATTGACCTCTTCCTAGGCGCTGCTAATTTACACATTCGTGTGAGGGGGAGTGTTCATCATGAATTACGAGTGGGACGTTTCGCGCGCGCGCCGCATCCGCCTGGCGAAAATTGGCATAACGTTTCTGGCGGCGACCTTCCTGTTTGCAGTTCCAGTCTGGTTTGCGGTACACATGGGTCTTGCCGGATAATGCCGGCAATAAAGCGCGTCATCGGCAACGCAGCGTTCAAGGGCAATTTCGCAAACTTTGGAATTGTTCAAAACTAGCAAACCCACTATGTATGGGGCCGTGACGAGTCTCGGGAGACGAATATGCGCCTGACAAAGCAGACCAACTACGCCGTTCGCATGCTCATGTACTGTGCTGCGAACGAGGGGAAGCTCAGCCGCATCCCGGAGATCGCGCGCGCCTATGGCGTGTCCGAACTGTTTCTCTTCAAGATCCTGCAGCCTTTGACCAAGGCCGGCCTGGTCGAGACCGTTCGCGGCCGAAACGGCGGTGTTCGCCTCGGTCGCGCTGCCGACCGTATCACTCTGTTTGATGTGATCCGCGTGACGGAAGACAGTTTCGCGATGGCCGAATGTTTCGAGGAGGGCGTCGCCGAATGTCCTCTGGTCGATAGCTGTGGTCTCAACTCGGCACTTCGCAAGGCGCTGAATGCCTTCTTCGACGTGCTGGCAGACTATACGATCGACGATCTGGTCAAGGCGCGCCCGCAGATCAACTTCCTGCTCGGGATCGATCCGCCGCCGGCAATCGCCAAGATGGTCGCGGCACCGGCCGCCTGATCTCAATACAGATCTCATCGCAGCATCAGTTTAGCGGCCCGGCAGGTTGACCTCCGGGCTGTCTTCTTTAGGAGTAGGCAACGTTTCCTTTATTGATGGCCCCTTGAGCCTGGCTCCGGGTGGTCACCCAGATATTCGTTGCCATGCCCTTTTCCCAACTGCTTGAATTTGCCCTGACCGCGCTGGTCGGTGCCGGCGGTGCGCTGATCGCCGCGATGATCGGCTTCCCCGCTCCCTATCTGATCGGTCCGGCGCTGGCCGTGTCGCTTGCGGGTATCGCAGGCCTCACCCTCTCGATCCCGAAAATCGTCCGGAACGGCTGCTTCATCGTCATCGGCATCTCGATGGGGGCGACCGTCACGCCCGACATCCTGGTGGCGATCAAGCGCTGGCCTCTAAGCTTCGTGATGGTCATGGTTACCGTCACGGCCCTGCTTTACGTCGCGGCCTGGGTCATGCAGCGTTTCTTCCATTACGACCGCACCACGGCTTTCCTCGCAGCTTCGCCGGGACATCTGAGCTACGTGCTCAGTCTTGCCGCTGACATGCGTTGCGACCAGCGAACGGTCGGCATTTCCCAGAGCGTGCGCGTCCTTCTGTTGACCATCAGCGTGCCCCTGATTGTCACAGCATTCGATCTTGGCGGCGGAGATAGTGTCGCTCAGGTCATCGCGATGGACCTGCCGATGCTGTTGGGCATCCTTGCGATCTCGACCGTCATCGGCATGCTCTTCCTGCGCTGGAAGCTTCCCGCAGCCCTTCTGCTCGCCGGCACACTGGTTTCGATCTCAACCCACGTGACATCGTTCGCCACCGGTGGCGTTCCCTCCTGGCTCATTGTCCCCGTCTATATCCTTCTCGGCGCCAACATCGGAACGCGCTTTTGCGGCATCTCGCTTCTCGAGGTGCGCACAGCCCTCGTATCCGGCCTCGTGGTCACGGTGATCGTCTCGGTCATGGCAGCGGCCATGGCCGGCACCGTCTCGTATGTCCTGGACATACCGCTCGATGCGGCCCTGATCGCGTTTTCGCCCGGCGGGTTGGAGACCATGGCGGCGATGGCGGTCATGCTGCATGCCGACCCGACCTATGTCGGTGCCCATCACGTCCTGCGCCTGATCTTTCTGTCGATCCTGATGCCGTTTGCGCTCGGGCGCGATGAAACGGGTCCGGGCAAGTCCGCGACTGGCGTTGAAGATCGCCGGGACTTGTGATCTGTCGCTCAATGCGGTTGAAGGAGACCGGCTGTCGATATCAAAGAGGAGCAACCAATGAGCAAACAGGCTGGCAGAGCCATCATCGTCATGGGCGTCAGCGGCGCTGGAAAGAGTTCCGTCGCTGAGCGTTTGGCAGAGAGCCTGAATTGCCGCTTCATGGAAGGCGACAGTCTGCATCCGCAGTCCAATGTCGACAAGATGGCGCAGGGAACACCGCTCACCGATGAAGACCGCTGGCCCTGGCTCGATGTGATCGGCGAGAAGATCGCCGAGGCTCTCGCGCGTTCAGAAGACCTCGTGGTGACCTGCTCTGCACTGAAAGTCGTCTACCGCGAACGGCTGCGCAGCGCTGCGGGTGGCAAGCTGACCTTCGTGTTTCTCAAAGGAAGTCAGGAGCTGTTGAGCCGCCGGATGGGCGAGCGCAAGGGCCATTTCATGCCGACGTCGCTGTTGCAAAGCCAGCTCGCCACGCTGGAAAGCCCCGAGGGTGAAGCAGGCGTCGTGACCGTCGACATTGACGCCACGCTCGACCGCATCGTGGCAGATGCCGTAGCGGGGCTGACGGATACGATATGACACGCGATCCTAATTCAAGATAAACTGTTTGAGTGTCGAATTATTTTCAAAATTCTAATGCTTTCGGTGATCCGACATGCCTGACTTGCCGTACAACGCAAACTTATAATGTAACTATGCTGCCAGGTGCCTCTCTTATCGCCCCGTCCAGTATAGGCAACAGGGCGTACGGAGAGAGTTGCGGATGCGAGATTCGATGCAGAGTGCAGGCGGGAGTTCACTTCGTCGGGTACCGAAACAGGAAAGAAGCCGCGAACGCATTGATGATATCCTGAAGGTCTCGATGGAGCTGATCGGCGAAAAGGGTATCGATGCGGTCACGATGAAGGAGATTGCGTCTCTTTCAGGCGGCCCCATCGCCTCCGTCTACCAGTATTTCCCCAACAAGTCGGCGATCATCGCCATGCTCCATGAGCGCTATGTCGAGGAAGTCCGCGGTATCATCGTCGGACATATTCCGCAGATCTCGACGGCTGAAGACGCGCTGGATGCAACGGACGTTCTTTTCGACCTCTATTACACCCGCATGCGCGAAAAGCCGTCGACGCAGGATCTGTTGAACGCCATCCAGGCCGACAAGGCGCTGGCAGACCGTGACATTACCGAAACCCGCTTCCAGGCCGACCTCTTCTTCGAGATCACCAAGCGGTTCGTCAGCGAACAGCTTTGGGAGAACTACGCCCGCACACTGTTTCTTATGTTCCACATGGCCGCGGCAACATTGCGTCTGGCGCTGATGGTGACGGAAGACGAGGCAGCCAAAATCGTTGCACAGTTCAAGTCGATCGTGCGGGCACAGTCGACCTATTACTTCAAAGGCAGTTTTCCCGCATCGCTGTAAGCTACAGCCCGAGTTTGTCCCGCATGCCGTACCACCAGGCCCCAAGCGCGGTGAGCGGCACGCGGAACGCCCGCCCGCCCGGGAAGGGCAGGTTGGGTAGCGATGCCCAGGTATCGAACCTCTCCGCATGGCCGGCAACCGCCTCACCAAGGATCTTGCCGAGCAGATGCGTGGTGGTCACGCCGTGGCCGCTGTCGCCGTGCGAGAAGAACACGGTGTCGGACAGCTTTCCCACATGCGGAATGCGGGTCAGCGTCAGTGCGAAATTGCCGCTCCACGCGTAGTCGATCCTGACATTCTTCAGCTGCGGGAAGGTCTTGAGCATGTTCGGGCGGATCACGCCCGTCAGGTCCTTCGGGTCGCTGCCGCCATAGCCGATGCCGCCACCGTAGAGCAGACGGTTGTCGGCGGTGCGGCGATAGTAATCGAGAATGTAATTGGCATCCTCGACGCAGTAATTTGCGGGCAGAAGGCGCTCGATCAGGCCCGCATCCAGCGGCTCCGTCGCCATCACCTGGCTCGAAACCGGCATCATCCGGCCATGGATCTCCGGCAGCAGCGGCGATAGATAGGCGTTGCCGCACACCAGCACATAGGATGCGGTGACGCGGCCCTTGTCGGTTCTGACCACGGGCTTTGCCGTCTGGTCGATGCCGACCACCCGCGATCCCTCGAAAATCCGCGCGCCGAGGCTTTCGGCCGCTGCCGCTTCCCCGAGCACGAGATTAAGCGGGTGAATATGGCCACCCTTTCGGTCGATCATGCCGCCGGCATAGCGGTCGCTTTTCACATAGCGTCCGACGTCAGCCTTCGAGACCATCTCCAGCCCGTCATGGCCGTGCTGTTCCCATACGGCCTTGTGCACCTCCATCTCGCGCACCTGCTTGTCCGTAAAGGCCGCGAAGAAACCGCCGGGCACGAGATCGCAGTCGATCCCGTATTGCGCTACGCGGGCGCGGATGATCTCGCCGCCTTCGAGCGACATCGCGCCAAGCTGCACGGCCTTGTCGCGCCCGTAGCGTCCGGCGATCGTTTCCAGATCGCGGCTATAGCCGTTGACGATCTGCCCGCCATTGCGGCCCGAAGCGCCGAAGCCGATCCGCTCCGCCTCCAGCACCACGACGGAATAGCCGCGCTCGGCCAGTTCGAGAGCGGCCGAGATGCCGGAAAAGCCCGCGCCGATCACGCAGACATCGGCCTCGATCTCGCCCTCGAGGGCAGGGCGCACACGCTTGTCATTGGCCGAGGCGGCATACCAGGAATTGGCGTGGCGGGGATTGTCTGCGGGTTTGAAAGCCATCTTACACCGTCCTGATATAGGCGTCGTATTCGACGTCGGTCACCCGCAGAGAAAATTCCGACAGCTCCTGCTGCTTGCAGGCCGTGTAGAGCGACCGGTATTTCGGCCCGAGCGTCGCGTAGGCGAACGTGGAGCGGGAAAACTGCTGCAGCGCATAGTCCCAGTTGGTCGGCAGCGGTTCGTGGCTGATCGCATGGTCGTCGCCGGTAATCGCCCCGCCCGGATTGCGCTTTTCCTTGATGCCGGCAAGGGCTGCACTGAGGATCATCGCCAGCACAAGATAGGGATTGGTGTCGGAACCTGCAACGCGGTGCTCGATGCGGGTCGCCGGCTTCGACGCGGTGATGACGCGCACGGCGGCCGAGCGGTTGTCGAAGCCCCAGGAGGCATAGGTCGGGGCATGTTCGGAAGGGCGCAGGCGCCGGTAGGAATTGGCATGCGGGGCAAACACCGCCATGCTTTCCCCCATGTTTTCCAAAAGCCCGCCCACCGAATGAAACAGCGCCTCGGACGGCCCGTTCTCGCCCATATAGACATTGCGGCCGTCGCTATCGATCAGCGAGAAATGCACATGCATGCCGCTTCCGGCCTGCGTGCCATAGGGCTTTGCCATGAACGTCGCGTCGAGATCGTTGGCGCGCGCCACGCCCTTGACGATCCGCTTGAGGAGCACCGCATAATCCGCAGCCTTCAGCGCGTCTGGCACGTGGTTGAGGTTGATCTCATACTGGCCCGGGCCGTTTTCCCGCAGTGTCGTATCGGCCGGTATCCCTTGCGCCCTCGCTGCAGAGGCGATGCCGTGGAAGACATTCTCGAAATCCTGCAGCTCGGAAATCGAGAGCACCTGTGTCTGGCCCGTATGCCAGCGGCCCTCGCGTGAATTCGGTGGCCGCACCGGGTCGATCGCCGACCGGATCGGGTCGATCAGGTAGAATTCCAGCTCCGTCGCCACGACCGGCGTCAGGCCGATCCGCTCGAAACCTTTGAGAACATTCGCCAGAACCTGGCGCGGATCGCCGTAAAATCCGGTCCCGTCCTGCTCGTTCATGCCCAGTAGAACCTGCGCCGTTGGCCGCTTCAGCCATGTCACGCGCGACAGTGTGTCGGCGATGGGAAAGCAGATGCCATCCGGATCACCGGTGCCCTCCGCAAGGCCCGCGGCATTGACGTCGCGTCCCCAGACGTCGAGCGCGTAGACCGAGCGCGGCATCGCCATGCCCTTCGAAAGCACGTCGAGCGCTCGTTCGCGCGGGATCCACTTGCCCCGCGGCACGCCGTTGACGTCGATCACGAAGGCTTCGAGAACCTCGATATCGGGATTGTCATCGAGAAAGGTCCGGGCTGTATCGATCGTATCCATGAAAACACCGGTAGCCCAGACTTTCTCCTGCCGCTAGACCAAATGAAGAAGAGGGTCAGACGTTAAACCGCTCCGGCCTGTAAGCGGATATGTCGATCCGGGTCTTTTCGCCCATCATCGCTTCCGCGATGACCTGACCCGTGACCGGACCGAGCGTCAGGCCGTGATGCGCATGGCCGAAGGCGAACCACAATCCGTCGTGACGCGGCGCCTTGCCGATGACAGGCATCATATCCGGCGTGCAGGGGCGGGCACCCATCCAGGGCTCCTTGTCCAGCCGCTCACCAAGCGGAAAGATCTCGCGTGCCACAGCTTCGGCGCGGGCAAGCTGAACCGGTGTCTTCGGCGCATCGCGGCGCGCAAATTCGGCACCGGTCGTCAGCCGGATCCCCTGGTTCATCGGGGCCAGGAAATAGCCGCGCTCTGCATCCATCGTCCAGCCGTTGAGTTTCGCATTGCCCTTTGGCGCATAATGCATGTGGTAGCCGCGCTTGACGCCGACGAGGAAATTGTAGCCGAGCGGCTTGGTCACCGTGTCCGACCACGGACCAAGTGCGACCACGACATCCTTCGCCTCGACCACGCCTTCGCCGGCAATGATGCGCCAGCCGGTCGCGGTCTTCGAAAGGCTCTTTGCGTCACCCGTCAGCACCCGACCGCCAAGCTTTTCGAACAGCGCCACATAGGCACGCGTCAGCGCGAGCGGATCCTTGACCGCCCACGGGTCTTCCCATTTCAGCGCGCCGATGAAATCGTCGGAGAGATTGGGTTCCGCAACCGCAAGTTCCGCAGGCGTCAGAACCTTGAAGGAAAGGTCGTATTCGCGCTTCAGTCGGTCGGCTTCGCGCACCGTCTCGTCGAGCTTGGCCTGCGAGCGGAACACTTCCTGCCAGCCGTTCTTGGCAATCAGATCCTCGGCGCCCGCCTCGCGGATCAGTTCGTCATGGGTGGCGATCGAATGCTCGATCAGCGGCGCATAGGCGCGGGCGATCAGCTCATGCCTCGGCACATTGGAATGCCACCAGTATTTTGCCAGAAACGAGGAGACCGACGGCATCGCGCTCCAGTGAAAATGCGCGTCGATGCGGTTGTTCCTGGCATAGCGCAGGATCTGGGCGAACTGCTGGGGAAAGCTGTAGGGGACAACGCCCTCGCGCTGGATCAGGCCGGCATTGCCGTAGGAGGTTTCCATCCCGGGCTCCCTGCGGTCCACCAGGGCGACCGATTTTCCCCGTCGCGCCAATTGCAGAGCCGTCGAAACACCGATGATGCCGGCGCCGAGAACGATCACATCCGCTGCCATGATATTGAATCCATATGAGATAACTGAGCAGGTCACCATGACGCCGGGTCAGGCGCAGCGCAAATGAAAATTGCAGCGGCCGCCTGGATATCCAAGGGGTGAGGAGCGCTTGTGGAACTTGATCTAAATCAAATATAGCTTGACGCAACCAAGTTTGCGCTCCTAAGTCGATGACGCACTGACGGCCACCAGAACTTGCAGATGCACGCTTTGCAGACGCAATATCCTGCCGCGACCGCCGAATTTCTCTCTTGTCGCGCCCTCCGTCAGGGCTTCGGATTCATTCATGTCTGAAAAAGTCTCACATCGCGGGCTCGTCGTAGCCGCGATCATGGCAAGCATGGCGATGATCGCCATCGAAGCGACCATCGTCTCCACCGCCATGCCGCAGATCGCAGCCCAGCTCGGGCAGCTCAATCTCTACAGCTGGGTGTTTTCCGCTTTCCTCCTGTCGCAGACCGCGCTGACCGTCGTCTTCGGCAAGCTTTCCGATATCTACGGGCGAAAGCCGATCGTGCTGGCTGGCATCGCCGTCTTCCTGGTCGCCTCCATCCTCTGCGGATTTGCCTGGTCGATGCCGTCCATGATTGCCTTCAGACTGCTCCAGGGCATCGGCGCTGGCGCCATTCAGCCCGTCGCCATGACGGTGGTGGCCGATCTCTTTCCGGGCAGCCAGCGTGGAAAGGTTCAGGGCTATCTGGCCAGCGTCTGGGCGCTCTCGGCCGTGGTTGGCCCGCTGCTCGGCAGCGTCATCATCCATAACCTGCCCTGGGCCTGGATCTTCTGGATCAACGTGCCGGTCGGCCTTGCCGCTGCCGCAGCGTTCATCCTGTTCTACCACGAGGAAAAGCACACCCGGACGGTCTCGATCGATATCCTGGGCGCCGTGCTGTTTGCCGTCTCCATCTCGGCGCTGATGATTGGCCTCACGGTCTCCGAGACCGGATTGTCGACGTCCGCGATCGTCTCCTTCGTCCTGTTCGCCGTGTCGCTTGCGCTGTTCATCTGGCAGGAGCGCCGCGTCGAAGAACCGATGGTCGCGCCGGATCTCTGGCTCTACCGACCGATTGCGGCCGCCAACATCTCTGTCTTCTTCGCCTCCATGGCGATCATGGGGCTCACCACCTTCCTGCCCATGTATGTGCAGACCGTGCTCAACCAGTCGCCGCTGGTGGCAGGCTTTGCACTGACCATGCTTCTCTTGGGATGGCCGTGCGGCGCAACGATCGCTTCGCGGAACTTCACCCGGTTCGGGCTGCGGCCGATCATGCTGGTGGGCGCCGTGTTCGTCCCCGTGGGAACCTTCCTCCTGACCCTGCTGACGCCATCCAGTTCGGCGGTGCTTGCGGGTGCCGGCTCGCTCGTCATGGGCTTCGGCATGGGCCTTCTCAATATCGGCGCACTGATCCTCACCCAGGGAAGCGTCGCGGCCTCGCAACGCGGCAGTGCCACGGCGTCGAACGTGTTTTCCCGCAACCTCGGCAGCACGCTGGGCGCGGCGATTCTCGGGGCGGTGCTGAGCTGGGGCCTGGTCCATACGACCAGCGGACAGGCGATCACGACCGACCAGCTGCGTGCTCTCCTGAACGGAACCGGTCTCGTGAGTGGCGATGCCGAAGCGGTTCGCCTTGCGCTGCAGGACGGCCTGCACGCGACCTTCCTGACCATGCTCCTGTTTGCCGTCCTGATCGTGCCCGCTTGCCTGTTCGTGCCCCGCGATGCCGTCCACAAGGACGAGCCCGCGCCGGCCTGAACCTTGAAATCTGGCGCCAACATGCCCATTTCGCTGTGAACGGGGCCCTATCGGGACCGATATCGTCACAACGACTATTAAGGTGGGTGGCACGATGCAGCAGATGACAAAGACAATCCGGGACCTGACGATCGAGGAGCGCGAAGACGCGCTGATCACCATGGCGCACGCGCTTGAAGGCGCTGCCAGAGAAGCTCTCGTCGAAGGAAACCGCCAGTTCGCCGCAATCTCCGGCAACATGGCCGAAGCGATCTTCATCAACGCCGACCAGCTTGCACGCGATCACGTCGAGGAAGCCGAACAGGTTCTCGAACAGGCCGTCCAGATCATGGTCGAATATGAAGCTGAACACCCCTACCGGATCGTCAGCACCGCGATCCACTGAGGACGGCGGCACGGCGGGCGACGGGCAACCTTGCCCGCCTCCCGCATTCTCTCGCAGTGGAGAAGACGCCACCTGATGCGGCAAGCCTTCACTGGTCTCCTATACAAAACGTCTGACATTGAACGCCTGCAAATCCAACGTCGAGTTCCTCGGCGATGGCGCAGATGGTAGCGTTGTGCTCCTTGGTGTCTGCGGGAATGGGAAAGAGCCAAAGGGCGGCGGCTCGTGGGCGGATGGCCGCAGACGGCCATAGTTCCGTTTGAGCGCGAGTGTTCATCCCTTAGGCTCTGCCACACATCGCCGTTACATTCTTGATATGCAGATTGGCGATTTGAGAACGGAAAGTTCTCACGGTTTTCGTGTCGCCCCAGCTAAGATCAAGAACATGCAAAAAATCTCAAGCACTCCATCGAGCCTCTCAAGCCGCCTACAAAGCTGATTCAGAACGATGAATCTTCACCGGCGCTAAAATGCCGAGAGCTATCCCGTTCTGACCCCGCTTGACTCTTCTGTCGCGGCGGAACAGAAACAGAACACCAACATTCTTTGGGACATGAAGTCCTGTGCAACGCGAACCTTGAGGAGGGCCGTGAACGATGTCGCATGCCCCTGCCTCAAGGCTTGTCGAGGAACTGAGAGACCGGATTGCGCATCTGGAAGGCAGCGTGTCGCGCAAGGCGCTTGTGCTGCCCTTCGGGGTGCCTGACGTCGACGAGCGATTACCGGGCGGGGGGCTTGCCTATGGCGCCTTGCATGAAATTGCAGGCGGCGGGGCGGGTACAATCGATGGTGCCGCGGCCGCCCTGTTTGCGGCAGGTATTGCGGCCCGGGCCAAGGGAAAGGTTCTTTGGTGCCTGACCCGGCCGGATCTCTTTGCGCCGGCGCTGTCGCAGGCGGGGCTTCACCCGGATCGCGTCATCTACTGCGAAGCGGACAGGGAGGAGGACGTGCTTGCCTCGATGGAAGAGGGGCTGTCCTTCGGGGGATTGGCGGCCGTCGTCGGGGAACTGGTGAGGCTGCCGATGACCGCGTCGCGGCGTCTTCAACTGGCTGCCGAGAAGACGGGGACGCTCGGCCTGGTCGTCCGGCGCTGGCGACGGCAGACGGAGGCCTCCGACTACGGTCAGCCGACGGCGTCCACAACACGCTGGAGGATCAGCACCCTGCCGTCCGAGCCGCTTCCTGTCGCCGGCGTGGGACGGGCGAGGTGGCTGGCGGAATTGATGCGGGTAAAGGCGGGGCAATGTGCCGAGTTTGAGTTAGGAGCCTGCGATGCCGAGGGTCGTGTCTGTTTACTTCCCCTATCTAGCAACGGATCGGATACGTCGGCATGGCGAGGAAGCCGTGTCGGTTGACCAGCCGCTGGTCGTGGTCTCGCGCAGCGGCTCGAAACGCTGGATATCGGCAGCCGATACGGCTGCCCGCAAGCTGGGCCTCAAAGTCGGCATGGCTGCCAGCAAGGCACAGGCGATGATTGGCAACCTTCATATGGTGGACGCCGATCCCGTTGCCGACGCCGCAGCCGTCGAGCGCCTGGCGCTATGGGCGCTTCGTCAATACAGCCCCGTCGTTGCCGTGGATGGAACGGATGGCATCGTCATGGATACCGAAGGTGCCGATCACCTTCAGGGTGGTGAAGAGCTGCTGATCTCCGGCGTTGTCAACGGTCTCCGCGGCAAGGGCCTGACGGCACGTGCCGCTGTCGCCGATACCTGGGGTGCGGCGCATGCACTGGCGCGACTGACGACGAACGAAACGACGGTGGTGCCGCGCGGTGATGTCACCAAGGCCGTGATCGGACTTCCAATCCACTGTCTGCGGCTTGCGGCAGATACGATCCAGGCATTGCGCATCCTGGGTATCGACACGGTAGGAGAGCTGTCGGCACTGCCGCGTGCGCCGTTGACACTGCGATTTGGTCCAGAGGTCGGACGCCGTCTCGATCAGCTCTTCGGCCGTCTTGCAGAACCCATCGAGCCGTTGCGCACGCCGGATCTGGTCGAGGTGGCGCGCAATTTCCAGGAGCCCATCGGTGCGCCCGATACGATTGCAAAATACGTCCGCCGGCTGGTGGCGCAACTGACGGCAAAGCTGGAGGAGCGGGGGCTGGGCGTCCGGCGCTCCGATCTGATCATCCATCGCGTCGACAACACACGCCAGTGTCTTCGAGCAGGACTTGCCAAGCCCGTGCGTGATCCTGCCCGCCTGACAAAGCTTCTCTGTGACCGTATCGAAAAGATCGACCCGGGCTTCGGCATCGAGCGGATGGTGCTGGTGGCGGTCATGGCCGAGCCGCTGGAAATAAAGCAGGTCGCAAACGCGCTGGTAGAAGAGGCGGTGGTGGATGTGACGCCGCTTGTCGATATTCTCGGCAACCGGGGCCAGCGCCTTTACCGCATCACGCCGGTGGCCTCCGACGTTCCGGAACGATCTCTCCGGCGGATCGGACCGACGGCCGTCGAGACGGGTGCCGAGTGGGCAGCCAGGTGGCCGCGGCCGTCACGGCTGCTGGCTTATCCCGAAGAAATCGAAACCATGGCTGTCCTGCCCGACCAGCCGCCAGTCGTCGTCACTTGGCGCGGCAAGCGCCGCCGCATCGTTCGTGCCGATGGGCCCGAGCGCATCTTCGGCGAATGGTGGCTCCGGCCGCGCGAAATGCAGGCGGTGCGCGATTACTTCGTGGTCGAGGACGAGCACGGCGATCGGCTGTGGGTCTTCCGCGCCGGCGACGGCGTCGATGCAGGCACGGGGTCACACAAATGGTTCCTCCACGGCATCTTCGGGTGAGGCTTGAACTATGCGCTATGCCGAACTCCAGGTGACCACGCATTTCTCGTTCCTGCGCGGTGCAAGCTCCGCGGAAGAACTGTTTGCCACGGCCGCCGCACTGGGCATCGACGCCCTTGGTGTCGTCGACCGCAACTCGCTTGCCGGCATTGTCCGGGCCTGGGAGGCGGCTAAGACAACCGGGGTGCGCCTGGTGGTCGGCTGCCATCTCGACCTCACGGATGGCATGTCGCTGCTCGTCTACCCGACGGACCGGCTCGCCTATTCCAGGCTCACCCGGCTGCTGACGCTTGGCAAAAGCCGGGGCGGAAAGGCCAAGTGCGTTCTCGACCTTGCTGATGTCGAGGCCTATAGCGAGGGCCTCATCGCGATCCTCATTCCGGATGAGGCGGACGATATCTATGCGGGTCAGCTCCGCAAGGTGGCCGCAGTCTTTGGTGACCGCGCCTATGTCTCGCTCTGCCTGCGGCGGCGTCCGAACGACCGGCTGCGGTTGCATGATCTGTCGAACATGGCGCAGCGTCACAAGGTGAAGACGGTGGTGACCAACGATGTGCTCTTCCACGAGCCCGGCCGCCGACAGCTTCAGGACATCGTCACCTGCATCCGCAACCGCACCACCATCGACAGCGTCGGCTTTGACCGGGAGCGGCATGCTGACCGCTTCCTCAAGGCGCCGGAGGAGATGCACCGCTTGTTTGTCGACTATCCCGAAGCTCTCGCAAGAAGCCGCGAGATCGTCGAGCGTTGCCGTTTCGACATGAGCGAGCTGCAGTACCAGTATCCTGAAGAGGCAATTGTGCCAGGGCTCGACGCCCAGCAGTCGCTGGCCAAGTTCGCCTGGGAAGGTGCGGCGGCACGCTACCCGGAAGGCATTCCCGACAAGGTCCGCAAGGCGATCCTGCACGAACTCGACCTCATCCGGAAGATGAACTACGCCCCGTACTTCCTCACCGTCTTTTCCATCGTCCGCTTTGCCCGCTCCAGGAACATCCTCTGTCAGGGCAGAGGGTCAGCTGCCAACTCCGCCGTCTGCTATTGCCTCGGGATCACCAGCATCAACCCGGAAACAGGAGACCTCCTGTTCGAGCGCTTCGTTTCGATGGAGCGTAACGAGCCGCCGGATATCGACGTCGACTTCGAGCATAACCGGCGCGAGGAGGTCATCCAGTGGATATACGAGACCTATGGTCGCTCGCGCTCCGCCCTCTGCTCCACCGTCACCCGCTACCGAACCAAGGGTGCGCTGCGCGATGTGGGCAAGGCGCTCGGCCTGCCCGAAGACCTGATCGGTCAACTGACCTCCGGCGTCTGGGGCTGGTCGAAGGATGGCATCGGCGAAAAGCAGCTCAGGGAAAACAACATGAACGCGTCCGACTACCGGCTGCGTCTGGCGCTCGACCTTGCCTCGCAACTCATGGGAGCGCCGCGCCATTTGGGACAGCATCCCGGCGGCTTCGTGCTGACGCAGGACAGGCTGGATGATCTTGTCCCCATAGAGCCCGCCGCCATGGATGACCGCCAGGTGGTGGAATGGGACAAGGACGATATCGACGCGTTGAAGTTCATGAAGGTGGATGTGCTGGCGCTTGGCATGCTGTCCTGCATGGCCCGCTCCTTTGAGCTGCTGGCGGAGTACAAGAACGAAGCGATGGGTCTGGCAGACGTTCCGCAGGAGGATCCGAAGACCTACGCGATGATCCGCAAGGCGGATACGCTTGGTACCTTCCAGATCGAAAGCCGCGCCCAGATGGCGATGCTGCCAAGGCTCAAGCCACGCACCTTCTATGATCTCGTGGTTCAGGTCGCCATCGTCCGCCCTGGCCCGATCCAAGGCGACATGGTGCATCCCTATCTGCGTCGGCGGGAGGGCAAGGAGAAGGTGGAGTATCCAACGCCGGAGCTCGAGGCGGTGCTTGGCAAGACGCTCGGCGTCCCGCTCTTCCAAGAGAGCGCCATGAAGGTTGCCATGGTCTGTGCGGGTTTCAGTGCAGGCGAGGCGGACCAGCTGCGTCGGGCCATGGCGACCTTCAAGTTTACGGGCGGCGTGTCGAGGTTCAAGGAGAAGCTCGTCAACGGCATGGTCAAGAACGGCTACTCTCAAGACTTCGCGGAGCGGACGTTCAGCCAGCTGGAAGGCTTCGGCTCCTATGGCTTTCCGGAAAGCCATGCAGCTTCGTTCGCCCTCATCGCCTATGCCAGTTCCTGGATGAAGTGCCATCATCCGGATATCTTCTGCGCCGCTCTCCTCAACTCCCAGCCCATGGGGTTCTATAGCGTTGCCCAGATCGTCACCGATGCCCGCAACCACGGGGTGGAGGTCCGGCCCGTCTGTGTCAATCGGTCTCGCTGGGACTGCACGATGGAGGAGACCGGAAGGCCCGGCCGCTTTGCGGTTCGTCTCGGTATGCGCATGGTAAAGGGGCTGCCGCTGAATAATGCTGCCAGAATTGTTCTTGCCCGTGTTGACCAGCCTTTCGAGAGTGCCGACGACATGTGGCGGCGATCCGGCGTGCCGACAGCGTCGCTGGTCAAGCTGGCAGAGGCCGATGCCTTCCTACCGTCGTTGAAGCTGGAACGGCGTCAGGCGCTCTGGGACATCAAGGCGCTGCGCGACGAGCCGCTGGAACTATGGGCGGCAGCCGCAAAGCGTGAAGAAAAGGTCGTTGCCGAGATGCAGGAACCCGACGTGTCGCTCAAGTCGATGAAAGAGGGCAGGGAGGTCGTTGAGGACTATTCCCATACGGGCCTCAGCTTGAGGTCGCATCCTGTGTCTTTCCTGCGTCCGGAACTGAAGAAAAAGCGGATCGTCACCTGCGCCGAAGCGATGGGTGAGCGCGATGGCCGCTGGCTCTGGACCGCGGGCCTCGTCCTCGTGCGTCAGAAGCCTGGTAGCGCCAAAGGCGTGATGTTCCTGACGCTCGAAGATGAGACGGGCGTCGTCAATGCCGTCGTCTGGCCCTCGCTATTCGAGAAACAGCGCCGGATCGTCATGTCGGCTTCGATGATGGCGATCCATGGCAGGATACAGCGCGAAGGCGAGGTCGTGCATCTGGTCGCCCAGCGCCTGTTCGACTTTTCCGGCGATCTCTCCAGTCTCGGCGAGCTTGGCGGCGACTTCCCCTTGCCGTACGGCCGTGGCGACGGAGCCAAACATGGCAGCGGGCCTGATCCCCGCGACAATCCGAAGCCTGTCATCCCGACGCGCGACATCTATATCCCGGATCTCCACATCGATACGCTCAAGGTCAAGTCGAGAAACTTCCATTGACCGGCAAGGATGTCAAAGACAGCGTTGTTGATATTGCTCTCAAGTCTGTCCCGTTTTGCCTGTGCTCCAGCCCGGTTACGGCTTCCCTCACAGGGTTGGAGCGGCGGGTTGCGTATCCGCAGGAATTCGTCCGTGTCATCCATTCCAGGACTGACCGCGGACGTTGATAGCGTCGGCGCTATGCCCGCTTGAAAGCGTAGACCACGCGCATGCGGGAGAGGGCGCGTGCTCACGATATGTCTTTTTGATGGATCAAAGTCAGCCCTCCGGTGTTGTTGAAGACAGAACGGATTATGGGATGACCGTTCTCCGGAGGCCCGCTATCGTGAAATCACGTATCGAAGTCGTCAATGCCGTGACGGATGTTTTAAGACGGTTGCGGGTCAGGCCGCCATCGCAGGTCAAGTTCGGGACGATCGCGAACACGCCCGCGACCACCGGATATTCAAGAAACGAACTTCTGAACGCGCTCTACGCCCTGGAACATGAAGGCGTCATAGCATTGCACCATGACAACAGTTTCAGCGTCTTGAAATCATCGACCTTGATCTAGCTTCCGGTAGAGCCGACAAGCTTGAAACACGATGCGCGTTGGAAATCCGAGATCCTGTGTTTCTCGTGCCGGCAGCCTATCGGATCAGCATGCGATCTGGTGTTCCATTTTTCTCTCGAAGAACCATTCTTCGAATGCGGCTGGAGACAGCGGCTTTGCAAAAAGATACCCCTGCGCTTCATCACAACCCATCTTGCTCAAAGCCTCGGCCGCCTCGGTCGTCTCCACCCCTTCCGCCACGACCTGGTAGCCCAGGTCGTGCGACAGCTGGATCATCGATCTGACGAGATTGGTTTCGCGAAAGCCATCATCCATGCTGCGGATAAAGGATTGATCGATCTTGACCACGGTGGTCGGCAAGGTCTGGAGATAGGACAGGCTGCTGTAGCCCGTGCCGAAGTCGTCGATCGATAGTCGGACCCCGCCATCGGAAAGCGCCTGCAACTTCGCCAGCGCGTTTGCCGCGTCCTTCATGATCGCGCTTTCGGTGACCTCCAGCTCCAGCATCGCCGGCCGGATACCATGTCTCAAGAGGGACAGTTGCACCCGTTGGACAAAGTCCGGTTCATCGAGGTTTGCCGCCGAGATATTGACCGATACCGGAACGATTACCCCCCTGGATTTCAGGTTGCCGGCTTCGCGCAGAGCGGCATCCAGAACCCACGCGGTCATCTTGCCTATATGTGGAGACTGCTCGATGATCGGAGCGAATTCGCCGGGGGAGATGGCTCCCAGTTCCGGATGGAGCCAGCGCAGGAGGACTTCTGCTCCGACGCAATGGCCATCCGGCAAACTGACACGCGGCTGGAACACGATCGATAGCTGATCGCTGCCTTGAAGGGCGTTGTCGAAATCCTGCAGCAGACGGAAACTCCGCTGGTAGCGATCGTCACTGGCCTGTGAAAAGACCGCGACATGTGTCGCTGTCAGACGAGCGTCCTGCGCTGCGCTGCTCATGGCACGCAGGAAATCCGACGGCGTGGTGTCGGGTTTGAGCGGCGCGACGCCGATTGCCGGCGTCATCAGAAATCTGAGGTCCGACTCGTCGTCCAGGTCACCCAGCAGCTGTCTGAGGTAAACCATGCAGTCGAGGCCTGCGATATTTCTGTCCCTTATGAACGCAAACTGCGTCGTGGAGACGTGATAAAGTGTTGTTTTGCCGCCAACGATCGCTCTGAGCCGCTGTGCGGCATCGCGCACTTTCGCATCGATTTCGGCTGTTCCCATCACGCGGGAAAGGTCGTCAAGCTGCCGCGTCTCGGCAAGGTCGATCAGGACACCGGTATAGGCCGTCCGCCAGGCCGGTCCTCTGAGAAGGTCGCTCACGTCCTCGGAAAACTGGGTACGATTGGGAAGCCCGCTGACCGGCTCGATCCTGCCATACGCATGTTGCAGTTCGATCTGGGCCATCACCATTGCGGCAAGGTCCTGGAGACTGGCAATCTCGTTTTCGGTGGTCTCACGCGGCTCGGCTCCAAGGACACACAAGGCGCCGAGACAATGCCCCTCGCGCGTCGTGAGCGGTGCTCCCGCGTAAAAACGCACGCCTGTCTTTGCAAGGACACTGTCGTGGTAGTGCGCATCCTTGGACAGGTCCGGAACGACGAGAAGTTCGGTACTCTCGGCCACTGCCGCACAGGGCGCCTTGTCTCGTGGAATAGACTGGTGCTCCACCCCGACACGCGCCTTGAACCACTGCCTGTCGGAATCGGTTAGCGATATGGCCGCGATCGGCAGGTCGAATATCTGGCTCGCCATGCGCGTGATACGGTCGAAGCTCTCACTTGCTGGCGTATCGAGCAATTTCAAAGAGTGCAGAGCGGCGAGACGGATTTCCTCATTGGTTTTCATGTAATATCTCAGTCGTAATGTCTTTTCGGGATAAAGTTGGGACGGCGTTTAAATTGACATTCTCACAAGGTTGCGGCCTGACGCCTTTGCCTCGTACAGACGGCGATCTGCCGTCTTGAACAGTTCTTCGTAACTGGTGTTTTCGCGGAAGGTGGCCCCGCCGATGCTGACCGACAGCAGCCCTTCGCCAACGTCCCTAGGGAAGGGCAGTGCGCGGATCCTCTGTCTTATCAGCTCGGCCGTGCGCGACGCCGTGTCATCGACAACAGCCGGCAGGAAGACGGCGAACTCTTCGCCGCCGACGCGTCCGACAAGATCTGCCGGCGACAGAGTTTCCTTGATAGCCCCAGCAATCAACTTCAGGGCCTGGTCACCCGCCTGATGCCCGTGACTGTCATTGATTGCCTTGAAATGATCCGCATCGACGATCAGAAACGATCCCGTTTGCGGAAGCGATCCCGCCCGCGCTCTTTCCAGATAGGCTTCGACCAGCATTTCGAATGCACCGCGGCTAAGCACGGCGGTAAGACTGTCTGTCGAAGCAAGCCGCTGCAGCTCCACCTTGGCCACGGCGAGTTGCCGGATCTTCTCCAACAGAAAGTAAAAGAAAGGCCCGCCGATCAGGGTCGGGAGCAGGATGTCTGTCGCGAGTGCGCGACGAAAATGATCCTGCGACATCTCCGCGAAATTAAACGAGTCGGCCAATACTGCGGCGACAACGCAAAGAGCTGTGCCAAGCAGTGTTCCTGCAAACACACGCAGTCTCGAAGTCTCTTGACGGATAAGGTGGACGAACGGCAATGCTGTACCCTAGATTCAGACATTCTGAATTAGCATCTGCCTATTAAGAAAAGCGCTATATCAAACACTCAAATCGTCTCGATTTGGTACGTAGATACTCGTACATGTTGGGCTTGTTCCATGCGCGGCAAATTCGGATCATCGACAGTGAGATCCGCTCGGGTCATGACCGGTTGAACTGCTCACGGAGTGTGCTGGCGATGGGCTCTTTTCGAAGTTGCGCTCGGATAATGTTCCCAATTGCCGGACGGTCTCTCGGGCAATTGTCGCGCGGAATGCCAATTCTGGTGTCGCGTTTGGTCGCGCATCATTTCTCGGTATTACTTCGCAGTTTCAGCTCGTCTAAAGGAATGATTTAAGCGGGACCCCAGGCAGATATGGTTCGAAACGAAAAGACTCCGCCATAATATCTACATCCGTATGCGTGCTTTCCGTGCCGGAAGAGTTTTAGGCGAGGATCAGGAGAGGATGCTATTTTGGTCTGTCCCCACTAAGGCGGACCAAGCATCGGCCTCAATCGCAAATTCAGGGCCCCGAAAATGTCAGGTATCAAGCAGTGGAATAAAGTCGAGAGGCTGGTGCGACACGGATTCCTTTTTGAGAGCGTCGGTGAGGCCTACCCAAAGGAGCTTGGTGCGGTCGATGCATTCGCAAAAAGACACTCCGCGTATCTGATGCTTCAACGCGAACGACACGCTGCTATCGAGGCAGCACTAAACGCAAGCGTAGATCGTGCTTAACGACATATACAGCCATACCGCAACACCACATAGATGATTCTGGCGGGTCACAACTTGACAATAAAATACGAAGCATTGGAGTTCGATCTCGACGCAGGGGCGACAGCGGCCGACCTTGTGCGTATGGAAATGAGTTACCGACCTCAATCAGGTGCCAACGAACTGAGGGCGTACTTTTCAGTAAGCGGGCAGAACAGGTTCCTTGAAGTCTTCTTCCCGCACGTAGATATCTTCCGCGTCATCGATGACATGCATCTGCCGCTGGGAGAGCACGGATTCGAAACGGTGGGACACATCCCTAACCACTTTGCTTACAAGATCAAAGGAAGCCCCTTCTGGGCAGCGCAACGCGAAGTCTTCGAAATATCCCTACCTGGATCAACCCACTATCGGTTTGCCACAGGGGGCAACTGCCTTGATGTGATTACGCGAGATGAGCCCTGCTTCTGCTGGGTCAATTATGACGACGCATAAGGTACGGTCACAACTTCGACCTCATCAGATGATCCCATGGCATAGATGCATCATAAGGCTGCTGCCAGTTTTAGAGTGTTCATGCCGTCGCGAGGGCCGCGGCTGTCCGTCCAGTCGGGCCTCTACGGACGTCTCATCTTGTGGAATGGAGCGTACGCATCTCAACGATACAGATAGTCATAAAGTTTCGGCAGCCGAACCCTAACCTCATGCATCAGGGCAAAAGCCGCGTCCGTAGCCGTCCCAGTGCCGCGCTCAAACCTAAAAATGCAGCCGGTCAATGGTCGCCGGATCGACCATTTCCGTGTCAGGCGAAAGACCCCTTTGGTGTTGCTGTAGACGAGGGGAAGGCTCGATGGGGTATCCTCAATGGTTACTCCACGTAAAGCCTCGATTACGAGCTGCTGGCCTGGATTGATAATTGAGAATGAAACAAGACGGACATCCCTCGGGTTTCTCGTATCTGCCAGGTCCCATCGATACCCATAGTCGCAACCCCCATAGCAAGACATCCCATTAGGATGTTGGCACAGTTTCCAAGAAAGAAGCTCTGGCTCAACGATGTGTAGAAAGGCCTCTTTGCACGCTTTGGATGGTGTCACTTCTTCGCCTTTTTGGTTGGTCGAATGACGTCAGAAGACATAGCGGTATCGTAGGCGGTACACTAGACGAAACGAACTATAGCGGCGCGCTGAGTGCACTTTTGGGCCAAAGCTGCCGAGGTCTCTTTTCGGGCCGAAGAAGCTGTTGACATCTTGTGTTCAAGGCGTCGACGAGAGCTTGTAACTGAATACAAGTCACTGGAGCGCATACGTGTTACTGTTCGAAGAAAATCATCATATCCTTTCGAAGCTGAAGAGCGATGGTTTGGCGCTTGAGTCACCCCGCCCTATCGACTTTTGTCATGTCTTTCCTGATCAGGCATCCGCGCACGCCTTTGCCCAAAGAATTGCTGACGATGGCTTCTCCGCAAAGGTGGATTTCGTTCAGAGAGATTTCGATCCCTGGGATGTTATCGTGACCTCGATTGTTGTACCCGGCTGCACGGAAATCACTGACTTGGAGATGGTGCTGGGTGATCGGGCGAAGTTGTTCGGTGGTAGAACGGATGGATGGGGGTTCTTCGGTGAATAGAGGAAGCCTGATGGGTTTGTTGTCCTACAGCTTCATGCCGAGGTAGCGACGAGCACGAAGTAGGCGCCCTCGATCGGATGATGGCTGACGTAAGAAAGTGCTCTGGGAGCGCTGGTTGATGCGTCGTTAGCTAGCCGGCCCGAAGCAGGCTTGACCATAGCGGTTTGGAACCAGCGATGCTATCAAGGATGAACGACTGACAAGTAGGCTCGTCTGTGATTGATGCCCACCACGCTACGCCGACTGCTTGACCGAGCCTATGAGGCGTTCGCCTACTACCAGCAACCAGCGTTTCTTGACGCTTCGCCGTTGCGCAATCCCGAAAAGATACTAAAGCAATTGACTGCTAAGCCACTGAGGCTTTTAGACGTTGCGGACGTTCAGGAATACGCTTCGGCGGCATTGACCACGGTTGGTACTATCGACGATTACAAGCACTTCCTCCCCCGCCTCCTGGACCTTGCAATGGAGTCCGCTGTCATTGCACCTCCCGTGATCGCTCTCAAACTACGGGCGGCAGAGTGGCGGGCTTGGCCGGGAAACGAGCAGCAAGTCGTGGAGGCAGTTTTTGTCGAAGCTTGTGAAAACGCTTTCAGGCAGCACCCGGACAACTATCTTGCTGATGGGTGGCTTGTCGCACTGGCGATATTGAAGATCGACCCCAGTCGACAGCAAGCAAAGCTCTTGAAATCATCCAGCGACCTCTGCGCCCTACAGCTCGCCCACGTAATGCTTTCAGACACCCTCTTTGCGAGTGGTCCCTGTGAGCGAGCTTATTGGGAGTACGTACCTGACAAAATTGTGCAAGACACGCGCTTTTGGATGCTTAGCGAGGAGATGCGGACGTTTCTCCTGACAGCGAGGTTGCGGATAGGCTCGAACGATGCCTGGCTTCTTGAGAAAGCCATAGCTAGACGAGAACAACTCCTTCAGCAGCGGCTTCAGTGACATGAGCTTGCAAGTTCGTAATTGCACGAGCGGACCAACGGCAATCGCAGATGGTCGTTCGCTTTACAGCTCAATTTGCTCGGAGATGCGAAGCGAATCGTCCGTCTTCACGCCAGGTTAGTGCAATCACGTCAAAAGTCTGATTATCTTGTAGCTTACGCAGTATTCGGTTTGGAAGCGGAATGACCCTCTACAAAAGGCCTGGATTTTTTCCTCGTTTGTCTCGATCTTTGGGTTGATGACCTTCATGATTGGGGAGCATCTTGCTCGCTCTTATGGTTTCATCGCGCGGATAGGAATGGGACTGTTGTGGTTGACGACGGGCGTGCCCCTAGTCCTCTTGTTCAATTGCGAGAGGTGTGGACGTCCATATTTTGTCGGTCCGGTTCCCGATCTCTGTGGAAGACTGACAAGGTGACTTATTTCCCGCAACAGATCGTGCCGATGAAAGAATGCGCCAAGTGCGGCAAAGACCATACCATCGCCGACTAGCGATTACGAAACCAAACCTCGACGCTTCTACTGCAGGAAATTGTGTTTCGCTGCATACCGCTCACGAGCCACGATGTACTCTCTGCTCCAAACATCTATGGCTTCGTCAGCTTGGTCGACGATGATCTGCAGGCTTGGGTCGCTGTCGATCCGGTCACTCCGATCAAGCTTACTCACGGGAAAGGGTGCACCGAATGCATCGATGATTCCGCCCAAGATGCGCGCGTAGCTGGGTAAGAGCATGTCCTGCAGCGCATCACGTACAGTCGGAGCTAGAGCTCCGGACGAGTTGTCAAAGAATTGTTGAACGCCGCCATTCCCGACATCTCCGTCAAAGATTGACGTGGCATAGAGATATACGCCCGGCTGGCCAAGCACTGCGACCGTCCGTGGAATAGGCTGGTCTTCGATGGAGATGCCTTGTTCGGCCTGATCTATCGCCTGCCTCAGAAGCCAGTCATCAAGTGAATTCAGATTATTGTAGGTCGTCATCATCTTGGTCCGTCCAATCTCACAGGCTTCTCAGCTCAAAGTCCCCAGTCAACGGGTATCAGTGCAGGAGACGAATGATCCGCTGTGACCCACAAGCACCTCAAGAGCGTGAATCGCGAAGACGGCGTAAAGCAGACGTCGGGCTCGCGGCCCTTAGCGGACACAACGACCTTCTTCACGGTGACTGCGGTAGCGTCGATAATACTCGCGATCGGTCCAATCCCGATCAAATGCAGCCGAAAGATCTAGGTGCCTGATATCCAGTGGAAAGAGTGAACGGCGAGTTTCGATCAACGGATTGAACTCTGGCCAA